>JAFWIE010000003.1 GCA_017533825.1 Atopobiaceae bacterium | reverse complement strand
CGGGCGACGACTTCCCCATAGCGCGGCTTAGTACAATGGGGTTATCGCGTGGCCTCGTTGCCGCCGAGCTCGCAGGCTCGCGGCGGCAACGAGGCCCGTCCGCATGCCTGACCTGCGCGATAACCCGCTATTCATTATCGGGATTATGTAGGTAGCTACATAATCGCGATACCGATGGTGTTGGGCGCGTGTACGAGGTGCACCGCCGGTCCATTCACCCTGCCATGCGCGTGTGTAAGGAATGGGGTTCTCTTCTTCTCAATGAAGAGGTCAAGGTCGTGTGCGATGACCAGAAGGCGACCGACTGGATCGGCGAGTATTTCTCCAACACCGGGTTCATGGCTCAGGCGCAGGACACTGTCGTTCGCGCTTTCGGGCTTGGTACCGGGGCGTGGGCGTTGTGGCTCGACCTCGACCGCAAGAAGGTTCGCATTCGGCATTACGACGCCCGCATGGTGATTCCGCTCACGTGGGACGAGGATGGCATCACCGAGTGTGCCTTCGTCACGCGTGCCTTCTATCGCGGTAAGGCCGTGGACCAGCTGCAGATGCACCTCAAGGGCGGCATGGGCTTCTCAGCGGAGCTTTCCCCATCTTCACCTTCCGCACCTTCGCCAGCGTTCGCGGACGAACTTCTCACCGTGGAAAGCGAGAGCACGTACAGGATCGTCACCGTGTGCTTCGACAAGGAGGGCAACGAGCTCGCGCCCGTGGGCGTCGCACCGGTCTATGACACGGGATGCACTTTCCCCACCTTCGGCATCGTGAAGCCGGCTGTCACCAACACGCGCGTGGACATGTCGCCGTACGGGCAGAGCGTCTTCGCCGATGCCATCGACGCCATCCAGGCGGTGGACCTTACCTTCGACGCGCTCATAAACGAGGTGGACGTGAGCAAGATGAGGGTCTTCCTCTCGGACGTTCTCTTCGACCGCGAGAAGAACGGCGACAAGACGATCTCCATCCCCTTCGGCAAGTCTGACTGCACCGTCTTCCGCAAGGTGATGAGCACGGAGGACACCATCCAGGAGTTCGCGCCCGCGCTGCGCACGAACAGCCAGTCCGAGGCTTTCAGAATCGCGCTTCAGATGCTGGGCGACCTCACCGGCTTCGGCATCAGTTACTTCGACCTGGAGGAGTCTCGCGGATACGTCAAGACGGCTACGGAGGTCTCGTCGGACAACAGCGCGCTCATGAGGAACACCCGCAGGCACGAGAACGCGCTCGAGGGTCCCATCGCCGGCATCGCGAGGGCCGTCATGGCCGTGTCGCGCGGCTTCGGTGAGCAGATCCCCGAGGAGGGTTCCGTGCGCGTGCAGTACGACGACTCCATCATCCAGGATGTCGCGGCTGAGAAGGCTCAGGACATGGCCGAGGTGGGCGTCACCATGGCCGCATGGGAGTACCGCGTCAAGTGGTACGGCGAGGACGAGAAGACGGCCAAGGCTCGGGCGCGTGGTCTCGGTAAGAAGGATTCTGCCGACAAAAGCAGTGCCTAGCGGGAGCTCCAGAGGAGGAAGTCGATCTTCTTCACGGGCGTGAGCCAGGCGTAGTCAGGAAGCGTCTCGTCGAACAGCAGGAGGTTCTTCTCGGCATCCTCTGTGGAAAGGTATCCCTCGTACCAGCCGACGATCTGGGCGTACACGTCGACGGCGTTGGCCAGCCTGGTCTCGGGCTTCGTCCCCTTCAGCTTTAGGCCCAGGCGCTCGAGCACTAGGCTGTCCCAGATGGGCATGTCGGGGTTGAGCGTGGCGATCAGCTTGCTGGTGAACGACGCCTCCACGTTGCCGGTACACTCGTGCATCTCGCGCAGCAGGTCGGGGAACGACGGCGCCTGGCTGGCCTTCTCGCGCTCCATGATGGCGTAGTAGAGCTCCTGCCACCCGCCGTTCCTGCGCACGCGGTAGAAGCGGTTGTAGAGCCGCTGGAAGCCTCTGTCTATGCTCACGTCGGTCTCGCGTACGGCCCTCTGGACCTGCGCGTAGCCGTCGAGCCCCCACGCCCTAGCGAGCGACGACTGCACGACCGCGTGGCCGTCTATGGTGGTCGGCATGCCCATGGTGAACCTCGCTGTCTGTCGGGCTGTCTGTGAGCATTGTAGACGCTGCTGGGCCGTCCTGGGAGGCCGTCGCACCGACCGTGGCTGTGCCGCTGGTGCGTGGGTGCCCGGGGTGGCAGGCGGTTGCAGGTATGGCCGCTGGCACGGGGACGGCCGACGGCGGCACGGGGTGCCTGCCGGGTGACCGCCGCAGCGAAGCCTTTGCCGCACACCCTGGCCGCTAGCCTGGACGTGCGCGGCGGAGTGAGTGGCGGTAGCAGACCGGACGACCACGCGTAGGGTGTGCGCCGCTGGCCGGGCGTGACGCATGACGGACACGCGCCCCCGTAGACCTCGCTGTAGGTCAGATGGCGGCGTAGGGTGGGCTGAGCACGCGGCCGGAAGCAGACCGCGCCAGCGGGCTGCTGTAGACGCGTATGCGAAGACCACCCGGAGCCGACAGCTGGCCGTGCGGGAGACTCCCCTGGGCGCGTGGCCGGCATGCGGCACGAACGGCCCGAGCGCACACCCGGAGCGTGGGCGGCCGGGCTGCGGACAAGCCCCGATGACGTAGCGCGCGTCCGGGCTAGCGGCCAGGGTATGCGGCAAAACAAATTCAGCCGAGATGAGCCGTCCTGATTGACTTGCGTGGTGAGCATGGGGGAATCGCATTCCTTCTCTGTTCAGTTATGGCTCTCTCTCCACCAACATAACGCGACCGTTTGCCTGCTGGACGACAACAGTAACTTGACAATATAGGTATAGACCTAGATAATGTTCCATGATGCTGCATTTGTGTCGATGGAGGTGCCATGCCGTCAGAGGCTCAAAAGAGAGCGGACCGAAAGTATAAGCACGACAAGACCCGCCAGCTTTGCCTGCGGTTCTATCCAGCCGAAGATGACATGTGGTTGTTTCTCTCGGCCCAGGAGAACAAGCAAGGTTTCCTCAAGGGGCTCATTAGCCGTGCCATGGAATCTGGCTTAAACAGCAGTGAAGCGAGCTTCCGTCCAGTAGAAACGCGCAGGTCAGAGCATATATCTACTCAACGCGGGACAATGGCGGACGGTTCGGCTTACAATGATGGGTTGGAGAAGGTTGGAAAGGCGGATTCATAATGATGCAGGTTGACAAGGCTTCGGTCATCCAGCCGGAAACCATACTGGACTTTATCGACGGAACTACGCAGCGCAAAGACACGCCTGAAGAACGCGTGCGCCAAGAGATCCTGAAGTCACTCGTCCGCGAGTACGGCTACAAGAAGGACCAGATAGAGGTCGAGTACTCTATCAAGTTCGGCAGCAACCGAAAGGCTGTAGACGTTGCTATCTGGAAGCCGGGACAGGCGCACACCCAAGAGGGTATCTACATCATCGTGGAGTGCAAGGATCCCAAGACCAAGAGCCGCGGCAAGAAAGACGGCGTAGACCAGATGCACTCCTATGCTTCCGCGTGCATGAACTCGACCTATGGGATGTGGACCAACGGCGACGAACTGCTCACCTTTCGCTATGTCGTGGACAAGACGGGTAAACGGGTGCCAGATCCCGTGCCCGACCTTCCTCACGCAGGCGGCGAAGTGCCTGATGACGCGCCAAAGTTCGACCAGCTGCGTCCGGCCGCCAGCGACTCGCTCCTCTATTCGTTCCGCCGCTGCCACAACTACATTGCGGGCAACCAGGGCATCCAAAAGGCCGAGGCTTTTCTCGAGTTGCTTAAGATCATCTTCTGCAAGATTCAGGACGAGCGCGACTCGCCTACGCCGACCTTCTACATCACGCCAACCGAGCGTCAGGGTGCTAATGGCAAAAAGAAGTGCCGCAAGCGTATCGAAAAGCTGTTTGGGAGCGTGAAGCAATCCTACGAGACCATCTTCAAGGGCGATGAGCAGATTGGTCTGACCGACGATGTCCTAGCGTATATTGTCGCTCAGCTCCAGATGTACTCCCTGCTTGAGAGCGACGTCGACGTGAAGGGCCATGCCTACGAGACCATCGTAGGGTCGAATCTTCGTGGCGATAAGGGCCAGTTTTTCACCCCACGTAACATGTGCCGCATGATGGTGCGCATGGTCGACCCAAATGAAGAAGATGTTATCCTCGACCCAGCTATGGGGACGTGCGGGTTCCTTGTCACCGGCATGAATTACGTGCTCGAGAAAATCAGCGAATCGGTTGAGTCCAGCGGCCGCAGCAAGACCGCGAAGAAGGAGGCGCTCACTCGTAGGAAGCAGGACTTCCTCACTCGTCACATCGTGGGCATCGATTTCGACCCTATCTTGGTCCGTGCTTCAAAGATGAACATGGTCATGAACAACGATGGAACCGGTCAGCTCTTCCACGCTAATTCACTTGAGCCCTTCTCGGCGTTCTCGCCAGACCTGCTCAAGGCACTCAGGCTCGACGAAAAGGATGTTAAGGAGAACAAGGCGACACAAGAAGGGCACGGGGTTACGGCGATCGTCACGAACCCGCCCTTCGGCTCCAAGATTCCCGTTGACGATCCAGCCATTCTCGGTGCTTATGATTTCGGGCACTCATGGCGGTACGACGAGGACGAGATGGAATGGATAATGGAGGACAAGCTGGTCTCACGCCCGCCCGAGATCCTTTTCATCGAACGTTGCGTGAAGCTGCTCGAGCCCGGCAAGGGTGTGGTTGCCATCGTTATTCCCAACGGCATTCTCGGCAATCCAGGGTTAGGTTTTGTCAGGCAGTGGCTCTTCCGGCACACATGGATTATCGCCTCTATAGACATGCACCCGGACACGTTCCAGCCTAACGTGGGTGTGCAGACTTCAGTGCTCATGGTTCGCCGTCTGGATGCCGACGAGGAGGCTTGGTTCCGGAGTGGCTCGATACTCGACTACAAGATATTTATGGCCATATGCGACCACGTTGGGCATGACAAGCGCGGCATAACAACTTATGTCCGAGACGAGGATGGCTATCCCATAGTCCGCGATCAGACTACCGCCGTGACTGGCTTGGTTGCATCCGATGAAGAAAACGCACACTCGTCGAAAGAGCGCGTGATTGACGATGACACGATGGCGATTGCCGACGCATTCCTCGAATGGCGGCGAGACCAATGACGCATTCGATCACAGCCAAGCCTATACGCGTCTCCGCGATTCTTGGCGGAGACATCAGACTTGAGGCGTCAACCTATTTGCGCGAAGGATACGGGCTGGTGCGACTTGCAAATCAGGTGCCAGGACGGCTCTTGCTTGGCGACCTAGCCGATATCTGGCAGCCAAATAGACTCGCAGGTTATACGGTCCCAGAAGGTAAGGGCCTACCCTTCTTTACTGCTGGCCAAGTATTTGAGGATTTCCCTCGCGTCAGAAAGTGGCTTGCTAAACCATTCGTCCCACAAGTCAACGAACGTTATGTTCAGCAGAGTTGGTTGCTGCTCACGTGCTCTGGTGTCGTGGGAAACACAACGGCGGTGTACCCTCACCATCTTAACAAGGTGATTACTCACGATTTGCTTCGGATAGTTCCGAGGAACCCTGACGAATATGGCTGGCTCTACGCCTACATGAAGACAAGCTTCTTCGTACATATCGCGCAGGCCGCGCAATACGGCCACATGATCAAACACATTGAAGTGGCCCATGCGAAGGACTTCCCAGTCATTATGCCTGACGATGCCATTCGTAAAGAGATTGGTAAAATGGCCGCCAAAGCAGTGCGGCTGAGAACGGAGGCTTGGAATCTACGTGATGAAGCCTTTGCGCTACTCGAAAAGAGCATTGGCGCAGATGAAAGCCTCAACGAAGTGGATGCTAGCGGTCAGTGCGTTGTCAGCGTATCAAAGATATTGCCAAACAGATCGCGACTGGATGCCGACAGCTATGCGGGACCGATTAGCAAGGTTGACGACCTTATCGAGAAGACCGGCTGGGACTTTCTTGAAGACCTGGTCGTTGACGTAGAGGAGCTTCCAAGATTCAAGCGGTTCTATGGCGACTCAGACATACCCTTCGTGGGAATCTCTGAAGTGTTTGACGTGAATGCGCAACCAACGAAATACGTCTACGCGAAGCTCATCAGAAATTGGAGGCGTTACATACTGCATGCCGGCACCCTCGTTATGGCTTGCTCGGGTCAGAAATACGGAATCCTCGGTCGTACCCTCATGCTTACAGAAAACCATGAGGGTATGTTCGGGAGCAACCACCTTCTGAGAATTACACCCGACGGCAGCAAGCTGCGTCCAGGGTATCTGTTGACCTTCCTGAACGATCCTTTGGTTGGGAGGCCATCGGTGGTGCGCAACGCATACGGCACCTCGGTACCCCAGTTCAGCCCGATGGACATAAAGAAGATACGGGTGCCACGACTTGGCGAAGATCAGGAGTCAGCAATTGCAGACCTTATGGACAAGAGCGTAGAAACATCGGCACAGGCAGACAGGCTCGAAAACGAAGCGATACGCCGCGCGCAGGAGCAAATCGACTTGGCAATAGCCCAGCACTCGGATGGCAAGTGAAACGCTGGCATGCGTTAGTAGTTAAGGAGACGAACGGTGGCAGGCTCAATTTACACACCGATACCCCTGGCGATTGGCAACATTCTGAAGGACGTGCTCACGGGTAAGATCGGTCTTCCCGACCTTCAGCGCCCATTCGTGTGGAAGAACGACAAGGTCCGCGACCTACTCGACTCCATGCTCAAGGGTTATCCCATCGGCTACATCATGCTGTGGGAAGCTCCCGGCGACACGGACGACAAGACGGCCTTCATAGGCACTGGCGAGAAGGCGTATAAGGCGCCCAAGGAGCTCGTCATCGACGGCCAGCAGCGGCTGACTGCACTGCTCAGCGTTTTCTACGGCGAGAAGGTAAAGGACAAGAGCTATCGCGAGCGGATCATCCGTATCGCCTATGACCCGGTTGAACGTGTGTTTAAGAACGCCGACGCGGCAACCGACAAAGACCCGCGCTACGTCTCGTCAGTGACTGAGGTTTTCCAGGCCGACCGCGACAAGACCTACTACGACTACCTGGACGCGTTCTACGAGAAGATTAACGAATCTAACGCGAAGAAGGGCGAGGAGCCCATCACCAACGAGGAGAAGTACGCCATACGCCGTGGGTTCGACGACCTGCTGGCGCTCGAGAACTACATCACACCGACGCTCTCCATCACCAGCCAGGCGGACGAGGAGATGGTGGCAGACATCTTCGTGCGCGTGAACTCGAAGGGCCAGGCGCTTGGCCAGGACGACTTCATCATGACGCTGCTCTCGGTGTACGAGCCGGAGATGCGCGAGCGCATCGAGACCTTCTGCGCCAACAGCCATGTGGCAGCTCAGGGAACGTCGTACAACCCGCTCATCAAGGTGTCTCCCACGCATATCATCCGCGCGACCGTCGGCCTCGGCTTCAAGCGCGGACGCCTGCGCTACGCCTACCAGATCATGCGCGGCCGCGACCTGAAGACCAAGGAGACGAGCGCCAAGACGCGCTCAGAGAACTTCGTGAAGTTCGGGGATGCGCTCGACAAGGTGCTCGACCTGAACAACTGGCACGCCTACATCAACATCCTTGCCCAAGCTGGCTACATCAGTGCGACGCAGGTGACCTCCGCCAATGCGCTCTTCTTCTGCTACGCCTTCTACCTCATCGGCAAGTACGAGTTCAAGATGGAGGCGCTGCCGCTGCAGAAGCTCACTCGCCGGTGGTTCTACGCCTCGGCGCTCACGGCGTTCTACGTGGGATCGTTCGAGTCCGACTTCGAGCGTCAGCTAAACGATGTCTCCGCACTAAGCACCGCCGATGAGTACGTCGCCTACTTCGAGCGCGAGATCGGCGCGATGCTCACCGACGACTACTTCCGCGTGACGCTTCCGCTGAACTACGACGCCAACGAGGCGACGGGGCCGTCGTGGCAGGGCTTCGTTGCCGCGCAGGTCGTCCTTGGCGTGAAGGTGCTGTTCTCCACCGCACCGCTCGCGCAGCTGCTTACCATGGGGTCCTCCGGCAAGAAGAACGCGCTGGACAAGCACCACCTATTCCCCGATCACTACCTCAAGGAGCAGGGGTACTTCTCGAACCGCAGTAGCAGGGCGAACTTCACCTACTTGGACTACCAGAACAACATCTACATCCAGGACGACGCTCCTGCGGATTATGTGCCGCGCTATCGTGAGGCACTAGGCGAGGACGAGTTCAAGCGGTGCTGCCGCGAGCATGCACTGCCCGAGGGATTCGAGAGCATGGACTACGAGGAGTTCCTAGCGCAGCGGCGCGTGCTGATGGCGCAGCTGGTGAAGGATGGGTTTGAGAAGCTATAGGATGCGCAATCCGTAATCTTGCAAACACAAAACGAGCTGTGACCCACAACTATTGTCGAGCTCATGGAGCATAGGTGCACAAAGGACGGCTGGGTGCCGATACGGTACTACTTGCCGTGACCCCATTGTCGAAGGACCTAAGATGCACGACAATATAGTATTCAAGATAGATGGCTCCACAGGGCATTCGGCACGATGAGAGGAGGGCCACCGTGAGGGACACACCGAACCCACGCGTCATCGAATGGGCCCTCGACCGCTGCCATAAGACTCCCGAGGACCTTAAGAACACCGTTTCCCCAAGAGTGCAACAGTGGATTGACGGTGAGGGCAAACCCCCGACCGCAAAGCAACTCGAAAAGCTGGCAAAAGCCACGCACGTCTTGGTACCGTACTTCTACGAGGATGACATTCCTAGACTGCCGCTGCAGATACCCGACTACAGGACACTTGACGCCTCTATCCCAATGGACCCAAGCCCCGAGCTGTATGACGTCATCAATCAGACGCTCAGCAGGCAGGATTGGCTTAGCGGCTATTTGGAGGACGGCGGTAGCGAGCGCCTCGCCTTCATAGGCGTGTGCAAGGACAGTAACGACTGGAAAGCCTGCGCTGCAAAGATGCGTGAGCTCCTGGGCCTTCAGCCGGGATGGGCTCGCAGCAGGAGTCGCGACGCGGCTGTGAGGACCCTGCGTGAAGCCATCGAGCGTACGGGAGTGTATGTCTATGCGGGGAGTTACTTCGCCAACTCCACGAAGCGCGCCTTCAAGGTGAAGGAGTTCCGTGGCTTCGTCCTGGCGGACAAGTATGCCCCCATCATCTTCCTCAACACAAGCGATGCCTACTCCGCGCAGCTCTTCACGCTCGCGCACGAATACGCCCACCTTCTCTTCGATGAGTCTGGCGTAGACGACGTCGCCCTAGGGTTCTCCAACAAGAGTAGCGAGTCCAAATGCGATGCCGTCGCGGCCGAGTTTCTCGTACCCGCATCTATGGTGCACGCAGTCTTCGACCAGATGGATACTGGCGATGCACTCGAAGAGCTTGGCAAGCTGACAAAGGTCTCCGAGGCAGTGTGCCTTAGACGCGCCCGCGACCTCGGGCGAATTACTTGGGACGAGTTCAATGAGCGTTACAACGCCTACGCGGCCAGGCTCGCAGAAGCGTTGGGCAAGCAGAAGGCCAACAAAGGCAACGGGGGCGGACCGGGGTTCTACACCATGCAGAAGAATCATCTTGGCGGGCTCTTTCCGGAGACGATCTATGATGCGCTGCAGTCCGAATACCTGCTCTATTCCGATGCCTATCGCCTGACTGGTATGGGCGCGAAGAGCTTCAAGGAATTCTTCCAGAGAGAGGGGATGTACGTCTGATGCCCCAGAGGCCGCCAATGGTTCTCGACTCGAATGCCTTCATAGAGCCCAAGAACCGATTCTACGCTTTCGACATCTGTCCCGGTTTCTGGGACTTCGTTGCCGATGACTTCGCTAACGGCAACGCCATGAGTATCATTCACGTGCGTGACGAGATCCTCGCTGGCGGCGATGAGCTGAGTACTTGGATGAAGGGAAAGCTAGACAAGGTACACTTCCATGACTGCGCCGCCGATAGCAAGGTTTTGTCAGAGCAGCTACGCGTAGCCTCCTATGTAATGGGCGCATGCACGAAGCCAAATCTGGTCAACGACTTCCTGGGGCCGGGAGTGGCAGACTCATGGGTTGTGGCGTATGCGCTGGCATATGGAAGCACTGTCGTCACTCAAGAGATACACAGGTCGATGAACAGAAAGGTCTCGCTCTTTGACGTGTGCGACCACTTTGGCGTCCACCACATAGACGTTTTCGAGTTCCTCCGCGCCGAGAAGGCTCGCTTCATCTACAAGAAGGACAGTGCCTGATCCAGTTTGGCAACCTAGTTTGTGACGGCCCTCTAACCTGTTCGCAGTGTTAGAGGGCCGATTTGCTTTCTCGGCCACGAATACGAAAGGTGGCCGACATGGCAGGTGATAACCATGGCGCAGAGACGCAGGAAGAGCCGCAAGCCCCGCAAGACGACAGGCAGCAGCAAACGGCGCAAGAGCAGCCGCAGATGAGCGGCAAGGACTGGGAGAAGGCCATCGCCGAGCGCGACGGCCGCATCGCTAAGCTCGAGCAGCAGGTGGCAGACGCCGCCAGGAACGCCGAGATGGCGGAGCAGCTGCGCAACCAGATCGCCGAGCTGAAGGCCCAGGGAGAGTCAGACCGAATCGACTTCCAGCTGCAGCTTGCGGGCGTGCGCAACGTGAAGGCCGCGCGTGCGGTGCTGGCTGACCATGGTGGCGACGTGGATGCGCTGAAGGAGGCCGAGCCGTGGCTGTTCGCAGACGCACCCGCTGCCAAGCAGCAGAGTGGCACCACCGGGCTTCCCAACGCCGGCACCAGCTCCGACGAGGGCAAGACCATGAAACGCTGGCGCAAGCTCGCCGGCCTGGACGATTCCGACGAATAAGGAGGGCTGACGCATGTCCAACTCGATCGCATACACCAAGAACTACACCTCGATACTCGATGCCGTCTACCAGCGCGCATCCGTGTCGGGGTGCCTGACCAGCGGGCGGCGCATGGTGCGAGCCGGCCGCAACGCCAAGGAGATCCTGATTCCGAAGATCGAGGTCTCCGGGCTCGGCGACTACACCCGCAACGTTGGCTACAAGACGGGCGCCATCACCTACGAGTTCGAGACCAAGACCTTCAACTACGATCGCGGAATCCGCCTGTTCGCAGACGTCATGGACATCGAGGAAGCCGGCGTCCTGGACTGCTTCGTCGAGGCGGGTGCGGAGCTTCAGCGCACGCAGGTGGCCCCCGAGGCCGACGCCTTCACCTTCGCGCAGATCGCGGGGCATACAGGCGTAACGACCGTGTCCGAGAGCTACGCGAGCGCTGACGCCGAGGACGTGCTGGAGGACCTGCGCACCGTGACGAGCGCGATGGACGAGGACCAGGTCTCCACGGGGAGGCGCATCCTGTTCATCACGCCGACGCTCAAGGGCATGCTGGACGACCTATGTGCCTAGGCACATAGGTCGTCTTATGCGTCGAGCGTCCCTATGTGTCGAGACGGGCTGTTCGTGCAGGTGGAACGAGACTGCCCGACACATAGGTCCAATGACGCTATAGACTTCGAAGGAACCCCAGCACGTCTTTGCTTGCCTTGTAGGGCCTTCGCCCTGTCACCTCCCACTCGCGTCTGACCTTCGCCAGCGCCTCCTCCTTCAGCCTCATGTCCGACACCACGTACCTGTGGGTGGTGTCTATGCGCTCATGGCCAAGCCAGATCGCGACCGTGCCGATGTCGACTCCGGCGGCGAGCATGGCCATGGCGCAGGAGTGACGGAACGTGTGCGCTGTGACCCTCTTGGCGGCGAGGTCCGGGTGGTCGACGCATGCCGCAGCGAGTGCGGCGTCTATGCGATGCCGCGCGCCCGAGCGGGTCAGGTGCTCTGTGCCGCGGCCGCCAAACAGGAAGTCCCCGGAGTCGAGCGCCATGCCCGATACGTGGCTCTTGAGCATATCTGACACGTCCTCCCACAGCGGGAGCGTGCGCTCCTTCCGGCCCTTTCCGAGCAGCTTGACGTGACATCTGCCACCCTCGACCGCCTTTACGTCCCTGACACGCAGGCCCAGCACCTCGCTTATCCTAGCGCCGGTGTTGTAGAGCAGGGAGAGGAGGAGCTCGCTCTCGGACCCCTTCGGACAGGCCGCTATCACCCATCCGGCCTCCTCCGGCGTCAGATAGCTCACCTCGCGCCTCCTCTCCTTCCTCTGCGGCAGGTCGCGCACCGCCTTGAGCTGCCCGAGCAGGTCGGGCCTCCTGTACGCGGCGTAGGAGCAGAACGACTTCATGGCGGCGAGCCTGCAGTTGACCGTCTTGGGGGCGCATCCGCGCGCCGACTCGAGGTGCGAGAGGAACGCAAGCACGTTGTCTGCGGTGACGTCGCGCATCCGGACGTCGTCCGGCCCCTTTCCAAGGGCCTCGGAGGCCCATCGCACGAAGAGGGAGAAGGCGTCTCGGTAGCTTGCCACGGTGTTCGGCGACGCCTTGACCGCCGTGCCGAGCCACTCCGTGAAGAACCCCTCGACCAGCTGCGCGAACCCCGGGGCGCTCAACGCGACCACCCGCCGAACTGGGCCTCGAACGCGTCGGCCGCGAGGCTCATGAGCTCGGGGGCACCCGTCAGGTACCAATACGTCTCCGCCACCGTGTCGTGGCCCATGTACCGTGAGAGCACGGGCATCATGGCGTTGACGTCGGACCCCTCGTCGTGCCAGCGGAGGATGGTGCGCACGGCGAAGGTGTGCCGCAGGTCCATCAGGCGGGGCGGGCGGCGATCCCACACCTCGCCCCGCCCGAGGAGGACCATCCTCAGCTCGATGAACATGTACTCCAGTATGCGCTCGCCCATGGGGCGTCCGGCCGTCCCGAGCACGAGCGCTTCGGACGAGCGGTCGGGCCGAAGCGAGTCGCGCTCGGCACGGTATCTCGCCACGGCGTCGGCGACGCTCCCCTCGAGGGGCACGAGCCGGCTCTTCCTGTTCTTGGAGAGCCTGACGCTGAGCACGCCGGCCTCCTCGTCGAAGTCGGAGTCCTTGAGGCCTACGACCTCGCACGGGCGAAGCCCGCATGCCCGCATTAGCCCTATGGAGAACCGCAGGGCCATCGGGCGCAGGGGATCCTGCCTGTAGAGCCTCGAGGCGCACGACATCAGTAGCGACACCTCCTCGTCGGTGTAGACGTATGGCGTGACCCGTTCCTTCACCTTGCCCATCAGGCCTCGCGGGAGCTCCGGCAGCGACGGGTCCATGATGCGCGAGAAGTCTGCGACGCGCCTCGCGTGTTCGTAGCGCGCGGCCTCGTAGGTGTCCCCGTGACCGTTGCCCGACCTCGCCCAGGCGACCGCGATCTCGAGGTCGATCGGCCCCTCGTGCCCGGAGGCGGCCGCGAAGCGGGCGAAGTTTGCCAGCACGCTGGCGGTGGTGTACATGTCGTAGCCGAGCGCCTTCCTGTAGAGGACGTACTCCTCAACCTGCCTCTCGATCATGGTGCTCACGACGCTCCACCTCCCGGCCAGGGCGAGCAGGCCCCCCGAAGGGTCTCGACGTCCAGCCCGAGGTACCTCATGGTCGTGGACGCGTCCTCATGCCCGAGGACGTCGGCGACGACCTTAATCGACGCCCCTCCCTTGACCATGTTCGTCGCGGCGGCCCTCTGATTATTCCAAGCCAAAACGGCCATCGTTCCAAGCCGTCGGTCCACCGTTCCATGTGCCGGCACCCATTACGGACGCCGGCACCCCTTACGGGCTAACGGCCACCCTAGACCTCGCGATAGGTTCCCAGACACCCGTCG
>JAFWIE010000105.1 GCA_017533825.1 Atopobiaceae bacterium | reverse complement strand
GTCTCCTACGATGCCCCAGGGAGGGGCAGTATGCCACCCCTAGCGCCCGTCATGAGCGCCCGCTCCCACGCCAGCCAGCCGTCCGCGGCACCGTCGCGAAGCGTTCCGACGCGCATCGTCGGCTCGACCTCGCCCCGCCTGCCCCGGCCACCGCCGAGTGGCCCGCCGTTTCGAACTCACCAGTCTCGCGAAGTCTCGGTACGCCCGCCCCGCATGTGGATGTCGGCGAACGCGCCGCGCTGCAGGATGCGCGATCCCTTGCGCCCGTTGCACCGGTTGTGCACCAGGTGGCAGTTGGACCGGTCGAGCGGATCGCCCCCCTTCGAAACCGGCAGCTCCTCGTCCACCACGACGAAGCGCGGGTCGCGCGGGTCGGTGATGCTCATGTCGAGCGGCTCCAGGCACAGCCAGCAGACGCGCTCGACAGCGAACAGCTCGCGGCGGATGCGCACCCGCTTGGCATGGCTCCCGCGTCCTCCGGCCATGCTGATGCTTCCCTCCGTATACCCGCCCGCACCTCACGAGCGCAACAAAAAAGCCGGGCTCTCACCCGGCTCTCTCGACACGTCTCGAACTTAGCATACTTGCATTATAGCACTTCACCCGGCTATGCTCAACGTTTGCGCCGCTTACTCCGCCCGTCCCTTTCCCCAGACGGCGTTCCGCCACCCCACCGAGTCCACCCATTCGCATGCGGCATCGCGTCTCGACTGCACCGTGGTCAGGCCGACCCCCTGCCGCTTCGCAACCTCGGGCCACCTCATGCGCTGGACGTAGTAGCCGATGAGCGCATCGGCGTACATCTCGCCCAATCCGTACTGGACGCCGTATGCGACGAAGCCCCCGGCCTCCACCAGGTCGCGGCACTCCTGCCGCCTCCCGGCCAGCTCGGCCAGCAGCTCGGCCTCGGCCTCGTCGCGCATGGCCGCTGCCGCCGTCGGGTCGGACACCAGCGGCTTGGGGCCGTTGCCGGCCCCCCGCCGCTCGATGCCCTCCGCTATCTGCCGGTCGAGGTTCTCGGTCATGCCAGCCGCCCACCTGACCCGCTCGAAGAAACCTCGGGCCGTCTGGTAGGCGGATGCTATCACGATCGCGTCGGTGCGGTTCACTGGCTACCTCCTGAACGCCTGCCCGCAGTACGGGCAGAACCTGAACGATTCCATCGCGATGATGCGGCCGCACGAGGGGCATGTGTTCCTGCCGCCCCTCTCCACGAGCGGCTCGGCCACCCGCCCATCGTCGAGCAGGTAGGCCCACTTCCTGCACAGCGTCGCTCCCCCGTTCGTGCATCCGAGGCACTTCGACGTGCACAGCTCCGACTTATCGACCGTTATCACCTGCCGCCTCCTTCCGCTTGAGGTACTTGCATGTAGGCTGGCCGTCCACGATGGCGGCCGCGTAGGTCACGCCGTAGTGGTGCGGGCAGTTGTGCTGGCCCCAGCCGAAGACCGGGTCATCGTGCCACACGGCCAGCTCGCACACGTCGGGGCACGACTCGATGACCGGCACGTGCGTCATCCTCTCGAGCCTCTCCCTGTCGGTCATTCGCCTATCCATCGCACGCCTCGAACATCAGGCAGGGCGGCGCGTACCACGGGGATGGCATGTAGTCGGTCACCAGCCCGCTCTCCACCGAGAGCGCGGTGCACGTGCCGGGGTTCTCGTCGTACCACCCCGGCAGCTTCACGCTGTCCTCGATGTAGTGCGTGCACGTCCCGCAGCAGTCCGCCGCGTACTCGAAGCCCTGGCATCGGTCGCATCCGTCCGAGGCGTTGGAGCACATGGCCTTCTTCTCCGCCTTGCAGCTCATTCCACCATCATCGGCACCGACCTCGGCTTGCCGTCCTCCGACTCGTAGTGCATGCACCAGTTCGCATCCGGCAGCGGGTAGAGGTGGTCGGCCTTCCGCTCGTGGTAGAGCCTGATGCACCGAAGCGGGTGCGGCTTGCCGAGGCCGACGATCTCGACGAAGTGCTTGCAGTTCTTGCATGACTCGACGTTCATTGCTTCCTCCGTTCTCCCCATGCGCAGAAGCCGTCAGGCTCGACCGGGTTCTTCGCCGGTTCGTCGTGCTCATAATCCCAATGGGCGACGAGCGGGCCGTGACAATTAAGGAACTCCTCCGGAATGTCGCACGGCTCGGGCCAGAACACCCGATAGGCGAACGAGCAATCCCGGCACCTCACGACCTCGCCGGTCATCGCATAGCCTGCCACCTTGGTTCCTTCGATTCCCTGAATCTTGACGAAAAGCGCGTCATCGGGGACGCGGATGATGTATTCGCTCATTCGCTCACCACCTTCGCCCCGCATTCCGGGCAGTAGCCCGGCAGGGTCTCGTAGGCTGCCGGGTAGTACACCACATGGCCGCAGGACAGCGCGTAGACATCAACGTCCAGCTCCCCGGCGTCGCAGTTGGTGACCTCGCACGTCTCGGAAACCTTGCGCCCGGCCTCGTAGCCCCGCATGTATGCTTCGGTGATATCCTCGGGACGGGATTCCGGGAAACGTTTGGTCAGCTTGATTTCGCTCATTCGTTCCCCCCTATGACTCGCGCTCCGCAGTTGGGGCAGTATCTCGCCGTCTTGCTGTTCAGCTGGTGCGCACACGACGAGCAGAGCATTTCAGCGCCAGTCCAGAACCTCTCGCACGTCCGCTCCGGCACCCATGCCGTGCCGTCGAGGTCGCACACGATGCGATCATAGCCGCCGCCCATGATTGGCAAATGCTTCTCGCTCATTCCGCCACCTCAATTCGCGCCCCGCAGTTGGGACAGTAGTTAAACCGCTTGTCGCCGATACCATATCCGCATAGCGAGCAGCGCAACCTCGGCGAGCCATCCATCTTAACGCCGTGCTTCTCGCGTTGGCACGTCCGCTCGCGCACCCATCCCAGTTCGGCCATGTGCTCGTCCGCCGTCTGCTCGTTCTGGTCCCATTGCGGGTCGGAGCCGACCGGGAGCGTACCGAGCGAGTACCCGCTGACGAACGCGCCCTCAACATCCTCTCTGGTGAATGCGCCGTCCCTCGTGTTCCATGCG
>JAFWIE010000026.1 GCA_017533825.1 Atopobiaceae bacterium | reverse complement strand
TGAGCCAGTTCGTCGAGGTCCAGCGCGAGCGAGTCCGTCCAGAGGTTGTCCGCCTCCAGCGTGCGACGAATCTCGTTGCGGTTCGCGTCCGTCTGCTGTCGTCGGCGGTCCGCTTCCTCCGCCTCCGTCTTCGGGTCGCGCTGCTGCTGCATCTGAAGATTGAGCACAAATGCCACCGCCTGGAGGTCGCCGCTCAACGCCTTTTGAACGATGGTCATGCCGATGGCCGCCTCCGAGGTCACGATGTTGCCCTCCTCGTCGGTCATGTAGTCCTGCGTGCCCTTCCGCTTCACGGGCGCCGCCAGTTGCTTGATGATAGTGTCTTTTAAGTCCATAGGGGGGTTGTTAAGTGAAAAGTTAAGAGTGAAGAGTGAAGAATTGGCTACCGCCACCGCCAACGTCGTTTCGTTCTGAGTGTCTTGCCACATCGTTCGCAGTAGGTCACGGTGACGATTTCCTTTATCCAAGTTCGCCACCGCTTCTTACTGCGTCCTTTGTTCGTGGTGCGACTTTTATGCTTGAATGTCTGATGATATTGCGCTGGCTTGTGGAAGCCGAGTTTACATTTCAGATTGTCGAACATTGTCATCAACTTTGCATGTTACTTCCCATCGCTGGCCGTAGTATGGTGTCAGCGGTTGAAATGGTTGAATCACTGGGTACGGTGCTACGGTTATCTCCTGCGGCTTGTCGATGATGAACGACAACAGGAAGAAATAATCGTCGTCGCTGATTACTTGCTCACCGTCCAATTTCTGCTCGTTCTTGATGCCATTCAGTATTTCAATGGCCTTGCGCTGTTGTTCTGTCATAAATTCGTTTAATTCGTTGTTTCAAAGTTTTTTGTGTCTTTCCAGAACTCGTGCGGGTCATACCCCGTCATGTCGATGACCAGCTGCCGGAGCCGCTGGCCGTACTCCACGGCTCGCTTCTCGTCGATGCGTCCCGCCTTGATGCCGATGTTCGATGCCACATGCTGATAGATGAGCACCGCGTTCATCAGGTCACGCGGGAAATACGTCAAGTCGTAGGCCCACTGGTCAGCATCCGCCGTGAGCATGATGTCCGCCCACTGGTTGATGCCGTCGCGGATGTGCTTGTTCACCTCCGCAATCTGCGCCTTCCTTTCGTCGTTTTCTTTGTTTTCTGCCATAATTCTTGCTAATTCTTGATAAATTTGCAAGAATGAAGAGCGGAAGCAAATTCTTCACTCTTCACTCTTCACTTTTCACTTCTATTGTCTCGCTCCCTCATACCTCTCATACAGGTCGAGTGCCATGATGATGCACTGGATGGGGTCTATCTTGCACGATGCGCTCTGGTTGGCCTTCACGGGTCGTTTGTTCTCGCGGTTGTCGGTCTCCAGCATCGCATTATTGAAGCAGAACGGCCACAGGGGACTGTTCGAGTAGGTGATGAACGGCACGGGGGCAAACATGATGTTGTAGAGGTCTTCCGTCGGGCCGTTGAACTCCGAGTTGAGCTGGCTCACCACTTGCACGTATGGCTCTGGGTTCTGTATGCCGAGCGTCGCCTGGAGGTAGGACTTGAGCACGTTGATTGGCACCTTCGACTTGTACTTGTCATATCCGAAGAACATGAATTGCACGCCCTTCTTGATGAGTTCGTCGAGCCTGCCCACGAACAACTCCGGCTGGAACGTCTTGCCGGGCGACACGTTCATCCAGCCGCCCTTCACCCACTGCTCATAGAGCGGGTGCAGCGGCGAGTCGTTGTATTCCTCCTCGCTGATCCACACGTCGCAGTCGGCAAAGAACTCCGTGCCGCGTCCGCTGGGGTGCCGTCGTGCCGCCAACCATCCCGGGCCGTTCCAGTCGCCACCGAGCGAGAAGTCCAGCCCTGTGAACACCACCCACCCTTCTGCTTTGGTGCAATCGTCTATGCGGTGTGCCACCTGAAGGTGTCGCATCTCGTCGCCCGTTATCCACTTGGTCACTCGGCCCGTCTGCCACATATTGAAGTCCTTGGTCAGCACCTCCTGCTTGGTGTCCTCGCTCTGGCTGGCCTCGTGGAGTCGCTTGCGGTAGTAGTCGGGCTGTACGGTGGTGCCGATGGAGCGGTTCACCTTGCGGAACAGTTCGGGGTCGTCCAGCTTGTCGAGGTCTTCGGTCACTTCCCAGGGGTCGAGCCTGAGCAGGAAGGCAAACCATGAGTCGTCGGGGGTGCGGTGGGGCTGGCCCAGCGGGTAGTTGAGTTCATGGAGCAACGACGGCTCGATGGCTTGCTCCAGCTTCGTTTTGTATGGGCCGTCCTTCACCTTGCCCGCCGTGGTGGTGTGCATGAGCAACTTCTCTCGGCGTGGGCCAGTGGAGCCCCAGCACGTCTCAACGGCTGATTGCATGTCGCAGTGGCCGTTCACGTAGCCTGGCTGTCCGTGCTCGTCGGCATGTACCACTGAGGCGTAGAGTCCGTCCTTTGATACCTTGCCCGCCGCCATCGTCTTGATTTCGCCCTTCATGCGGTGGCCGGGTTGCCAGTTCAGTCCGTTGCGGGTCATGCGGAAGTATTTGCCGCCCATACGGTTGACGCAGGTCGGGTCAACTTGCATCGCAAACTCGCGGATGGCCTTGTATGCGATTTTCGACTGCTCGCTGGACGGGGCGCAGATGAGTGCCTGACCGTTGGCAGGGCCGAGGAAGCACACCTCGGTGAAGTCGATGGCACCGCCGAACTCCGTCTTGCCGCTCTTGCGCGTTTGGAACAGGTGGCACTCGTCGGTGAGCCGTCGTGTGTCCCACACCTCGCCGTCCCTGACCCACTCTGTAGGTAGCAGTTGGTCGCCCTCCACGTAGCGGCGTTCCATGTCAACATCCACCTTGAAGGCGTAGATTCCGAACAGGCACCACACCTGATAGGGCATGAGGCGCACGTGCTGGTTGCCGCGTGGCGTGTCGAACTTCAGCCCGCCCTTCACGTGTCGCCCGTTCTTCCACTGTCCCTCGATGGCCTTCGTGTGGCGTTGCACCCGCTCGGGGTCCATGTCGTAGGAGTCCATCAGTCGCAGTTCCTTGCGGATGCCTAACAGTTCGTAGAGGTTGGCATGACTGCCGTCGTTGCTGATAGCGTCCTCGACGTAGGCCATGAGGCGGGGGTCGATGCTGTTCAGTCGGTTGGCATAGTCGGGCAGATGGGTGCGCAAATCGTCGAGACATTGCGCCTTGGCTTGCCGTAGTTCTTCAAAGTCGTTGGTCATACTATTCCGTCAATAAATTCGTTGAGTTTGTCGGTGGCGTTGTTGCCCGCAGGGTCTTCGGGCTTCGCTGCTGCCTTTGCCGCCGTCATGCCCAGCATCTGGGCGTACTTCTGGCAGATGGCCTCCTGCTGGTAGAGCAGATTGCAAAGCGGGTGCTGCTTGTGGGTGGGCTGACCGTTGGAGCCCGGCACCCACTCCACGGCTCCCTCTTTGGCGATGGTGTCGCGGTACTGGTCGCGCACCTCCAGCGCACTGGCATAGTTGCGGATGGTCAGGTTCAGGTGCTCCGGCACCTTGCCGCCGTGCGAGTGCTTCACCTGTGCGCGGATGTCCTTGATGTAGGTCTGTGCTTTTGCCATTATCTTTTGAATTTGATTACAAGTTGGTTGCGCTGCTCAAAGGGCAGTCGGTAGTGTAGATAGTTGGCATACGATATGCCGAACTCGCGGCCCGGCAGGGTCATCCATGCGTCCCAGCGGGTGTCG
Organism: Atopobiaceae bacterium; assembly: GCA_017533825.1. GTDB lineage: Bacteria > Actinomycetota > Coriobacteriia > Coriobacteriales > Atopobiaceae > RUG440. The sequence continues at coordinate 523 of JAFWIE010000026.1, read as the reverse complement.
CAGGGTCGGTGTAGTTTTCGGTTCTTCGCCTTGTATGCCGCCGCGCTGGAGTGTATGCCCTTCGATGTGAGAGCCTCGCCGAGCACACCCAGACAAACGTAACTCTGTCGGGCACCCTCCTGGCGTTGCTCCTTGGGTATCAGTCCGCACAGCGGGCAGGCCGCGCAACAGTCGGGCTGCTCTGCTGGCAGTTTCATCGGTACGATGGCTTGTCTTGGCATGTTCGTGAATTTGATTTTTAATTATCGTGCGTTTCGCTTATATATTCCGATGTGGGATATATGTCCCGCTTTCCTTATCCCGATAAGTTATGTTAAGGCGTGGGAAAAAGTACCCCCTCGGAACGTCCTGTGTAGATAGAAGGTTAGGCAAGTGGATTTCCGAATCAGATGCCCTTGAAACAAAACGGATAGCCCGGTTAAGAGTTATTAACACTTTGCGGTTCGTCTGGCTTCCAGCTCGGGTCGTTCAGTTCCATGAAGCGTTGCCTTGCTCGCGCTTTGTTCTCGGCCACCTTCTCTTT
>JAFWIE010000025.1 GCA_017533825.1 Atopobiaceae bacterium | reverse complement strand
GCGGTAGTAGGTGGGCTGGACGGTGGTGCCTATCGAGCGGTTCACCTTCTTGAAGAGTTCGGGGTCGTCGAGCTTCGTCAGGTCGTCGGTCAGCTCCCACTTGTCGAGCTGGAGCAGGAAGGCGCACCAGTAGTCGTCGGGGGTGCGGTGCGGCTGTCCGAGGGGGTACTGCATCTCGCTCAGCAGCGATGCTTCCACCTGCTCCAACTTGGTCTTGTATGGCCCCTCCTTGATGCGGCCTGCGGTGGTGGTGTGCAGCAGCAGCTTTTCACGACGCGGACCCGTTGAGCCCCAACACGTATCGACTGCCGCCTGCATGTCGGAGTGGGCATTGACGTAGCCCGCCTGTCCGTGCTCGTCGGCATGTACCACCGAGGCATAGAGTCCGTCCTTCGAGGTCTTGCCCGCCGCCATACATTTGATTTCGCCTTTCATTGGGTGACCGGGTTGCCAGTTCAAGCCGTTTCTGGTCATGCGGAAGTATTTGCCGCCCATGCGGTTCGAGCACGTGGGATCGACTTGCATGGCAAACTCGCGGATGGCTTTGTAGGCTATCTGGCTCTGTTCGCTGGAGTTGGTGCAGATGAGTGCCTGCCCGTTCACGTCGCCGAGGAATCCCACCTCGGTGAAATCCACCGCGCCGCCCAACTCCGTCTTGCCGCTCTTACGAGTCAGGAACCAGTGCGCCTCCTGCGTCAGCCGTCGCGTGTCCCACACCATGCCGTCGCGCACCCATTCGGTAGGCAGCAGCATGTCGCCGTCGTGGTATTCGCGCTCCATCGGCACGTCCACCTTGAAGGCGTAAATCTCGAAGATGAGCCACGCCTGGAACGGCATCAGACGGACGTGCTGCGAGCCGCGAGGGGTGGAGAACTTCAGACCGCCCTTTACATGTCGCCCATTCTTCCACTGCCCCTCGATGGCTCTGAGTGACCGCTGCACCCGTTGCGGGTCCATGTCGTAGGAGTCCATCAGTCGCATTTCCTTGCGGATGCCGAGCAGTTCGTAGAGGTTGGCATGACTGGCATTGCCGGAGATAGCGTCGTCGATATACGTCAGCAGTCGCGTGTCGATGCTGTTCAGTCGGTTCACGTAGTCGGGCAGTGACTCGGTGATGTCCCGCAGGCACTGCGCCTTGGTTTGTTTAAGTTCGTCGAAATCGGTCATTTTATTTTCATAGTTTCTTGATAATTCGTTTGATTCGTTTAATTCGTTATTTGAAATACTCCGCACACTTGAAGCCCTTGCGAGGCTCATAGTCCATGAAGTCCATCGACTTGAAGAGCCATGCGCGGTTTGCCCAGCGTCCGAGGTCTTTCTCATACTGCGACGGCTTGCGCTGGTTGGTGTAGTCGCGGAATGGTTGCACGAAGGGCAGGATGCCCAGCCGTTTCAGCGTCCGCAACCGATGGAGGTCTTGATCACGGGTGGAGTTGAAACCTACCAGCACGTAGCACGCTATCTTGTAGGGCTTGATGTACTTCGTGATGGCCTCCAGTTGCGGTGTGAGGTCGAGCTGCGGCAAGTCCCATGCGATATGCACGTAGCCTTTCAGCCGTAGCGAATTGAGTGCCGCTGCCTGTTCCTCGTTCATGATGCGGATGTCAACGCCGTGGAACTTCACGGGCAAATGCTGTCGCCGTAGATCCTCCACCGCCTCGCGCCATCGTGGACCAGCGAAGAAGTTGTTGTCGAGCACCTCAATCCACTCTGCCCGTGGGTTCCACTCCATCGGCTCCACGGCATGAATCTTGCCCTCCTTGTCGTGAACGAGGCAGAAGGGGCAGTGACGGATGCAACCGCGTGAATAGAACTGCACCGAGAAGCGGTGCTGCGGGTAGAGGTCGTAGGCCAGTCCTCGGTGTCGGTCAATCTCCGGCGGCAGTTGACTCTTGATGTCGTAGCCCGTGCCGCCCTTGCGGATGTCGGGGCATTGATAGGCGGTCATGTCGTCGGGCGTGAACGTGAATACCTTCGACTTATAGATGCGGTCATATTCGCTGAAGGCAAACGCCCACTCTACGGTGTCGCCCTGCTGTCGGTGCCACGATGCAATCTTCATCAGTGCGATGTTCGGGAAGTTATGCCCGTCAACATCAACAAGTCCGATTTTCATATAATTCTCCAATTCTCAAATTCTTGATAAAAAGTGGAGAGGCACCCCGATAGATGATGCCTCTCCAGTGGTGCGCCAAGGCCGAGAGCCGAGGTCTCGACAATGACGACTTGCGGCACGTCTGCCGCCGTAGGTCTTATCCTTCAAGTTCCCCGCCCTGGTTGCCGCCCGTGCCACCGCCACCTTGGTTGTCGCCACCCTCGGTGATGTCCTCTTCGCCAGATGCAGCGGCAGCGGCTGTCGGGTCAACCTTCTGCCAACTCACCTCGTCGGAGAACTGACGGCTGAACTTGGCGGCTACGGTGCAACCCAGTCGGCTCTTGCCGTTGGCAGCGTTCAGCATCTCGGCGGTTGCCACGATAGGCGCATGAGTCTCGGGGTCTTCCGTGTCCTTCACGCTCAAC
>JAFWIE010000104.1 GCA_017533825.1 Atopobiaceae bacterium | reverse complement strand
CGACGGCATCGTGCACACCGGCAAGATGATGCTCTACCGCCCTGACGGCCACCGCGACCGCGAGGCCCGCTACGGCTTCGACTGGATTCACTCTGCTTTGTTCCGCGACAAGCGACTGCCGCAATGGGATGAAGACAAGCAAGAAGCGAAGCCCACACTCTTCGGGCTCCATCTGCTCGACCGCTACGGAAAGCTCGCCACGGTGAACATCGTGGAGAGCGAGAAGACCGCACTCATCATGGCCATCGCCTACGGCAACCACACTGGCCAGGTGTGGATGGCATGCGGAGGGCTGGAGATGCTCAACCGCGATCGGCTGAAACCCATCATCGAGCAGCACCGCCGCATCGTGCTCTATCCTGACCGCGACGGCATCGACCGATGGCGGGCCAAACTCGAGAACCTTCGATACGACCGCATGCACCTGAACGCCGAACCCGTGCTCAACTGGTGGCGTGAGGAAGACGGCCCGAAGGCCGACGTGGCCGACGTGGTGGTGCGCATCATCAACAATGCAAAGCCGCCAATCGAGCCACTCACTCAGCATCCAGAGGTTCAACAACTCATGGAAAAACTCGACCTAAAAGAAGTACACAATGACGAAGAAACCGAAACCCACTGACGAGAAATTCGTACCGATGGCTACGAAGATAAGCCCAGCCGCCGCCGAGGTGTGGGATGCCATCTGCCAAGCCAGGCAGACCGACACCTACCACATGCTACAGAATTTCATTTACACAATGATTCGCGCGGCGGCCGGCCCCCACGCCCTGAACCCTGACATTCAGAAGATCCTCACGATGCTCGACACCGACGCCGGATGGCAGAAGGCGTTCAACCTCTGCGCGCCCAACGCTAAGGCAAAGGTCAGTCAGGTGGTGCTCATCATGGAGCAAGAGGGTCGCAAGGGCTTCGGGGCCGTGATGGTTAACCGCCCGTTCATGGGCGACGCCACCATGACCGAATGCACCGACGACATCCTGGAGCGCGTCTGCGAGGTGACCATGCGGGGCATCTACCGACGGCTCCGACTGCTGGGCGCGAGGATGGAGTGCAACAACCTGAGCGACGTACTGCTCACCCTCATCGACTCGCAGACCATCCTCGACCTCGCCGGCGACGTGCAAGCAGAAGGGCCACAGATGGGCGACCGTACCGACAACGGCCGCGAGTACGCCTACGGCAAGCGCACTAAGCAGACCAAGCGGCGCACGCCCGACACCCTCGACCTACAGCAGCGCATCACCTTCACCGACTCCGACCGGCAACAGGCCGACGAAGAGGTGGCGCGCAGCTCATCCGACAAAACGTCTGGTCAGCCCGACGATGAACCCGACTGGCGACCCTTCGGACAGGAATGGTAGAACTATGAGCAGAGATAAGAACTACCAGCGACTGCTGAACAGTCCACGGTGGCGGGAGGTGAAGACCCAGGTGTGGCGACGTGCCAACGGCTTGTGCGAGCGGTGCATCCGTGAGGGCAAGGCGGCGGGAGTGCCCGACGGGTACATCACCCCAGGCGTTGACTGCCACCACATCAAGCCCGTGGAGAGTGGCCGCACGGTCATGGAGATGGAGCAACTATGTTACAATCCTGCCAACATCGAGCTGCTGTGCATACCCTGCCACATCAAGACTCACCAAGAGATGTTTAGCCACACCCGAGAAAAGGTGAAGGAGAATAAACAGCGAGCAAGGCAACGCTTCATGGAAATGAACGACCCACACTACCAACCGCCAAGCGACAGCAAGCCGACCGACTGACCGACCCCCGGGGCCTCGTTTTTTCTCCGACCCCCAAAGTTTCCGAAAT
>JAFWIE010000103.1 GCA_017533825.1 Atopobiaceae bacterium | reverse complement strand
GAACATCTGACGCATGTCCTCGACGGCGGAGGTGTCAAGAGGGGAGAGATCGATGCCGCGCAGCATCGCGCAACCCTTGAATAGGCAGGCAAGGCTCTTCTCGCCCGACGTGTCGAAGTCCGTTAGGTCGAGATGCTCGAGCTCCGCGTATCCCTCGAACAGGCCGACAGTACCCTTGATTCTCCATTGGTCGGCATAGTCAGCGTACGACATGCTCTGTTGCTTGAGACTCTGGATGGCGCGGGATAGGTTGCCAGTTGACCACGGGGCTACCGTATCGCTCGACCATCCCCCTGAGCTCCCGCGGCCCTCAATCGCCACGATGTTGGGGCAACAGTCCCTGATTGCCTGAACGGCATCCTCGAAGACGCGATGCTGTGATTCGGATCCACGGAAGGCCTCGGGGATGCTCACGTACCTCAGTGACGTGCATCCCTCGAAGGCGTCGTGCCCGAGTTCGGCTAATGAGTTGGGAAGCGCTACGTACTCGAGGGCCGTACAATCCGCGAAGGCTCGGCTGCCCACCGTGAGCCACAAGCCTGAATCGCATTCCAGCTTCTTGAGCGACGCGCAGCCCGCGAATGCCTCATTGCCGATCCTCGTGAGGTCGCAGTAACCTGCCTCTGCAATTGTCCGGTCCACATCCCTGAGCGAGTGACAGCCCTTGAAAGCACGGTCTCCTATCTCGTCCAGCGTGACGTGCATGGCCACGAATTCGAGGGACGTGCAGTTCATGAATGCCTCTTGCATGATCCAGCAGACGTCGGCATCCATCTGAACGCTCCGCACGCGGTCGTTGCCCCTAAAGGCGTCCTGTCCTATTGCTTGGACGCCTGCGGGGATAGTGACAATCTCTTCGCTGCCATGGTAGGCAAAGAGTACATCGTCTTCTATCGTGAATGGCATGGTTCCTCCCTCATGCGTTGGACTGACGCCGTCTGGGTATCGCTCAGTCTTACCCAGTCCATTCGACGAAGCGCACGTCATCCAAGTCGACATCGGGCAGTATCTTCCTGAATACAGAGCGAGGAGTGCCTACATACCGGCCGTAGAAGTCCGCATAGCGCTCGTACTCGCGGTACATCAAGAAGCTAAGGTGCGGGCCCTGGCTATCTATCGAGAAACCGAATTGGCCCTCGTCCGTCCCGAAGAACTCAGAGTACTCCTCCATGAGCTCATCGAGGTCAAGCGTGCAGTCCGGGTCGTAACCTTCGCCCACTGCTCCGGTTGGCGTCTCGCCGCGGTTGTTGACGATTCCCGCGCGCTCAAGAGGCAGGCACCACTCCTGTACCGTCAGCATCCACATGTGTGTCCTCCTTGCTTGGAGAGGTGCGGTGCACCTGCGTGTCCTTTGCATTGCTTCTCGTCATTGCGGCCTTCCTTGCCAAGCAGTCGATCTGCCTATCGCTGGCGCAATCACGCTGTTGCTCTGTCTATCAATACTATCGCTCGCGCCAAGTCACGATGATGTAACGAACCCGGGCCGCGTTTGCCAGGCCATGCGCATACCGCCTACAATGGCGGGCATCCAAAAGCTAAGGGGTGCCGCCATGCAAGAGATGATCGACATATACGACAGCAACAAGCAGCTTACGGGCGAGACCATGGCCCGCGAGGGGGCCTTCCTGCACGAGGGGCAGTACATGCTCTACGTGCTGGCGCTCATCGAGGACGCGCGGGGGCGGTTCCTCATCACGCAGCGCTCGCTCGACAAGCACTGGGCCGCCGGCTGG
>JAFWIE010000102.1 GCA_017533825.1 Atopobiaceae bacterium | reverse complement strand
TGCTCGGCAGGTTCCGCAGGCGCTCCGAGGCGAATGACGCTACTACGGGCTACTTCAGGACGTTCACGGAGTACACCCCCTCGTTCAAGACGTGGCGCGGCGGCGTCTACGAGATGGAGCTAACCCGCTCGTGCATACACGCCTTCGCAAGCGCGTGCTCCAAGGGCGAGCCGCACATCAAGGGCGTCGGAAGACCCGAGCTGGTCAAGGCGTTCAAGAGCTGGCCCAACCCGTACATGACGTGGCCGCGCTTCCTGTACCGCCTAGCGACCATCTATGAGGTTGACTGCACGGCGTTCGTCATCCCGACCTACGACGATCGCGGCTTCACCAACGGGCTGTTCCCGCTGAAGCCAGAGCTGACCGAGCTCATCGACGTTGACGGCGAGATGTGGGTGCGCTTCACGCTCCGCACTGGCGAGCACATGGCCTTCCCAGCGTCCGAGGTGTGCTGCCTATCCAAGTACCAGTACATCAGCGACTACTTCGGCACGGCGAACAGCCTGAGCGCGACCATGAACCTGCTTAACAAGCAGGTGCAGGCCGAGAACACGGCGGTCGAGCTGGGCAACAAGATTAAGTTCATCGGCAAGGTGACTGGTCAGGTCGCGCCAGAAGACCAGAAGCGCAAGCGCGACGAGTTCTACGCGCGGAACTTCACGGACAACGACACCATCCTGATGACCTACGACTCGACGTTCACCGACATAACGCAGGTCAAGGCGAGCACGTACACCATCTCGACCGACGAGATGGAGCGCATCGACAAGCACGTGTTTGACTACTTCGGCTGCAACGAGGACATCCTGCAAAACAAGGCCGACGAGGCCAAGTGGGACTCCTACTACGAGGGCAAGGTCGAGACGTTCTTCCTGCACCTCTCGGAAGGCCTCACGCAGTCATGCTTCTCTAGTCGCATGGTCACGCAGTCGGACGCGCCCAACCGAATCTGGTTCGGCTCCGACCGCCTTCAGTTCGTCAGCGCGGCCACCAAGCGAAACATCGTCCGAGACATGACCTCGTACGGAATCATGACCGTCAACGAGGGTAGGGCGATCCTCGACCTGCCGAGGCTCCCTGGGATGGACGTGTTCATGGTGCGCGGCGAGTTCTTCCAGATGGACATGACGGGACGCGTGGTCTTCGCGTCCGGTGGACGAGAGGGGCTTCCCGTCCCAGACCCGACGGACGACCCCGACTTCGACCTCGGCGGCGATGACCAGATTTACTCCGACGTTGACGCCTATGGCTCCGTCGAGAAGCCAGACATCTAAGGAGGCAGATATGCCAGCAAAGCCGCACGAGCGACAGTACCGCTCGCTGCTCACGCCTCTCGCGCCCGTCTCCGTGGGTGCCGAGAAGCGCTTCGACACCGACTACTACGTGGAGGGCTATGCCTCCACGTTCAACGACCCGTACCTGCTCTACGAGTGGGACGGAGTCGAGTACTGGGAGATTATCGACCCCGACGCCTTCCGCGACTGCGACATGAGCGACGTGATTTTCCAGTTCAATCACAACGGGCGTCCGTTCGCTCGCATGAGCAACAACACCCTCGTGGTCGAGCCGCAGCTTCACGGCCTGTTCGTGGCCGCAGACCTCGGTAGCACAAGTAGTTCCAGAAGCATGTATGAGGACATTGCCACAGGGCTTATCACTCGCATGTCGTGGGGCTTCATGCCCGACTGGGACAGCATCGAGGACGTGTACGACGAGGAAGCCAAGCGGTTTACCTCGACGATTCATCGGGTTAGTAAGATTTTTGATGTGGCAGGAGTCGATCATCCTGCCGATCCCAACACAGAGATTAGCGCGCGTTCCTACCTTGACGGAGCGATCAAGAGGATTGAGGCGGAGCGACTTCAAAGCGCGTTGAAGGCCAAGGAAGCCAGTGAGCTTAGACGTAAGCGCATGGAGCTGAGGGCCAAAGCTATGCAACTTCGACAGTAAGGAGAACGAGGATGCTCATTTCCGAGTTCACCCCCATGGGCGCGGTCGAGCTGCGTCGCATGGACGGCGAGGCCTACATGACCCGCCGCGCGGAGGTGCTTGAACTCTCCGCCAACCTGCCCGAGGACGTGACCATCGAGCAGATGGAGTCCATCGACTCCGAGATGAACCTGTACAAGGCCGAGGACGAGCACCGCGCCAACCTCGCGGCCCTCAACGCCGAGAAGCGCCAGCTCGTCATCAACGGTGGCGGCTCCACCGTCGAGTCCGTCGCCACCGCCGCCGTCAACGACTCCAAGAACCAGGAGGCACCCACCATGCCCACGCAGCAGGCACGCTCCCTTGGCGCTCACTTCGCAGAGCACGTGAAGCGCGAGGGCCACGCAAAGTCCTTCCACATCGTCGCGCCCGCCTATGCACGCGCCGCAGCCGACATCAACGTCAGCCCGTCCGGTGCCGCGCTTCAGGCCGCTATCACCACCTACGACACCAACATCGTCGAGGGCGTCCGCGAGTCCATGGG
>JAFWIE010000024.1 GCA_017533825.1 Atopobiaceae bacterium | reverse complement strand
CTGGCAGGCCATGTCGTGCACCACGTTCCACCAGGTGGTGGCCGCATCGTAACGACCGCCCAGTATGCACACCTTCATGTGGGGGTTGCGGCGCATGGCCACGGCGATGTCGTACGCTACGTTGGGCGAGATGCTGGGATACTCGAAGCCGGGCTGCTTGTGTTCCCACTTCCAGTTGGTCCCCACGCAATCGTAGTTGTTGGCAAGATAGCGGGCGGGAGCCTTGTAGTGCAGCTCGTCGTGCAGGAAAGCACGGAACGCATTTGTCCAGCTGGCCTCGACGGCATCGTCAGCCGCATCCTCGCTGCTAAACCATGCCGAGGAGCTCTGCACTGCGACCGGCGCATCAGAAGAGAATCGCATGTCCAAGCGGCCGATGACCTTGCCCTCGTTGGCAAGCAGGTTGCGACGGAAGTCGTCGAGCGTGATCCGCAGGCGACGCTGCCGCACAAGCTCCTCGGGAAGGCCAATGAACCCAGAGAGTTGGCGGGCGACCTCGGCCTCCCGCTCGGGGGAGAGGCGGTCACCTCGCAGCAGGGCAGGGGCGAGCACGTCTTCCGTGAAGTCCATGGCCTGCTCGAACCATTCGTCCTCGCCAACGCCTTCACCAGCGCGGCCAAAGAACTGCGCGGTTGCCGCCATGGTGGGGGTCATGCCCAGATGGTACAGGTCCTCGCCCTCCAAGGTCTGCACCCAGTCAAAGAGGGCCGAGAGCATGACCACACCGCACAACTTGATCGACCGCTCACCGAGCAGGCGCATGAGTACGGCGTTTCGAACGGTGCCGTAGCTCTCGCCAAACAGGTATAGCGGGGATTGCCAGCGACCATTCTCTTCCAGCCAGGTGGTGATGGCACGCGCGAAGCAATCGGCATCGCCGTCGACGCCAAACACCTTGGCTTGGTCAGCCCCTTCGGCCAAGGTGGAATAGCCCGTCCCCAGCGCGTCGAGGAAGATGAGGTCACTCTGACGAAGCACCGTCTGGGGGTTGTCCTCAACCTCGATGGGGTAGGAGAGGTGGTTGACGCCGTCCGTCTTGACACGACGAGGACCAATGCCGCCAAAGTTGATGGGCACCGACGCGCAGCCTGGGCCACCGTTGTAGCAGAACGTCACTGGACGCGTGGCGTCGGGATTGCCCTCGGCGTCGACCTTTACGTAGGAGAGCGAGAACATCTGCCCGATGAGGGCGCCCGTGTCTCCGCGCACGTCGAGGTGTCCAGCGGTGGCCACATAGTCCATGCTCTGGTCATCAGAATGCCAGCTAAGTCGTGCTGAAGCTTTCTCGGGTGTCTGGATGCGTGGGTCTGCGGCAACGGTCATAAAGGTGTCCTTCACGGCGTTATCCTGCGACTTTGTTATGTTGTGCTGAGCTGATGCGTCTGCCATGCCTGACTCCTTGCATAGGGGGAATCGCGTTCCGTTTTGTCTGCGCAAGTTAGTTTACTCATTTGATGGCCTGTGTTGGCAATTCTCATGATGCAGATTCCCTTGTCCCTGCCTGATGGCGGGAACGTCCCGCCGCGTCGTCTTGACGCTAGGCCAGCTTCGCCTCGACCTCGTCTCGCCAGGGTATCGCTTGGGCGGCTCCTGCGCGCGTGACGCATATGGCAGAAGCGCACGTTGCGAGGCTCAGGCAGCGCGGCAAGGGCAGCCCCTCCTCGAGGCCGGCGATAAAATAGCCCAGGAACGTGTCGCCCGCGCCTGTCGTGTCGACCGCCTGTACTGATAAGGCGGGCTGCAGGTAACGCTCGTCTCCCGTGTAGGCCACCGACCCCTGCTTGCCACGCGTGAGCAAGAGGGAAGTGTTGGGCCAACGTTTGGACACCTTTGCCCAAACCGCGTCCGGCTCGCGCTCGCCGGTAAGCTGGGCAGCCTCGACCTCGTTTACGACGAGCCAGCTTACGGCCGAGAGGTCCGCCGCGGCGAGGTCGTGCGATATCGGTGCGGGGTTAAGGATGCAGGGGATGCCGCGCTCGGCGCAGGCGGCGAGCGCATGGGTGACGCCGCTCACCTCGTTTTGGAGAAGCACCACGTCGCCTGGCGTCACGCAGTCTAGGAACTCGTCCACGCGTTGATCCGTGAGGGCGTGGTTGGACCCCGCAAAGAGCACGATTGCGTTCTCGCCCGTGCAGGCATCGACCTGGATGAACGCGCAGCCTTGCTCGACGTCGACCTCGTCGATGAGGTGCACGTCGCAGCCGTTCTGGGCGAGCAGGTCCTTGAGGACGAGGCCTCCGGCACCTACCGCGCCGGCGTGCAGCACCGTGGCCCCGGCGCGCACTGCCGCACCTCGACGAGTTCGCCTGGAAGTACTCCCACAGGCTCGGTGACCAGATGGCCGACCTGCTCGGGGAGCTGGCCCGCTGGCCGCACGTGCGGCTGGCGGACATCCGCGGCGTCTGCGCGACGCAGCCCCCGCACGCGAGCGCGCTCGACCCCGGCTACCGCCACAACCGCTACGTGGACCGCAAGATGCTCGGCCGGATCCGCGGGCGGCTCGTCGGCGAACTGGTCGCGGTCGCCGAGGCGAAGGCCGCCGGGGCTGCCGCCTTGACTCATCTTTAGGGCTAGGGGAGTATCCCCTTTTGACACATCTTGCTGTTGGCGGCCTCGAGCTCGGATGCGACCCGCTCGCGGTGCTCGGCGCACTCACCGGAGGCCATCATGCGGACGCGACCCCGACCTATCTATGCGGCAAGAGAGCCCTCGGGCTTCGCCGACGCAACAGTCGGCCTTCATATCGGACGTCTTTGCAAAAGGGGGTTGAAGTGTTCCCCACACTTTGGAGGATGGGTTCATCGAGCGCTCGATGAGATGTGTCTACGTTCATGAGGAGGCTTGCCATGTGCAAGATGGAAGTGCATCCCATCGGAAGAGTAGAGGAAGACGAGGGCGGCACGAGGATTGTGCTCGACCCCGCATACGGCCCCGCGCTGAGGGGCATGGAGGAATATGGCCACGTACTGGTCGTCTGGTGGTTCGACCGTTCGGGGAACGTCGCCAGCCTTATCGAGGAGAAGCCGTACGTCAAGGGGCCGGACGAGCTGGGCGTGTTCGCGACGCGCTCCCCGATGCGCCCCAATCCCATCGCTGTGTCCTGCGTAGACATCGCCTATGTGGACGAGGAGGGGGCGACGGTCGGGCTCTACTACATCGACGCGTTCCCCGGTAGTCCCGTGCTGGACCTGAAGCCCTACACCCCGAGCATCGACCGCATAGAGAGCCCGACGACGCCGGACTGGTGCAGCCACTGGTCGAGGTCCTACGAAGAGAGCGGTGGTTTCGACTGGGACGCCGAGTTCAACTTCTAATCCGCGCGATGCGAGCAACGCGGAAGGCCGTCTGTCAAGCCCGACAGGTGGCCTTCCGTCCTATTCGCCATCGCATCGATGCCAAGGTGGCTTTCAATGGGGATCGGACGCGCTGTGGTATGCTATGCACATCGGAGATAAAAACACGACCCCGTCGGGTAGTCGGGGTGCGCCTGGCAAGGCGTCAGTAACCTGCCTCCTTGGTTGTCCCTTCTCCGCGTGGTGACTACATAAAGGAGGAAATCGCCATGCGGGAGAATAGGGTATCCTCCACCCTGACCGTCTATCACGACGGCCAGTTTTGGGTGGGGACGTTCGAGTGCGTCGAGGAAGGACGGCTCAGCGTGTGTCGCGTCGTGTTCGGCGCCGAGCCATCCGCAGAGGAAGTGCAAGACCTCGTCTGCAGGGGCTGGAACAAACTCAGATTCACGAGACCAATCGAGCTCGAGGAGCGTGTGGCGAAGGTCTCTGCCAACCCCAAGCGCAGGCAGCGCGAGGCTTCGCGCGAGCTTAAGTTGCGGGGACCCTCGACTAAGGCCCAGGCGGCACTGTCGGAGGCTCGTGAGGCCGCCGCGCGCGAACGCAAGGCGACCTCACGCGAGAGACGAGAGCAAGAGCGACAAGAGCGTTTCGAACAAAGACAGGAGAAGCGCAAGAGGAAACGCCGTGGCAGGTGATTCACTCTTGCAGCGAAAGGCTTCTGCCGAAGAGGCGTTGTGTTTGGCTACTTTTGCCTTGCGGGCATGGATATACTGTTATCACGTTTGTGATGTGGACTTGTGGAAAGGGGCTCTTATGGGAATCTTGGATGCGGCAAACGACCTCGTCGAGCAGGGCAAGGCTGCGCTCGATGCAAACGCTGACGGCAAAGTTGAGGTCAAGGAAGTTGCGGATGCGGTGGTCGCTCAGGCCAAGGGCGTTGCAGATGCAGCGGCATCGGCCGTCGACGGTGTGAAGCAGGACCTGGACATCGACGGGGATGGCAAGGTTTCCCTTGAGGAAGTGCAGCTTGTTGCAGAAGACGCTGTGGACCGGGCTAAGGGCGCCGTCACAGGTCTCGTTGACAAGATCAAGGGCAACTAGGAACGTTGCACATTCAGGCACGTCGGCAGGCCCGAGGGCGTGATTCCCTCGGGCCTGCCTTCTTCTCCAGCCTCAGGTCGCGCGAGGTGGCACGGCTCAAAGAAGGATTCGACTTTGACTGGCGGACCCATTGGGGGGATCGCACAGCGTCAAGCGGACGGCGGTCTATTGACTGAGGAATGATTAGATTATAATCTAATTATTCGAAGGAGGTGCTGATGGAAGATGGGGTCTGGAGACTAGATGAGATTGGCGATTTCATATTCCTGCTCAACTGCTACGGTCCGAATGAGAAAAACGTTCTACAGAGGCGCTTCAAGAAGGATAGAAAGGCACTAAATAAGCTCTACGACCTGTTAGAGAAGCTTGATGAACTAGTATAACGTCTCTAAAATAACTGGACTGTAGAGCCCCACAATGGGATACTGTTCTCGTCGACGAGAGGAGAGCCATCCCATGGGAAGAAGAGCGAGCGTCATCGAACTCACGAACGAGGAAAGGGAGTACCTGGAGG
>JAFWIE010000023.1 GCA_017533825.1 Atopobiaceae bacterium | reverse complement strand
TCTGGCATCCTTCTGCAGAGGCGCGCACGACGACGCCCTCACGCCCCCGTGGAGCGTGGACGCGCTTCAGGACTACGACTCCGCCGCCCGCAAGGCCTTGGTGGCACTCTTCGCCACCGACGACTTCTGCCAGATGGCGAGGCGCGACATGCTGCGCGTGAGCGCGTGGGAGCTCGCCCGCCGCTCCAACTCAATCGCTTGGTGCTTCCAGGGCTCGTGGGAGAGCGTCAGCCTCATGTGGCGCCTCGTGGAGCCAGTCGTGGGGCACGACGCGGCACGAGACGCGCTGTCGTCGGCCATGGGCACCCTCGCCACCTACCTCGGCAACGGCAGGTCGTACGCCGCATGCGAGCTGTTCGGAGGCAGCCGCAGCGTGCACGACGTGGACGCATACTGCTATCCAGGTACGTTTGGACTGCTCGGATGCTCGTCAAGCACTTCCTCCAGCATGGGATCAATGCCTTCTGATTTCATCCGCTCGACGAGGTCTTGTATATGCCATCTGTCAACGTAACGAGCGACGTAGGCAACGATTCGGCAAGCCCGCTCTCGAATATCGAAGGCCACTTTGCTCCTCGCCACCTCAGCGGAGATGAAGGCGAAATGGTCGTTCGCCGCGAAGGACCTGTCGCATGCCTCTACCATCGCCGTCCCGAACGAGTCGATGACAAACTCGGCCTCCCTGTCACCCGAGCATGCGAGCTCGATGACACAGTCTGCGAATTTTCCGCCAACATTGAGCACGGCCTTGCAGAGGGCAATCGGCTCCATGGACAGAAGCCAGACCCTGACCTCCTCATCCAGCACTCCTCGCCGGGCTTTAGCCCGAATCGCCTCCTGGCGCCCCTCGTCCGAGTTGATTTCCATCCGCTGACGCATCCCCCGCAGCATGGAACGCGCGTCCTGGTATCTGTTGTCGGGGCTGGCGCTCGTGGCCTTCTCGGCTACCGCCCGCAGCGGGTGGGCATACTGGAAGGGGTCTCCCGTCATGACGAAGTTGACGATCCTCCCAAGGGAGAACACGTCGCTTCGCTTGTCGCCATCCTTTAGCTTCTGTAGCTGCTCAGGCGCGCAATATGCAAGGGTACCGTAATTGGCCGTGTCGGCCGTCTGGTATGAGCCGATGTCATCCAGGCTCTTCCCCAAGCCGAAGTCGGCCACCTTCAAGGCGCCTCCCTTGATAAAGACGTTGTTCGGACTCAGGTCCCTGTGGATGACATTCCTGTCGTGCACTTCAGCCATGGTCGAAAGAATCTGCTCGAGCATGGCGTACTTCGACTCTTCGGAGAGGGGTTGCTCCAAAAACTCGCGCAGCGTGCACTCTCCTTGCTCCATCGTGTAGGAGAGCGAGCTCGCGTCAAAATCGTATACCTCGAGCACGCCCCTCGCTCCCGACAGCTTTTTCATGATCTCGAACTCGCGTTTGAAGCGATGGCGGGCCCTCTGGTCAAGAATCGACCTGTCGTTAAGCTTCTTCACCACGACACCATCCGACTTCCGCAGGTAAGCATCGGCGAACCCCCCGCTGCCGAGGGGAACAAGATCCTCGTCTACCTTTGTGAGCTTGAAATTGCCCTCGCTACCCGTAAGCTTGTAGCCGTCTGCGGCCAAGATGCGACCCATCTCCAAATGAGCCTTCGCGACCATCTGGCGCGCCTCGGCCTCACTGTAGCTGCCGAAGGCCATCATGTGGTTACGCGACAAGGCGGCCGAGAAGAACCGGTTCGCCTTTCCGTCTCCTATGAGCTCCGCAATCCTTGCCGCCGCATGCCGCCACCTCGTTGGCATGCTCCCCCCGAAGACGTACTCGTCCCGGTAGCCGAAGTGGTCGTTGAAAAAGCCGAATATCTGCGGGCCGGTTAACCTTGGGAAGCAATTTCCCTCGTCTCCCACGAACGTCTTCGCAACTTGCTCGATAGTGGCTGTCTTTATTGACAATCTTCCTCCTTGCCTTGCCGCCGACCCCAATTGAGGGAGTCGCGTGTTTTCTTGTGGAAATACCAGGTCTCGCGTCGTGCAGCATCGGCCCGGCACGGGCAGGCCTTCCCCTCATGAACCCAACCAACGTCGCTCCAATCGTTACGGCGGATTGCCGTGGCTTGACTCGGTCTGTCTCATCTCTTACCATCTTCGTTAGAAATGGTCCCGTAATCAAATAATAGTTTAGGTGGACACTTTGAATATCATAGAACTCAGAAAAAGGACGAGAGTGTTTGATGACGTATGTCTGGTGACCGACTCGATGCAATGGTCCAACGCGAAGGTCATAGCCGCCTATCGCCACCCCAACGGCGAATGGAGCTTGGAGGACCGCCCGGGATCGGAGCTCTTCGGATACATCCACCCGACCAACGAGTGGTCGGAGATGGGGTTCGACGAGCTTCCGGTCGAGTTCTTCAACCACCAGCTCTTTGATTGCGACCCGCACGACGAGGGCAGCGTTCGCTCTTTCATCGCGACGTGGGGCTTTCCGTTCCTGCCCTTCCGAAACATGTACGCCGACACGACCAGCTGGCATTACTTGGACAGGGGTAGAATCGCCCGAGCAATCAGACGCACCTCAGCAGTCCGGGACTTTGCGCTGGTCCTTGGCAACAAATACTACGATGACGAATACCGCCACGACTATGCTGACGCCAGCGCGGAGGAGCTCGAGGAATACGGCGAGGAATATTGGGTGTACAGGCCGTTGCCCGTATATGGTGAATCGATCCCAGACGAAGCCGAGTGGGAGCACTATAAAGGCCTCTATTCAACCGACAATATTGGGATATGCGATGCCATATCGCTTGACGAGGCCGCGCTGACCTTGGCGATGCTCCAGGAGGCTGTTCGAAGTATCATGGACTCCGTGCGCAACGGCTCCGCGATTCACGCACGCCACTTGGATACAGTAAACATGGGCTCCTCATACCAAAAGTTGCTCCACTGGGACGGCGCATACTCGGGAGCGCGGACGAGATGGCAACACTACTCGATGCTCACGTCCGCCATTTGCAACCAAGTAATCGACGCATTTGCAGACGAAGCCCCTTGGCGTGACTGTGCATGCGAGGGGTGTTCGGTCACATTCAAGCGCAAACAGAGCAGGGCATACGCGCCCACATCCGACTCCATTTATTGCTGCGTCGCATGCGAGGAGAGGCAGAAGAAGCGTAACCAGCGGGCAGCGGCAAGAAACCGCATCAGGCACTAAGCTGCGTGACCCAATACACAGAGATGTTGAGACTTGGTAAATGCGACACGCTCACCGCGCCTCTTCGGTCAAGTCGTTCAGACAACCAGTTGGGCCACGTTACACCGTAGAGCTGGTCTCCTACGCAGACATGCCGCTGACGATTTCGATTATGTCGTGCGAATCGACACAACCTCTCGCAGCCGAGGCATCGTGGTAGAGGTTAAGCAACGTCAGAAACAAATGGACTTCGGCATCGGCCTCTATGTCTCGACGGGCGGGTTCACCAAGGACGCCAGACTTGAGGCGCAGCGAGCAGCCGATACACCTCATGAACCTCGACCGACTCGTGATGGCGCTCGTCGAGCGGTACGAGAGCGCCGCTCGACGAGACGGTCGAGGTCGCTGCCGCTCGTGAGGAATCTACCTGCCACAGCATAGCCTAACATGTTCCTTACATTCCTGTAGTAGCGGGCACGTTGTTCAAGGCGAGCGGCACTGTTAATGGACCTTTCTTCGCATGGCGCAATTTCTGACCATCACCGCTATGAGCCAACCATATAAGGTAAGTGTAGACCAGAATTTGCAGAATCAGTCTCCATCTTTAGCCAAGACTCTATGGTTGACACTAATGCGGAGATATCAAACGAATCCGCCAGTGACATTAGGTTTAGCGACAATGCGCTAATCATCATCAGCTCAGATGTTAGGTTGGATTCAATCTCCCATGTAGTCCTTCTGAAGTCTGAGGAAGTCGGGTACATTAAGGCAAGCCGAGAACTCCCGAGAATATGTCCCGCAGCCATGAGCTGATACGTGTCAGAGGATCGCGGACGTCTAGCAAACACCTTGTATTTTGCATCGGCGACTGCGAAGACCTCACCGTTCCTTGTAGAAAAGACCACGTCTGGAATAGTTATTAGTGACGGTCCATCCCCTTCGACTACTTTCCCAAAATCATGTGTCTTTTTTGACACGGTTAATCCATTATTCGAGGCGGCACGGGCGCAGATTGAAAACATGAAGTTTTCATAGACAGCATCGGAATTCCAGAGGAAGCCGGACAGGAAGCCATGGCCCTTGCCATAAACAATCCCCTTGCTCTCCAACAATAAAAGAGCAATGTCTAGCGCTCCGTGAAGCGCACGATATTGAGGGCCTAGTCTAATCCTCCGCGCTTCTTCAATGTTGGGGACTCTTGGGACATGGGGCATTAGTTCGCTGGAGGCTTGACGGAGTGCGCACGAAGTCATTGTGTCTGTGACTACAAATGACAGTCTCAATGCGGCCCAGCTTAACAGGACTGCGAGAGGCTCATCTTGTGAAAGTAGGTCGATGATAAAAGGTATGGACCACGGCTCGGCAATCCATCCTTCCAATCTTGAGTAATCGATGCTTCCACCAAGGGTGCTACCCATCGCATATTCAACCGAATACCTTTGTGGGAGTCCTTTTGTTTTTGCGCGGTTGTACGACTTCAAGAAGATTTGAGCCATGAGGTCGGACAACACTTGCTGGTTTGAAGCGTCTGCCGAGGTTTGGCAAGGGTCAAAAAAACCACCGTAGGCATACAGCAAGATTTTCCACAGAACGCCCTTCCACCTATCGTCTGCCACATCGACAAACTTTGGTGCGACCTCAATATCCACATCGCCAACTCGGACAACACCTGTAACGCCATTAGCACGCAGGTGATAAATATCCTCGCCAATCGCCTCAACAGAAAAAGGGTTGCGGCTGAGCCCCAATGCCGTTTTCCAGTGGTTGCTCTGGGCGACAATAGCTCCGACCTGCTCACGGTCAAGTCGCAAACACAGGGGATCCCCATACTCCTGCAGAACGCAACATCCTTGTCCAATCATATTGATAGCCATTGAAGGGATCTTGCGATTACGGCAGTAGGGAGGTCCAAAAGCTTAACCGGTAGCAGGGTATCTGATGCCGTTGGAATGCCTCCATTGCCGCGTTTTTGCCAAGCGTAGTCACCGGTATGCGGAGGGTCATCTACTTTGAGAAGCTGCAGGAGAAAGTCTTCTCTTCCCGCAAATCTGTCTTCCAGTTGGGGATATAGAATAGAATCCCAGAAGTAGGCAACTTTTTTCCATATCTCAGGCGTGGTCAGATCTCGATTAAAGTCTGCAGACCCTATTGACATGAACATACCGTGTCCAAGCTCGAACTCTGGTCCCATGTCGGACGCAATCGCATCGTTAAACCGCCTGAACATTTTGAGAACGGACTCATATGGGGAGAGTTCACTCCATTGCGAGGAATCGGGCATGGCTGAGGGGTCAATGTTCCAGAATGCGATTAGGTATTCCGCGTTTGGCAAAAGGCTAATTCGATCAAATCGTCGTGCGAGGGCGCTATCAATCGGAACTGCTGCTCTGTCCACGCTGTTCATCGTGCCAACGACGTAGATATTCCTTGGGAACGTGAAGTCTTCGGGAAGCGTTACCTCTTCGCCGCCAACTCGTTTGATGGGTTCGCTGGTGCCGTGCGTGTACTTTAGCTGCCGTAGCGGAAGTGGTAGTGCAAGGATGCCGCCCTCGCGATAGTCAAAATCAAGGAATGTCATGAATTCGCCGAAGATGCGCGCAGCATTACCGCGATTGATTTCGTCAATGAAGAGGACAACCGACTTGTACCTGGTTGCGGGATCCGCGAGCTCCAAGGCGGCGTCGAGGAACAATCCAGCCCACGGCTCAAGTGTGATGCCGCCATCTTTGGAGAGAGGCTTGAGCCCCAACACGAAGTCCTCGTACGTATAAGACTGGTGAAATGTCGTGAAAACCGTTTTGACTGGCGTTGGAATCGGTATCTCTCTCGCTGGTCGAGCAAGTGCCTTCTCGGGGTCTTCCAAGGGATCCAGCTCGATGAGGGTGGTGCTCTCCTCGGGATTATTGAGTTCACGGAACAATTCACTAATCAATCGGGTTTTACCTGTTGCAGGAGGTCCGTAGAGCAATACGTTGCGACCTCTTGCCCAGCTATCTAAGATTTGATCGATGTATTCTCTTGCCATCTATTTCCCCCTGATTAGTCCGCCGGGCAAGTTCTTGGTGGGGTAGAGATCCCAGTAGGGAGAATTTGGGTTAAGGTCTTTTGGCCTCGGCCCCTTTGTAAAGCCTGCATAGTACAGGCCATCTACTGTGCGCACGAGATATATTCTCAGCCCTCCTTCAGGATAATAAGGCTCTGCCTCATGTCGATTCCGCACGTCATCTGGGGCCTTTGGGAAACCATAGGTCTCTGTCCAGGCTGGATGTCTTTGGGATGAGGGCATCTGTCGGTTTTGACTTGAAATCCGCATCCTCCCACCGCTCTTTGTTTGAAAAGTTAGAATGCCCTTTATTTCGGGATGCCCTATAACTCTTGCAGTGATTTCAATTGGCGATAACGTGTCAACGTTTTGGTGCTCATGGCCAAGGAACGTCAGCGTATCGGGCACCATTGAGCCAGGTATTTCGATATATAGCGATCCTCCGCCGCTCGATCCCCCAGCTCCGGAAATCCTACCGTAGCGTTCAATGTTGTAGAATTCACCAAGTCGGACATTGCGCCACCAAATGTATTCCACTGCTAGTTTTTGTTTCATCGCTGCTCCATATGTAGGTGATAAAGCTTCTCGTAAATACGTCCCGCCTTTGCCCCACCATTGCTGCGGTATCTGTTATATTCGTGCTCACCAATGCTTACGCTTCCAAATTCTGACAGAATCGATTTGAGTTTTTCGGGACCAATTTGTCCGTCATCTGAGTAAGAGACGAATACATTGCTTGTGTCCAACGATGCAATTATGCTTCTTAAAAACTTACCAGCAGTTCGTTTATAGCAAAACGGGGATGCATCCTCCTGCCAAGGCCTCAGTCCGCCGTCACCCATCGCCTCGGGGTTATCCTCGCGTGCAATGGTCTCCAATATGTGATAGTTACCTGCGTACTGTCTTTTTGTGTATGGCGGGTCTAGATAGACGGCATCGACATGCAAATTTGGTGCAACTTGCGCAATATCGCCTTTGGTGACAACATGGTTGCCAATCGTATTTACAAAATCCAGCGGAACAAGCTTCAATTTCTTTTTGGCATTACTTCCTATCTCGGAGCGAAAATAGCCGTATGTGCCAGCGATATTGGCAACTTCGTTGACAGCCAAGAGCAGGTTTTGAAGAAGAACGGCGTGTTCCAGATCGGATATATTCCCCCGCTCGTGAGCTGATGCAACGAACCTCCTGATTGCATCAATTCTTCCGGCGTTTTCAGCTGAGAAGTATTTCCGCGGCCGACGTCCATTCGCGGGGTTACCAGAGGCACCGAACTCTCGATAAAAGTATCCTTCCACTGATGGAAGAGAGTTGAGGATGGACAAAGCCCTCCCGTATCCTCCGAATGCATCGAACTCTGGCTCTTCCTTAGCGAGGAGGCGGACGGTTGCATGTATTACCGGAAAGGTTAGAGAATCGGAGGCATGAACTGAATATCCTCTCTTAGCGAGGGCAAGGGCAACAGCCGCGGTGCCGCACATTGGATCTGCAACCGCTGCGCCAGGCGAGACAACAGTCGCAATGCTGTCAACGATCCACTCAGCAAGTTTTGTCTTATTCCCTAAGTACCGATATGACACTTAAGCTCCTCTGATAGAAATCCCGAAAACAAAGTGCTCACATCGAGTCTTTTGGGCGTCTTTTAATTACTATTCGCTCGTACATACGCCGAAAGCCAGTGTTCGTATGAAGATAGAACCTTGGACCACCGTTCTGGTACGTGCCAGGTTCCGCAAAATTATCCATAGGTAGTGCGAGCTCTTTGCTGGAGCCAATGATATTAAATTGGCGAGGATCGTAATGGTCCATAAAGCTAATCGGGACGCCCATTTCTCCATAGTAGTCCCTTGGTATATCCCTCGTTCTAGAAACTTCAATAGCGGGGTAATTAACATATTGGGGATACTGTTGAGCTGAGAATTCTTTTGTCAGCGATACGCCTTCGAAGCCCTCCGATGGCACCAAATTGGTAAACCAACGTACCCCCTTCACGCGAATATATTTATTACCCGCATCATCCATTCGAGAGTTGGCAGCTTCTAGCGGATAGTTGAATGGCACTAGAAACTCGCGGTCACCACTATGGATGCTTTTACCGTACCAAAGCAAATCCTGCTGGAATAGTGGAAACACATTGCGATATGTGAGCGCATTCATGTTGCCGAGAATCAACAATTCTTTGTCATGGTCCATCAGGCAATTGACATATTCGCTGAAGAGTGAAAACGGCGGATTTGTAACGACGATATCTGCCTCTTCCAGTAGACGAATAGCTTCAGCACTTCTGAAATCACCGTCACCGCTCAGTGTTCTAAGTTCGACCTGTCCGGGAAGTAGTGATTTTGGGTCCTGGGGGATTCCAGTATACTCCGCCCAAACACCAAGTCCGTTCGATGCCCCGCCATTACCTCTGCAATCTACCTTAAAACCAGATGCCAGGAGACGCTTGATCCCAAGCGAGTGAAAATTGTTCGCAAAGAATCGGAAGAAGTTAGAGTGACTCGGATCATCGCAATTCATGTACACGGTCTTGCCAACAAACTGTCCAGGATAGAAGCTAACTTCAGCCTCAATCTCCTCAAGTCGTGTATAGAACTCATCCTTCTTGGCTGTTTTAGCGGCCTGAAATGCACGAGAGCGAGAACTCTGCATGTTACGTCTCCTTTCCTAATGCCTAATTCTAGCGCATAACACACCGCTATCTTTACATAGGGACTAGACAAGAATCTCAATCCATGCAGCTCTTGATTAAACCAAGGGTGTTAGGGCTTAGACGCCATCGGGGCTGAATTGCACTGCCTCTGAAACCCACATCCGCACGAGCTCCGAGACCGATGTACCAAGCTCGTGGGCAAGCCCTTTGATGGCACGATGCTGGCCCCTAGTCATCGTAATCGTAACGCGCACGAGCGCATCGGGAACCTTCACCGATTCCGATGCTTCGCGAGAAACAAGCTCACCCATCGTCACGCTCCTCCCCGAACTCCACGTCGCACCCGACGAAGTTCCTGTCACACCGCACGCACGCCTCGAGCACACTGTACCCTCCAGCGGCCGGGTCCACCACGAGCTCGCCAGGCTGCGTGACCGCGCGGATCAGGCGCTCCTGCAGGCCGACTGGTTTGCTGTGCGGGTGCGCTTTCTCAGCCCTCTCCTCCCAGACGTCTGGAATCGCGTGGTCCCTCCACGTCCGGGCCGCATGCAAGGGCCTCTTCTGGAGCACGACGAGGTACTCGGACACGTGGCGAGACCTCCATTCCATGCCGATCCTGCCCTTGTCCCACGTGATCAAGTCAACGGCGCGCAGGTCGGTGCCCTCTAGCCACGGGGCATCTCCCTCGACCAAGTGAAACTTGTCCACCCACAGGAAGACGTAGCCCGACCTCACCACAACCCTGTCTAGCTCTCGCACGAACGCGGTTATCATCTCGTCGCCCATCTGCGCCAGCGACGCGCGACCAATTTGCCGCGCACCCTCGTTGCCATAGTCGAGCCAATCGGGCAGCCCTCGGTACTGCGGATCGAAGAACGCGCAGGCGGCACACTCGTCGGCAAGGCATCCAAGCATCACGAGACCGTCCATCCTCTGGCGAACGTTCATGCCGACGCGAGGGTCGGCCACCGCCGGGACCACGTCGCACCGCTCGTCAATCCAAGACTGAATCAGGCCAGAAACCGTCGTGCCGCGACCCTTCGCGATCTCCCGCAGCGCCTCCCTTTCGGTGGCGGTCATCGAGAGCGTGACGCGGACCGATTTCGCGTCCACCACGTTCGCGCCGTCGCGGATGCGATGCGCCTTCGAATACCTTCCAAACTCCAAAGAAGCGACCCTCAATCTATACACAATTACTTTCTTATGCATAGATTAGGGGTTCAATCAGCAGCGTGCCTTGGTGCTTCGGCATACACTGGTCCACGATTACGCGGACAGCATCAGAGGCGGAATGGAAGCGCCATAACGACTCGAGCCACATTCTCGAACGTAACGGAATGAGGGTGTTAGCGTCGATCATGTCAAGCCGTTCGAGCAGAACAAGCGGACTGGCTCACGACGCGAGGCGGATGCCGAAGCACCACGGTTCTGGCTCACTGGCAGGCTCTACTGTGGTGAGTGCAGGACAAGCACGCACGGCATATCCGGGACCGGGAAACACGGAGAGCGCCACTTCTACTATGCCTGCAAAAACCATCGCAAACATAAGCGCCGCAAGAGGAATGCTCGCGAGGAGCTTATCGAGTCCCAGGTGCTATCGCTTCTTCGCAGCATCCTCTCCGATGACGGAAACCGTGCCTCGCTCGCTGTCGATGCCTCCACATACTACAGAGACCACTACGTAGACACGCACTACCTCGACGGCTTGAGGGAGGAGCTTTCCTCAACAACCAAGGCGCTCGACAACCTCATCCGTGCCATAGAGCAAGGCCTCCCCTTTTCGGATTCCATTGCCAGACGTCTCAACGAGGACGAAGAGCGAAAGAAGGCGCTTCTCGATGCCATCGAGGCAGAGGAGACCCGCGCGCGTGTGGCCCAGGATGAGAGCAGCATTAAAGCGTTCTTCGAGAAATACGCCAACGCCGACTTCGACGACCCGGAAACGCGTGACACGGTACTGAGCTACTTCATTGACAAGATTTACCTGTACGACGGCGGGCACTTCAAAGTAACGGGCTGGTACTGGGATTTCGAGCACGAGATTAAGTCCGACCTGTTCGAAGACCTCCCAGAAAGGGCTTCGGGGTTTGAATACTCCCTAGATTTAGACCCTGGGGGGTTCGCCTGCTTCGCGGACGGGGGCACCATGATGACGAGGCCTCCCTTTACGGGAGGCTTTTCTTGTTAGGTTGACTCTAGGGAGTCGAACCCGGTTTCAACCGGTATTAGTTCGCTCTAAGAATATGGATGGAGTAGAGCAACACGCTCTGCTCCATTCTTCTTGCAGGTGGGCCACCTACCATCCCATTCGGAGTCTCCTCCCTTGATAATTGTGAGGAATCCGAGCGGCCAGCCCGCACCCCGATATCTCACAGGAGTTCCGAGCAGAGACTCAAGTCCCGCCTTTGTACCGGCAATGACTTAGTATAGAATCTTTCATATGACTCATAATGCTGCCGATAGGAGCACGCATGGAATACGAGGGCGTTGCAAAAACTGCTGATAGATGGGGCATCTCGGAACGGAGTGTGCGCAACTACTGTGCTCAGGGTCGCGTGCCCGGTGCCTTTCTCGCCGGTAAGACATGGCGTATACCACGAGACTCCGCCAAGCCGCAGCGCGCAAATGCCCGCGCAGCACGTCCCCTGCTCGACGTGCTGCGAGCCGAAAAGACTGCGGGCATACGAGGGGGTATCTATCATCGCCTGCAGGTGGACATGGCTTACAACTCCAATCACATCGAGGGGTCGACGCTCACGCACGAGCAGACGCGATACATCTTCGAGACGAGGACCGTTGGCCTAAGCAACGACGAAGCAATTCACGTGGATGACATCATTGAGGCGTCCAACCACTTCCGCGCCTTCGACCTTGCGCTCGACCGGGCGACTACGAGGCTAAGTATCAAGCTCGTGCGCGAGTTGCACCATATCCTCAAGGAGGGAACCTCGGATGCAGCCCAAGACTGGTTTGCTCTAGGTGATTGGAAGCGCTTCCCCAACGAGGTGGGGGGGCGCATGACGACCCTTCCCGAGCGCGTTGATGCGGAGATGCGCGAGCTCGTCGCGTCCTACGAGGCGGGCGGTACGCACGACTTCGACGACCTGCTCGACTTCCACGTGCGTTTCGAACGTATCCACCCCTTCCAAGACGGCAACGGTCGCGTGGGAAGGCTCATCCTGCTCAAGGAGTGCCTGCGCTGGGGTGTTGTGCCCTTCATCATCACCGACGGACTCAAGCTCTTTTATTACCGGGGTCTGGCGCGATGGGACGAGGAGCGCGGGTGGCTGCGCGACACCTGTCTGACCGGGCAGGACGCCATGCGCGAGGTACTTGAGCGGTTCCGCGTGGACGTTTCAGATTGAGTGGGAACGGCGGAGTGGGAGGACGCGGGAGGGCCACCCTTGTGTGTTATCGGCAATCGGAATGACGACAGTCTGTTCGAAGACCCTCCCAGAGAGTCAGCCCTAAACCCGCTGAGGTGAACGCTTGCTGAAGGGGTCGAAGCCTCGTACATGCTTCCTCCAATGCGGGCAAACGTCCCCGTCCCTTTGTCCAGTCCCCTTTTCCGACGCCGGCCTACCCCAGCGTGCTCTCGCGCTCCACTACCTCGTGAGGGATGAGCAGCTCGCGCGAGGACGGCGCGTCTCCGTTGTCGCATAGGGGGACACTCCCTTCATAGGGGGACACCCTCTTGCGCAATCACCCCTTTGAAGACCCCTTTGCGAAAGCCCGCTTCTCGCAAAAGTGACCAATCAACAGCTGGCTCCGACACGCCAACTGGTGTTTTACCGTTTTTGATATGTTCATTGGTCACTGTGTGTTCTATACAGTGACCAATCAAAACATCAAACTTCAATCCAAATTGCGCTGAGCTGGGGTTTTATTGACGATAAAGATGGCATTCTCGTTTTGCTCGACGATCAGGGCACGGTGATCGCGTCCAATGATGAGGCATATACCGTAGGAACGGTTCTAAAGGACGGCTACGGATCTCCCATTATACCGACAATCGAAAGCATGGCTTTGGGTGAGTCCATGGAGCTGGTGAGCAATCGGGGATTGGGCATAGGGAACGATGGAGACGCACCCAGTTTGCCATTTATGAGCTCTGGCAATGCCTTGAACTATGCACGAGTAAAGCAGGTGGATGGATACTATTTACTTCAGATACGTTCGCACGAGATCGTTTTTAGAGATCGCATCGTGGCGCTGCTCGTGGCGGTGTTTATCGGTGGCATCGCGCTTGTGCTGGCATTCGTCTTTGCGTCACAGCTGCTTCATGTATTGGTGGAGCAGCCCCTAAACAGTGCAAACGAGACGCTTGCCAAGATTACGGACGGCGATCTGAACCAAGAGGTGCAGCTTCGTAGCAGTCGGGAGCTCGCCTCCCTCGCCACCTATATCAACGGCGCGGTGGCGTCGCTCAAGGAGTATGCGGCTGAGTCGGAGCGACGCATTGAGCAGGATCTGAGCACGGCGAGGGACATTCAGAAGAGTGCCTTGCCACGCATGTTTCCACCGTTTCCCGGAGTCGACGCATTTGACATATATGCCAGCATGACCGCCGCCAAGTATGTGGGTGGCGACTTCTATGACCTCTTTAAGGTGGACGATCACAAGCTTGGCTTTTTGATAGCAGACGTAAGCGGCAAGGGGATTCCTGCGGCACTTTTTATGATGAGGGCCAAGACGCACATTTCCACTACCATGCGGTCGGGCGTCGATCTGGTGCAGGCCGTTACCCAAACGAATGCCTTCCTATGCGAGGACAACGACACGTTTATGTTCGTTACCATGTGGGCTGCCATTCTTGACTGGGACACCGGAGAGCTTACGTACGTAAATGCCGGTCATGACATTCCGCTGCTGAGGCACGACGGCCAGTGGCGATGGCTCGAGGACGTAGGCGGTCCCTTGCTCGGTGCCATGGACTTTTCGACCTACGATTGTGCGACCGTGAAGCTGGACCACGGGGATGAGCGGTATCTGTATACAGATGGTGTGACTGAGTACAGATGGTGTGACTGAGGCCATGGATCTTACGGACCAGCTCTTTGGCAAGGGCAGGATGGTCGCGTTCCTGCAAGAGCATGCGAACATGTGTCCACGCAAGCTCGACGATGCCATGCGCGAAGAGGTGGCCACTTGGACGAATGGGGCCGAGCAGTCGGACGACATCACCATGCTTACGCTCGAGTACAAACACGCCTCGCGCTCGGAGTGACACGGGACAGGGTGTCCGTTCTCGTTGCCGTTCCCGTTGTCGCTCCCATTGTCATGATGGGCACATAGGAACGGGGCACCGCCGAAGCGATGCCCCGCGAGTGGCTGTCAGACGCACTGGAACTCAAGGGCGCTCTACCAGACTAGGCTACAGGCGACGGGCGCCTGACGGGATTCGAACCCGTGCCTCCCTCCCCCAAGGAAAAAGTATCCAGTGTCAACGACTGCCACCCAAATCATACCCTAATGGCCGCGCCGTTAAAGCCCGCGCCGTTAAAGCCCGCTCGGTGGAGAGAAGCCCCTACCCCAGATAGAAGCCCTCGTCAAAGAGGCTGATCACGGTCGGATCGTCACTCCTGCCAACGCAGACGCGCACCTCGGCCTCCTCAGGTGTGGCCACAAGCGTCACGTCCTGTGCCTCAAAGAGGG
This sequence comes from Atopobiaceae bacterium, assembly GCA_017533825.1. Lineage (GTDB taxonomy): Bacteria > Actinomycetota > Coriobacteriia > Coriobacteriales > Atopobiaceae > RUG440. Next base: position 7,943 of record JAFWIE010000023.1, on the reverse strand, counting down.
CTGCCAAGTAGTCACCGAGCGCGAAGCCCACGTCACCGAGCGGCAGCTCGGCCCCGCGCATGATACGTACGTAGTGGTTGGGGAAGTTGGCGACGGCATACGCCAGGCGCGTGCCGCTGCCAGTCAGATCGTCGCGGAAGAGCAGGTTCTCTGGGTTGTAGATCTTAACGTCCGCATGCGTCTCCTTCACGGCCATGGCGCCGGAGTAACAGGTGGAGATTTCCTCCCAACGCGGGGCGCCCGAGAAGATGTGCTGCGTCTGTACCACGAAGTACACGCCGCTCTTGCGCGCCTCGCCCATGTTGGCATCCAGGTATTCCACAGAGTCAATACTCGAGGTGATGTCACCACTGGTTACCATGCCTGAGTCGCTGTATCTGGAATTCCACCCGACGCTAACCGGATCACCGTTCTTCTTGATGCCGATGAAGTGCAAGTCCACGTCCACGCGATGCGAGCGCTCGTCCCAGAAGGTGAAGAAGCGCACCACTTGGTCATCGGGCAGGTCGTACGCCATACCGACGGGCGGCCAGGCAGTGCCCGTGTTGCCCGTGTCGTTGGGCATGAGAATCGAGCCCGTAAGCGAGATGCCCTGTGTGTCCAGATAGACGTTCTTGCCCTTGAGGGGCGTCTCGAGCAGGCGCATCCGTGGAATGAGCAGCTCGCGCATGAGCTCGACGACGACCTCGCTCGGCTCCTCCTCGCCCTTCTTCTCAATCACCCAGTTCGCGTATCCCTTGAGCTCCATGCGATACTGTGGGGCCTCCTCACTCATGATGGTGAGCGTGCGGACCAGCGTGGGCAGCGAGTAACCGCCAGCGTTGTCGAGTACCACAGGGCGCAGCAGGTCTTTGGGGCAGTCGTGCTTGGCAAGGCGTGTGAGCGAGCGGAAGAGCAGGCCAGGACGCGTGCGGTAGTGAGCCAGCAGCGCCTCCCAAGCCTGCTGGAGCTTATCGGGTTGCTCGGCCTTGGGCTCCTCGACTACCTCCTCAGGCTCGTCATGCTTCATGAGCTTGGCAAACCCGTCGAGGATGCGACGGGGGAGTGGCGTCTTATGGGACGAGAGTGCCACCTCCACCGGCTCGGGCTCGGGGATCTTCGCCTTCTCAACGTCCGCCCACAGCTGCTCGAGACGTGATGCCCACGACACCACTTGGCCTGACCATACCAGCTCGCAAGCGCGCGTGAGGTTCGGCCCTGCGAAACGCTTGACGGAGAGGTAGTTGGGTGCGTGACGCTCCTTCTTTCCCGCATCCGCAATGTTGTGTGCAATGTTCATCACGCCAAAGTGCTCGAAGGCACGGCAGAGGCCCTTCTTCTGGCGCGTGGCCAGATGCGCCTGCTTGCCGCGCGCCTTAACGAGGTAGAGCGTCGCCTTGAGCAGGTCACCCGGATGTTGCGCCAGTCCCGCGGCCACGCGTTCGAGCAGACCCGAGCTGCCCTCGCCCGCCACGCGGATAAGCTCCATCATGTTTTCGTGGAAGGCCACCTTGGGGAAGCGAATCTCTTCCTCGCCGTCCGCGCCTTCCTTGCCAAGTCCCTCGAAGACAAGCAGCGCGCTCTCGATCTCGGTCGGGTGCATGCGCGTCGCGCGGGCGAGGCGCGCCTCCACGACGTTGCGCAGGTCTTCCACCGTGAGCATGAGGTGCAGGACCTTCGGCGCCACGAGGGTCTCGTCCTGCTCCGTCTTGGGCGTGGATTCTACGTCTGGCATCCAGCCCTTTCCCACCGACACGTCGAGGCCGAGCACGCCTGCCAGCAGCTCCACACCGTAGGTCGAGAGATAGTGCATGGCCTGGTGATACCGGAAGGTCGCCTCGTCCATCTCCATGACCTGCGTCGGGAAGTCGGGGTACATGGGCGCTGCCGTCACATCCGGCACGAGGCGTGCGATGTCCGCAAGCGGGTTCACGCCCTGTGTGCTCAAGGTCTGGGCAAGCGGCAGGAAGGATGACTGTGCGGCGAGCGCGGCCATGTGATGGTGATAGGCAGCCAGCGCCAGGATCGAGGGCTGCGAGAGGGTGTAGCCCGTGCCGTCGAGATTGGCGTTGGCCGTGACGGCCCAGGCCATGTCGGCGTCGTCAAGCTCGACGCCCTCGAGGTCGGCGCGGTGAGCAAAGAGTGGGTAGTAGAGAATGCCAAAGGCCTCGAAGGGGGCCTTCTTGGCCTGATACCAAGTGGTGCTCTCGCTTGTGGACATGCCGAGCCCTCCACCTTCTCTCTGGGGGAATGAAAAGAACGGTCACAACGACTGTTGGCAAAGGCAAGCATAACACAGGGATAATCGTACTTGACGCATGGCTGGCTTTGCGGTATCTCTTGAATCGGCAGTCGTTGTGCTGGTTACTTTTCGCCTCTTAAGCGGGATGTCGTGGGTTCGAATCCCACCAGGCGCACCCTTCTTGCATGTTCACATGCGCCTGTAGCTCAGTTGGTAGAGCGCCTATAGTTTCCCAGTGCGTTGGACAGCCACGGGCATCGCTTCGGCGGTGCCCTTTTCGTGGAACACGTGGAACAGGGGACGGGTTTTTCGTTCCACCTCCCCTGGAACAGGGGACGGGTTTTTCGTTCCACCTCCCCTGCTCCTTCCGCTCCTTGGTGGGCCGGGCACGCGGACGGCGCCACTGCGGAAGGAGGTGCCGCCGGCAAAGAGGGATGCCAGCCGCGGGGTATAATGGCAGCGGAAGGCAACGGCGCGGAGGGAGTCAGGCCATGGGGCGCTACGTGAACCCGGGCAACGGAGGCTTTGCCGGCATACTTTCCGACGAGTACGTCGACAAGACCGGGCTGATTTCGCTCGTCAACGCCGTGATCGGCACGCCGAGAAAGCTCGTGTGCTCCACGCGGCCGCGTCGCTTCGGCAAGACGTTCGCCGCCGAGGCGCTGGTGGCCTACTACACGTGCGGGGCGGACTCGCGCGCTCTCTTCGAGGGGCTGGACATCTCTCGCGACCCGAGCTTCGGGGAGCACCTCAACGCCTACAACGTCGTGCGGCTGGACATGACGGAGTTCAGGGGCGTAGCGGACGTCTCCGCCGAGGTCTCCCGCGCGATTGTCGGCGATCTGCGCGCGAAGGTGCCTGCGGCCGGCGCCGGCGACGAGGGCAGGGTCAACGAGCTCACGTCGACCCTCGCCGACTACGTGGCTGCCACCGGCCGCAGGTTCGTCTTCGTGATAGACGAGTGGGACGCGCCGCTTCGCGAGCGCCGCTCGAAGGCCTCGCAGGAGGACTGGGTGTTCATGCTCAGGGCCCTCTTCAAGAACTTCACCTTCACCGCCGACGCCATTGCCGCGTGCTACATGACGGGGATCCTGCCCATCGTGCGCTACGGCACGCAGTCCGCGCTGTCCGACTTCGACGAGTTCACGATGCTCCAGCCGAGTGCCCACGCCCCCTACGTGGGCTTCACGGAGGCCGAGGTGGATGCCCTGGCCGCCCGCCACGGCATGGACATGGGCGAGCTCCGCAGGTGGTACGACGGCTACGAGCTGCTCTACGTGGACAAGGCTGACCGCGAGCGCAAGGTCGTGCGGGCGTACGCGCCCTACTCCGTGGCAAGGGCCTGCAGCCGTGGCGAGGTCGGCTCCTACTGGGTGAGCTCGGAGGCTTTCGACTCGCTGCGCGCCTACATCGACCTGGACTTCGACGGGCTGCAGCAGGCCGTCGTGCAGGCCCTCGGCGGTGCGAGCGTGAGGGTGGACACCCACTCCTTTGAGAACAGCATTCATGACGTCGCCAACCGCGACGATGCCCTCACGCTGCTGTGCCACCTGGGCTACCTTGCGTACGACGCGCGCAGAGAGACCGCGCGCGTGCCTAACGAGGAGGTGCGCGCCGAGCTCAGGGCCGCCGTGGCGCATAGCCGTCACGCGGAGGTCGCGCGCATCGTGCGCGGGAGCGACGCGCTGCTGCGGGCAACATGGGACCTGGATGAGGAGGCTGTTGCCGAGGGCATCGCGCGCGCCCACGACGACGGCTGCGCGCCCACCTTCTACAATGACGAGCAGGCGCTCCGGGCGGTGGTCAAGTCCGCCTACATCGCGGCCGCCGACCACTACGCGACGGTGGAGGAGATGCCCTCCAGTCGCGGACTGGCCGACGTGGTGTACCTGCCCAAGCGCGGCGACCCGGCGCCCGCGCTCGTGGTCGAGCTCAAGTGGGACCGCTCGCCGGAGGCCGCGATCGCCCAGGTGCGCGACCGAGACTACCCGGCAGTGCTTCGGGGCTTTGGTGGGCCGATCCTGCTTGTGGGCGTCACCTACGAGCGAAAGTCCAAGCGCCACGTCTGCCGCATCGAGGAGGTGTGACAGACGCCTTGTGGAACAGGGGACGGGTTTTTCGTTCCACTCCCTCTGTTCCTTCCGCTCCTTGGCGGGTCGGGCATGCGAACGTGACAACGGGGACGTAGAGTGTTGTCACGCGGCCACGCGGCAACGGGGACGCGTTTGTTCTTCGGCCAGCCCATTTCGTTGGCAGAGTCCAGCACGGTGAAGGCGTAGCGCTCGACGGTAGCCCTGGCATTGCGGCGCGCTCGCGAGCTGGCACGGCGGCCGAGGTGCGTCCGGAAGCTCAAGCTGGCCTCAGTGATAATGGCGGTCTTCTCGACAAGGTCCGCAGCATCGGGTCGTGTGCGTAGCTTCTCGGAAAGTGAAACCCCTACGTCCCGTGCTACCATGAAAAGAAAGAGGTTCAATCCCAAAATCTGTGGGTGCCGTTGGGAAACTGCTTGGCGAGGGCAGCCCTGCTGGGTGCTCAGAGGGTGGGGAGGCCCTCTGCAAGTCGATTCTCGGCAGATTCGCCCTTTGCAAGCGCCAGTCCAGCATCTGCAAGCGCCAATCCAGATTGTTTCTCGCCAAGCGCGATTCCGTCTGGGGGCACCCTCTGCAAGCGAAAAGCCAGCAGGCGCACCCTCCGCAAGCGGTTTCCCAGCAGAACGCACCCTCCCTACCCGGTCTGTGAGCTGGCGACCCGCAGCGAACCACTACGGATATTGGCTCACAGGTTTTGGGACTGAGCCAAAGAAAAGAGAGGCACAGGGAATGAATCTTAGCGAGCGTAGCGTCATTATCTTTGACTACGACGGCACCATAGCCGACACCAAGGCAGGTATCGTCGCTACTGCGACTACGGTGCTCCGTGAGTGGGGCCTCGGGCCAGAGGAGCTCTCGCGCGTGAGCGAGCTCATTGGCCCGCCCTTTCCGCAAGCCTTCGAGCAGGTGTTCAGCTTGCCTCACGAGGACGCCATCAAGGTAACGCAGCGGTACCGCGACATCTACACGCGCCTGGGCATCGAGGCGTGGCCCGCCTTTCCAGGGATGCGGGAATTGTTGGAAGAGTTGCACGCCGAAGGGCGACGCCTGACAATCGCAAGCTCAAAGAAGGCTTCGTTAATCAACCGGGGTCTTGCAGACAACGGCTTGCTAGGTCTCTTCGAGTTCGTTGGCGCCCAAGACGACAGCAAGGGCCACGGCAAGGTTGCGGCTATTCGCAAGGCTCTTTCGCTTACTGGCGAGGAGCCAGCTGACGCTGTTATGGTGGGTGACCGCCATCACGACATCGAGGCGGCATCTTCCTGCCGCATCGACTGCATTGGCGTTCGATATGGCGGAACCGACCAACCGGGCGAGCTCGAGGAGGCGGGAGCTGTTGCCATCGCACAAACAGTCGAGGAGCTGCGCGCCCTGCTCATCCACAAGTAGCGCCCCGTATGCCGATGCAACGAGCCTCGTGGTGGCGGGCGTGTAACGACTCCCCGTGGGGTCGCCTGTGACGCAGTACTGCCCCTGAGCGACGAGCGGCATGAGCATCTGCGAGCGGAATGCCGGACAAACGCCCCCGTCCCCTTTGTCCGTCCCCTTTGTCCTAGCTCAGGAGCGCTGGAAGATCGGCAAGGCCGTCGATTCGCACGTGGGCCGCCGACTGGTCTGTGTCTGACGTCACGTATTCCAGGAACAGGGGACGGGTTTTTCGTTCCATTTCCCCTGTTCCGAGAATCTCGAGCCGCACGCCGCGGGCGTTTCACAGGCGATTGGCGTAGGTGGGAAAACGGCCGAAGACCTACACGTCGCCGCGGTAGTCGTTCTCCTAGCGATTGTGCTCTGCGGCTAGGACGTCGGCCGGATCGTAAGTGTGGACGTAGGTGGCCGCGCAATTACTCAGCAGGTAAATAGTATTCTAATCAATTGAAGAAAAGCACAGGAAGAATAGCCGAAAAGTTCAATATTAGATACCTGCTGAGTAGTTTTGGGACGGCGGCTGGAACAGGGGACGTGGAACAGGGGACGTGGAACAGGGGACGGGTTTTTCGTTCCACCAGATGGAACGAAAAACCCGTCCCCTGTTCCTGTTCCAGCCGTCCCCTGTTCCACGCGCCCGCCGTCCAATGTCTCGTCGACGGCATAAAGGCCAAGCGATACGATATGACCACCCCGGTCGTCATCGCCAACTCCGACGACCTTGGCGTAAAGGCCATTGCCGAGGGCGAGGGCGAGGACGACCCCGACCTCGTCCCCGGCGCCGAACTTCTGAAGTGGGAGCAGTGATGTAATATGGCACGTTTTCCGGAAGGATTCCTATGGGGCGGCGCGACGGCCGCCAACCAGTACGAGGGCGGATGGCTCGAGGGAGGCAAGGGCCTCTCTGTGGCTGACTGCACCACGTACAAGCCCAAGGTCGACAAGAGCGACTACCAGGCGCTGCACGGGATGACCGTCGAGCAGCTAGCCGACGCCGAGGCCTCCACCGACACCCACATGTACCCCAAGCGTCACGCCGTCGACGGCTACCACCGCTGGAGGGAGGACATCGACCTGTTCGCCGAGATGGGCTTCAAGACCTACCGCATGTCCATCCAGTGGACGCGCCTGTTCCCCACGGGCACGGAGGAAGAGCCGAACGAGGCTGGGCTCAAGTTCTACGAGGACGTCCTGACCTACCTCAACGAGAAGGGCATCGAGCCGCTGGTCACGCTGCACCACTACGAGCAGCCCGTGTACCTCGCCGACCACTTCGACGGATGGTATGACCGCCGGGTCATCGACTTCTTCGTCCGGTACGCCAAGACCTGCTTCGCGCACTTTGGGCACCTCGTGCGTTATTGGCTGTCCTTCAACGAGATTGACTCCGTGTTCCGTCACCCTTGGACCACCATCGGCTACCTGTCGGCACGCTATCCGGCAGAGAAGCGCGAGGAGATGGTGTATCAGAGCGTGCACAACCAGTTCGTGGCATCGGCGCTCGCCACCAAGGCATTGCACGAGATGTGCCCCGGCGCCCAGATGGGCTGCATGCTGACGAAGACCACCTACTACCCGCTCGATTGCGACCCGCGCAACCAGATCAAGGCACAGGCGCGCAACCGCGATAACATGCTCTACTCGGACGTGCAGGTGAGGGGCCGCTATCCTCTGTGGGTCAAGAGGTACTGGGAGCGCGCGGGCATCCACGTGGACTTCGGCCTCGACGACGAGGCCATTCTCGCGCAGTATCCGGTGGACTTCGTGAGCTTCTCCTACTACATGAGCATGGTCGACTGCGTTGACGCGTACCAGTATGAGAAGGTCGGCGGCAATCTCGCTACCGGTGTGAAGAACCCCTTCCTCCCGACCTCCGACTGGGGCTGGCAGGTCGACCCGCAGGGGCTGCGCTATTCGCTCATCGAGCTCTACGACCGCTACCAGAAGCCGCTCTTCATCGTGGAGAACGGACTGGGCGCCCACGACGTGGTGAACGAGGACGGCAGCATCGACGACGACTACCGCATCGACTACTTCCGCGCTCACATCGAGGCCATCGCTCAGGCCATCGAGGACGGCTGCGAGGTCATGGGCTACACGCCGTGGGGCTGCATCGACGTGGTGAGCATGTCGACGTGCGAGATGTCCAAGCGCTACGGGTTCATCTACGTGGACCTCGATGACGAGGGCAACGGCACCTACGACCG
>JAFWIE010000022.1 GCA_017533825.1 Atopobiaceae bacterium | reverse complement strand
CGAGCTTTATACCGATCCCGAGGGTAACGAATGGTTCACCGAATACGAGCCCGCATATGGTTTCGAAATGTTCGTTACCTACGTTTACGCCATCGACGACGCGGGCGAGCTCAAAAAAACGCGCGTAACGCTCACGACGAAAGACGGCGAAACCTACACGCGCGGCGATAACGGCGAGACGGTTGACGACATTGAAGAGTACCTAACACCTATTAGTCTATGGGAATATTTCGAGGACGGTATCTATAACATAGAATACCGCGTGCCTAATCGCTACGACGACCCTACGAGCGTTTGCGTTATGGTTGCATGCGGTGGACCGAATATCTACCTAGACACGGCAAGCGGCGACGTAGAACTCTACTGGTGGAACGAAAACGGGCGCTACCCCATGAGCGGCGACGTGGTGAACGCCATCAACGAATACATGACAGAACTGTACAACTGCTAAAAAGCAACCGAGACGCGGGCACAAGCCCGCCGAATGGAGAAAAACAATGAAACCATTATACAAGCGATATAACGAGCAAAAACCCGTTGGCATATATGGGACTTATTTCGGCGTTGGCTATCTGTTTTTTGAGCCCATAGATGATGATAAGTTTGAATGCGACTTTGTTATTTGCTACGAACGCCCGAGTTTGAGCGATCCGCGCGGCTACACGCGCGAAAACTACCGCCGACATAACGTCTATTACACCACAAGCGGGCGCGCATACGTGAATATCCGCCATTGGCGCGTGTATCTCAATGAGGTAATGCGCACGAATGGTTATTACTAAAGACAACGAACGCGGGCACAAGCCCGCCGAATGGAGGGAAACAATGAAGACTATCATCGAAATAACCTCGAATTACAACACCGAAACGGGCACGACGACGCAAACGCGCATTCTTCCGTTGTTTGAGTTTTACGAGCTCAGCGACGACGCCCAAGAAAAAGCCATTGAAGAATACGCCGAGGAACGCGCGAACGATCCTTTTTTGTGGCAAGTGTTCGCGGAAAACTACGAGCGCGACATATGGGAATGCGTTAAGCATCTTGAAGACTCCATCAACTGCGCGCGCGTTGAATGGGAATATAACCGTTTTTATTCGTGTGACTTCGATTGCGAGTATAAAATTAAAAACTTCGATTGGCTAGAACCCGATACAAACGAGGAAATACAAAATAACGGCTATTATGCATCATTTGACATTTGCAACGCATGGAACGCGCACGCCCGCAAAATGAACGCGCTTGCGCTCATGTATGAATACATATGCGAGCAGATTCAGGCGCTACCTTATGAACCGTGGGTATTCAACTCGAAACCCGAAAACATGGCATTCTGCGAAAAACTCGAATACATGAGCGGCGAAATAACCGACAAATGGTTATGCGAGCTCGAAAAAGCATGCGACGACGTGAGAAACGCCATCGAAACGCTTTTGCGCGGCGAATGGGAATATTACACCTCAGAAGAATATACGCGTTTAGAATGCGAGGATGAATTTGCTCAAGGTAGCGAATACCGACAAATTGACAACAACGGGCGCGTTTATTACTCGGATTCTCGCAGATGGTACACGGCGAATGGCGAGTTTTACGAACAATCTAACATTAGTCACGAATGCGTTTCCATCGTCAAATGCGAGGTGGCGCGATAATGAAAGACGCCATTACACGCGCGATCCGCGCCATAAAAAACAACGCCATTCATACCGCGCGATTGATTCATGCGAGTTATTTGATGGCTGAGTGCGGATATTCTGAACTTGATGCATATAAACGAGCTCACCTAATTGGAACGTGGTTTAAATGAATGACTTAGTTATTACATACCTCGTTTTATGGTTCATCGTTTATCCGCTGATTCTCGTTATTCTGCTATTCATTGTTAAAGCTGCATACGCTAGACACGCCGAAACCACACGCAAACGAAACCACATTGAAGCACTTAAAAGAATAGACGAAAGACAGCAAAACGTTTTTGATTATTGGGGATTTAAACAAGACAGATAAACGGCGAAACATAGCGAACGGAACGAGCTCGTTATATATGCGGGCTCGTTTTTTTTCGCGCGTTTGGTGTCGATCCTTTTTATTTTCCAACAATCGCGCAAATTTTCGCATATTTGACGCCGAAACCGTGAAACCACACGCGAGAATACCGGTAAACATGCAAAACGCCATTAGAGCCCATAGAATCGCGTATTAAGCCCTATTTTGTGTCAAATGGTGTAAACACTCATGCACGCCGATAATAAAGCCTTAAAACGCCTTAGAATGGCTCGTTTTACTGTTTTCGCAGGTCAAAGGCGTATTTTATCAATTGTGTAGATTTTGTGAAGCCAAAAAGCGTATACCACGGTTAACTTTTGGCGTCACCGCAGGTCAATAGCGTTTTTTCAGCGAATGAAAAAAGTTGATATGAACACGGAACCCGTGAAGCCCAGGGCGCGCGGAGCGAAATTTCAGCATCGGGGAAAAGCTGATATGAACACGCGCGCACGTCTTTGAAAGTTTCAGGCGGCGTGCTATCATCGTTTGCGAAGCGGCGAGAGCGCGCCGCAGCGACGATGGAAGGAAGTCCACCATGTTAGTTGACCTCGAAGCCATGAATCAAGAGCAATTCGACGAGTACCGCGCCAGGTGCGCGTCCCGCAGCGCAGCCGAGTTCCGCTATCGCCGTGAAGCGTGCGGCATCGAGCTCTCCGATCTCTCGGAAGACCTCGGCGTAAGGCTCGACACAGTGAAGCGATGGGAGAACCCGAACAAGGGCATGCCACCGAGTTTGAGAGCTTGGGCGTACGTCGATTCGGCGTACCTTACGCTGCTCGACGCCGTTGAAGCGACTATTCAGCATGCCGAGGACATGGATTGCCCTGGCATCGAAACCGATGGATCGAACGATGTTCCCAATGCGCAGCGGAACACGCTCGACACGCAGCAAAAAATCCACCTCTCTTACAGGCGCGGCGCTGCGCCGGCTCGCAACGGCGTGACGGTCGGACGCTCTAATGCGCTGTCAAGGGCAATCGGCATCGCGTTGACCGCGCTCGGTTACGAAATCGAGGTCGATTGGGCTGATGACAGGAGAAACGGCTCTGCCGCCCGCTATTGAAATGGCTCCCAGGTAAAACAGTCTGGATGATTTTCGTCGCGATGATTTTCCCGCGCGATTTGCCGGCGCGGGCGATTTTCCGATGCGCGATTCCCCGCGCGATTTATTTATCCTAGGATAAATCTCTCGAAATGATTTTCCCGCAAACTGATTTTCCCAAATTGATTTTCTCAGGATGATTTTCCCGTGGCGATTTTGCCGTCGCTTATTTTCCCAACGCCAACGTACCGAGCTGCGCCATCTTCGAACTCGATGTTGCGATCCATCCACTCGAAGCAGGCGATGCAGCGGTCGAACGCCGACTGGCGCGTGCAGCCAAGCATGTGAGCCACGCATTTCCAGCCAACGCCCCACAGCCATCGTTCTGCGATTGCCCGCGCCACGCTCGTCGAGTAGAACCGCGACGCTATGTCCACGGCTTCGAACGCCGCATCGAGCGACTGTTCGTCCCCTGATTGCGCGTCCTCGAACACGGTCGCGGCGCTCATAAATCATTTCCATCCGTTTGATTTTGCGGCATTTTCTATCCAATCACGAAAGAGAGCGCCCTATCCAGCGCTCTCCATGTCTTCTTCAATCAGCCGCTTGATGTACTCGGCCTTGCAAGGTTGCCGCTGCAAGTGCTCCCACAGCGGCTCGTCCTTCGGGAAGAACCTGATCGCGAGTTGATGGGTCTTTTCCCTCTTGTACTTCGCATCGGCTCTTTTCTGCGCTTCGCTTACGCCCATGTGTCATCATTCCAATCGTAGTCAACGAAACGAATCTTAGTGTTTGTCAATACTGCTGATGTTGCCCGTCTTGCGATTCATGAAGTAATGGAACCTAACGCGCTCGCGCTTTTCAATCTCCCGAACCTCGGCACGAAACGCCTTAGTATTCGCACGGTTGTCTGTCTCGAAAAGATAGCCGCTATTAGATGGCGAGTACGCATCTATCATGGTTTTGAAAAGCCTGTAATGATACTGCTTAGTTTCGATGCTCATCATTTTGGTTATGCTTTCTCTTGTGTTTTACCTATCGGATTTATCTGGTTTATATGCCGTGTCGATTGCTTAAAAAACAATGTCTACCAGTCCGTCGCGCTCGTTGATGCGCACATCAGCGCAAAGCGTCCATGCGTACTTATTGGAATACTTCTCCACAAAGTCAGCCGCCGCGCCGTTATAGACGGTCTTGCTGCCCTGCATCACGCGCACAACCTCATTGCCGAACCGCTCGACGTTTGCAACCAGGTATGCGTAACCCTTGCCGTCTCTGATTCTCTCAACTTGCTTCGCCATTTTGTTTGCCCCTTCTCTTGTTTCATTTGATGGTTATATTATAGGGCTAACCTGATAGTTTGTCTAGTGCTATTCCTATATTTCTCATGAAATTTTTCAACACAGACATGTAGGCTATGCTCGTTTAGACGATTTCCCTCCCGTTGATTTTGCCAACGACCGCACGAAATCGGCCACGCGCTCTGATGCGTGCCCGTCGATTTCGCCAACGACCATCCCAGCGCACCGCGCATCTGCTTCGCCCATGCCGTTCTCACAAGCGTCGCGGAGCATGTCGATGAAACGTTCCTCGTTCCCCTCAACGTCGATGTGGCGCGACCCGTACCAAGACGGGTAATCCTCGTACATGCCCTGGCTTTTCAGGTATCCGTCTGCTCCATCCGTGACGAGCACGACGGGCTTGCACATCGCATAAGCGTCGAACATGATGCTGGAAAAGTCGGTTGCGAGAACATCGCAATCCATGACGAACGGCGCGGACGGCAACTCGTTCCCGTACTCCTTGACCCGATCCAATTGGAAGTTGACTATCGGGTGTTGCGTGCACATGTGCCGCTTGACCACGATGATCTCATCATCGCCTAACAGCGCGTCCACTTTTCGCCAGTCGATGCGCGGCAGCGGCGGGTCGCGGCGCGTCCTCCACGTCGGCGCGTAGAGGTACGCACGCTTGAACTCCGATAACACGGTGCTTCCATCACCCTTGCGCTTGCCGAAATACCTGTCGTGCAACGGGAAACCGAGCATGCGAACGCGGTCTGCCGGAAGCCCGACCTCGCCCATGACCTTGCCCTGCGTGTACGGCGTGGTGCAGATAGCGTAATCAACCTGGCTGCATCCCCTCTCGTGTTCCTCGACTGAGAAATTCAAGCCGTACAGCTTGCCCGTTACGCCGTGCGAGACGAACAGCGTCTTAACGTCACCCTTTGTAGCGGACCATTCGGGCGTGCAATCAGTCACGAACACCGATGTTTCAGGTGAAAGCGCCGCGCACGCTTTCGGGATGTTCTGTATGAACTCCTTCTCGCCGTCGTATGCGTCCCACACCGCTTTCAGGTTCTCCGCTCTTTCGAGCGGCCTGTTGCTCGTGAATATCACCTTGCCCATTTTGCATGCCTTTCTATGACTTCCTCCCATGTCATTTCGCGGTAGAACCGCTCGTGCCGTTTCTTCTCGGCAAGTATTTCCGTTGGCCACGACTTCTCTGCGGCGAAGTGAATGATCCTATCTGGCTCGGTTGAGCCCACCGTCCACGGCGTCGCGTTGTAGTAAGCCGGCATTTCGGCTATGCGCCCTTGGCATAGGTAGTTCATCGCGTCCTGCTCCGGCCATCCGTACCCGTGCGAGTTGATGAGCGCGATTATCTCGTCGCCCTTGCCGTCGCGAAGCATGTCGAGGTTCATCAGCGTCACGCCGACGTTGCAATATTGCAGGCCGCGCCGTCTTAACGGCCATTTCTCCTGCACGGCGGCGAAATAGCAGCCATCCAAGTCCACGTTCCATGCTGCCGAGCAATCCCGCACAGCCACAGTATCGCAATCGAGCGACAAGACCTTATCGAGATCGGGGAACACGCGGAACAGCGCGGCGCGCATGAGAGCCATGTACGTGAACCGCGATTTTACGTTGGGCCCGTCATATGGAAACAAATCCTGGTCGCTAACATCGCGGCACTCGATTATCCCAGGCAGTTGACTTGAAAATTCCGCGTCTTCTATGAGGAAATGAACAACGTCCACGTCGCTGTTGGCGATTAGCGACTTCGCGGCGGTTTCCATGTCGCCGTAGATATTGCGCGTTCCCGTGTATACCGCGTGCTTCATCGCGCACACGCCTTCGTCACCTCGTCGCGTGACGACTTCATGAGGTTGATGAACTCGCGCAGCGTCTTCTTACCGGCTTTGTCGCCCATGTGGTCGAACACGTACCGCGCAGCGCCGTCCGGCCTGCCGAAAAACGCTGGAAGTGCAACCCAGTCCACCTCCCCCGCACGGGACTTCACGTCTTTCTTGATGGGTTTTCCTATCTCCCTCTTGTTGAACACCTGCCAGTTGCAAGCGTCGATCTTGACTATCTTCCACTCGTCGTTCACGACGATTTCCGTTTTACCCATTTGCAACCCTTCCTGAATTTCGCGTTTGAGAACCCTTGCTTTGGCGTGAGAGGGCGCTGACGGCGATTAGGCTGTAAGTACCCATGTTTGACGTTTTCGAAGCGTCACAAAAGCCTAGATGCTTCATTCGGTATCTGCGCACGTCATTCGTCAACCACGTTAATCACAACAGAGCCGCAGTTCTTACACTTATGCACTTTTGAAAGATGAACGTAACCGCAGTTGCCGCATTGGTAGCCACGCCTGACCGCGTACAACTCGCATTCGAGCGCCGTTTCGTAACCCTCGTCGAACCCGCAATCGTGCGCGTACTGCATCGCCCGCTCAATTGCCTCGCTTGAAATCTCCGAACCGCATTTCGGGCATTTAATCGTTTCCATCATGCGCTCCCTCTAAACCGATCTCGTCGTAATGGAGAATGTCGAACGCTTCAATCCGTTTTCCGATCCACCGCATGACGGGTACTGCCATCGAGTTTCCCATCGCCTTGTAACGTGGTGTGTCTGGCGGATGCTCCGAACCCTTGTATGGTATGTCAGTCCACCCATCGGGGAATCCTTGAAGACGCTCGCATTCGAGCGGCGTCAACCGCCTTACGATGTACTTACTCGGCTCGACGAGCGTTTGGTCTTGCGTTGCCGATACCGTGAATGCAACTTCCTCGCTCACTAACGCTCCTTTTCCGGCTGTGCCGATGCTACCGTCCCATTTCTCATACGTGTCCGATCCGCCACGCACTTTCATCATGTACGCTTCTGGCATATATCCTTCCAATCGTTCATGTTCTCTTGCAAACAATCTTCCCTTGGTTCACTTGCTGGTTCTGCACCCATTTCGAATCGCATGAGCATAACGAACCGATAACATCCTCGCCGTTTGAGAGCACGTAATCAGATGGACCGTCTTTATCGTTGTTCGTCGCAAACGCAACATCATCAATCATGCTACCATCACCGCCGAAATATCGAACCTCGTCGCGAGTGTTCTGGGCGAATGCGACCGCATGCCTGTCGATTGTGTTTAAGGTGAACGATAAATCGTCGTTTACGCCGTCGCCCTGCGGGCCGTTCTCCAATTCCCTGCCTATCATGTTCCCCTGCATGCATACAGCGTTGCTGCCGAGGGTGTCCACCGTGTAGGCTACCCCGCTCTCGCTGTAATTGCCGCCGTTCGCGTTTCCCATGTTCGCTGTTGTCATGACGATGGGTTGAACGTTTATGGGTGCCCAATTATTACCGCCAGCAGAGAGCGTCGGAGATACGCCATCTAGCGTATGTACTTGCTTTGATTGCACATCACAAGGAGTCAAATTGTTATCTGATTCTTGAAACACGATTGGTTGTATGTTCATACCCTCGCCAGAACCGCTTTGAAGCGTCGGGCTCGTGCCATCTGGCGTGTTCACGCGCTTGCTCTGGACATCCCAAGGAGTGAGAACTGCTGGCATGTGCCCGTCACTGACCGATAACGTCGGCGAAGTATTGTCCTCGTAGCCTATTCCCTTGGCTCTTGCTCCTGCGAACCACTTGAATCCCGCACTACTACGTATTGAAGCGCTTTCAGCAGCGTTTCCGGCAAGGGCTTCCCTCGCTGCTCTGCCCTTCGGATGATCCCAGCGCAGGCTTTCGCGCTCAAAGAGTATTTCGGCTGCGCCTGGTGTTCCAAGACTTCCGACAAGGAAGACGCGCCTGCGGCGTTGCGGTACTGGCCCGAAGAATCCAAGACGCGGCCCGTCGGGTACTCTGACAAATTGCGCATCGAGTACACGCCACGCCAGACCGTACCCGAGCTCATCCAGCTCCGCGAGTAGCTGTCCGAACGAATTTCCGCGCTCGGAACTAAACGCCCCTGGCACGTTTTCCCAGAGGATGTAACGCGGCGATTTTCCTTCCGAGGCGCACACGAGCTCACGTATTGCTCGTATATACTCGAACATGAGTCGTGATGGGGCTCCTGGTGCAAGTCCTTCTCGGTTTCCTGCGATGGAGAAGGATTGACAGGGGCTTCCTCCGACCAAAACATCAATTGCTCCATACTTATCGTGAAACTCCTTCCAGTCGATCTCGCAAACATCGCCGAGATTCGGCACGTTCGGGAAACGCTCTGCCAGCACCGCGCACGGGAACTGGTCTACTTCGGCGAATGCAACTGGCGTCCACCCCAACGGAGCCCAAGCCACGCTTGCCGCCTCGACGCCGCTGAACAGCGACACGTACCTCATGAAACCACCTCGCCGTGTTCGTCTACTACCGTGTAGTTCTCGGCTAAATCGTCGAGCCTGCCGAGCACGCCCACCGATTTGCATGCCTGTTTATTCACATGCTCGCTCTCGAACCACTCCTTCAAATCGTGCGGCTCCAACGATTGCAGCCATTCGAGGTTAGTCATCCTCTGCCACCCCCCTCTCCTGCGCGTCCATCAGCTTCATGCCGGCGATCACGACGAGCGAATCCGCAATCGTCGCGACCGCGCATTCGCCGCCGTCGAACCATTTGCAGCGCGGATCGCACGTATCTGGATGGTCTAGCGCCCTCATGCGGAACGGGCACTTCCCCACTTTGCTCATTTAGTCCTCCTGTTCCACATCGGGTCGCGCCCTAGCGGGCACGTCCGCGTGTCCATTTCGTATATCTGCTTACGCGTCAGCTTCTCGGCCATCGACTCGCACTTGTACTCGTACATCGTGCCGCCATGCAGCTTGTAGACCATCGTTTTCGTGAGGTCTTTGACGTTCAGCGATGCGCATCCGTCGCACAGGCTCCATGAAATCTCGGGTGACGTGTGGAGCTCGGCGTGCCTGCCCCACACCCCGTAAGCGCCGCTCATGCGACCACCATCCACAGCAGGCAGATGATTACTCCATGCGAAAACACGAGCACACCGAGCAACGCCTTGACTTGGTCGATGTCGCGCATCAGCCCACCACCTTAGCGCCGCAGTTCGGGCAGTAGTTCACGTCATTTAACTTCTCACCACATTCGCTGCATCGGTGTTTAATGTGCCATCCTGGTTTACTTGCTAATTCACTGTCTAGGACGCGATGACATGTCCGCTCGGGCTTGAACACCTCACAGATGCGCCGCATGACGTAATCGCCAAGTTCGTCACCCCATCTGCGTGCTGCTTCGTCCACAACGTCGGCAGTATTCCAAACCTTGTAGCCGTTCTCCGTCCTCGTGATTTCAGGCTCGCCATAATCGACGATTCCCTCTTTCGGCTTCGGCAGGTAGAACCAGTTATCGAACTCCATAGCCGCTCGACTGTTCCATGCAGCGATGGCTTCGGCTTCTGTAAAGCACACATACGTTCCTGGTCTGGCGCAGCAATCTTCGTTATCGCAGTAAACGTTGTATGTCTCGTTGACTTCGAGCATGTGCGCTTCTCTCCCACAGAACGGGCAGGGTAATAATTCGCTCATAGCCAAGCCCCTTTATCTCGGTTCTGCCCGAAGTAGTCGAAGAAGTCAGCCATATCTGACGTTACGTCAACGCTTATCCAGTCACCGCATCCATCGCACACGGCATTCACTCGGACGGAATGGACTTCGCCTTGCGGCTCATCTTCGTTCATCGGGATGACTTCGACACCGAACTTGATATATTCGTTCGTACCGCACTTCTTACAGATGTACTCGCTCATTCGCCCCTCCGTTTCCGCTTATGGCAGCGCGTCCACACGTAGCCGATGAATACGTCCCAGTTCAGCATCACCTGCTCGTACACGTCCACTTTTCGCTGTGGCACGCGGTCGCTCGGCGGCCACGCGCTGACGATGACCTCCCACTCGCATTTCGAGTGGAAGTAGTAGAACAGCGAACTTCGCACCTTCTCGGCGAACGCGTCGAAGTCGTCGCGGTGCTCGCGGTAGGCTTTTCTCACGTCCTCGGCGAAGTCGTGATGCTCGAAGATGTCGTATTCCTCGATGCGCTTCATGTTGAAGTCATCGACGTAGACGAACCAGTGCATGTCCCTCATACGTCCCTCCATTTTCCCCATGCGCAGAAGCCGTCAGGGTCGCCAGTTTGCGTCCACCCGTGGTAACAACAATGGAGCACTCCGATTCCAACGACAGCCAGCCAATCAGCGTGCTTGCAATCGCGGCAGCGCACGACCTCGCCCACCACCACATAGCCAATTGCTATCGGTTCATCGGTCGGCTTGAAGGACGGCTTGATGATGTACTCTTTCATTTCCGATCTCCCCACTTGCAATATCCGTTGGGCGTTACAGGCTCCTTGCCGCAAGTGAAACGGTCGCACCAGTAGCCGCCTTCTATCTCGTCTGCAAAGTAGCAATCGCGGCAGCGCACTATTTCCTCGCCCGTGTTCTCAGCCGACCACACGCCGTCGGAAACGCGTTCGCGTCGGTAGATGTACTCGCTCATTCGAATATCACCTTGCCTAACACCATTCCAACGGCTAACCCTACGCAATAAGCGATAGCCATTTCGATGCTCATTCGCCCACAACCTTCAGCTCGCGCCAACACGCCCAATACTTGATGCCGTCAGAGTCGGTGTAGGTCTGCGATTCGACGCGCCTGATTGCGTCCTCTTTGTTGACGTAGCAAGTCGGCTCGACATACGGGCCGTCAAGTATCGTGTCGTAGGTTTCGACGATGTAGACGTTCATTCGACCACCCGCGCTCCGCAGTTCGGGCAGTAGTTCCACAGTTCGACCATGTTGCCGCTCACGCACAGCTCGCTTGTGGAGTCCCACGTACCAACCATCTCACCACAGCAGGTGCAATACTGGTTACCGTATCGCCCTTCGATACGGCACGTCCGCTCCGATACTCCCAGCTCGTCAAGCAAGATGCTGTAATCCTCGTCGGTTAGCCCACACTGATGACGCATGTTCCATGCGGCGAAGTCTGACTCTGATATCTCGTGTTTCGGATATACGGGGAACAGGCAACCTTTGTTGTGCTGCACCAACCCCCATGTGCGGTGCCCGTCGCTCAATACCTCTGGTTCCGCAGAGCAGAACGGGCACGGCTTCAACGGCACGTCGAAAGCATGCGTCGAACAATCGCTCATCTGTCCACCTCCATCAGCCGCAGCTCGCAGATTTCGGCGCGATACTTCACAACCAGCTTGTCTATCGCTTCGGCGGTAGATTCATCTGACATGGCTACTGGCAACTCGCAGGCTTCGCGCCAATAATCTCGCAGCACGTCCTCGACGGTGCGCGGTTTGCGCTTCGTCGGCCTGTACTCCTCGCAGCCATCGCCGCCAGGGCGCATGAAATTCCATTCGTAGTAGCCGCCGTCGTGCGGCCCTTCGTCATCGCAACCGCGATTCCATACGTGATTCGGGCCGAAAATCACCAGCCTGTCCAGTATTTTGTAGTCTTTTTTGTAGTCGTATTTCGGATAGCACGTGAACTCGTCTCCGAACATGCACGGGGAGCCGTCATCCCACGTGGGCCAGTAGGCGAGAACGTCGGCAGCTTGCTCGCCTGTCCATCCTTCCGGCAACTCTATGAACCGCTCGGCTATCTCCGCTTCGATGTCCGCGATCATGTCGGCTAACCACGGATTGCTGAAAAACGAATGATTTGCCAGATGCTTCTCGATTGATTTCAGCGTCATCGTCCATCACCGTCCAACCGAGTTCCCCACGCCAGCAGCGTCCACAGCATCAACGCTGGGATGGCGGCGGCTAACAGAATGGCCGCTGCCGCTGCTTTGTTTATCTCCATGTGTTTCTCCTTCTTCACTTGCTTTCAATCACACGCTTACGACTTCGATGCCGCACGCCATCGCCACGATCTGCTCGACCTGCGCACCGTACGACTTGTCCCATCCTGGCAGCTGCGCGAGAACGTCGTAGAACGGCTTGCCGTCCATGTTGGAAGTGAGCTCGTGCAACTCGTGGATCATGTAGGATTCGTGCTTCTTGGCTTTTATCACGTCGTACGGTGCGAGGAAAGCGGGATTGAAAACGTGAGCAGCACCTTGCGAGCGAATGTATCGCGCCGCTTCCGCAAACTGGTCGCGGTTCCAGTCGTGCATGCCAGTCATGGCACCACTCAGGTAAACGCGTTTGTCCTTGAAATCGCACATGCCGGCTCACCACGCGACGTAGAAATCGCAGTTGCCAGAATACGTGCCGTCGTCAAGCACCTGGGCTTCGCCTTTGCTCGTGTTTATGACGGTGCCGTACTCGTAGTCGTTGCTCGCCACGACGTAGTAGCCCTCGTCCGTGCGGTAGTAGCCCTCGTCGTCTGTTGACCAGTTGGCGGTGTCTTTATGGTAGGCGCGGGCGCTGCTGTACCAGGTTTCCGTGTCGCTGTCCACGCCTTCGCGTACTCCCTGCTGCATGAAGCCATCGGACGAGTCGCCGCCGTAGTAAGCGGGCTCGTAGTAACTATCCTCGTAATAGGCTTCTTCGCAGTATTCCGAGTAATCTTGCTCAACGGCTTCGTCCGGCTCATCTGATTCGAGTTGCCCCACGCAGCGG
Source organism: Atopobiaceae bacterium (assembly GCA_017533825.1). Lineage (GTDB taxonomy): Bacteria > Actinomycetota > Coriobacteriia > Coriobacteriales > Atopobiaceae > RUG440. The sequence continues at coordinate 53,595 of JAFWIE010000022.1, read as the reverse complement.
ATGCTGGCGTCGACGTTGTGTGGCACGTCGATGACGCTTGCGAACGTGTCAGCCGACATTTGCGCGACCGCCCGTCCACACCCGCACAGGCACAGCAGCGCGAGCGCCAGCGCGGTGATCGTGATGTGTTTCATGGTTCGTTTCATTGGTTCGTTTCTCCTTCTGATTCTCCGTCTGTTTGCAGGAACACGATGCCTTTGTGCTGCGCGATGCAAAGATCGAATACATGGCCGTTCTCGCAATACATGCCAATGCGCACGCCGCCGCCCCTGCATCCTGGTCCATCCCAGAACTTGTAGTCAGCGTCACCTGATGGGTCGAACTCGATGTCGCCAAGGAAATGCGTGTACTCGAAACCGCATACTGGGCATTTGACAATCGGTCCGTTATAGAAGTAATCGCTTTCAGTCTCTAGCGGTTTGTATCTCATCGTGTCCATTCTCTTTTCTTTGTTTAGGTGCCATTTAGTGCCACGGAAACAGCAGGTCAGAGTGCCGTGCAAGTCTCGTATATATATAGTCGCGCGCGTGCGCGCGTGCGCACGTATCGTACACGTGTGTATATATCTTTACCTTCCTTTTCATAATCAAAGTAAAGGGGTGCCAGGTGCCAGGTGCCATTTGGCATGTTTTCACCGTTTGACCTGCACTTTTAGCTGGCACCTTTTGGCACCTTCTTCTCGTAAACCTTGACCGTCTTACGGCCTTTGTCTGAAAACTCGCGGTGGTCTGACCTCGTGCATGCCACACGGAAGTACGTGCAGACCAGCTTCGAGAGCGTTCCGCTGCCGAATGCCGTCTTCATATAGCCGTTGCGCTCACACCATGCCATGTACCGCTTGTATATTTCCTCTTTCGTGTTGCCGAGAATGTCGTTCACGGTTACGCACTCGTCGTTGATCCATTGCATTCCCGTGTTGCCCTCTTGGACGATTTCTGACTTCATCGACATGCTCAGGTCGTTCGGCGTCGGTCCGTTTTGTTCCAACACGCGCCGCAAGCCTTCGATTCCGAGCACGCATGCAGCTTCAAGCACGTCCTCGCCCTGCATTTTCACGCTTATCATCGGGTCGAAATCGGGGTCGCTCTTGTCGAAGCGGGCGTTGAACTCAATCGGAAACAGCCTGCGCATGAAACCATCGGTCGTGTCGGCTAGTCGCGGGAACGCGTTGCATGAGAAGACCATCGTGCAGTAGGGACGGAACTTGAAGCCAACGGAGCCCTTCACGTCGGTCATCATCAAATCGCCCGTCGCGATGCTCTTGATCGCGGAGCAGGCATCCTCGTTCAGATACCCGCCGCGTATGTCATCGCCGAGGTTCGCCGTCTTTCCGACGATGTGAACCCCCATGAAGTGACGCGAGATCGTCTCGGGCTGCAACGCGCTTATGTTCTCCATCCCGACGACGTTGCTTATCAGGTTGATGTAGGTAGACTTGCCGTTGCTGCCGACGCCGACGAGCACGGGGAAGAACGGGACTATGAGCGTCGAGCGCATTATGCACATGCCGAGAAATTCGCACAGGTTCATGCCGGTTGCCAAATCGCCGCACGAAATCTTCTCCAACATGCCGTTTAGTAAATCGCTCCTGGCGCTCGCGTTCCAGTTGTGCGGAATCATGTTCGGTATCACGTCGTCTGGTCGCCAGTCGCGTAATTCCATTGTCTCTATGTCGAGAACGCCGTTCTTGAAGCCTATGAGCGTTGCCGGCGATTGTTTTTTCCTCGGCGCTTTCGCCTTTATGTACGCCTTCACCTCCCTGCGCTCGTTCATCTTGGACTCGTCGTCCATGTCGATGATGATTGGGTCGAACTCGTCCCAACCCATCTTGTATTGGCCGTCTTCCGTCCTGATTGCGGGAGTCTCGCCGTCGAGCAGGCACGCGCCGTGCTTCTCTATCAGCTCCCTACCGACCGCGTTGTGCAGGAACTTTCCGCGTGCGCCGCGCGTCTTGAAGCCGTCGCCGTCTTCCTGCCCCTTGTCTATCATGGCCTTCGCCTCGTCGCTAAGACCCGGCTTGTGTTTCGTCGCGCTGCGAATCTTCTGGTCAACGATCCTCTTTGGCAATGGCGGCTTGCAATGCTTCTCGTTGTAGGCGTGGATTGCCACCTTGATTACGTCCAGCGGCGTGTTCTTAGCCCACATCGAGCATGCCCATTTGTAGATAGTCTCGTCACGCGACCCTTCGAGCAGGTCGCCTTCTGGTAGCCCGAACGAACCGAAATCGACGTACCCGCCAGAATCCGAGTTTTGCTTCTGCGGGTTGATTTCTTCGAGAATCGCGTAAACGTTGTCATCTGCCCATGCGACCTCGTAATCGTCTGGGTGGTTCTCCCATTGGACCGTGTTGCCGTTTGGGTGAATCGACGGCGCTACCATGACGTACGATCCGACGCAGCGTATGTCAACGTGTATGGCGCTGTTCTCGTGCTTCGGTATCGGCTTGTCGGTTCGGTAGAAGTAGTGCATGCCGCCGCGACCGGTTATCTCTGTCACGGTTTCCGGCAGCTCGCCGTGCTCGCGTTCCCACGGGATGAGGAAGTCGTGTATGGAGTCGTAGCCTTTTTCCTCGTCAACGTCGAAGTCGATGACCAGCAAGCCGCCTGACGGCTCGCCGCACACGACTCCGATGTTCTTGTCTGGGTACTTGCCCCAAATCGAGCTCACGCTGTCTGAATCGTCCGTCCAATCATCGAGCCCGTGTATGGTGTTTGGCTCTTTCCCGCGCTCTTTCAGCGGTATGACCGACCATCCGCGATCTAGGCATCCGAGGGCTGCTTTGCCGAGCTCACTCATCCCCTCGGTCATAGTCCACCCCCAGCCATTCGCAAATCTTCCTGCCTGTTTCCGATTTGTCGCAGAAATCGAATATGACCCCGTGTTTCGCGGACATGGATGCCATCGTCTTCGAGATCGTGTTCCCCTGCGTCGGCTTCGCCGTGCCGTACCTCCCGCACGCCTCGCCGCGTTGCCTTGGATGGCAGCAGAGCCGCACGCGGTACTTGCACGTGCGGCACCTGCCGTTCGTCCACTCCCAGGGTTCAACGTCTTCTTCGACGAGAATCACGAGCCTGCATCCCGCTTCGCTCGCGCGGTCGCATTCCCTCGCGAACCTCGCGTGGTCGCGTGTCAGGTTGGCGGCGAGCTCGTCCATGTGCGCTTTCGTGTCCACGAGCACGTTGCTGCATCCCGTCCTGTAATCGCCCGTTCTGAGCGTTGCGCGTTCCAAGGACACGCCATGCGACAGGAGCCAGCCGTGCTTTTCCTCGTGCTTGCCCTTCTGCTGCCTTGTGTCCACGTATATGACGGGCATGCCGCTCTCCTACTCGAATGGAATGTCGTCGTACACGTCGGACACGGACGCGCCGCTGCCGGACAGTTCAAGCTTCGCCTTGTCGATCTCGTCGAGCTCGATTGTCTCGGGCACCTTGAACTTGCCATCGCGGATGTAATCGGGGCTGTACCAGCGGGCGTGGAACCAGTCGATTGACTCGCCCTTGTGCCACTTGCCGTCGTCGCGCCCCTCGTAAACGTATTCCTCCATGCCGGCTGCGAGCCCCATGACCTTGCCGACGAACAATTCGGGCTTGCAGGCATCCCAAGCCGCTTCCGCGTCGAAACCTTGGTTGTAGTCGGTAAAGCGCTTCAACTTGCCTTTGAGCATGCCCTTCGCCTTGTCGGACATGTCGGGGTTGTAGGAAAGCAGGATGCCGTGCTTATTGGGCTTGTTGGCGAAGTATTCCTTGTTGGCGTCGTTGGTGTAAAAGCCCTTCTTCTCGCCCTCGGCAATGTCGAACACGAGCCACAGGAAATTCCTGTCCTCGTTGTCAACCACGTCGATGACGCGCACGATGTAGCCGCCTGCCGTGATGCGGTCGCGGCTCGTGGGCTCCATAGCCTCAATGTTGCTGAGATCGAGTTTCTTCATTAGCTTTCCTTCCTGCCGTCGTTTGGCGGCTTGTTGTACTTACGGCGAATAGCCGCGTCTATCTCTTTCAGGTCGTTCTCGACCTTGTACTCTCCGAACTGTTGAATGGACGATCCGTCGAACAGCCCAGGCGGGGTCTTGCCGTTGGAGCCGCTGACCTCGAACACGTAGCCGTTCTCTCCGTCGAACATGGAGCGCAGAGTCACCGTGCATAATCCGAGCAGGTTGACTTTCTCGTTGAGCAACTTGCCGACAGTCATTGGCACAACGCCGTCCTCGACGGTCTGATCCTCGTGGAACACCCAGTAGATGATTCGGTCAACGTTGCCGTCGGTCATGGCACCCATGAAAGCGCCGTACACCTTCTTGGCTATGTCCGTGTAAATCTGAAACTTGTTCTTCTGGTACTTCGGCTCGTCCTGCCAGCGTATGAACATTTCCGTGATGCAGTAGCCGAAGTCATCAATCACGACTGCGGGCGGCGTGTCCTTCTCCAAGTAGTTCGTCACGGCTTCGATTGCAAGCGGGCGCGTACCCTTCGCCTTCTCTGCCTTACCCTGCCACGACGGTACGTCGATCACGGTGAATTGCTCGTCGAAGAACGGCAGCAGCTTGCCAATGACGTTCACGACCGCGAGCTCGCCATCGCCGAAGTTCCGGTAGCTCATGGTCTTGCCCGTGCCTGACTTGCCCAACACGATGATGGGAACGCTCATTCCTCTCCCCCTTCCAGTTCTTGCAGGGACTTCTCGAACGCCCGCATGAAGTCCGTCCAGTAATCAACCATCCCGTCGTCGTATGCTGTGTCGAGCAATGTGGACAACGCGAGCCGCGCGCCGACGTAGTAAGGCGTAAGCGAGTCTCCGTCTTCACCGAGTTCGTGGATTACCTGATCGAGAGCTTTCATCAGCCCGTGCGTGTCGGTCAGGTCGATGATGAATTGGGCGTCATAAGTGCGTTGCGGGCGGTACTTGCATAGGGTCATCGCCATACCTCCTCAACATCGTCCCAGCGGTTCCAGTCAATCTCGCTGCCGCACCACGGGCAGTAGCGCCACTCGGTGTCGAGCCTCGTGTAGTCGTTGACGCACTCGAACATGCCGTCGCCCAAGTCGACGGGCTCGGCGGGTTGCGGCATGGAGCGCAACTCCTTGAGCAGCGCGTCGTAATTAGAGCCGAGCACGCGCAGCTGCTCGCGCAGCTCTGCGTTCTCGCGTTCGAGGCTAGTCATCGGCTGCACCCCCATAAAGCGTCCACTTGCCCTCGATGAACGTGAACAGGTCGCCGCCGATGTGGATGCAGTCGGGCGTGCCGCCGCTAACTATCAGATCGACCATGCCGTCGTAGCCGTACATCGAGCACGTCCTGGCGAAGTCCCTGGCTGCGAGCGTGATGTGCGTGATTGCCTTGTCGTTCGCCATTTACCACACCCCCCAGCACTTCAGCAGCGCCATGAGCGTCGGCACCGCGTAGATGGCCAGCGCGAACGCCGCGCACGCCATGACGGTGCGGAACGTCGCGTTATCTGATACAATTGACCTGGTTCGACCAGAGCCCTTGGAGCGGTGGTAGTTGCAGCTATACCGCTCCGCTTCTTTTCTCGTCATGAATCCTCTTTTCCTCTTCCCAATCGACAAACCATTCGCGCCCGATCTTGAAGGCGCTCTTGAACTCGCCGACCCTGCAAAGGCGCGTCACCTTGTCGCGCTGTTCCTTGGTCGGCTTCTCGGAGCCGAGGTTGAACCTTCTCTGGCACGTTGCCTCGATGTTCGTTATGTCGGACATTTCACCTCCTTCCCTGGTTCAGCAGCCCCGCATGGACGGCACGGCGCGTTTCGCGTTTTGTGCAGAGCATGGCAATCGAGAGGAAGAAAAAGAGTGGCGATTGTTGGTCAGGCAATCGAAAATCGAAAGGGGAATGAAGTGCCGTTGCCGTGCCGCCCGTGTGGAGCTGCTGTCAGTTCGTGTTGGTTTTCAAGTTGCCGTTGCGCCTACTTGCCGACGAGGTCTGACGGGTTCACGCCGAGGGCGTTGGACAGTTTCACCGCCGCTTCGAGCGACATGACGTTGTTGCCCTTCTCATATCCCTTGATAGATTCCTCGCCGACGTTCGACAGGTCTGCCAACTGCTTGCGCGACAGACCAGCTTCCTCGCGAAGTTCGCGTAGGATTCCCGCTGTCTTTTCCTTGGAGAACGAATACACCCTGTTTTTCACCTCCCCCACATTGGGTGATTTGTTACCAATCAGTATACCCATAATGGGTGAGGTGTCAATTAAGAAACAGATGGATATAATGTGGAAAATTTCACCCATTTCGGGTAACATGAAGAAGAGGTCAGGTGATGCACGTGAAAACGAACCTTAAGCAGATTCGCAAGAACGCCGGGTGGAGCAATGCTGCTGATTTCGCAGCTCACATCGGCATGCCAACCAAAACGTACAGGAACTACGAGCAGGGCATCAGGAAGATGGGGCTCGATGTCGCGAGCTGCCTGTGCAACGCGCTCGGCTGCACGCTTGAGGACTTGGTCGACGAGGATTACGAGCGCGACTCAATCAGGCTATCGAACGGAAGCGAGCTCGAACCAGACGAGTTGAGGCTCGTGGAAGATTACAGGATGATGGACGACGAGCATCGTAAGATCATCGTCGAAACTGCTGACGTGTTTGCGGCGATGAACGACCTCGCGACGGAGTTCGTTGACGAGAACGGCGCAACGCGCACGATGGCGGAGATTAAGGGGCTTCGATGAAGGTGACTGGCTCTTCTATCCAACAGCTCGAACTCGACAAGCCTAAATCGCGTTGCCGTAAATGGAGGTTGTGGGCGACGACGGATTTCGGCCGCAAGTCGCGCCGATTCAGCGGAACGTACACGCAGGCTTGCGAAGCCCTCGAAGCGTTCGTCGCTGAATTGTGCGACACGATACCCAATTCCGAGACGTTCGGGTCTTACGCGGCGTCCTGGGCGCTCTGGCGCGAGAAAAGCGGCGACTTCTCCGCAGGCACCATCGCGAACGATAAGCGCAACATTAACGCAATCGCGAGGTCTGCGCTCTGGGACGAGAGGATGGACAATATCAAGCCAGCATCGTGCCGCGACGCTCTCCTGTGGATAAAGCAGAACCCAGTGCGCAAGGACGGCGAGCTGTCTGGAACGACGATGAACAAGCTGCACGTGACGCTGAACGCTGTCATGTCCCAGGCCGTCGACGACGGGCTCCTGTCCAAGAACCCGATGGCGAAGGTGAAGCCGCCGAAGGTCGACACGCGTGAGAAGGACGCGCTGTCCCCTGAAGAGCTCGCTTTGCTCCTTAACAGGTTGGACGGCTTGCATGTCGACGGTCGCGTGATGGCCGTGTACTTCATGGCGTGCCTCGGGCTCCGACGCGGCGAGGCGTGCGCGTTGCTGGACTCCGACGTTGATAACGGGCTCTGCCGTGTCCACCTAGCGGTGAAGGAGCGGAGCGGCGAGACGGGCGAGCCGAAGTCTGACGCTGGCGTGAGAATCCTGCCGATACCGCCGAGGCTGGCCGCGAAAGTGGACGAGTGGCGGGGATTACGCGACGCGATCGGCTGGCGCGACGCGCCGACGCTGTGCTGCAACACGCACGGCGGCTTGCTGCGTCCGCAAAACCTGCAAAGGTGGTGGACTGGCGATTCGACCCATAAGGGCGTTCGCGAGGAAATAGGTTGCAACGGCATGACGCTGCACCAGCTGCGCCACTCCAACTTGTCGATGATGGCGCGCCACATGAGCCCGTTCGACCTCCAACGCTACGCCGGCTGGTCGAGCATCGAGCCAGCAAAAGTCTACATCCACGACGACCTTGACAGCGTCACGCGCGCCGTGACAGATGCTTGGACATGCATCGGACGCACCAAAAACGCACCAGTAAATGAAAAAGGCCAGAGCGCAATGCTCTGACCTGCTGTTTTCCTGGTCGGGTGGACAGGATTTGAACCTGCGACCCCTTCGTTTCATTCGCTGACCTGGGCAAACATTCACTGGAACTCGCTGGAAGCCGCTTACTATATATACAGGTCAATACGCGATTTCGCTGAAACTCGCTTGAACTCGTTTTGCATTGGACGCACCATAAATGCACCACTATCGCATTACATCTCTCATGGCTACCACGCAACGCGCAGCTTGCCCTCTTTCCTGTTCCCACGCGTGAACTCCAACACGAGCGCCTGCGGGTCCGATGTGGCTTTCGGGAGCATCAAGCCGGCGGCTGCGTAGCTACTGTAATCGAGCCAGCTCGTAGCCGTGACCGATACCACGTGCTTTACTTTGACCGTCCCCTTTTGCGAGAACACCAGGCGGGCGGGCTTTTCTATAAGCCCGCCGTGCAGATGGGCGGTGATCACGGCGTCCACCCCTTCAACGGCATATTGAAAACGGCGTTTCTTCGCCTCGGTCTTGCCGTGGGCCAAGAGAAGGTTGTAGGTCTCCCTCGCCCCGCCGTCGCGCAGGTTGACTCGGATGAAGGCGAGGTTCTGCCTGTAAAGCTCTGGCTTGCCAATCAGTATCATCACGCTCGCGAGGGGGTCAATGTCTACCGACCGGCGTGAACGCGCCTCGTGGTTGCCGCTGACGCAGCCGAGAATCTTGTCGGCGACTGGTGCAAATAACTCCGCCGCGATCTTCACCTGCTCGTGGGGCGCTGCGGTTTCTTCGTACACGTTGCTTAATGAGTCCTTCAGTCCGTTATTGAGAATATCGCCCACTATTACCAGGTAGCTGTCCTCGTCCTCCTGCACGCTCTTAAGGAAATCGGAGAACCCTTGGACATCCGCTTCCCTGGCCCCGATGTGTACGTCTGCCACGGGCCACACTTTAATCGTGCGCCCTGGCAGGTTGTGGATTATCGGCGTGAAGTCGTCCAGCAAGCGACCACCTCCTAGCGGTCGCGCACTTGCAGCTCGACCGTGAACGGCCAGTACGGGTTGTGAAGCTGTCCGTCGCGCCATTGCATGCCCGAAGCCATCTCGACCAGGCAGAGAGCCAGCGCGATGACGGTGAGCGCCATTATCACGGCGAACGTGGCGTCCCTCATCACTTGCCGCCGTCCTTGGAGTCGAGCACGAGCTTCCTCTTCATGTTCGATACGATGGTGTAGGTGCCGTCGCCGTTCGCCATCAAATGCCAGCGTTGGTTGACGCCGTTGTTGCGCTTCCAACAACACAGCCCGCCGCCGTCTTTGGAGGCGTTGTCCTTGGCGTCGAGGACGTAATTGGCGTTCAGTTTCGACTGAATCTCGAACATTCCGTAGTCGTCAACCTTCACCAGCTTCCATAACTGATTAGCGCCGCCATGGGCTTCGTACAAAATAACGTCTCCGCCGAGCTTGTTGTCGGATACATCAAGAACGCGCTTGTCCGCCTTGCAGCGGATGAGGTAATAATCGCCCTTCTTTTCCAGCGTGAATCGCTGGTTGTTTCCGCCGTTGCTCGGCCACGTGATGAGCGGCCAGGACTTCGACGGCGCGTCGGCCTTGCCGTTGTAGTGCAAGATGCCGTCCCACGGGTAGTCGTAGTAGCCGTTCAGCCGCGATTCCCAGCCCGTCTGGTCGCCGCGCTGACCGCCGTAGACATCGCCGTGCTCGTTTATCGAGAACTCGCTGAGGACGTCGGGCTCCTGCGTCTGACACATGGCGACGTGGCTTCCCTCGTTCAAATACAAGTCGCCAGGGCTGGCGATGAACGACATAGGCTTCCACTCGAACAGCCCCGAGTTGACGAACACGGACCTCATGTTGCCCGTGTAGGTGGCGTTGTCCAGCTTGCCCTCGTAAGCCGTGCCCTCGATGGCCTTCTTCCAGGCGGTGATGGTCGAAGAGCTGCAATCGTAATCCCCGGCGTACACGACGTAGTCGCGACCGCCGATTGTCCAGACGTTCCAATAGTAGCCCCAGCGTTCGTCCCATGAGTAGCCGAACCGCGAGTCCTCGCACATCCTTTTATGGATAGCAGCCGCGATCTCGTTACAGCGCATGGTTTGCCTTCTTCGCGGCCTTGAGCTCGTTCAGCACGAGCTGCGCCTGCTGGGCCTCGTCGGTGACGTTCTGGTTGAACCACCACGAGTACATGATGCAGATGAACGAGAAGATGGTCAGGACGCAGTTGAGGACAGCGTCCATGTCCAGGGCGTAGCCCAGGATGTTGGCGACGTTCACAGCAGCCGTGACGATGATGGTCAGGATTGCCTTGATTCGCTCTGTGTTCATGTCTTTCTCCTATCTCGTGTGTGTCAGCAGGTAGTCGTCGATCTCCTGCTCCATAGCCTCTAGTTTCTTGGTATCGTTGCCGTCGACAGCATGTTGTATGAGGTGCTTGATACTGCGGAGCATCAGCTTGTTCATGTCGCTTGCGTCCTTCTGCCACTGGAAGTCAGATTCGAGCTTTCCCTTGACTTCCGTACAGCATTCCTCTAGGCGTGTGATGCGCTGCTCGTGGTCCTCGATGCGGTCGGCTGTCGGCTTCCTCGCCATGCCGCGCCAGTCGTGGATGGCTTTCACGGCATTCCAGGTCAGGACGATGAACGCCAACGCGACGGCGATTACGGCAATCGTGATACCGACCTCGTCGAAGGTGAGATACGAAACGGTTGTCTCCACTTACTCACCCCCTTCGAGTTCCCAGCCGTACACGTTCGGGGCGTAGACGTTGTAGTCGATGGTGGACACGTACACGGGGTCGTCCTTGGTCGGGAAATGAACCTTGTCGCCCTTCATGTACGGGTTGGTGCTTTCGGGCTGCGTCCATACGGGGATGCCGCCCTCTTCCTCGTAAATCTCCCACAACGAGGGGGCGTTGGGCGGCTCCCAGCCCTCTTGGGCGGTGTGGAGCTGCCTGCACTTGTACAGGGTGTCCTCGTATTTACGGATGTCGCCGATGTAATAGGTCTCGCTGACGGCCCAGTCATCCCATACGTCCTCGGCGCCCTCGTATTCCTCCATGCCCTTCAGGAGCTCGTATGCCTTGTTGACGCTCATCTCGGGGTCGTAGTCAACGACGATGAAGCGTGTGTCGATGTACACGTCGCAACCCTTGTCGGGGTCGACGATCGCCTCCTGCTCTTCCTCGCGTGCCTCCTGCGAGACATAGCCTGCAACCTCGATGATGCTTTGCTGGTTGACGACCGTGGTGAGCGACACGATTCGGAAATAGCTGATGGGCATTCCGTTTGGTAGAGTCTCGTCTTTGATGATTCCCATGATTCCCCCTATTCGCTCCATCCTTCGACGCGGACGATGTAGATATGGTTTTGATTCGACGTTGTTGCAGCGTTGCTGCCGCTTCCATACCAGCCGTAACCGCTTGACTGCGTAATGGACGTTCCCGATATGGATGCGTTCTTGAAGAAGTGGTACGCATAGTAACCGTCAATGAACATCATGTGCAGATTCGCCGTCTTGCCGTTCGGAGAGTAGACGGTAAACGAGTTGTACGCCGTTGAGTTGCCACGTGTTGCCTTGCAGTAGATTCGCAAGTGGTTGTAATTCGCCGCGCTGGAAGACAACGTCACTGTGCCAGTCGTTCCCGTTGTGTTGTTGTAGAGCGACGTTGGTATTACTTTTGCACTAATCGTCGAGCGGAAGTTCGCGGCATTTGAGATGCCGTAGGTGTAGTTACCGTCACGGTCAGCATAGAGCGTGAGCCAGTTGCCCACGTCTCCTGATGAGTCGGCCTTCTCATTGATAACGCCTATCTGGACACCCATTCTGTCGCTTGTCGTTTGGAGGGCGCGAATCTGGCCTATTTGCTCCCCGTCTTTGTCATAAAACACGTATCTTGACGTTCCGTAGGTGGCTGAGGTCGGATACGTGCCGTCCCTATTGAGGTTTCCGTTCTTGCAGTAAACATACGCTGCGTTCATCGTCAACGCGCCAGTCATGGTGTCGCCTGACTTGTTGACCTTGTTTGCGAGGGCGGTGTCCACATCCGTCTGGTTCGCCTTCTCCGTGAGGTTGTGGGCAATGTCGCTCGCGTCGGTTGCGGAAACCTCACCGCCAGCGGCTATGCTCCCGACAACGTCAACACCTCCGCCGACTTCCAAGTCTCCCGTCGAATCAACGCCCCCTGCAACGTGGACATCCTGCCCGAACCACGTCTCCATGCCGACGTCCAGTCCCTCGCGTGTGGAGGGCTTTCCGATCGCGACGCCGTGCCCTGGTTTCGGGCCGTTCGCCTCGTAGTAGTCGGCGAGCCCCGCAGTTGTCGGGTTGTCAACCTCGGTGAAGACGTATGGGCTGTTGGTGTTGCCGTAGCCGCTCCTGGTGTAGTAGGTTTTGAGCGGGTCGACCGCCGTGTCCTCGGTCTTGTTGTAAAGATAGGCGTCACCCAAGAAGTCCATAGTGAAGTACGCGATGGTGACGATGTCCGACCTCGACGCCTTCGCGGAAGTCGCGGAGTCGGAGTACGCGTCGGAGAGCGTCACGGAGACCGAGTATTGGCTCTCCGGCGAGAGCAAGACGCCGCCGTCGAGCACGTCGTCTGGGAACGCCACGGGGTCGGCGTAGACCGCCAGCGTCGTGGGATTGCCCGAGGTGCCGGAGATGTTCGAGAACGTGCGCGTCGCGACGAGCGTGTCGGTCTTCGTGTTCGTCACGTTGACCGTTATCGACGACGGAGATGTCTGCGTCGCGCTGCCATAGACCGACCACACGGCGTCGATTCCCAAGTCGGTGCCGTCATCGGCACGCTCGTAGGTCGTGACGCCGCCAGAAGTGACCGCTTCTGCGCGGTACACGGTGATGTAGTCAAGGCGCGGGTTGGAGTAGGCTGTGTACGCTATGTCCAACGTCTTCTCGACGGAGCCGAGGTCGTTCTCCGCCGTTATCGTGCCGACCGAATAGCCGCCGTGCGGGTCGAAGTCGGCGTAGGAATACGGCCCGAACGTGAACTCGACGCTGCCAGTGAGCCCGAGTCCCGTGTCCTCGGTCTGCGTGTCGGTGACGCCCGAGTGGTCAATCGAGGCGGTGATTGAGTCCACGTCCGCACCCGACGATGTCGAGTCGTAGCTCGCCGTCACCTTGACGTACCCGCCGAGCGGGTCTGCCGTGCCGTTAGCGTCCACGAGCCGGCATGTTAGGTCGGATAGCACGATGTCGACGCGCCATTTCGCGTAGAGCGTCACGTTGCCGCCCGAGTATTCGTCTCCCGCCGCGTAGTCAGTGCCCGTGCCGTCGGGCTCGGTGTTCCACCCGAGGAACGTGTGGCCGCTCCTTGTCGGCACGCCCTCGCTGATTGTCATCGTGTTCGTCGAGATGTCGGTCTGCGCGGCTGGCGCTCCCGCCCCGCCGTTCGCGTCGTAGGTTATGGTCTGGTTCCAGATCGCGTAGAGCGTGGCGGTCACGTTGCCCGTGAACGAAGCGCCAGCACCGTAGGCCGTGCCTGTGTCCAAGGCGTTCGTGTTCCAACGCTTGAACGTGTAGCCCTCGTTGGAAAACGTGTCGGCCGCCTTCAGAGTTGCGGCGGTGCCGTACGTCTTGGTCTGCGACTGGTCTGCTCCCGAGCCGCCGTTCGCCTTGTAGTACAGAATGGGATTCCAGATGGCGTAGAGCGTCACGTTGGGCTTGTTCGCGGCGTACGAGCCGCCCTTGGCGTACGTGGTGCCGGCGTTGGTCGTTCCCGTGTTCCAGTGGTAGAACACGTAGTTCGTCCTCGTCGGCGTGTTTGACGAGAGCGTTATCGCGCTCGACTTCACGGCTGTCTGCGATGACGGCAGGCTCCCCACCGTGTCGGTGGTGTTCTTGTTGTAGGTGACGGTGCGGTTCCAAATCGCGTAGAGCGTCAGCGCCGCGTTGCCCGTGTAAGAGCCGCCCGAGCTGTACGCCGTCCCCGTGTCCGACGTGTTCGTGTTCCAACGCTTGAACGCGTAGCCGGAGAACGTCGGCTTCGTGGACGACAACGTGAGCGACTCGGCGTACCACTTCGTCTGCGCGGAGGGCGCTCCCGAGCCGCCGTTCGCGTTGAACGTGACCGAATAGGATGTCCTAGCGGGGATGGTGATGGACGCCGTGAACGACTTTGCGCCGAGGTAGTGGAAGCTGCCGGACCACGTGCCGAACTCGCTGTCGGTCGAAACGGTCAGCTTGATGGTCTTCGCCGAGTGACCCTTCGAGTACGTGCGTGTCGAGTAGTAGTCTACTTTGCGCCAGCCAGACCCCGAACCCCATCTCAATCCAGACCAATATCCAGTCGACCCGTCGGGCTCGGTTTTCAACGTTTCGCTGAACGACGACCCGTTGTTGTCCGTGCTTGATTGGTCGAGACGCCACACCGACGGGGCGAGCTTGTACGTGCCGCCATTGGTGTTAGACTCGTTCCACTCGACTCCGAGCCTGCACCCGTAACCGTAGTCAGATGATTCTTGCCAGGTCATCCGTTATCCAATCCACTTCAGCGACATGTTCCTGTTGTCGCGCCCGTACCACATCCAGTTGCCGAACCGCAGGTCCTTCACCACGACCGACCGCGTCATGTAGAACGTGGACTCGTTCGTGTCGGGGTCGACCGCGATGTACGCCACTTCGCCCGGAAGCGCGGAGCCCGGCGTGACGATGTACTCGTAGTATGTTTTGCCAGCCACGACCGTCGTGTCCGACGTGAGCGTGTAGCGCCCGTCCACCAGCTCGTACCAGCCGTTAGACACGGGGTTCCCGTACGGGTTCGTGACGGGGCGGTACAGGTACTCGTCGGGCATCGTCTCCCAGCCGTAGCCGCTCGCGAAGAAGCTGAAGCGGTCTCCCCTGCCCTCGATGTGGGTTCCCGCAGACGAGCCGATCTGGACGGTCTGCGCCAGCAGCATGGCCGCGACCAGCGAGGTTACGTCTATCTGGTCGGCCGTGATGGACTCCGCGATGATGCGCGAGCCGTGCAGCCCGCCTTCCAGGTCCTCGCCGTACTCGTCGATGAGCGCCTGCGCCTGCTGGCTCGGGAGCCCCGCGATGTTGAGCGCGTGGTAGAGCCCGTCGGGGCCGAGCAGCTTGAGCGCGTCTGCGTAGATGTTGGAGAAACGCGCCGTGTCGCCGTCGAGCAAGGACGCTGTGAGCCTGCCCGTGATGATGCCGTCGCCCGTCACGGTCAGGTCCTCGAAGAGCCCCGACTCGGCGAACAGCTCGCTTATCTTCGCCTTGCCAATGTCGGCGACGTTCACGTTCGCGAAGTCTATCTCGGCGAACATGGCGTCCAGGTTGTCGAACGCGCCCGCGCTCGCTGCAACCTCTTCGGCGGTGATGCCGCCCGCTTCGAGCTCTCCGATGTAGCCGACTGCCGATGACAGCGCGTCGGCGGAGATCTCGCTCACCTTGGCGGTCTCGGCCTGCAAGTCGGTTATGAGCGCGGAGTCGGCCGTGAGCGAGGTCGCCACGAGCCTGTCTATCCTCGCAGACTCGGAGTATGCGGTGGTGAGCGCCATGTTCGCGATGCTGCCCACCTTTGTCACTGTCCGCACGTTCGCTGACGGGGACGTGACGTTGCCCGTCATGACGGAGCGCCCGCCGGAGATGGTAACGCGCACGGTGTCGCCCTCCGACGCCTCGACCATCGGGGTCGTTATCGGGGTCTCCTCGGCACCGCCGGGTATGCGCACCCAGTACGTGCCGTCCTTCCCCTGCCTAACCACGGTGGCGAGGTGCTCTGACGAGCGGGGCTTGTAGCCGCTGCCGACTATGGCGCGTGCGAGCTCTGCCATGCCGTTCATCGCAGCACCTCCGCCTTCTCTGACACGACCACGCCGTTGCCGACCTCGAGCGATTGGGTTGACACCCTCATCGTGCAGTCGAGGTCGACGGATGCCATAGAGCCGACGACTATGTCGCCGACCGTCACGTCGGGCCACCACTCCCGCGTGTACGTCCTTGATTCGAGCGACTCGTTTGCCTCGGCGAGCTTCCTCCTCGCGTAGGCTTCGAGGGACTCCCCATCCACTAGCTGCGGCGAGGAGTCGTACTCGTCGACGTACCTGCCCCTGTTTGACAGCGACGCGGGGTTGTCGCGGCTGTCGTCCACGGCTACCACTTGCCTGTCCCCGTCTATGGCTATGTAGCGGTTGGGGACCTCCTCGAGCGACCCGTTCACGCCTATCTCGACACCGAGAAGCGACGCGTGCGCCGAGTCGAGCACGAGCGACGGGTTCGTCGGCTTGGGGCCGACCGTGACAGTCCCGCCTCCCGATATGGACATCTGCCATCCAGCGCCGTCCAGGATTGTCCTTGCTGATTCCAAATATGTCGTGCCCTCGGCGAACACGTAGTTCTGCGAAAGCGTGAACGAACCCTCCACCACGACGGGTGCCGGGGTGCATGCGGCTATCATGGACGCCGCGTACGCAGCGCCGTCAGCGCCCATCGGCGCGTAGGTGCCGGCCAGCAGCTTCTTGTCCTCGGCTGGAGCGAGAACGGAGCGCCCGCTGCACTCCGTGGTCTTGCCGCCGACCGTTGACGTCGAGTCACCCGGCGAGAACAGCAGCGTCGCGACCGCGTGCCGCTCGACCTCGCCGTCCTGCTCTGCGAGCATCTCCAAGCGCCCCCAGAACTCGCCGCGTTGGAGCCCCGCGTCGAACGACGCGCTGCCCGACTCGATGAGGTCGGAGTCCTTGTCGCGCTCGACCGATGCCGACACGAGGCCCTGGAGCTCGTCGGTCGCCGCCCAGGTGTCCCTGTCGACGACCATCATCCTCCAGGACGACGAGTAGCCTTTCCCGTAGTCGATCATCACTCGCCCCAATCGTCGGGGCTGATTTGGAACGCGTCCGTCATGGCGACCTCGGTCGCCGATATGGAGACGGGCACGGCACCCGAGTCGTAGGTGACTCCGTAGCTGTCGACCTGGACGTTCGCGGGGTACGCGCAGCCGTCTGGCGTGCGCACGAAACACGGTCCAGCGTGCTTCGCGAGAACCGCGAGGAGCCGCCTCTGCTCTGCCGACTCGACCTTTATCACGTCGGTCGAGAGGCTCGCCGTGCGAGTCGCGCCGTTGTTCCAGTAACCGGCCCTTGTGCCGTCGAGGTGCTCCCTTAGCTCGAAGTCCTTCTCCCAGCCGTCCGTCATGGCGATGTTGTACGGAAGCTCGACCGACTCGTCGTCGAAGTCAATCCTCAGCGACGAGTGTGGCAGTTGGTATTCGTAATCGGCCCACGCGATGTCGCCGTCGACCGTGCGCGTGCAGAGGATGTAGTTGAGGCCGGCCCTGCTCGAGAACGGCGCGTACCTGTCGGTGACGGGCGTCCCGAACGGGACGTCAGATGCTATGAGGTAGGCTCCGTCTGGCGTCGAACGGTACACGTCGCACACGTCTGTCTCGGCGACCTCGTCATCAACCCCCTCGGGGATGACCGGGGTGGCGGGCGTGATGGTCGCCGTGAGGCCGTCGACGGCAATCGAGGAGCCTTCTGAGGGGATGTACGCCTGATGCTCCCACGCGACCGTGAACGAGCATTCCGCGAAATCCGACGCGAGCATCGTCTTCGTGTCGGTCGCGACCGCCGTCACGGTGTACGTTGCGCCCTCGTACAGCGAAAGATCCGAAGGGGCTGGCACCGTGGCCGTCCACTCGCCGCTCGACTCGGTCCAACTCGGGCTCAGGACGTCTGCCCACACCACGTCCCCGTCAGCCTGGATGACCTGGCTCGACGGCGTCGCCGACGAGACGCCTGACGATGTCATGTAGAACACCACGTCGGTCCTTGGAGACGAGCACGTGAGCGACATCGACGCGGGCTGCGCTTCGAGCGTCGCGTCCATGCTCATGCTCAGGACCGGCGCGACGTCGATGGTGACGGGCACGAACTCGGAGAACGCCCAGTCTCCTCCGGTCGTCACGCCGACGCACAGCATGATGGAGTCGAAGTCCTCGACCTTCGACGCGGGGATGACCGTCGCACCCGCAGGGCCGTCTCCCGACACGAGCTCCTTGCGCGTGCCGCCGTCGTCGTAGCAAATCTGCCACGCCGTCTGCTCGGAGCCCGAGTACGTCCACGAGCACTCGATGCCGTCGCCCCTCTCGACTACTGAGGGCACCGTGAGCACCACGTCGGTCGGCGCGACGGCGGTCGAGACTGGGTACGCATTCGGGTAGAACCACTCGCCGTAGCTCGGCGTTTCCCCGGAGAGGAGCGCACGCCTTGCACGGAGGTAGTAGAGGGAGTCGGCCTCGAGTCCCCTGATGGTGACTGTTGCTGCGTACTCGTACTCTACAGGAGGGTCGACCGAGTCGTCCGTCCATCCGCCCGAGTCGAGCCACGTCACGTCGCAAGAGTTGGGTTGGCTTGTCGATTCCCACGCGTCCTCGAACTCCGACCAGGTGATCTGAGTCGTGTCGGAGTCGTCGCTGTTCCACGCGAGCCTCACGACGATTCCCGTGCCGTCCGTGCTCGGAATGACAGAGGCGAACTTGACGGCGTCATCGGCCTGCGGGGTCTTCGCGCTGTAGAGGCACTCGGCCTCGACGGGCACGGAGTTCGCCGTGAAAGCGCCATGAGTGGTCACTATCCTGTACCACGTGTGCGACTTCGCGGTTGGGACCGCGTCCTCGTACATGTCGGTCAGCCCCGTGCAGTTGCCGTTGTCGACCGCGCCGTCGACGTCCTGCCACCCGTCCGCCAGCCCTGCGGCGGCGGCGCTGGTGATGCTCGTCGAGCGGAGCCGTTGCAGCTTCACGGTGTCCACGGGTGCCGTGGACGTCGCGTTCGCCGAGAGCCTGACGGTGACGTAATCAGATGAAGTCGAGCCGCTCTTCACGATGGAGGCTATGGAAGCCTTCGCGGGGCGTGCGTACACGTACGACTTCGACACAGTTTCGGAATTCCCAGCGAGGCCGCGTGCGTAGGCGTAGACCGTTATCCTGACCCACTGGCCAGCGAGGAGTGCGGCAGCAGCAGCGTAGTCGTAGGACGCTTCCTCAGAGGTCTCGGTCGTTGACGTCCAGTTAGCCACGTTCTTTTCGGACTGGTAGGAACTCCCGAGGTTCGACGAGTCTTGACGTGTCACGCGGTAGTATGTGTCGTAACGCTCGTAGTTGTCGGCACCCTCGTCGGTCTCGATCGTGAACGTGATTTCATGATTCGACGAATCGTACTCTGCGTCAGATATTTCTGGCTTGCGCGGCGTCTTGAAAGCGTACGTCGCTTTTGTATGGTTCTTCGTCGACGCATGCAGCACGTCGCACGTTACGCTGTTCAGGTAGCGCCCGCTCGTCAGCGGATGGTACTTCGTCCTGTAATACTGGCACGACGCGTTGGTGTGGAAGTTCTCTCCATTGCGCGTCCACACGATGTCGCCCTTCGCGTCTCCCGCTCCGGTCTGTTGGATGACCTTCGAGGACATGTTCTTCGACGCGTTGAACGTCCATATCTCGTCGTAGTATCCATCGTATCCCCAGTCGGTTGTGAAGCCCTTGCCCGACATGCCCCAGGTTGCGGACATGGTCGGGTAGCCGCCGCTCTCGGAGCCGCGCTGGACGACCAGGTTGACGACTTTGTAGTAGCTGCTCATGCTACCTCCTGCCCCTCATCAGCTCTTGGGCGCGGATGGCCTTCGTGACCTGACGCGCTATATCGTCGCCATCGCCCGATGCGGTGACGTTTATCTCGTACGTGACGTTGCTGCTCGAATTCGAGTTGTTGTTCAGGTTCTTCGCGATCGCGTCAGCTATGGGCTCCATGTACCTAGTGTTCGTGAGCGGCACGACCGTTCCGCCAGTTCCCCAATTGAGGACGGCCTCGGCTCCCGCCTCGCCGACCCAGCCGTTGTTCGTCAACGTAGGCCCAGTTGCGATGTAACCCGATGCGTGACGCGGGATGTACGGCGAGTCGGCGATGCTGCCTGTCGCGGAGCCTAATCCGAATATGCGCGCCGTAATGTCCACCGTCTTGCTTCTGATGTTCGAGATGGCGTTGGCGAGGTTCACGACGCTCCACTCGCCGGAGACATTCGCGTTCACATATACGCTCTTGCCGGTGACTTTCCTGATCATGGAGTCTAATCTCTCGACAGCGTCGGCAGAATCGCTCGCCGTGCCTTCGTCTGTGATGGCGAATTCCTTGCCGTCCAAGCTGTTGACGGACTTCTTCAACCCGACGACCTTGCCCGTCTGGTCGTAAATAGTCCCCATGTCGTCGACCCAGTACGTCTTATCCTCGATCTCGGTCGCGTTGAGCCCGTCTATCTTCGCCTTCGAGAGGTCGACCTCGATGCCCATTTCGCGAAGACCGCCTATCATCGACGCTATCGAGCCGTCCCAGTTCGACGCAAGGCTCTTGATGTCGTTCGAGTGCGTTGACAGCTCGTCGTAGCTGACTCCGAGTTCTTCGAGGTCGTGCGCGAATCCAGTAACCGAGTTGCCGTTCGCCCACAGTGACACCTGCACCTCGTCGTTGTCGGCGAGCCACTTGACCGCAGCGCTAGAGTTCTCCAACTGCGCCTCGGTCATGAGCTTCATGCCTTCTTCGTACTGGTTCATCGCGCTCGTCGTCTCGCCGAGTTTTTGCTTCGATTTATCGAGCAGGTCGTTCGCAGCTGCGAGATTCGCTTCAAGTTGCGTGATTCTGTCTTGGCTCATTCCCGGCGTGGCTTGCGCTTCGGCAAGGGCATCTTCCGCAGCCCTCACTTCGTTCTCGGCTTGCGCTATCTCATCGAGGGCGTCACGGTAATCGCTCATCTTCGTCTCGTAGCCCTCTTTGAAGAACTCGGCTTTCGCGGCTATCATCATCGACTCAGTGAGCTTGTCGAAAGCATCTGCGCTGAGTTCAGCGCCGTCCTTCATAAGATGCAGAGCGCCAGCCTCGTCCTCGGTGAACGAAATGGACGTGCCGGCAGCGGAGTTGTAGAGTTCGAGCTGCGTTTTGAGGTTCGCCATGCTCTCGGCGCTCTTGTCGCCAGCGTTGTACGCTTCGAGAGCGGCTTTCAAGCTCTCGCCGTAATCTTCGATGAGGGCGTTGTTGCCGTAGGTTTCCTTCGCTGAGTCTTGCAACTTGCGGTTGTTCTCAGCCATCTTCGAAACCATCTTGTCATAGCTGGTCGCAGCGTTTTGAATCGCAGCCGTTTGACCGCCAATAGCCGTTCCAAGCGCGGTGCCTATAACGTCTCCGGCGTTCCTGGACGCTTCCTCGGCTTCGCGCATCTTCTTGATGTAATCGGATATAACGGCTATCAAAACCGTAACGCCAGCAACTACGCCAGCGACGGCGAGGTTTTTCAAAAGCGACTTGCCGATTGCTTTCGCCGCCGATCCAACAGATGCCAGTCTCGTTTTCATGCCGATTGCGCCTTCGCCAGCTTCGGCGAACCCAACCTTCATAATCGAGAGCGCCTTGCCCATAGCGGTCGATTCGGCGATGAACGCAACCATGTTCTGCTTGGCTAGGATGAACGTCGAGGCCATCGTGAGCATCGGACCTGAAATCGCCGCGATGCCGAGCCCTACGACAATCGCCGTCTTGGAGAAGTCGTCCATTTCATCGAACGCGTCCAATGCGGTCTTCGCAATGTCGGACAGCAACGCAATCAACGGCGTAGCGCCCTCCGCGAGCGATGCCATAGCGTCGTTTGCGATATTCGAGAGGATCGAGAGCTGTCCTGAAAAGCCCTCTGCTTTCCTCTCTGCCTCTCGCGCCGCGTCGCCAGCTGCGCCCCATGCGTCGGATTGCCCGTCCCATGCGTGCTGCGACATTTCGAGGTTCGTGTTCAAGCCGCCGATAGTCTGCATCAAGCCGAGGATGGACTGCTTCTGGCGCTCGCCCGTGATGCCCATGCTTTCGAGCGTCGCGACAGCCGAGCCGCCTTCGGATTCGATGCGGTTAAGACCCTCGATGAACGCTTTGAACGCTTCAATCGGGTGTTCTTCCCAAGCGGTCGCGAACTTCTCTGCTTCATCTGCGCTGCCATATGCCACTTCCGCAAATGCTCCGAGCGAATCGCCGCCAGCCGCGACAGCTGATTCAATGTCGGAGAACGTGTTGGCGATAGCGGTGCCAGCAGCTTCGGTCTTCATGCCCGTCGACGCGATGCTGGATGACAGCGCGAGGATTTCGGGCACGGACATGCCGACGATCGTGCCCATCGAGCCGATGCGTGTTGCGATGTCGACTATCTGGTCTTCGGTCGACGCGCCGTTGTTGCCGAGTCGGACGAGCGCGTCCGCGAAGTTGTCGTACTCTTCGGCGTTCATGTGCGTGATGTTCGCGAGCTTGCCGAGCGACGATGCGGCTTCCTCGGTATTGAGGTTAGTCGCCACGTCCAAATTCGAAACAGTCTCGGCAAATGCCTGTAAATCTTCGGTCGCCACACCAAGCTCGCCGCCGATTGCCATGATCTGCATCATCTGCTCAGCGCTCGTGACGTGAGTTTTCGAGAAGTCGATTGCTGCTTGCCGCAATTCCTCGAACTGCTGTTCCGTTCCGTTGACGGTCTTGCGCATGTCGCGGTAAGCGGAGTCGATTTCCTGCGCAGCGGACACGGCTCGCCAACCGAGCATCGTGATGGCGGGCGTTAGCGTTGAGTATAGCGTCATGCCGGCAGACTTGATGGTGGACGCGTTGAACATGCTCTTACCGCCGAGGCTCGTCATATTCATGCGCTTTTGCAACGAAGCTGCGTGAGCTTCCGTCTCGGACAGCTCTAATTGCAATTGTTCGAGCTCAGAGCATTCCTTTGCCGTCTCGAAAGCGGCATCCAACTGCCTTGCGTCAGCTTTCAGCTCGTCAACTTCGGCATCGGCTGCTTTAACTCTCTCTTTCAGCTGTTCGATTTCTTCAACTGGCGCTTCGGCGTCTTCCAACCTTTTCAGCGATTGATGCAGCGCGTCTGCCCTGCCCTTCGCCTGACTAAGTTCGTCTTGTATCTTTTGCCATCTATCGCCTAGTTCCTGGACGCTTAATGGCATGTTCTTCTGCTCTGCGAGCACTCCCGACAAGCGGCCTTTGTAGGCTTCTACCTGTTGGGAAAGCTCCCTTGCCTTCTGCTCCGTCAAATCGTACTCGTTCGACAGCGCTTTCAACCTGCCGACGGCGGCAGACAGGCTCGACGGGTCTTCGCGCAACGCGGCTTCGTATGCCCTGGCTTGGTTGGCGCACTCCGAGATAGCGGAGTCCATCGACTTGATCTTAGCCGTGCTCTCGCCCCACGCCTCGCTCGAATACTTCGATGCGCTGTTCAGCTCGCGCACGGTCGCGGCAGCGCCCCTCGCCTCCGATTCGAGACGCTGCATGTTGATTGACATGGCTTCGAGTTTTTCGGCGGCTTCGTACGCTTCCTTGCTATCGAACGCCTCGTTCCAAGTTGCGCGCATGTTGCGTAGCTTTTGGATTTCCTCGTCGGTGACTACGCCGAGCTCTTTGAGCTGCGCCATCTGTGTCTCGAACGTCGTGTTGCTACCCTGACGCGATAGGGCGTTCAAGTCCATCGCCTTGCCAGCTTCCTTCGCGCGCAGTTCGAGCTCGCGGTACTTCGACGCGAGGGTAGCCGTCATGTCGTTGTAGCGTTCCTTGGCGGTGGTCGCTGCGAGGGCGATGTTCTCCGTTGACCTGGCGAGTTCCGAGACAAGTTCCGCCTTGCCGTTCACGATCACGAACGTCCTGCCGAGCTCGCTATATGCGTTTTTCAGAAGGGTTATCTTCGAATAGAGGGCTTCGGCGCGGTTCGTGGTCAGCTTCATGCGCGTGGCAACGTTCTCCATGTTGCCGGGCTCGAAGCGCATGGCACGAGTTACCTGGCGAATCTGGCTATAAAGCGTGGACGCCGCTTTCGTAGATGCCTTCAACGCCGTGTTCAGCTGGGAGGTGTCGCCGCCTATGCGGATCGTCAAACCTTTGTACTCTGCCATTTCGACACCTCCTAGAAAGCGTCAATGTCGGCTTGCGTTGCATCGCGCACGCCGCTATCGTCGTCGTTTTGCTCGTTTACTGCGGCCTGCACGTACCATGCGGCTCTCGCATAGGGCATTGTGAGCACGTCAGTCCTCGTGAAGCCCAGTTTCAACATCGTCAACTCAGTCTTGCTGTACGCGAGATTTGCCCCTGCGCTTCGGCTTTTCGAGCTGCTTTGCGAGTTCTTCGGTGGCTTGGGCGAGTGTAGGAAAGCAGGCATCAATTTCCTTGACGAGTAGGATGTGCAGGCGGTAAATGTCAATGTCGTCTGCCGCATGCGCCTTGCTCCACAAATTGAAATCGCCCACCATCTTGTCACCGTTCAAGCCAGCTTCGCAGCCGCACCTGAGCATCGCCCAGAGCGCCCTCGCATCGGCTTCCCAATTCGCCGCGAGCAGCTTGCCGAGCGGAGTGCCGTCATCCGAATCGCCGTAATCGGTCACATCGTCAACGAGCGACTTGTGCGGGCTGGACGGGTCGTTTTGGAACGCTTGCTCATAAATGGTCAGCGTGTGCAGGCTGCACAGCGCCGTCCACTCGTCCGTGGACTCGCCAAAGGCGAGCGGCCCCTTGTCGCGGGACTGCTCGCCCTCTGCATTCTCATCCACGTGCCTGAAATGGATGATCATGTATTGGCTCCTTACAGAGTGTCACCAGTTGCGCCAGATGCGCCTCCAACGATGTACACGGCATCGAACCAATTGGAGAACTGCGAAGCGGTTGCCGTCTCGTTTGTCGCGCTCGCCTTGATGACGTTGGTGACAACGCCGCCGATGGTAATGTCACGGCCGATGGCAACGCCCGTCATCTCGTCGGTGTCGGGATCGACCGAATCGGTCTTGGTGTTGCCAGTCTCGGTCGGGCGATTGAACTTGACGTTGTAGAGCAAACCGCGCTTCTTGACCTTCGAGCCGCCGAACTCCCACAGGAAAGCGCAACTCTTGGGCTCGGCGTCAGCGGCCTCGTACACGACGCCGTTATCGTCTGCGGCATAGCCGAGCAGGTCGATCTTCGCCTGGTCCCCGACGACGGCGATGGTCACGGAAATCTCGTAACCGGTGTTGCTCGAACCAGTTTCGTAGGCGATGTTGTCAGCGTAGAACGTCCACGTGTTGCCCTGCGGGGTCAGCGTGAGCTGAGTTGCGCCCTGCATGGGAACAGGCGTGGCATAAGTACCGAGCGCACCGTCCTGGCCATCGGTATACAGCGCGTAATGCGCGTTGGAGATACCGTAGCGAACTCCTTTGGAATCGCTCATGATTCTTCCTCCTTCGTGTAGGTGAAATCGTATTGTTCAATGTGGCATTGTTCGCTTTGGCTCCACGAGCCGACCTGCTCGACGGGGCCGAATGCCCCTTCCAGCGCGTCCCTCACGCTCGTTTCGAGCGCGGGATCGGCCACTTTCTCGAACAGTTCCACGTGCATGCGCGGAAACCGGGCGAACGTGATGTTGTCTGTGTAGAACTCGCCGTTATCGTCCACCGAGTAGATGAAAAACGGCGGTGCGGGCGCTTTGCCAACTGGATATGCTTCGAAGCGCCCTGGAATGCCGAGCTCCGTCAGCGTCGCATATGTCTCGCTCATTGCGCTCATAGCCTTGCCCCCAATGTCGCGAGCACTACTTGCTCGGTCAAATCAAACGCGTCGTCTGCGGCTGGCGCGATATGCTCTATTGCGCGCGTCGTCCCGCCGCCGACCTTCGCATGCCCTTTTTCAAGCAAGTGTGGCATGCCTGGTTTCGTGGAGTACACGTGCCCCTGCACTTCCCTGCCCTCGCCCTTGACGCGGTAGCGGATGGACTTTGCGTAACCGCCCGTTTTAGTCGGAGCGCCTGCCTGCCATTCGTCGCGTCCGAGCTCGCAACCCGCCTTGACGCCGACCCTGAGAGATTCGTCAGCGACTTCCTGAACGTTGTCCAAGATCGCCTGGAAATCTGCCATGAAACGGTCTGCCATCAGTCGTTCCTCGCATGCTCTGAGAGCGTCAAGATGGTCGTTTCGAGCCCTTGCCTGCTCGACTGGTCAATGTCCAGCTCCGTGCCGTGGTAAACCGCCTGCGTGTATGGCCGTTCCTCGAACTCGATGGTCTTGACCTCCACGCGGGCTGCTATCTTCGGTCCTAGCTGCGCCGCCGTAGCCCACGTGTCCAAGCCCGTGTACCACGGGTTGCAGAACACCTCGGCATCTACGGGATCGCCCTCGCGCTCGATGCCGTACTCGTCCACGGTCACGGCGCTCGTAACGTCGCGGAGCGTGATTGTGTCGCTCCACCCCGCCACTATCCGTCCACCTCGTCATCCGTCGCATAGTGGACGTTCTGCTTGCCGTTGAGCAGGCTCGCGACGATGGAGTTGTACGACGCGATGCAGGCGTTCCTCTCGGACGCTTCCACGTCGCGCCCGTACTGCGCCTTGCAGTAGTTGATGACCGCCGTTTTGACGATTGGCATGTAGTCGCCGTTATCGGCATCGGCGTCTTCGGCAAGGAACTCGGGCTTCACGCCCTTGTTCTCAATGTCGAACAACGCCGTGCCGATGTAGGTTCCTATCTCGCCGTCAGTCAGCGTCGTGGTCACGCGCAGCGCGGTTCTCACGTCATCGAGCAGGGACATTGCCTAGACCTCCTCGGCCTTCTTCGTTTTCGCTGCACGCTTGCGCGAAGCGACCTTTGAAGCACGTTTCTCTGGCGTTTCCGGCTGTTCTGCGAGACGTTCAACAAGAATCGCGTCGGCTGGCTGCTCGCCATCATTGAACTGATATGTCCTGCCGTTAGGCATCTTGTAGATTCTGAGCATCTAAATAGCCTCCTCGATCCTTCTGAATAAGTGCCCGCAAGCAACACGGGTGTCCACATATCGCGGTATTCCCGCTTTGCGCAATTCCTCGCAGAAATACAAATCCTCCGTGAGCACGTTTCGCGGCCCGTTCTCGTAGTTGACCCATTTGAACCACGGGTACTTCACGCGGTTGAACACGCTCGTCCTCACGAGGATGCAGCCCATGCCGCACCCGTGTATCTCGACGAAATGCTCGCCGCGACAGCGAATCTCCGCGAGCTCGTCCTTCATGTACGCGCTCTCGACCGTGTAGTTGAAGTGTGGCTTTCCGGCATCGTCGAGCAGCTTGTAGGCGCATGTGCGTCCACTCGGTTCGTTGTCCTTGCCACGTCGCAGGTAGTACCCGCTCACGCAATCGGCATCATGCGAGAGCAGGTTGAGCAGCGCGTCCTTCGGAACCGTAACGTCGCCGTCCACCATCATCAGGAAGTCGGCTCCGAGTTCCAACGCCTTCTCCGCGATCTTGTTGCGCGCTGCCGCGCAATCGTAACCGCGCACGAACTCGAACAGGCACTCATGACCGCCCTTATCCATGTCGTACACGGACTTGAACGTGTCAGGCGTGATGTTCTCGAACGTCGGTATGGCTATCAGGACGCGCATTCAGCTCTCCGTTACGCAGTTTCGCCAGTAGCGCCGGACGCGCTCACCGTGATGTTGCAGAAGCAAGCGGGGCGCTTGACGGCGACGATTTCGCGGGCTTCGGCGCGGATGGAAACAAGGTTCTTCTCAAAGTCCACGTCGTTGCTGTTGGTCGAATCGACGCGGATGCCGTCAGCCTTGCTCACAAGGTCAGCACCCTGGCCGAACGCGCCGACGAGAATGTGGTCAGCGGTCAGGTTGGGGCTCTTGACGAACTTCATTTCGAACAGGCGGCTGTATTCGGAAGAACCGAACGGCTCGCCCGCGTAGTAATGGTTGTTGGCGTCGAGTGCGCTGCGCAGGATGAGCCAGATGGCGGGGGTGACGACGACGGCATCTGCCGCGATGCCCGTGTCCTCCTCAATGTCGGCCGCTGCCGCGAGGATGCCGTTGAAAATGTCAATGGCGGTCGAGTAGCTGATTGAAGCGGTCTGCACGCCGCTCGTGCCGAGCAGGGTGGACATGGCTGCGGCCTGACGCGCTGCGTTGAGGTCGTTAACCAAATCGGCGTTGATTGCATCGGCGACGTAGGGAGCGTCCTCGAACAGTTCCTCGGTCATCTTGATGAGGCCCGTGATCTTCTGCAACGTGGCGGTCTTCGGGGCGTACTCGTAGGTGAGCTTGTTCTTGCTCACGCCCTCGGCAGTCGTGCCAGCGCTGCCGGTCGTGGTGCTGTAAGCGTTCCACGAGTAAACGGGAGCGTTGACCTGTTTACGTCCGAACAGGTCGAGGAACGACATCGGAATGACAGGCTTGCCGATAACGTCGGTGCTGAACTGCGTCGGGGTCAGCGTGAAGCTGGCCGTGGTAGACGGATCGCCAGCCGTGCGCTGGTTGTACGCAGGTGCGATGATGCGATTATCAGAGCTTGGATGCTCCTTGCGGTACTGGACGAAGTTCTCGCCCAGGCTGGAAGCACGTTCCATGCTACCCTCCTCAATCTTCGCGGCTTCGACGGGGTTAGCATTGCCGCCGATAACCTTCTCCATATTGCGCTGCTCGATCTCTGCGAGCTTGTCGCGGCGCTCGTCCTCGGCGTCGATGAAGCCGAGCTCCGCGTCGATTGCCTCAGCCTGTTCAGCTGTGGCATCTTCGGGCAGCTCCTTTGCCAGCCCGATTACGAGGGAACGGCGCTCTGCGTACTCGTCGGCTCCGAGGGAGCGGTACGAGAGTGCGTCCATAGCGGTAAACTCCATGAGTTTCCTTCCTCTAACGAATGGTCATTGCCTTGGCACGCAGGGCAATCTCCTTGCGCCTACGTTCCAGTTCGCGCTTGGCCTGCTGCGCCTCCCGCAGCTTGCGTTCCTCGATCACTCCGTCGATGACGCGCCTAGCACTTATCTCCGTGTTCGGGTCAGCCGGCCGACTGACGCACGAAACATCGAAAACCTTTTTAGCCTTGCGGATGGTGAAAACGGTGGTCTTGTTGAGCTCGTCGTCCTCAACGTCTTCCTCTGCGACGGTGAACGCCCAACTCATCTTCGTGACCATGCCCGTGCTAATGTCCTCATACATTTCTCCCGCGAGCGTGGTGCGCGACAGGTCTGCCGCGACGTACAAGCCGTGCTCGTCGGGTTCGAGATAGAGCGTGTTGTTGCGGTTGCGGGCGTACACGCGACCCTCGTGGTCGTAGAGGAAAATCACGTCGTCCATGTCCGCTTCGTCGAACGCGTTGCGGTCGATAATCTCGACGTACTTCCATCCGCTCTCGCGGTCTTCCCACAGAATGTACGGGTCGTTGAACGTGGTTGCGTAACCCTCAACGAACTTAGGGCTGTTGAAACGATTGGCGTAGCGTTCCTCGCCGTCCTCGTCCTGCTCAACGTCGCAGAATGCGGTGAGCGGCATGGCCATCATGCGGTACTCGCGCTCATTCGGTTTTGCTGGCATTGTTCTCTCCTTGTCCTCACCATGCTTGGCGTACCAGGCATGGATTGCCTCTATGCAATCATCTGGTCGACCGTCTGCTTTCGCCCTCGCGATGCACTCGTCCTCGCCAGGGTCAACTTCGATGACCTCGGCTCCTGCGAGCCTGAAAAACTCCATATCCTCCTGCCCGAGCTCCGTGCGGATAATCCACGAGTCGAAGTCGCGCTCGATGCAGAGGTCGGTCACGCGGTCGCGGGCGGAGATTGCGCACGTGCGTATAGCGCCCTTGCTGTCGTGCGGCTCGGTGCCGCCGAGAGCCTGTGCGATGAGGTCGTAGTCGACAACAACGTCCTTGTCCTTGCGGTTCTCCTGGACGTAGGTTGACTTCCCTGCGCACGGCGGTCCTATGACAACATGAATGGCCATCGTCATCCCTCGTCCACGTCATCCTCGTACTTGCCGTCCACGTCCTCGTAGATGTCGTCATCGCCTCCGAGGTCGAACATCGGGTTGTCCTCGATGTCTGACGGTGGCAACGCGGTCGCGAGGTTGCCGCCGCTCACGTAGACGACGTTGCCCTCCATGTCGAGCACCATGTACTCGCCACGGTTGATGAACACGTCGCCGCCAGGAACTTTCGGCAAGCCGAGGATTTCGCGTCCCTCGTTGATGGTCATGAGCCTGCGGTCGGTCATGTCGCGCACCATGTTGCGCTTCGATGCGGCGCTCATGAACTGCATGCGGTTCGCGGTGAAGCTGATGTTGTTGGTCAACATGGCGCGGGACGTGAACATCATCTTGTTCAGCCCCTCCGAGAGTTGGATCGCCCATGTCTCGACTTTCCCCTCGTAGAAGCTATCCCAGATTTCCTCCGTGCAATCGTTCTGTAAGATGCGCTTGTTCGTGCCGAAGTAGTTGAAAACGTGGTCGTCGATGCGCTGCATTTCAACGGAGTCGATGGTGTACGCGTTGTGCGCTACGGGCGTGACGCTATCCCACGTTTGGTCGTAGGTGAGCATGCCTGTCGAGTTGGACGGTCCAAGGTTCTGCTCAGCGAAACGCTCCTTCTTCTTCTTCATGTCCTCCTCGTCCACCTGCCCCACCATGCGGCCGATGAACATGATTTTGCTGCCGATTGCGATTGCTGTGCGCTCAGCATCAGCCTGCGCGTTGAGCAGCGAGAGCGTGTCGGACAGGTTGTTGGGCGTGCCGAACAAGTCTGACACGTACTGGTACTTCGAGAGAACGCACACGTCCTTCGCCGGATATGCGAGCGGCTTGCCGACTGGCATGTTGAACTTGAACCACAGCTCGCCGCCAACGTCCATCGCCTCCGTGTTCGTGCATTTGAGCGGCCACAGTCCCGTGGTGCGCCCCTGCGCGTCATGCAAGCGGATTACGAACGCCGTGCAGTCCACCTCGTAGATCGTCGCTAGGCGATACAGGAAGCGGCTCCACGTCATGTACTCGTTCGGCCACGTGCGGAAAAGCTGCTCAACCTGCTGAATGGTGCCGTCGTAATGCGGTTCCAGCTTCGAGCAGGCGTTCGCGAACGCGTGGACGCAAGCACGCATGAGCTCCTGTTCGTACAGGGAGCCGTTCCATGTCGAGAAAATCGGCGTGTATTCGGTGAATGTGGAAAACGACCGGTTCGTGCGCTTGAATCCGAGAGCGTCCTTTATTGTGTCGAGGAATCCCATATGCCCCCGTCTGACGGTTTGCATGGTCTTTCAGCGTATTCATACATCGAATCGCCTGTTGACGTGGGCGTGAGTGTAAAGGGAAAGTGGTTTTTCGCGACGCGGAGCGGGAATTTATCCCTTCCACGTGCTCGTGACCATCTGCATGTAGTCATCGCGCAGCTTGTCGAGCGCCACCCAAGCGTCCAGCTCTGCCATGAAGCCGTCGATCCTGTTCGACGCGTTCAAGTCGCGCTTGTACGGGCGTATCAGGCCAGCGGCGTTCTTCTTGACTTGCACGTTCATGCGGCACCACCTGTTGATGGGGTGCGCGTTGTCGATCAAATGCCCCGCCTGGTACTCGGCTCGCAGACGCTTCATCGGGTCGCTGATAACGGGGCTGTCCTGCTTGACCACGATTACGCGCTTCTCGCCCGCAAACTGCTTCAACTGGCGCACAACGTTGTCTTCCGTCACGTGCCACGGGTCGTAGCCGATTGCGAACGCGTACAGCTTCTCCGTGTCGCGTAACTCTATGAGCCATTCGAGCAGCACGTCCTTCGGTATATAATTGCCTGGGACGACGCGAATCAAACCCTTTGACTCCCACAGGCGGTACGGCACCTTGTCGCGCTCGTTGGTGAAACCAGCTTCCTCGCGTGCGAGCAATTGGTCTTCCGCGATCCAGTACATGCTGCGCTCGTACATCCTCTGGTCAACGAGGTTGCCGTCCTTGTCGCGCTCCCCGCGCATGAATAGCATCTGCGCGCAGGTGAGGTCGATTGAGTCTGACGCGTCGAACCCGACGACGCCGTACTTCACGCCGAGCTCGTTGAAGTCCACCTTCTCGTCATTGCCGCACTCGCCGATGGTGAGCCACGAGGTAGCCTGGTTCTGCGGAATGTTGAAGTGCTTGACGAGGACTGATGGACGCTGCTCTGGGTCGTTCTTCGCCTTCTCCACGAGCGATTCGAGCTTGTCAAGCGGTTTCACCGTGCCGAGCCCAGGGTTAGACTTCAACCACGTCTCGGGTTGCAGCCATTCCTCGAACTCATCTTGCTCGTAGATGACTGGAAGGAAACGGTCGTCTTCCACCTCGCCGTCCAATATGCGCTTCGCGTAGTCGTATTGCGCGTCGCCGATTGAGTTGCGCACGAAGTTGGACGTTGTGAGCTCCCAAATCATCGGCTGCGAGCGTGTGAGCGCCAAACGCATCTGGTCGTACGGTCCACGGTCGTCCCATGCTGCTATCTCGTCGGCGATTACCAGATGCGGGTTCGGACCGTCGAGCGACTTTGGGCTCCCCGAAAGCGTGACGACGTAGCCGTTCGTGCGGTCGCATACGATGCCCTGCTTCTTGCGGTCCTTGACCTCGCCTGTGCGCTCCCACTTCGCGAGCTCTGGCGATTGCCTGCGCATGGTGTCCACGCCGCCGTAGCACAATCCCGCTTGCGATTCAGCTGACGCGATGACGTAGCACTCCGGCTTGCCCTCGCCGTCCGAGGTCATCATGTAGTGCGTGATAGCGGCCGCAAGCGCGGTCTTGCCGCACTTCTTCGCGACCCACCAAAGAATCTCGTTGTACTGCCGCGCCCCGTTTCCGTCCACGAAACCGTACGCCACTTCAAGCACGAACTTCTCGTATGGCTCCAACGCCATCGGCTTGCCGTACTTCCTGCCGGACGGGACGCAGCAGAATCGCTCGATGAACTGCACGGGACGACGCGCCTTGTCGCGGTCGTAATGCCATTGCTTGTAACTACCTGTGAACCTCGGTTGCAGCATCTTGCACAGCGCGGTTAGCTTGCGGCACGCGACTACCTTGCCGTCCAACACGTCATCGACGTACTTCTCGGCTGTCGTGCGGTCATCCACGAATCTGCTCCACGCGTATTATTACGGCTGTGCGGTCATCTTCACCCCTGATTGTCGGGTATGAATCGAAACCGTCCTCGAAATGCTTGTCGTACAGCGCGTGCCCAACGTCTGCCGTGTGATGGCATGCATGGACGTTCGCGAGATCGGAGCAACTTGGCTTGCCGCATTCCTTCTTGCCGTCGCAGACGTACAAGACGACAGTTGGAACGTCGAACAGCTTCGCAGCATCGGACTGCGATATGTTGATGGACATTTCCCGCTCCTACGCGTTGAACATCGCGAGCGCGTCGGCTTCCTCGGCTTTCTTCTCAGCGCCGAGGGTCTTCAACTGCTGTAAGGTGATTCCCGCCGTTTGGAGGTACGCCTTGTAGCTGCCCTGCATCGGGTTCTGCTTCTTCCCGTGCAGGCCATCGACCATGATTCCCTGCTCGTCGAGTATGCGCCTGCATTCTTCGGCGCGGTCATACGACCAGCACATGTTGCAGACGAGTTCCGCTATCAACGGGTCATCGCAATCGTACTTCCCGCTGTCCACCACCGCCTGGTAGCGGTCGGTCGCCTTGATAGCCTTGATGCTGTAAGTGTCCTTGCCCATCAATCATCCTCTCCATGCGGCATGCCGTCAGCGTCGAACCACACCCCTCGCCTGCTCGCCGGCGTATGCTTCCTGTAAGTCCCGAGCCTGCCGTGCCTGGCCTCGTGGCACTCGTGGCACAATCCAGCGAGCCCGTCCACGTCGAACGCGACTTTCGGATCATCGTGGTTCTCTGGGGTCAGCGGCTCGGTGTGGTGGACTTCCATGATGCTCTTGCGCTCGGATTTCGCCCCGTGGAGCAGCAGCGGCTTGCCACAGTCAGCGCACATGCCGTTCTGCCGCTCGTAGACGAGCTTCCGAATCGGCTCCCAGCCGTCGTGCCCGTAAACGGCGCGCTGCCACGGTTCGAGGTTGTGGTAACTCACGCAACTCCCGTTCCACCTTGGGTTTCTCCTTTTATTGTACCACTTCTGGTACAGAAAAACCACTTTTTCGCTTTTCCTCCGCACAAAAAGAAGCCTCCCCCCCCGCCGTTCCCCCATCGGGGGATTCGCGATCTGCCGGGTGGGGCATGGTAAATTTATCGAACGATTGTACGCCTACAAGCGTCTGAACTGCGCAAACGCCGAAAGTTCGCAATATTTCGGCGAGCTCAGCGAACGCGGGCGACGTTGCTTGCAACCATAAAACCAACGTGATAACCTCGCATGCGTACGCGGGCAAAAGACGATCCCGCCTAACCGTGGGCAATAGCCCACAGAATGGAGTGAAAAAATGAGACTCGAAAAACACGACGAACACTGCAAGAGCATTGCAAGCAGGTTAGAACAAATTGTCAATGGCGAGCTTTATACCGATCCCGAGGGTAACGAATGGTTCACCGAATACGAGCCCGCATATGGTTTCGAAATGTTCGTTACCTACGTTTACGCCATCGACGACGCGGGCGAGCTCAAAAAAACGCGCGTAACGCTCACGACGAAAGACGGCGAAACCTACACGCGCGGCGATAACGGCGAGACGGTTGACGACATTGAAGAGTACCTAACACCTATTAGTCTATGGGAATATTTCGAGGACGGTATCTATAACATAGAATACCGCGTGCCTAATCGCTACGACGACCCTACGAGCGTTTGCGTTATGGTTGCATGCGGTGGACCGAATATCTACCTAGACACGGCAAGCGGCGACGTAGAACTCTACTGGTGGAACGAAAACGGGCGCTACCCCATGAGCGGCGACGTGGTGAACGCCATCAACGAATACATGCAGAACTGTACAACTGCTAAAAAGCAACCGAGACGCGGGCACAAGCCCGCCGAATGGAGAAAAACAATGAAACCATTATACAAGCGATATAACGAGCAAAAACCCGTTGGCATATATGGGACTTATTTCGGCGTTGGCTATCTGTTTTTTGAGCCCATAGATGATGATAAGTTTGAATGCGACTTTGTTATTTGCTACGAACGCCCGAGTTTGAGCGATCCGCGCGGCTACACGCGCGAAAACTACCGCCGACATAACGTCTATTACACCACAAGCGGGCGCGCATACGTGAATATCCGCCATTGGCGCGTGTATCTCAATGAGGTAATGCGCACGAATGGTTATTACTAAAGACAACGAACGCGGGCACAAGCCCGCCGAATGGAGGGAAACAATGAAGACTATCATCGAAATAACCTCGAATTACAACACCGAAACGGGCACGACGACGCAAACGCGCATTCTTCCGTTGTTTGAGTTTTACGAGCTCAGCGACGACGCCCAAGAAAAAGCCATTGAAGAATACGCCGAGGAACGCGCGAACGATCCTTTTTTGTGGCAAGTGTTCGCGGAAAACTACGAGCGCGACATATGGGAATGCGTTAAGCATCTTGAAGACTCCATCAACTGCGCGCGCGTTGAATGGGAATATAACCGTTTTTATTCGTGTGACTTCGATTGCGAGTATAAAATTAAAAACTTCGATTGGCTAGAACCCGATACAAACGAGGAAATACAAAATAACGGCTATTATGCATCATTTGACATTTGCAACGCATGGAACGCGCACGCCCGCAAAATGAACGCGCTTGCGCTCATGTATGAATACATATGCGAGCAGATTCAGGCGCTACCTTATGAACCGTGGGTATTCAACTCGAAACCCGAAAACATGGCATTCTGCGAAAAACTCGAATACATGAGCGGCGAAATAACCGACAAATGGTTATGCGAGCTCGAAAAAGCATGCGACGACGTGAGAAACGCCATCGAAACGCTTTTGCGCGGCGAATGGGAATATTACACCTCAGAAGAATATACGCGTTTAGAATGCGAGGATGAATTTGCTCAAGGTAGCGAATACCGACAAATTGACAACAACGGGCGCGTTTATTACTCGGATTCTCGCAGATGGTACACGGCGAATGGCGAGTTTTACGAACAATCTAACATTAGTCACGAATGCGTTTCCATCGTCAAATGCGAGGTGGCGCGATAATGAAAGACGCCATTACACGCGCGATCCGCGCCATAAAAAACAACGCCATTCATACCGCGCGATTGATTCATGCGAGTTATTTGATGGCTGAGTGCGGATATTCTGAACTTGATGCATATAAACGAGCTCACCTAATTGGAACGTGGTTTAAATGAATGACTTAGTTATTACATACCTCGTTTTATGGTTCATCGTTTATCCGCTGATTCTCGTTATTCTGCTATTCATTGTTAAAGCTGCATACGCTAGACACGCCGAAACCACACGCAAACGAAACCACATTGAAGCACTTAAAAGAATAGACGAAAGACAGCAAAACGTTTTTGATTATTGGGGATTTAAACAAGACAGATAAACGGCGAAACATAGCGAACGGAACGAGCTCGTTATATATGCGGGCTCGTTTTTTTTCGCGCGTTTGGTGTCGATCCTTTTTATTTTCCAACAATCGCGCAAATTTTCGCATATTTGACGCCGAAACCGTGAAACCACACGCGAGAATACCGGTAAACATGCAAAACGCCATTAGAGCCCATAGAATCGCGTATTAAGCCCTATTTTGTGTCAAATGGTGTAAACACTCATGCACGCCGATAATAAAGCCTTAAAACGCCTTAGAATGGCTCGTTTTACTGTTTTCGCAGGTCAAAGGCGTATTTTATCAATTGTGTAGATTTTGTGAAGCCAAAAAGCGTATACCACGGTTAACTTTTGGCGTCACCGCAGGTCAATAGCGTTTTTTCAGCGAATGAAAAAAGTTGATATGAACACGGAACCCGTGAAGCCCAGGGCGCGCGGAGCGAAATTTCAGCATCGGGGAAAAGCTGATATGAACACGCGCGCACGTCTTTGAAAGTTTCAGGCGGCGTGCTATCATCGTTTGCGAAGCGGCGAGAGCGCGCCGCAGCGACGATGGAAGGAAGTCCACCATGTTAGTTGACCTCGAAGCCATGAATCAAGAGCAATTCGACGAGTACCGCGCCAGGTGCGCGTCCCGCAGCGCAGCCGAGTTCCGCTATCGCCGTGAAGCGTGCGGCATCGAGCTCTCCGATCTCTCGGAAGACCTCGGCGTAAGGCTCGACACAGTGAAGCGATGGGAGAACCCGAACAAGGGCATGCCACCGAGTTTGAGAGCTTGGGCGTACGTCGATTCGGCGTACCTTACGCTGCTCGACGCCGTTGAAGCGACTATTCAGCATGCCGAGGACATGGATTGCCCTGGCATCGAAACCGATGGATCGAACGATGTTCCCAATGCGCAGCGGAACACGCTCGACACGCAGCAAAAAATCCACCTCTCTTACAGGCGCGGCGCTGCGCCGGCTCGCAACGGCGTGACGGTCGGACGCTCTAATGCGCTGTCAAGGGCAATCGGCATCGCGTTGACCGCGCTCGGTTACGAAATCGAGGTCGATTGGGCTGATGACAGGAGAAACGGCTCTGCCGCCCGCTATTGAAATGGCTCCCAGGTAAAACAGTCTGGATGATTTTCGTCGCGATGATTTTCCCGCGCGATTTGCCGGCGCGGGCGATTTTCCGATGCGCGATTCCCCGCGCGATTTATTTATCCTAGGATAAATCTCTCGAAATGATTTTCCCGCAAACTGATTTTCCCAAATTGATTTTCTCAGGATGATTTTCCCGTGGCGATTTTGCCGTCGCTTATTTTCCCAACGCCAACGTACCGAGCTGCGCCATCTTCGAACTCGATGTTGCGATCCATCCACTCGAAGCAGGCGATGCAGCGGTCGAACGCCGACTGGCGCGTGCAGCCAAGCATGTGAGCCACGCATTTCCAGCCAACGCCCCACAGCCATCGTTCTGCGATTGCCCGCGCCACGCTCGTCGAGTAGAACCGCGACGCTATGTCCACGGCTTCGAACGCCGCATCGAGCGACTGTTCGTCCCCTGATTGCGCGTCCTCGAACACGGTCGCGGCGCTCATAAATCATTTCCATCCGTTTGATTTTGCGGCATTTTCTATCCAATCACGAAAGAGAGCGCCCTATCCAGCGCTCTCCATGTCTTCTTCAATCAGCCGCTTGATGTACTCGGCCTTGCAAGGTTGCCGCTGCAAGTGCTCCCACAGCGGCTCGTCCTTCGGGAAGAACCTGATCGCGAGTTGATGGGTCTTTTCCCTCTTGTACTTCGCATCGGCTCTTTTCTGCGCTTCGCTTACGCCCATGTGTCATCATTCCAATCGTAGTCAACGAAACGAATCTTAGTGTTTGTCAATACTGCTGATGTTGCCCGTCTTGCGATTCATGAAGTAATGGAACCTAACGCGCTCGCGCTTTTCAATCTCCCGAACCTCGGCACGAAACGCCTTAGTATTCGCACGGTTGTCTGTCTCGAAAAGATAGCCGCTATTAGATGGCGAGTACGCATCTATCATGGTTTTGAAAAGCCTGTAATGATACTGCTTAGTTTCGATGCTCATCATTTTGGTTATGCTTTCTCTTGTGTTTTACCTATCGGATTTATCTGGTTTATATGCCGTGTCGATTGCTTAAAAAACAATGTCTACCAGTCCGTCGCGCTCGTTGATGCGCACATCAGCGCAAAGCGTCCATGCGTACTTATTGGAATACTTCTCCACAAAGTCAGCCGCCGCGCCGTTATAGACGGTCTTGCTGCCCTGCATCACGCGCACAACCTCATTGCCGAACCGCTCGACGTTTGCAACCAGGTATGCGTAACCCTTGCCGTCTCTGATTCTCTCAACTTGCTTCGCCATTTTGTTTGCCCCTTCTCTTGTTTCATTTGATGGTTATATTATAGGGCTAACCTGATAGTTTGTCTAGTGCTATTCCTATATTTCTCATGAAATTTTTCAACACAGACATGTAGGCTATGCTCGTTTAGACGATTTCCCTCCCGTTGATTTTGCCAACGACCGCACGAAATCGGCCACGCGCTCTGATGCGTGCCCGTCGATTTCGCCAACGACCATCCCAGCGCACCGCGCATCTGCTTCGCCCATGCCGTTCTCACAAGCGTCGCGGAGCATGTCGATGAAACGTTCCTCGTTCCCCTCAACGTCGATGTGGCGCGACCCGTACCAAGACGGGTAATCCTCGTACATGCCCTGGCTTTTCAGGTATCCGTCTGCTCCATCCGTGACGAGCACGACGGGCTTGCACATCGCATAAGCGTCGAACATGATGCTGGAAAAGTCGGTTGCGAGAACATCGCAATCCATGACGAACGGCGCGGACGGCAACTCGTTCCCGTACTCCTTGACCCGATCCAATTGGAAGTTGACTATCGGGTGTTGCGTGCACATGTGCCGCTTGACCACGATGATCTCATCATCGCCTAACAGCGCGTCCACTTTTCGCCAGTCGATGCGCGGCAGCGGCGGGTCGCGGCGCGTCCTCCACGTCGGCGCGTAGAGGTACGCACGCTTGAACTCCGATAACACGGTGCTTCCATCACCCTTGCGCTTGCCGAAATACCTGTCGTGCAACGGGAAACCGAGCATGCGAACGCGGTCTGCCGGAAGCCCGACCTCGCCCATGACCTTGCCCTGCGTGTACGGCGTGGTGCAGATAGCGTAATCAACCTGGCTGCATCCCCTCTCGTGTTCCTCGACTGAGAAATTCAAGCCGTACAGCTTGCCCGTTACGCCGTGCGAGACGAACAGCGTCTTAACGTCACCCTTTGTAGCGGACCATTCGGGCGTGCAATCAGTCACGAACACCGATGTTTCAGGTGAAAGCGCCGCGCACGCTTTCGGGATGTTCTGTATGAACTCCTTCTCGCCGTCGTATGCGTCCCACACCGCTTTCAGGTTCTCCGCTCTTTCGAGCGGCCTGTTGCTCGTGAATATCACCTTGCCCATTTTGCATGCCTTTCTATGACTTCCTCCCATGTCATTTCGCGGTAGAACCGCTCGTGCCGTTTCTTCTCGGCAAGTATTTCCGTTGGCCACGACTTCTCTGCGGCGAAGTGAATGATCCTATCTGGCTCGGTTGAGCCCACCGTCCACGGCGTCGCGTTGTAGTAAGCCGGCATTTCGGCTATGCGCCCTTGGCATAGGTAGTTCATCGCGTCCTGCTCCGGCCATCCGTACCCGTGCGAGTTGATGAGCGCGATTATCTCGTCGCCCTTGCCGTCGCGAAGCATGTCGAGGTTCATCAGCGTCACGCCGACGTTGCAATATTGCAGGCCGCGCCGTCTTAACGGCCATTTCTCCTGCACGGCGGCGAAATAGCAGCCATCCAAGTCCACGTTCCATGCTGCCGAGCAATCCCGCACAGCCACAGTATCGCAATCGAGCGACAAGACCTTATCGAGATCGGGGAACACGCGGAACAGCGCGGCGCGCATGAGAGCCATGTACGTGAACCGCGATTTTACGTTGGGCCCGTCATATGGAAACAAATCCTGGTCGCTAACATCGCGGCACTCGATTATCCCAGGCAGTTGACTTGAAAATTCCGCGTCTTCTATGAGGAAATGAACAACGTCCACGTCGCTGTTGGCGATTAGCGACTTCGCGGCGGTTTCCATGTCGCCGTAGATATTGCGCGTTCCCGTGTATACCGCGTGCTTCATCGCGCACACGCCTTCGTCACCTCGTCGCGTGACGACTTCATGAGGTTGATGAACTCGCGCAGCGTCTTCTTACCGGCTTTGTCGCCCATGTGGTCGAACACGTACCGCGCAGCGCCGTCCGGCCTGCCGAAAAACGCTGGAAGTGCAACCCAGTCCACCTCCCCCGCACGGGACTTCACGTCTTTCTTGATGGGTTTTCCTATCTCCCTCTTGTTGAACACCTGCCAGTTGCAAGCGTCGATCTTGACTATCTTCCACTCGTCGTTCACGACGATTTCCGTTTTACCCATTTGCAACCCTTCCTGAATTTCGCGTTTGAGAACCCTTGCTTTGGCGTGAGAGGGCGCTGACGGCGATTAGGCTGTAAGTACCCATGTTTGACGTTTTCGAAGCGTCACAAAAGCCTAGATGCTTCATTCGGTATCTGCGCACGTCATTCGTCAACCACGTTAATCACAACAGAGCCGCAGTTCTTACACTTATGCACTTTTGAAAGATGAACGTAACCGCAGTTGCCGCATTGGTAGCCACGCCTGACCGCGTACAACTCGCATTCGAGCGCCGTTTCGTAACCCTCGTCGAACCCGCAATCGTGCGCGTACTGCATCGCCCGCTCAATTGCCTCGCTTGAAATCTCCGAACCGCATTTCGGGCATTTAATCGTTTCCATCATGCGCTCCCTCTAAACCGATCTCGTCGTAATGGAGAATGTCGAACGCTTCAATCCGTTTTCCGATCCACCGCATGACGGGTACTGCCATCGAGTTTCCCATCGCCTTGTAACGTGGTGTGTCTGGCGGATGCTCCGAACCCTTGTATGGTATGTCAGTCCACCCATCGGGGAATCCTTGAAGACGCTCGCATTCGAGCGGCGTCAACCGCCTTACGATGTACTTACTCGGCTCGACGAGCGTTTGGTCTTGCGTTGCCGATACCGTGAATGCAACTTCCTCGCTCACTAACGCTCCTTTTCCGGCTGTGCCGATGCTACCGTCCCATTTCTCATACGTGTCCGATCCGCCACGCACTTTCATCATGTACGCTTCTGGCATATATCCTTCCAATCGTTCATGTTCTCTTGCAAACAATCTTCCCTTGGTTCACTTGCTGGTTCTGCACCCATTTCGAATCGCATGAGCATAACGAACCGATAACATCCTCGCCGTTTGAGAGCACGTAATCAGATGGACCGTCTTTATCGTTGTTCGTCGCAAACGCAACATCATCAATCATGCTACCATCACCGCCGAAATATCGAACCTCGTCGCGAGTGTTCTGGGCGAATGCGACCGCATGCCTGTCGATTGTGTTTAAGGTGAACGATAAATCGTCGTTTACGCCGTCGCCCTGCGGGCCGTTCTCCAATTCCCTGCCTATCATGTTCCCCTGCATGCATACAGCGTTGCTGCCGAGGGTGTCCACCGTGTAGGCTACCCCGCTCTCGCTGTAATTGCCGCCGTTCGCGTTTCCCATGTTCGCTGTTGTCATGACGATGGGTTGAACGTTTATGGGTGCCCAATTATTACCGCCAGCAGAGAGCGTCGGAGATACGCCATCTAGCGTATGTACTTGCTTTGATTGCACATCACAAGGAGTCAAATTGTTATCT
Source organism: Atopobiaceae bacterium (assembly GCA_017533825.1). Lineage (GTDB taxonomy): Bacteria > Actinomycetota > Coriobacteriia > Coriobacteriales > Atopobiaceae > RUG440. The sequence goes on along the minus strand of JAFWIE010000022.1, from coordinate 11,695 downwards.
GATTCTTGAAACACGATTGGTTGTATGTTCATACCCTCGCCAGAACCGCTTTGAAGCGTCGGGCTCGTGCCATCTGGCGTGTTCACGCGCTTGCTCTGGACATCCCAAGGAGTGAGAACTGCTGGCATGTGCCCGTCACTGACCGATAACGTCGGCGAAGTATTGTCCTCGTAGCCTATTCCCTTGGCTCTTGCTCCTGCGAACCACTTGAATCCCGCACTACTACGTATTGAAGCGCTTTCAGCAGCGTTTCCGGCAAGGGCTTCCCTCGCTGCTCTGCCCTTCGGATGATCCCAGCGCAGGCTTTCGCGCTCAAAGAGTATTTCGGCTGCGCCTGGTGTTCCAAGACTTCCGACAAGGAAGACGCGCCTGCGGCGTTGCGGTACTGGCCCGAAGAATCCAAGACGCGGCCCGTCGGGTACTCTGACAAATTGCGCATCGAGTACACGCCACGCCAGACCGTACCCGAGCTCATCCAGCTCCGCGAGTAGCTGTCCGAACGAATTTCCGCGCTCGGAACTAAACGCCCCTGGCACGTTTTCCCAGAGGATGTAACGCGGCGATTTTCCTTCCGAGGCGCACACGAGCTCACGTATTGCTCGTATATACTCGAACATGAGTCGTGATGGGGCTCCTGGTGCAAGTCCTTCTCGGTTTCCTGCGATGGAGAAGGATTGACAGGGGCTTCCTCCGACCAAAACATCAATTGCTCCATACTTATCGTGAAACTCCTTCCAGTCGATCTCGCAAACATCGCCGAGATTCGGCACGTTCGGGAAACGCTCTGCCAGCACCGCGCACGGGAACTGGTCTACTTCGGCGAATGCAACTGGCGTCCACCCCAACGGAGCCCAAGCCACGCTTGCCGCCTCGACGCCGCTGAACAGCGACACGTACCTCATGAAACCACCTCGCCGTGTTCGTCTACTACCGTGTAGTTCTCGGCTAAATCGTCGAGCCTGCCGAGCACGCCCACCGATTTGCATGCCTGTTTATTCACATGCTCGCTCTCGAACCACTCCTTCAAATCGTGCGGCTCCAACGATTGCAGCCATTCGAGGTTAGTCATCCTCTGCCACCCCCCTCTCCTGCGCGTCCATCAGCTTCATGCCGGCGATCACGACGAGCGAATCCGCAATCGTCGCGACCGCGCATTCGCCGCCGTCGAACCATTTGCAGCGCGGATCGCACGTATCTGGATGGTCTAGCGCCCTCATGCGGAACGGGCACTTCCCCACTTTGCTCATTTAGTCCTCCTGTTCCACATCGGGTCGCGCCCTAGCGGGCACGTCCGCGTGTCCATTTCGTATATCTGCTTACGCGTCAGCTTCTCGGCCATCGACTCGCACTTGTACTCGTACATCGTGCCGCCATGCAGCTTGTAGACCATCGTTTTCGTGAGGTCTTTGACGTTCAGCGATGCGCATCCGTCGCACAGGCTCCATGAAATCTCGGGTGACGTGTGGAGCTCGGCGTGCCTGCCCCACACCCCGTAAGCGCCGCTCATGCGACCACCATCCACAGCAGGCAGATGATTACTCCATGCGAAAACACGAGCACACCGAGCAACGCCTTGACTTGGTCGATGTCGCGCATCAGCCCACCACCTTAGCGCCGCAGTTCGGGCAGTAGTTCACGTCATTTAACTTCTCACCACATTCGCTGCATCGGTGTTTAATGTGCCATCCTGGTTTACTTGCTAATTCACTGTCTAGGACGCGATGACATGTCCGCTCGGGCTTGAACACCTCACAGATGCGCCGCATGACGTAATCGCCAAGTTCGTCACCCCATCTGCGTGCTGCTTCGTCCACAACGTCGGCAGTATTCCAAACCTTGTAGCCGTTCTCCGTCCTCGTGATTTCAGGCTCGCCATAATCGACGATTCCCTCTTTCGGCTTCGGCAGGTAGAACCAGTTATCGAACTCCATAGCCGCTCGACTGTTCCATGCAGCGATGGCTTCGGCTTCTGTAAAGCACACATACGTTCCTGGTCTGGCGCAGCAATCTTCGTTATCGCAGTAAACGTTGTATGTCTCGTTGACTTCGAGCATGTGCGCTTCTCTCCCACAGAACGGGCAGGGTAATAATTCGCTCATAGCCAAGCCCCTTTATCTCGGTTCTGCCCGAAGTAGTCGAAGAAGTCAGCCATATCTGACGTTACGTCAACGCTTATCCAGTCACCGCATCCATCGCACACGGCATTCACTCGGACGGAATGGACTTCGCCTTGCGGCTCATCTTCGTTCATCGGGATGACTTCGACACCGAACTTGATATATTCGTTCGTACCGCACTTCTTACAGATGTACTCGCTCATTCGCCCCTCCGTTTCCGCTTATGGCAGCGCGTCCACACGTAGCCGATGAATACGTCCCAGTTCAGCATCACCTGCTCGTACACGTCCACTTTTCGCTGTGGCACGCGGTCGCTCGGCGGCCACGCGCTGACGATGACCTCCCACTCGCATTTCGAGTGGAAGTAGTAGAACAGCGAACTTCGCACCTTCTCGGCGAACGCGTCGAAGTCGTCGCGGTGCTCGCGGTAGGCTTTTCTCACGTCCTCGGCGAAGTCGTGATGCTCGAAGATGTCGTATTCCTCGATGCGCTTCATGTTGAAGTCATCGACGTAGACGAACCAGTGCATGTCCCTCATACGTCCCTCCATTTTCCCCATGCGCAGAAGCCGTCAGGGTCGCCAGTTTGCGTCCACCCGTGGTAACAACAATGGAGCACTCCGATTCCAACGACAGCCAGCCAATCAGCGTGCTTGCAATCGCGGCAGCGCACGACCTCGCCCACCACCACATAGCCAATTGCTATCGGTTCATCGGTCGGCTTGAAGGACGGCTTGATGATGTACTCTTTCATTTCCGATCTCCCCACTTGCAATATCCGTTGGGCGTTACAGGCTCCTTGCCGCAAGTGAAACGGTCGCACCAGTAGCCGCCTTCTATCTCGTCTGCAAAGTAGCAATCGCGGCAGCGCACTATTTCCTCGCCCGTGTTCTCAGCCGACCACACGCCGTCGGAAACGCGTTCGCGTCGGTAGATGTACTCGCTCATTCGAATATCACCTTGCCTAACACCATTCCAACGGCTAACCCTACGCAATAAGCGATAGCCATTTCGATGCTCATTCGCCCACAACCTTCAGCTCGCGCCAACACGCCCAATACTTGATGCCGTCAGAGTCGGTGTAGGTCTGCGATTCGACGCGCCTGATTGCGTCCTCTTTGTTGACGTAGCAAGTCGGCTCGACATACGGGCCGTCAAGTATCGTGTCGTAGGTTTCGACGATGTAGACGTTCATTCGACCACCCGCGCTCCGCAGTTCGGGCAGTAGTTCCACAGTTCGACCATGTTGCCGCTCACGCACAGCTCGCTTGTGGAGTCCCACGTACCAACCATCTCACCACAGCAGGTGCAATACTGGTTACCGTATCGCCCTTCGATACGGCACGTCCGCTCCGATACTCCCAGCTCGTCAAGCAAGATGCTGTAATCCTCGTCGGTTAGCCCACACTGATGACGCATGTTCCATGCGGCGAAGTCTGACTCTGATATCTCGTGTTTCGGATATACGGGGAACAGGCAACCTTTGTTGTGCTGCACCAACCCCCATGTGCGGTGCCCGTCGCTCAATACCTCTGGTTCCGCAGAGCAGAACGGGCACGGCTTCAACGGCACGTCGAAAGCATGCGTCGAACAATCGCTCATCTGTCCACCTCCATCAGCCGCAGCTCGCAGATTTCGGCGCGATACTTCACAACCAGCTTGTCTATCGCTTCGGCGGTAGATTCATCTGACATGGCTACTGGCAACTCGCAGGCTTCGCGCCAATAATCTCGCAGCACGTCCTCGACGGTGCGCGGTTTGCGCTTCGTCGGCCTGTACTCCTCGCAGCCATCGCCGCCAGGGCGCATGAAATTCCATTCGTAGTAGCCGCCGTCGTGCGGCCCTTCGTCATCGCAACCGCGATTCCATACGTGATTCGGGCCGAAAATCACCAGCCTGTCCAGTATTTTGTAGTCTTTTTTGTAGTCGTATTTCGGATAGCACGTGAACTCGTCTCCGAACATGCACGGGGAGCCGTCATCCCACGTGGGCCAGTAGGCGAGAACGTCGGCAGCTTGCTCGCCTGTCCATCCTTCCGGCAACTCTATGAACCGCTCGGCTATCTCCGCTTCGATGTCCGCGATCATGTCGGCTAACCACGGATTGCTGAAAAACGAATGATTTGCCAGATGCTTCTCGATTGATTTCAGCGTCATCGTCCATCACCGTCCAACCGAGTTCCCCACGCCAGCAGCGTCCACAGCATCAACGCTGGGATGGCGGCGGCTAACAGAATGGCCGCTGCCGCTGCTTTGTTTATCTCCATGTGTTTCTCCTTCTTCACTTGCTTTCAATCACACGCTTACGACTTCGATGCCGCACGCCATCGCCACGATCTGCTCGACCTGCGCACCGTACGACTTGTCCCATCCTGGCAGCTGCGCGAGAACGTCGTAGAACGGCTTGCCGTCCATGTTGGAAGTGAGCTCGTGCAACTCGTGGATCATGTAGGATTCGTGCTTCTTGGCTTTTATCACGTCGTACGGTGCGAGGAAAGCGGGATTGAAAACGTGAGCAGCACCTTGCGAGCGAATGTATCGCGCCGCTTCCGCAAACTGGTCGCGGTTCCAGTCGTGCATGCCAGTCATGGCACCACTCAGGTAAACGCGTTTGTCCTTGAAATCGCACATGCCGGCTCACCACGCGACGTAGAAATCGCAGTTGCCAGAATACGTGCCGTCGTCAAGCACCTGGGCTTCGCCTTTGCTCGTGTTTATGACGGTGCCGTACTCGTAGTCGTTGCTCGCCACGACGTAGTAGCCCTCGTCCGTGCGGTAGTAGCCCTCGTCGTCTGTTGACCAGTTGGCGGTGTCTTTATGGTAGGCGCGGGCGCTGCTGTACCAGGTTTCCGTGTCGCTGTCCACGCCTTCGCGTACTCCCTGCTGCATGAAGCCATCGGACGAGTCGCCGCCGTAGTAAGCGGGCTCGTAGTAACTATCCTCGTAATAGGCTTCTTCGCAGTATTCCGAGTAATCTTGCTCAACGGCTTCGTCCGGCTCATCTGATTCGAGTTGCCCCACGCAGCGGATGCTGGCGTCGACGTTGTGTGGCACGTCGATGACGCTTGCGAACGTGTCAGCCGACATTTGCGCGACCGCCCGTCCACACCCGCACAGGCACAGCAGCGCGAGCGCCAGCGCGGTGATCGTGATGTGTTTCATGGTTCGTTTCATTGGTTCGTTTCTCCTTCTGATTCTCCGTCTGTTTGCAGGAACACGATGCCTTTGTGCTGCGCGATGCAAAGATCGAATACATGGCCGTTCTCGCAATACATGCCAATGCGCACGCCGCCGCCCCTGCATCCTGGTCCATCCCAGAACTTGTAGTCAGCGTCACCTGATGGGTCGAACTCGATGTCGCCAAGGAAATGCGTGTACTCGAAACCGCATACTGGGCATTTGACAATCGGTCCGTTATAGAAGTAATCGCTTTCAGTCTCTAGCGGTTTGTATCTCATCGTGTCCATTCTCTTTTCTTTGTTTAGGTGCCATTTAGTGCCACGGAAACAGCAGGTCAGAGTGCCGTGCAAGTCTCGTATATATATAGTCGCGCGCGTGCGCGCGTGCGCACGTATCGTACACGTGTGTATATATCTTTACCTTCCTTTTCATAATCAAAGTAAAGGGGTGCCAGGTGCCAGGTGCCATTTGGCATGTTTTCACCGTTTGACCTGCACTTTTAGCTGGCACCTTTTGGCACCTTCTTCTCGTAAACCTTGACCGTCTTACGGCCTTTGTCTGAAAACTCGCGGTGGTCTGACCTCGTGCATGCCACACGGAAGTACGTGCAGACCAGCTTCGAGAGCGTTCCGCTGCCGAATGCCGTCTTCATATAGCCGTTGCGCTCACACCATGCCATGTACCGCTTGTATATTTCCTCTTTCGTGTTGCCGAGAATGTCGTTCACGGTTACGCACTCGTCGTTGATCCATTGCATTCCCGTGTTGCCCTCTTGGACGATTTCTGACTTCATCGACATGCTCAGGTCGTTCGGCGTCGGTCCGTTTTGTTCCAACACGCGCCGCAAGCCTTCGATTCCGAGCACGCATGCAGCTTCAAGCACGTCCTCGCCCTGCATTTTCACGCTTATCATCGGGTCGAAATCGGGGTCGCTCTTGTCGAAGCGGGCGTTGAACTCAATCGGAAACAGCCTGCGCATGAAACCATCGGTCGTGTCGGCTAGTCGCGGGAACGCGTTGCATGAGAAGACCATCGTGCAGTAGGGACGGAACTTGAAGCCAACGGAGCCCTTCACGTCGGTCATCATCAAATCGCCCGTCGCGATGCTCTTGATCGCGGAGCAGGCATCCTCGTTCAGATACCCGCCGCGTATGTCATCGCCGAGGTTCGCCGTCTTTCCGACGATGTGAACCCCCATGAAGTGACGCGAGATCGTCTCGGGCTGCAACGCGCTTATGTTCTCCATCCCGACGACGTTGCTTATCAGGTTGATGTAGGTAGACTTGCCGTTGCTGCCGACGCCGACGAGCACGGGGAAGAACGGGACTATGAGCGTCGAGCGCATTATGCACATGCCGAGAAATTCGCACAGGTTCATGCCGGTTGCCAAATCGCCGCACGAAATCTTCTCCAACATGCCGTTTAGTAAATCGCTCCTGGCGCTCGCGTTCCAGTTGTGCGGAATCATGTTCGGTATCACGTCGTCTGGTCGCCAGTCGCGTAATTCCATTGTCTCTATGTCGAGAACGCCGTTCTTGAAGCCTATGAGCGTTGCCGGCGATTGTTTTTTCCTCGGCGCTTTCGCCTTTATGTACGCCTTCACCTCCCTGCGCTCGTTCATCTTGGACTCGTCGTCCATGTCGATGATGATTGGGTCGAACTCGTCCCAACCCATCTTGTATTGGCCGTCTTCCGTCCTGATTGCGGGAGTCTCGCCGTCGAGCAGGCACGCGCCGTGCTTCTCTATCAGCTCCCTACCGACCGCGTTGTGCAGGAACTTTCCGCGTGCGCCGCGCGTCTTGAAGCCGTCGCCGTCTTCCTGCCCCTTGTCTATCATGGCCTTCGCCTCGTCGCTAAGACCCGGCTTGTGTTTCGTCGCGCTGCGAATCTTCTGGTCAACGATCCTCTTTGGCAATGGCGGCTTGCAATGCTTCTCGTTGTAGGCGTGGATTGCCACCTTGATTACGTCCAGCGGCGTGTTCTTAGCCCACATCGAGCATGCCCATTTGTAGATAGTCTCGTCACGCGACCCTTCGAGCAGGTCGCCTTCTGGTAGCCCGAACGAACCGAAATCGACGTACCCGCCAGAATCCGAGTTTTGCTTCTGCGGGTTGATTTCTTCGAGAATCGCGTAAACGTTGTCATCTGCCCATGCGACCTCGTAATCGTCTGGGTGGTTCTCCCATTGGACCGTGTTGCCGTTTGGGTGAATCGACGGCGCTACCATGACGTACGATCCGACGCAGCGTATGTCAACGTGTATGGCGCTGTTCTCGTGCTTCGGTATCGGCTTGTCGGTTCGGTAGAAGTAGTGCATGCCGCCGCGACCGGTTATCTCTGTCACGGTTTCCGGCAGCTCGCCGTGCTCGCGTTCCCACGGGATGAGGAAGTCGTGTATGGAGTCGTAGCCTTTTTCCTCGTCAACGTCGAAGTCGATGACCAGCAAGCCGCCTGACGGCTCGCCGCACACGACTCCGATGTTCTTGTCTGGGTACTTGCCCCAAATCGAGCTCACGCTGTCTGAATCGTCCGTCCAATCATCGAGCCCGTGTATGGTGTTTGGCTCTTTCCCGCGCTCTTTCAGCGGTATGACCGACCATCCGCGATCTAGGCATCCGAGGGCTGCTTTGCCGAGCTCACTCATCCCCTCGGTCATAGTCCACCCCCAGCCATTCGCAAATCTTCCTGCCTGTTTCCGATTTGTCGCAGAAATCGAATATGACCCCGTGTTTCGCGGACATGGATGCCATCGTCTTCGAGATCGTGTTCCCCTGCGTCGGCTTCGCCGTGCCGTACCTCCCGCACGCCTCGCCGCGTTGCCTTGGATGGCAGCAGAGCCGCACGCGGTACTTGCACGTGCGGCACCTGCCGTTCGTCCACTCCCAGGGTTCAACGTCTTCTTCGACGAGAATCACGAGCCTGCATCCCGCTTCGCTCGCGCGGTCGCATTCCCTCGCGAACCTCGCGTGGTCGCGTGTCAGGTTGGCGGCGAGCTCGTCCATGTGCGCTTTCGTGTCCACGAGCACGTTGCTGCATCCCGTCCTGTAATCGCCCGTTCTGAGCGTTGCGCGTTCCAAGGACACGCCATGCGACAGGAGCCAGCCGTGCTTTTCCTCGTGCTTGCCCTTCTGCTGCCTTGTGTCCACGTATATGACGGGCATGCCGCTCTCCTACTCGAATGGAATGTCGTCGTACACGTCGGACACGGACGCGCCGCTGCCGGACAGTTCAAGCTTCGCCTTGTCGATCTCGTCGAGCTCGATTGTCTCGGGCACCTTGAACTTGCCATCGCGGATGTAATCGGGGCTGTACCAGCGGGCGTGGAACCAGTCGATTGACTCGCCCTTGTGCCACTTGCCGTCGTCGCGCCCCTCGTAAACGTATTCCTCCATGCCGGCTGCGAGCCCCATGACCTTGCCGACGAACAATTCGGGCTTGCAGGCATCCCAAGCCGCTTCCGCGTCGAAACCTTGGTTGTAGTCGGTAAAGCGCTTCAACTTGCCTTTGAGCATGCCCTTCGCCTTGTCGGACATGTCGGGGTTGTAGGAAAGCAGGATGCCGTGCTTATTGGGCTTGTTGGCGAAGTATTCCTTGTTGGCGTCGTTGGTGTAAAAGCCCTTCTTCTCGCCCTCGGCAATGTCGAACACGAGCCACAGGAAATTCCTGTCCTCGTTGTCAACCACGTCGATGACGCGCACGATGTAGCCGCCTGCCGTGATGCGGTCGCGGCTCGTGGGCTCCATAGCCTCAATGTTGCTGAGATCGAGTTTCTTCATTAGCTTTCCTTCCTGCCGTCGTTTGGCGGCTTGTTGTACTTACGGCGAATAGCCGCGTCTATCTCTTTCAGGTCGTTCTCGACCTTGTACTCTCCGAACTGTTGAATGGACGATCCGTCGAACAGCCCAGGCGGGGTCTTGCCGTTGGAGCCGCTGACCTCGAACACGTAGCCGTTCTCTCCGTCGAACATGGAGCGCAGAGTCACCGTGCATAATCCGAGCAGGTTGACTTTCTCGTTGAGCAACTTGCCGACAGTCATTGGCACAACGCCGTCCTCGACGGTCTGATCCTCGTGGAACACCCAGTAGATGATTCGGTCAACGTTGCCGTCGGTCATGGCACCCATGAAAGCGCCGTACACCTTCTTGGCTATGTCCGTGTAAATCTGAAACTTGTTCTTCTGGTACTTCGGCTCGTCCTGCCAGCGTATGAACATTTCCGTGATGCAGTAGCCGAAGTCATCAATCACGACTGCGGGCGGCGTGTCCTTCTCCAAGTAGTTCGTCACGGCTTCGATTGCAAGCGGGCGCGTACCCTTCGCCTTCTCTGCCTTACCCTGCCACGACGGTACGTCGATCACGGTGAATTGCTCGTCGAAGAACGGCAGCAGCTTGCCAATGACGTTCACGACCGCGAGCTCGCCATCGCCGAAGTTCCGGTAGCTCATGGTCTTGCCCGTGCCTGACTTGCCCAACACGATGATGGGAACGCTCATTCCTCTCCCCCTTCCAGTTCTTGCAGGGACTTCTCGAACGCCCGCATGAAGTCCGTCCAGTAATCAACCATCCCGTCGTCGTATGCTGTGTCGAGCAATGTGGACAACGCGAGCCGCGCGCCGACGTAGTAAGGCGTAAGCGAGTCTCCGTCTTCACCGAGTTCGTGGATTACCTGATCGAGAGCTTTCATCAGCCCGTGCGTGTCGGTCAGGTCGATGATGAATTGGGCGTCATAAGTGCGTTGCGGGCGGTACTTGCATAGGGTCATCGCCATACCTCCTCAACATCGTCCCAGCGGTTCCAGTCAATCTCGCTGCCGCACCACGGGCAGTAGCGCCACTCGGTGTCGAGCCTCGTGTAGTCGTTGACGCACTCGAACATGCCGTCGCCCAAGTCGACGGGCTCGGCGGGTTGCGGCATGGAGCGCAACTCCTTGAGCAGCGCGTCGTAATTAGAGCCGAGCACGCGCAGCTGCTCGCGCAGCTCTGCGTTCTCGCGTTCGAGGCTAGTCATCGGCTGCACCCCCATAAAGCGTCCACTTGCCCTCGATGAACGTGAACAGGTCGCCGCCGATGTGGATGCAGTCGGGCGTGCCGCCGCTAACTATCAGATCGACCATGCCGTCGTAGCCGTACATCGAGCACGTCCTGGCGAAGTCCCTGGCTGCGAGCGTGATGTGCGTGATTGCCTTGTCGTTCGCCATTTACCACACCCCCCAGCACTTCAGCAGCGCCATGAGCGTCGGCACCGCGTAGATGGCCAGCGCGAACGCCGCGCACGCCATGACGGTGCGGAACGTCGCGTTATCTGATACAATTGACCTGGTTCGACCAGAGCCCTTGGAGCGGTGGTAGTTGCAGCTATACCGCTCCGCTTCTTTTCTCGTCATGAATCCTCTTTTCCTCTTCCCAATCGACAAACCATTCGCGCCCGATCTTGAAGGCGCTCTTGAACTCGCCGACCCTGCAAAGGCGCGTCACCTTGTCGCGCTGTTCCTTGGTCGGCTTCTCGGAGCCGAGGTTGAACCTTCTCTGGCACGTTGCCTCGATGTTCGTTATGTCGGACATTTCACCTCCTTCCCTGGTTCAGCAGCCCCGCATGGACGGCACGGCGCGTTTCGCGTTTTGTGCAGAGCATGGCAATCGAGAGGAAGAAAAAGAGTGGCGATTGTTGGTCAGGCAATCGAAAATCGAAAGGGGAATGAAGTGCCGTTGCCGTGCCGCCCGTGTGGAGCTGCTGTCAGTTCGTGTTGGTTTTCAAGTTGCCGTTGCGCCTACTTGCCGACGAGGTCTGACGGGTTCACGCCGAGGGCGTTGGACAGTTTCACCGCCGCTTCGAGCGACATGACGTTGTTGCCCTTCTCATATCCCTTGATAGATTCCTCGCCGACGTTCGACAGGTCTGCCAACTGCTTGCGCGACAGACCAGCTTCCTCGCGAAGTTCGCGTAGGATTCCCGCTGTCTTTTCCTTGGAGAACGAATACACCCTGTTTTTCACCTCCCCCACATTGGGTGATTTGTTACCAATCAGTATACCCATAATGGGTGAGGTGTCAATTAAGAAACAGATGGATATAATGTGGAAAATTTCACCCATTTCGGGTAACATGAAGAAGAGGTCAGGTGATGCACGTGAAAACGAACCTTAAGCAGATTCGCAAGAACGCCGGGTGGAGCAATGCTGCTGATTTCGCAGCTCACATCGGCATGCCAACCAAAACGTACAGGAACTACGAGCAGGGCATCAGGAAGATGGGGCTCGATGTCGCGAGCTGCCTGTGCAACGCGCTCGGCTGCACGCTTGAGGACTTGGTCGACGAGGATTACGAGCGCGACTCAATCAGGCTATCGAACGGAAGCGAGCTCGAACCAGACGAGTTGAGGCTCGTGGAAGATTACAGGATGAT
>JAFWIE010000021.1 GCA_017533825.1 Atopobiaceae bacterium | reverse complement strand
CGGACGGCGGCCGCGTGCCACCGGCGACGTGCGCCACCGGCCAGCGACTGCAGCGTCTGCCCGAATAACCTCCCAAAGTTGTCTGATTCGGCGGGTTGCGCGAGCTTATTCGGGTTTGGTCTGCGCCCAATCCGAACAACCTCCTCGAGGTGCCCGATTTGGGTTATTTTGGGAGGTTGTTCGGGTCGGACATAACGTATGAGCTATGGCGTCGTTGCTCTTCACCCGAATAGCCTCCCAAAGTTGTCTGATTCGGCGGGTTGCGCGAGCTTATTCGGGTTTTGTCTGCGCCCAATCCGAACAACCTCCTCGAAGTGCCCGATTTGGGTTATTTTGGGAGCTTGTTCGGGCGTGCCGCAGTACGGGCGCGGCGGCAGGCGCGGGGAGCTCCCATGGATGTTGGGACGGACCCACAAATCTCTGCAAAACGCAAGGTCAATCGAGTGCAAAACGAAACAGGCCGCTCTACCTGCGAAGGTGCAGAATCCGGGGAAATATATAGTCTCTAAAGCACCACTCCTTCGAGGTTGCGGCCCCCATGGATGATGCGTGACACAGTGACGGACTTGGCGTCGTCATCGACGAGATACAGGACCAGATAATTCCCGACGATGATCCTGCGGATGCCAATCGTTGCTAACGACGTGATGCTCACGAGCTGATGCCGCTTGGGCATGTGAGCGAGTGAGCGAATCGCGTCCCGAACCTTCGCGACTGTCCTTCTTGCAGATTGTGGAGAATGAAGGGTGGACGTAATATATCTGCTGATATCGCGCAGGTCCTGCACGGATTCGGGAGAGTATACGATTTCGTACGCTTCTCTCATATGCCGAGTTCCTCCGCAAGGATGCGGTCGACCTCGTCGGCGGATATGCCCCTGCCTGCATTCACGGAGTCAATGCCCCTCATGACCTCTTGCTCGAGCTCCTCACGTGTGAGAGTGTCGAGTGAAAGCATTTGCCGCTCGGGAAGGCGGGGCGTGAAGGGTAGGCCGCGGTTGAGCACGATTTGGCTGTAGAGCATCTGTATGGCGCTCGAGGGAGAGATTCCGAGCTGGGCGAGTATCGACTCGGCGCGTTCCTTGAGCTCTGGATTGATTCTCGCATAGACTGCAGCGCTGCTAGGCATCGTCATTCCCTTCTGGCATGTGTTCCGTTTGCAACGAAAAGTATAGCAAGTGCTGGCATATGCTTGCAAAGCGCATCGCCTTATGGCTTACGGATCTTCTTCTTTCGTCGTTCTCGTGACACATGGTAAAGGAGCCATCACGTGAAGAAGTACGTGCTCATATCGTCGAAGAACCGCTTTGTGGATATTCCGCGGCAATCTGGTGTGCGACCTCGTGGCCCGTGGCTGCGAGGTTCGTGGTGACGGTTCCCTGCCACCTCACATACAGTACCGAGATGCAGGGCGGCCACAGCCAGGTGATTCTGGCGGGCAGACGCATCAACGACAGCATGGCCGCTACGTGGCGGAGAGCTGCGTGAGGCGTCTTTTCGTGGTTGAACGCCCTGCGTGCGGCATTCGCGTCGCAATCCTCGGCTTCACCTTCAAGGAGAATTGCCCAGACACGCGCAACACCCGCCGCGTCGACATCGTGCGCGCTGCGCGAGTACGGCATCGAGCTTGCGGTAGCCGATCCCGCCGAGGGCGCCCCTTTGGGCGCAGGTGTGCACGCCGAACGCGACTCAGCGCATCCGCCTGTCTCTGCTCCGCGCGCGGTGCGCGGAGCGGCTCCCAGCGGGCGGACGGCGGCCGCGCGCCACCGGCGACGCGCGCTGTCACCGGTCGACGACTGCAGCGTCTGCCCGAATAACCTCCCAAAGTTGTCTGATTCGGCGGGTTGCGCGAGCTTAATCGGGTTTGGTCTGCGCCCAATCCGAACAACCTCCTCGAGGTGCCCGATTTGGGTTATTTTGGGAGCTTGTTCGGGTCGGACATAGCGTATGAGCTATGGCGTCGTTGCTCTTCACCCGAATAACCTCCCAAAGTTGTCTGATTCGGCCGGTTGCGCGAGCTTATTCGGGTTCGAGTTGCACCCAATCCGAACAACCTCCTCGAGGTGCCCGATTTGGGTTACTTTGGGAGCTTGTTCGGGCGTGCCGCAGTACGGGCGCGGCGGCAGGCGCGGGGGGCTCCCATGGATGTTGGGACGGACCCACAAATCTCTGCAAAACGCAAAGTCAATCGAGTGCAAAACGAAACAGGCCACTCTACCTGCGAAGGTGCAGAATCCGGGGAAAAAAGTGCGAGCTAGCGGGGAAAAAGTGCAAGAAGCCCCGAGTAGAATCCTTCTCCCGGGCGCCCGGAGGGGCGCCTACGGACGAGAGGGGGTTTGCATGCAGGTTCCCACGAACGTCGCACGTGCGGTGGTCGCCGCCCAAGGTAACTACGACGAGCACTGCAAAAGGCTGCTGTCGGACCGGCAGGTGATCGCGAGGGTTCTGACGGGCACGCTGGACGAGTTCGACGGCGTCCCCGTCGAGCTGGTCCAAGCGGAACTCATCGAAGGCGAGCCCACAATCGACGTGCCCATGGGGCGCGATGACCCAGGTAGACCTCTGCTGCTTGCGGACGAGGACGCCGTGGTGGGGGAGGGCCTCGTGCGCTTCGACGTGCGCGCCCGCGTTCGCGTGCCCGTTGACGATGGCGAGCCACGGCTCATGGAACTCGACGTCGAGCCACAAGGCAGGTCGTACCTTGGATATCCGATCATCTGTCGTGCGTTCTACTACTGCGGGCGGATGATCTCGCAGCAAGGTGCAGGCATCGTTGCAGGTTCTGACTATGGTCAGCTGCGCAAGGTGGTCTCCGTTTGGGTGTGCCTGAACCCCCACGAGACGAACCGCGCGACCGTGACTTCGGTCCGGCCTGGGCTCATCTCGCGTTTTGGCACGGGTCGCTACGACAGCTCCGACTACGACAAGCTCGAGGTCGTCGTCATCGGGCTCGGACCAGGTGCGCGCGAGGCAGGCGGTGTCGTGGGGATGCTCGCCACGCTGCTCGCCAAAGACATTCCACCCGAGGAGAAGCTAGCAGAGCTACACAATAAATACGGTATAATGATCACCGAGAACATCGAGACGGAGGTGCGCGACATGGGCGGCATGGGACAGGCGATCTACGAGGACGGCAAAGCGCAGGGGAGCCTCGAGAGGCTGGTGGTTGACGTGAGGGGAGCCATCGATGCGTTCGGCGCCACCGCCGAGGTCGCGCTCGCCGCGTTCGGGGTGCCCCGCGACGAGTGGCCCGCCGTCATCGCGCGGCTCGACCCGCCCGCGCGGTGACGGCGACCACATACAACAGGCGGCGGGCCATTGGTCACGCCGAGAACATCGAGACGGAGGTGCGCGGCATGGGCGGCATGGGGCAGGCGATCTACGAGGACGGCGTCAAGCAGGGCGAGGCGCAGGGGAGCTTCGAAACCCTTGTGGTGTGCGTGCAGAGGGGCATGGGGGCCTTTGGCGCGTCCCCTGAGACGTTGCTCGCCGCGTTCGGGGTGCCTCGCGACGAGTGGCCCGCCGTCATCGCGCGGCTCGACCCGCCCGCGCAGTGACGGCGAAGGGTGACGGCGAAGGGCGGAGGGTGGAGGGCTCCGCCCAGGGGTAGCTTCCCCAGCGAACCCCACTCTCGCATCGCACGATTACATGCGCTATCATGTGACGTCAACTGTGACTCTCAGAAAGGTAAATCTCATGCTTGAGAACCTCTACGATAGGCTCCTCGCGCGCGAGGAGCGGCTCTCGCTGGTGGGCCTCGGCTACGTGGGCATGCCCATCGCGGTGGCCTTCGCGAAGAGGCTCGACGTCGTCGGCTACGACCTCAACGAGGCGAAGATCGAGACGTACAGGGCCGGCACCGACCCCACCAACGAGGTGGGCGACGAGGCCATCCGCGCCACGACGGTGCGCTTCACCGCCGACGAGCGCGACCTGCGCGACGCCCGCTTCCACATCGTGGCCGTGCCGACGCCCGTGCGCGCCGACCACACGCCCGACCTCGGGCCGGTCGAGGGCGCCTCGCGCATCGTCGGGCGCAACCTGCGGCCGGGCTCGGTGGTCGTCTACGAGTCCACCGTGTGGCCGGGCGTCACCGAGGACGTGTGCGTCCCCATCCTGGAGCGCGAGAGCGGCCTGACGTGCGGCGAGGGCTTCTACGTGGGCTACTCCCCCGAGCGCATCAACCCCGGGGACAGGGTGCACCGCCTGGAGACCATCACCAAGGTCGTCTCCGGCATGGACGCCGAGACGCTCGACCTCGTCGCGCGCGTCTACGAGCTCGTGGTGGAGGCCGGCGTGCACCGCGCGCCCTCCATCAGGGTCGCCGAGGCCGCCAAGGTCATCGAGAACTCCCAGCGCGACATCAACATCGCCTTCATGAACGAGCTCTCCCAGATCTTCAGCCGGCTCGGCATCGACACGCTCGACGTGCTCGAGGCGGCCGGCACCAAGTGGAACTTCCTGCCGTTCCGCCCGGGCCTGGTGGGCGGCCACTGCATCGGCGTGGACCCCTACTACCTCACCTACAAGGCCGAGATGGAGGGCTACCACAGCCAGGTGATACTCGCGGGCCGCCGCGTCAACGACGACATGGGCCGCTACGTGGCCGAGAGCTGCGTGAAGCGCCTGATCGCCGCCGACCGCCCCGTGCGCGGCGCGCGCGTCGCCATCCTCGGCTTCACCTTCAAGGAGAACTGCCCGGACACGCGCAACACCCGCGTCATCGACATCGTGGGCGAGCTGCGCGAGTACGGCATCGAGCCCGTGGTGGCCGACCCCGCGGCCGACGCCGCCGAGGCGCGCGCGCTCTACGGCGTGGAGCTCGCAGACCTCGACGCGGTCGGCGGCTGCGACGCGATCGTCCTGGCCGTGGCCCACGACGAGCTCGCCGCCCTGGGCGAGGGGTGGTTCGCCGAGAGGTTCTCGCCGGGCACGCGCGTGCTCCTCGACGTGAAGGGCGTCCTCGACCGCGCCGAGTACGAGGCCGCCGGGTACAGCTACTGGAGGCTGTAGGCTACGCCCGAGGGGTCGGTGCTAAGGGACAGTCCCTGCGTGGCGAATCGCTGCGATGGCTTCCGGGAGGCCGTTGCGGCGATCCGCCGCATCTGGGGCACCCCTTCGGACGTGGACGCGCACTCGATCCGCCGACCCGTCCGCCAAGGCGGCCTCCCGGCGGGCCTCCGGTGGCCAAAAGTGACAAATTAGCTTTCTTTCAGTTTACAAAAGCCCAGCTCAGGGCGATTTGCATAGAAGATTGATGTGACAATTGGTCACTGCATAGAATACGCAGTGACCAATTGTCACATCAAATGTGGTAAAACCCCTGTTGGCACATCGGAGTCGGCTGTTAATTGGTCACTTTTGCGGCGCTTGGCAGGACGGAGGGGTGCATCCGCCCGTCTCGGCTCCGTGCGAGTACCGGATGACCTTCATATTTGCCTCGCCGGCAGAAGTCAAATTTCAGCAAAACGCAAGGTCAATCAAGTGCAAAACGAAACAGGCCACTCTACCTGCGAAGGTGCAGAATCCGGGGAAAAAAGTGTCAGCTAGCGGGGAAAAAAGTGCAAGAGACCCTGAGTAGAATCGTCCTCCCGGGCGCCCGGATGGGCGCCCATGGACGGGAGGGGGTCATGCATGCAGGTACCCACGAACGTCGCCCGCGCGGTGATTGCCGCCCAGGGCGACTACGACGTGCACTGCAAGCGGCTGCTGTCGGACCGGCAGGTGATCGCGAGGGTCCTGGCGGGCGCGCTGGACGAGTTCGCAAGCGTCCCGGCGGAGCTGATTCAGACGGAGCTCATCGAGGGGGAACCGACGCTTGACGTGCCCATGGGGCGCGACGACCCGGGCCGGCCCCTGCTGCTCGCGGACGAGGACGCCGTGGTGGGGGAGGGGCTTGTGCGCTTCGATGTGCGCGCCCGCGTCCGCTTGCCCGGCACGCCCGAGGCAAACCCTGACGATCCCGAGGGCGTCGAGCCTCGGCTGATGGAACTTGACGTGGAGCCCCAAGGCAGGGTGCGTTCCGGGTATCCGCTTCTGTGTCGTGCGTTTTACTACTGTGCGCGGATGATCTCGCAGCAGGGCTCGGGCGTCGTTGCGGGCTCCGATTACGGGAGGCTGCGCAAAGCGGTCTCCGTCTGGGTGTGCCTGAACCCCCTTGCAGCGAAGCGCGCGAGCGTAACGGCGTTCAGAGTCGGGCAGCACGACGTGCTTGGTGGCTGCGAGTACGACCGTAGCGAGTACGACCGGCTCGAGGTCGTCGTCATCGGGCTCGGACCTGGTTCGAGAGAAGCGGGCGGCGTCGTAGGGATGCTCGCCACGCTGCTTGCGACGGACATTCCGCCGGAAGAAAAGCTAGCAGAGCTACACAATAAGTACGGTATAATGATCACCGAGGAAATCGAGGCGGAGGTACGCGGCATGGGCGGCATGGGGCAGGCGATCTACGAGGACGGCGTCAGGGACGGCGTCAAGCAGGGCGAGAAAAACGGCAAGGCACAGGGGAGCCTCGAGAGGCTCGTGGCATGCGTGCGGGGGGCGATGGAGACCTTCGGAGCGTCTGCGGAGACGGAGCTCGCGGCGTTCGGCGTGCCGCGCGACGAGTGGCCCGCCGTCATCGCTCGGCTCGACCCGCCCGCGCGGAGATGACGCACAGGACTCCGCTGTGGGGTGTCCTGCGGTCTCTCGGCGGATCGTGACATGTGTAGGTGATGTGAACAAGTGCGTCGGGACCCGCCGGGCGCAACGCGCTCTAGGAGCCCGGCAGCGGCACGAAACTGCGCCAACCGTGACCGAAGCTGCTGCATTCTCGCCACTGTGCGTCTCGTCTCCTGTGCTTTGCAGCTTGCATATAGCGAGAATGCGTATACCTGAAAAATCACCGCTTGAAAGCGCTGTCACAATCACTTAGGATGGTTGCTCCGAGCGTTTGCCCAAGGTGTCATTCGCTCGAAGAGAGGGCGAGCGGAAGGAGGGCGCCGAGGTGGCATCAAGGATTGGTGCCGACGCGCACCAGACATTGGTGTCGACGCGCACCAGGCATTGGTGTAAATGGCGTGCTCACTCCGCAATGCGTGTAGGATGGTATGAGTCATAAGCCCTGCGAGTCGGGAATCGTCGCTTCGGTGCGTTCCCAGTGCGAGCAAGGTTCCAGAATGCCGCCGTAACGCTTGGCTATGACGTCAGGCGTAGCGAAGCTTTGACTCATACGCAGGGAGGGCGTACCAATGTCCACAGAACAGCGTGGCATATACGTCCTGTACGTAGGCGCAGGTCACGAGGAGGCGACCAAGAGCCTCATTGAGCACGTGGCAAGTCACGACGCATACGAAGAAGTCTTCTACCCAACGTTCGAGAAGCGCATCAAGCGCTCGGGCATCTGGCACACGGTGGATGCCTATCTCGTACCCGGCTACCTCTTCGTCGTTGCCACGGACGTGGGATTCCTACGGGAAGAGCTCAAGTCCGTCCCCGCCCTCACCAAGCTCCTGAGCATGGGGGAGCAGTTCGTACCACTCGGCCCGGAAGACGCGGAGTGGCTGGAGCAGCTGACCACACCGTTCGAACGAACGGTCGGCTTCTCTGAGGGATATATAGAAGGTGACCGAGTGGTCATCACTGTCGGCCCGCTCAGGGGCCAAGAGAGCAAGATTCGCAAGATCGACCGCCGCAAGCGGCTCGCCTACCTCGACTTCCACATCATGGGTCGCGAAAAGACCGTCAAAGTGGGCTTGGAGATCGTACGCAAGGTTGCGGCAGGAACGGCCCACGGCGAACAGTAAGGTCGTCACGTGCTATTTGACTTCATGAACAAAGAAGAGCATCCGGCTGCCTCGGGTTCCGGATGGGCGCTGCGCGCTGGCATCATCATGGTGCTCGACGTCGTGTGCGTGGTGGTTGCCTACACGCTGGCGCTCTTTCTCCGCTTCGATTTCGTGTGGAGCTCGATTGCCCAGATTTATCTGGACGGGTACCGAACGCTGATCTTCCCCACTGTGGTCCTAGTGGTGGCAACGTTCTGGTACCTGCGGCTCTACCACAGCATCTGGAGCTTTGCGTCCTTTCCCGAGCTTACGCGCCTGGTGATGGCGTGGATCGTCGTAGGCGCACTCATGCCACTGACCGCGTTTGCGGTGGGCATCTCGATGCCGGCGTCGTACTGGCTGGTAGGCGCTCTGCTGGGATTCGTGAGCACGACTGCGATTCGCTTCTCGTGGCGATTCCTGCGCCTCCTGCGCGACGTACGGAAGCGCAAGAACGCGAAGCACGTGCTCGTGGTCGGCGCGGGCGAGAGCGCGCGTGCTCTTATCCGCGAGATCAAGGTCTCGCCGCAGCTGGGTCTGAACGTGGTGTGCGCCGTTGACGACAACCCGAGCAAGCAGGGACGCTACCTTGAGGGCGTGCCCGTCGTGGGAGGTCGCAACAGCATCGCGGACGCATGCGAGAGGTTCGACGTCGAGCAGATCATCTTTGCCATCCCCAGCTGCTCCGCCACGGAACGCAAGCGCATGCTGGAGATCTGCACCGCTACGGGGCTCGAGGTTCGTGCAATTCCGGGAATGTATCAGCTCGTCGACGGCCAGGTGACGATCAACGAGCTGCGCGAGGTGCGCCTCGAGGACCTGCTCGGGCGCGACCCCATCGTGGTAGACGCCGAGGAGGTGCGGAGCTTCATCGAGGGCCGCGTCGTGCTCGTGACGGGTGGGGGCGGCTCCATCGGCAGCGAGCTCTGCCGCCAGATCGCCCGCGACAACCCGCGCCAGCTCGTCATCTTTGACATCTACGAGAACAACGCCTATGCCATCGAGCAGGAGCTGCATCGCACCAGGCCAGACCTCGACCTCGTGGTACTCATCGGTTCCGTTCGCGATGCGGACCGCGTGCGCGAGGTCTTTGCCGCGCATCGTCCGGAGCTGGTCTTCCACGCTGCCGCCCACAAGCACGTGCCCCTCATGGAGAACTCGCCACGCGAGGCCGTGAAGAACAACGTGTTTGGCACGCTCAACGTGGCGCGCGCCTGCGTGGAGTACGACGTGCGGCGCATGGTGCTCATCAGCACGGACAAGGCCGTGAACCCCACTAATGTAATGGGGGCCACGAAGCGCGTGTGCGAGATGGTGGTGCAGAGCGAGGACCGTTACGCGCGGAAGCAGGGCTCCCGGACGACCTTCAGCGCCGTGCGCTTTGGCAACGTGCTGGGGTCAAACGGCTCGGTGATTCCGCTCTTCACCCAGCAGATTGCCGCAGGTGGACCCGTCACCGTGACGGACCCGCGCATCACGCGGTACTTCATGACCATCCCCGAGGCCGTCTCGCTCGTGTTGCAGAGCGCGTGCTACGCGCAGGGCGGCGAGATATTCGTCCTCGACATGGGCGAGCCCGTGCTCATCGACGATATGGCGCGCAAGCTCATCCGCCTCGCGGGGCACGTGCCCGACGAGGACATCAAGGTGGTATACACCGGCCTTCGTCCCGGAGAGAAGCTCTACGAGGAGCGCCTCATGGACGAGGAGGGATTGCGCAAGACGGAAAACGAGCTGATCTCCATCGCGCAACCCATTCCGATGGACGACGCGACCTTTGCGACGGAGCTCAAGGAGCTGCGCGAAGCCGACGACGTCCGCACGGCGCTTGCCACCTGCGTCCCGACGTACCAGCCGTAACGTGTGAGCGGTCATCGGGGGACGTCTAATCACCGGGGAATGTCTGCAAATATGTAATGATATGGCGGTCATCGGGGGGACATACCTGCAGGGCTCGTAATGATTCGGAGCTCGATGCAGGAGGCGTGCCCCCCGATGACCGTGTTGGTAACAATCTCTTATAGAGTTTCTGGAGCCACCACATGCACCCACTAACAAAAGAAAAGCTCGCGGGCCTTTCTCCGCTTCCTGCCCGCCTGTGGCTGAGCTCGCCCACCATGCACGGGGACGAGCTTCGATGGATGACTGAGGCATACGAGACCAACTGGATGTCCACCGTCGGCGCAAACATCAACGAGGTGGAGCGTCAGGTGGCCGAGCTCTGCGGAGTGTCCCATGCGGTGGCCCTGAGCTCCGGTACGGCAGCCCTGCACTTGGCTATGAAGCTCGCCGCTCGCACGGTGTACGGCACGTCGACGGGTGTGGGCAGGGGCCAGGGAGGTTGTCTGTACGGTCGCGAGGTGCTGTGCTCCGACGTCACCTTCGACGCCACGGTGAATCCGGTGGTCTACGAGGGCGGTATGCCGGTCTTCGTGGACACCGAGCGCGATACGTGGAACATGGATCCCGAAGCGCTGGAGCAGGCATTCCGTCTGCATCCCGAGGCAAAGATTGTGGTGCTCGTGCACCTCTACGGCACACCGGCAAAAATGGACGAGATTCGTGCCGTCTGTGACGCACATGGAGCCGTGATTGTGGAAGACGCTGCCGAGAGCCTTGGCGCAACGTACCGCAGCAAGCCCACGGGCAGTCTTGGCGACTGGAACGTGGTGAGCTTCAACGGCAACAAGATCGTGACGGGCTCGTCGGGCGGATGCCTGCTTTGCCACACCAAAGAGGAGGCCGACCGCGCGCGCAAGTGGTCCACCCAGGCGCGCGAGAACGCTCCGTGGTACCAGCACGAGGAGCTCGGCTACAACTACCGCATGAGCAACGTGATTGCCGGCGTGGTGCGTGGCCAGCTCCCGTACCTCGACGAGCACATCGCACAGAAGCGTGCCATCTACGAGCGCTACCGCGAAGGCCTCAAGGACCTGCCGGTAACGCTGAACCCCTACGACGCCGAAGCCAGCGAGCCGAACTTCTGGCTCAGCTGCCTGCTCATCGACGCGGACGCGATGTGTCCGCAGGTGCGCGGCGAGCGCGATGCGCTCTACGTGCCCGAGCCGGGCAGGAGCTGTCCCACGGAGATCCTCGAGGCCCTCATGAGCCTCAACGCCGAGGGCCGTCCGGTGTGGAAGCCCATGCATCAGCAGCCGATCTTCCGCAACCACGCCTTCGTGACGCGTGAGGGCGACGGTCGTGCGGCGAGCAACGCCTACATTGCGGGAGAGAGCGCAGGCGACGTTGGCGCGGACCTCTTCGAACGCGGCCTGTGCCTGCCGAGCGACAACAAGATGACCCCCGAGCAGCAGGACCTGGTGATCGAGGTCGTGCGGCGGTGCTTTGGGTTGTAGCATGTCCGGGCGTGCGTCGGCTTGCTCCTTTTGTGTGACGGGTTCGAGCTGTAACCTGTTACTTGTTCCGCGCTTGATGGACTTGTGAAACCATAATTCCTGAGTTCGCCTTGCGAGGGGGTTGGGTTTTGGCACAACGAATCCTGTGCGTGATAGAATCTAGGATGAGAGATGTAACACATGGAGGTGAAGCGTATGTCGCCGTTGGCAGAGAAGGTGCTTGTAGACGAGGAGGTCTTTACGAGCAGCATGGAAAGTATCGAGGTTGTGACCGAGCTTGAGCGGCGTCGCGTACGCGTGGCCGAGGGAAAGGGTCGTCTGCTCACCGAGGACGAAAGCTGGGATCGCATCAGGGCAGCAGGGTATGAGGTATAGCTACCGCATTGACGACCTCGCCCAAGCCGAGCTCGACGCCGTCGGCGGGCTGTATATTTCCTACTTCGCTAAGCTCGGCGATCCAGCTAAAGGGCGAGCGTGGGCAAACAGGTTCTATGCCGAGTATCGGCAACGCATAAATGGCCTTAAGGCAAATCCGCACCGGTATCCGAAATGTACTGTCTATCCATTTGGCCTAGTAGATACTGAGTACAGGAGCTTCGTGGTTGGATGGTTTACCGTCTTCTATACGGTCGAGGAGCGGGATGAAACCTTCACTGTTTGGCATATTCGTAGTTCGAGGTCAGATTTCACCAGGATGCGGAACAGATAGCTTTTATAGAACAGGTGGCTTCTATGGAGCAAGAAACTACACGCGACAAATAGAAGCATAGTGCGAGCGACGTCGAGATAACCTCGGTGCAGCAGGACCTGGTGATTGATTTTGTGTGGCGGTGCTTTGGAAGGTAAGCAACAATGGCTCACAAACAAGGCTTTTATGAGCGATACATAAAGCGGCCGCAGGATTTCTGCTGTGCGGCTCTCGCTATCGTGGGGCTGAGTCCCGTGATGGCAGTGACGGCGGCGCTCGTGCGGAAGCGTTTGGGCAAGCCGGTCGTGTTTGCCCAAGAACGTCCTGGCAAGGATGGCAGGATATTTAGACTGTACAAGTTCCGAACCATGACGGACGAGCGTGATGAGCAGGGCAACCTGCTGCCTGACGAGGAGCGCCTCACGGACTTCGGACGGTTGCTGCGTTCAACGAGTCTGGACGAGCTGCCCGAGCTCTTCAACATCCTCAAGGGCGATATGGCGGTGGTGGGACCAAGGCCGCTGCTGGTGCGCTATTTGAGTCGCTACACTCCGGAACAAGCTCGTCGTCATGAGGTCCGTCCGGGCCTCACGGGCTTGGCGCAGGTGCACGGGCGCAACACCGTGAGCTGGGAGGACAAGTTCAAGTGGGATGTGCGCTACGTGGATAACGTGACGTTCCTCGGTGATTGGAAGATCATCGCCCATACCGTGCTTGCAGTCGTACGACGTGAGGGAATCAGCTCGGGGAGCTCGGCCACGATGGAGGAGTTCATCGGAGTCCAAGGAGAAGGTGCATGAAATCCTTATACATTATTGGTGCCGGCGGATTTGGCCGCGAGGTTGCATGGCTAGTCGAGCGCATTAACGCCGTGGAACCTACTTGGCTGCTCGAGGGCTTTATTGACGATAATCCCGATGTCATTGGTACCATCGTGGGCGGCTATCCCGTAATCGGTGGAGTTGACGCCTTCGGGGATCTTGATGGAGAAGCATGGACAGTTTGTGCCATTGGGTCAGCTAAAGTGAGAAGGAAGGTTATCGAAAAAGCTTCCGAATACCCAAATGTTAGGTTTGCAACCCTGATAGATCCGAGTGTCTTAATGTCAGACCGCGTTATTATCGGTGAGGGAAGCATCGTATGTGCTGGCAATATTGTCACGGTTGACATTACGTTGGGCAATCATTGCATTGTGAACTTGGACTGCACTATCGGACATGACGCTGTCCTCGGCGACTATGTTACGGTTTATCCCAGTGTGAACATCTCTGGAATCACCGACATCGGCGATTGTGTCGAGCTTGGTACTGGAATGCAAATCATACAGGGTAAAACGATTGGCAGTGAAGCCATTGTTGGTGCGGGGGCTGTGGTTGTCAAAGACATACCTGCGCGTTGCGTAGCAGTGGGTAGTCCTGCAAAGCCAATCAGATTCTTCGAGTAGGACCTGTCATGTTACAGATCGATACCGTTACCGTTGTTGGTGCCAATGGAACAATGGGTCGCAATATTTCGGCGATTTTTGCATCGTTCGGCGCGGCAACGGTTTACATGGTCTCTCGCTCAATTGAGAAATCGACAGCCGCAATTGAGGTGGCTAGCAAGTCGGTGAGAGCGGGGAGTATCGCGCGAAGGATGGTCCCTAAAGATTATGGCTCTCTTGTAGAGTGTGTCTCAGAATCAGATCTCGTATTCGAGGCATGCGCGGAGAACTGGGAAGTAAAAAGTGCTGTGCACCGCCAAATTGCGAGTGCCTTGGGCGGCTTGGCGGATGCAAATCCGATTGCTATATGTTCAGGCACGTCCGGCCTTTCTATAACAGACTTGGCTGGCGTTTATCCGGAACAATACCGAAGCCATGTCTTTGGTATGCACTTCTTCAACCCACCATACCAGATGTCGCTCTGTGAGCTTATCCGGAGCCGGTACGCGGACGAGGCCATGCTTTGTAAGCTATCTGCGTATGCGAGTAAGAAGCTCCTACGGACTACAGTCCTCGTAGACGACTCGCCAGCATTCCTTGGCAATCGCATTGGGTTCCAGTTCATTAACGATGCCCTGCGTCTGGCAGAAGACCACAGGGACAGTGGCGGCATTGACTATATTGACGCCATATTTGGACCGTTTTCCGGCAGGGCTATGGCACCTATTGTCACGGCCGATTTCGTGGGTCTGGACGTGCACAAAGCGATAGTTGACAATGTACGATCCAACACTTTTGACTTCGCAAATCAGTCTTTTGAGCTGCCTGATTATGTCGAAGGTCTTATTGAGAACGGACAACTAGGTAGGAAAGCTGGGAGCGGCCTTTATCGCACGAAGGTTGCTTCAGATGGTAGAAAAACACGTGAGGTTTGGGACATTTCCCATTGCTCTTATCGTCCGATCAATCGCTACGTGTTTCCCTTTGCCATAGAGATGTGCGACTTGCTGCATGAAGGGGACTATCGTGAGGCATTTGATTTACTCGAGACCAATCGCTCGGTCGAAGCGAAGATTTGCCTAGAGGGATTGCTTAAGTATGTGATTTATTCCTACGTGATATCTGACGTGATTTCAAATGGCATTTCTTCTGCGGACGACGTTATGGCGACGGGGTTCAATTGGTGCCCGCCATCGGCGGTAATCGATGCATTGGGAGGTGGAGAGAGATTCGCTTCACTTTGTAGGGAGCGGCTTGACGCATCTTGGTTAAGCGCGATAGATCTTAATTGTATTGCGGAGAGTCACGTTCCTTCCTTCCATGATTATCGTCGCTTTGTAAAAGCAAGGAGGTAGGGACATGCTGGGAAATGCGGTCTATGTACTCGGCGGTGCCCAGACCGACTTTGAGCGCAATTGGACCAAGGAAGGGAAGAGCGAAGTCGCCTTGCTCAAGGAGGCTGTAGATGATGCTCTTCTCTCGGCAGGTATTACCTATGGTGACATCTCACGACTCAACGAAGACGGTCGTGTTGCCTGCTTTGTTGGCAACTTCATTGGCGAGCGTTATGTTGATCAAGGTCATCTCGGCGCTCTCTTGACTGAAGTGCACCCGGCATTTTATGGCGTACCTTCAGCACGTTACGAGGCTGCCTGCGCCTCTGGATCTGTTGCGCTAGATGCTGCAATAAGTAAGATTCGTCTGGACGATTATGACCTTGCAATTGTTGTGGGCTGGGAGCTCATGAAGACGGTCTCCTCAAAGGAGTGTGGGGACATCTTGGGACGAGCGGCATTCTACCGTAAGGAATGCCCGGGCGTAGACTTCCCATTTCCTACACTGTTTGGCCAGCTTGCAATTGAGACGGTGAATAAATACGGCTTGGACAGGGATGCGTATTTTGATGACCTTGCGATGATTTCCGTAATCAACTACGAGAATGCCAAGCGTAACCCTCTTGCCCAGACGCGCAAGTGGTTCATGGATTACGAAGAAGCGAGTCATAGGGGAACCGAAACCAATCCTTTGGTTGGCGAAACTCTCGGTGTAGCAGACTGCTCACAGGTGACGGATGGCGCCGCGGTCGTATTTCTTGCCAGTGAGAGAATGATTCAAGAGCTTAGGCTAAAGAACCTGCCGCGGGTCAAGGGTTTTGGCCACAGGACGGCTCCGATGATTTTCGCTAACAAGATGATTGAATCGAGGCAAAATAACTACATCCTTCCTTGGACGAGACAGGCCATTCTCGATGCGTATGGTCGTGCAGGTATTGGCGTTGAGGACGTTAACGTTATCGAGACGCATGACTGCTTTACGTCGAGTGAGTACGTTGCCATCTCATCTTTCGGTATTACTGATCCCGGCAATGAATTCGAAGCTGTCCGCGATGGTCGGATTGCATTTGACGGGAGCATGCCTATCAACCCATCAGGTGGTTTGATAGGTTGTGGCCACCCGGTTGGTGCGAGTGGTGTACGGATGTTCCTCGACATCTCAAAGCAAATTGCTGGGACTGCTGGTGATTATCAAGTGGTTCGCAATGGTGAGATACCGGAGAATGCTGCCATGCTGAATATTGGTGGTACCGCCACAACGAACTACGTGTTTATTGTTGGGCGTTAGAGGTACGATTGTTTTCGCTCTTGCAAGCAACGCGACAGGAGTTTTAGAGCTTCTGTGGGGAGGTAGTCAGAGTCCCTGCCATTTGCTATGAGGCTGTAGCCCTGTGTTCAAAGCAGGAATTGCCAGGCATCTTGGTTGAGTGTTTGGAAGGTTGCGTTGTTGTGGGTGTTATCGTTAATGTGGTATTTGCCTATGATTGATGGCAAAGCCAAAGCGACTGCGATTTCCTAATACGTGAAGAGTGCGGGAGTTGAGGTACTCTGCGTGAACATCGCGAAGAGACTTGTCGCAGGTCTACGAAGTGACTTTGATGTGCATGCAACGATAGGGGCATGACGCAAGCGGTCAATTTTACTCGGTTGCGTGGTAAGTTTTGCGGCCGATGGGTCAGCGCGAAGTGGTTTGCCTCATTCGATTGGTGATAATGGGGCACTGATTGTTCAGACTGCAGGAGGATTTGGTATTCTCTCGTCTGTGACGAGCGACGTGCGTCTTGTCTGAAGTCAGTGTGGCGTTCCCATGGAAGGAGGACAGCCATGAGGGTTCTCATTCTTGCGAACAATACAGAAGGTTTGCTGAGCTTTAGGCGTGAGCTGCTTGAGGAACTGAGAGGCGGGCATGAGGTAACTGTGAGTGCGCCCGAGCCAAGTGAAGAACTCAGTGTTCGGGAGGTCTGTACCCTTGGAGCTCGGTATGTGCAAACTCGCCACCTTTCTAGGAGGGGAACTGACCCGGCGGAAGATTTAAAGCTCCTATGGTTCTATCGCAGTCTGATACAAAGCGAGAGGCCCGACGTTGTACTTACCTACACCATCAAACCGAATGCGTACGGAGGGATGGCGTGCCAGATGGAGTGCGTGTCCTACATCGCAAACGTGACTGGGCTCGGAACGTCCATCCAAGACGGTGGTGTGCTTGCTCGCATTGCGCTCAGCCTGTATCGCCAGGGCCTTCGTGGCGCGAATATGACCTTCTTTCAGAACGATGGAATACGCGATGCCATGATTGTCAATCGTATCTTGCGTGGACCGTATGAAGTACTACCCGGCTCTGGAGTAAACACCAAGCGGTTCCAACCGGCTGAGTATCCTACTGAGGAAGAGGGAGTCGTCTTTCTTACGGTTGGCCGTATTATGCGAGCTAAGGGTACTCTTGAGTTAATCGAGGCTGCGTGCGAGATTAAGGTTCAGCATCCGGAGACCCGATTTGTCCTAGTAGGATCGTTCGACGAGGACCTTGAGGACATCGTATCTTACGCGCATGATGCGGGTGTCATTGAGTACGTACCAGCGCAGCCCGATGTGCGTTCCTACTATGCGCATGCACACGCGTTGGTGCATCCTTCGTATCACGAAGGAATGTCGAACGTGTGCTTGGAGGCAGCAGCTATGGGGCGGCCGATACTTGCCTCAAATGTTGCCGGTTGCAAGGAGACCTTTGACGAGGGAGTTTCAGGCTTCGGATTCGAGCCGCAGAATGCTGGCAGTCTGATTGATGCCATCGAGCGATTCCTCGCTCTTTCCTGGGAAGAGAAGCGAGCCATGGGTCTCGCTGGCCGCGAGAAGGTCGTCCGTGAGTTCGATCGTCAGATTGTGGTAGACGCCTATATGCAGGAGATAGAGAGGGCCTTTAACTCTACCCATGATTGATTGTCCAGTTCTTGGGGTCAGTAAGTCTGTTCAGGCCCGCTACAGTAAAGCAATACGACACGCATTTGCTATGCCAATATGTGTGACATAAGTGAGCAGTGACTTCGTTGCAATCGAGTGCTTACGGGAGGTTTAATAAGAGCCATGAAACCTATCGCAATCTGTGAGACGAGGAAGGTATTCGACCATTACACCTCATGGACACCGCGTTTCGTGGAGTACTGCGAAGAAGCGGGTATTCTATACGAGCTTGTGGATTGTTATTCGACTGGCATAGTGCCAAAACTGGATAGGTACAGTGCGCTCATTTGGAACTATAGTAATTATGTCATATCTGACCTTCTTGAGGCGAGAAATATCATACAGGTTGCAGAGTCTCTTGGCCTGGTCTGCTTTCCTTCCCAGAAGGCGGGGTGGCACTTTGATGATAAGATAGCCGAGATGTATGCTTTCCAATCGGTGAATGCGCCGATTCCCGAAAGCTGGGTCTTCTACATGGAAGATGAGTGTGTTGATTGGCTGCGCGGTGAGGCAAAGTACCCGCTAGTCGCGAAGCTTCGCTGTGGGTCAGGGGCGAACAACGTGAAACTGCTCAACAATGAGCGCGAGGCGGTTGCTTACGCACACAGGATGTTTAGTGGGGGCTATAACCCGACGCCGAGTATCGCCTACAAAGCGTACTCGAAGCTCCAGTCCTCGCGAGATTTGAGGAGCGTTGTGAGTCGCGTGCAGAAAATTCCACAGTTTCTGAACACGAGGCGCCATGCGCGGATGATGCCGCAAGAGAGAGGATACTGCTACTTCCAAGCCTTCGTTCCTAACAAAGGCTTCGACCTCAAGGTTGTTGTGGTCAATGGTAAGATGACCTTCTGTAGCCGAGATGTTCGGAAGAATGACTTCAGGGCGTCAGGTGGTGGTGCGATTGCTTACAATCGTTCGCTGCTTACGGACGAAGTCATAGACTCAGCCTACGCAGTCGCCGATGCGCTTTGTCTGGACTGTGTCGGGTTCGACTATGTGGTGGATTGTGCCACGGGCAAAGGTGCCATCGTGGAGATGTGCTATGGCTTCGACTGGCAAGTGCAGCGAGACTTGGGTGCTTGGGTGGATTGCAACCACGTGTGGCACGAGGAAGCGGTTATTGTTCCCGACGAGATTGTCAAGTTGATTGTTGATAAGATTGGAGAGGAGCGATGAGAATCGCGCTACTCGGGGATATAGGGCTATTCGGGCGAAACACTGTGGCGGATGGAAGCTATCAGAAGCGGATGGCTCGAGCAAAAGAATCGCTGGAGGGCTTCGACTACGTTATTGGCAACCTGGAGACTCCTCTGACCAACGCGACGCGAGTCGTAGGAGGCAAATCGGCATACATAAAGGGCGCTCCGGAAGATGTCGAAATTCTTCGATGGCTCGGTGTTACACATGTTTCCTTGGCCAACAACCACATGTTTGATTATCGCGAGCGAGGTCTCGTTGAGACTATCGATGTCCTTGAGTCATCTGGAATCGGATGGTATGGTGCCAATGGGTGCAGTACGGTGCTAGAGGGTGCTGACGGGACGGTGGCGTTGCACGGCTACTGCTGTTACTCCACGAACGGAAAGGGGCTCGAGTGTGGGGACACGTGTGTGAATGTACTAGATCCGCGCAAGATGGAGTCCGATCTTGATTCTGATGCGGCGACGGGACGGTATCCCATACTCTCGTGCCACTGGGGGCAGGAGCACGTACACTATCCGAACTACGACCATGTGAAGCTTTCGCGTAGGATACTGTCCAATAGAGAAGCGCTCATCCACGGACACCATCCGCACGTCATTCAAGGGATGGAAAAGGTCGGCGAAGCGCTCGTGGCATACAGTCTAGGCAACTTCTGCTTCGATGATGTGTACACAGACAAGTCGAAAGAGCCGTTAATCAGGCTTTCACAGGATAACAAAGAGACGTTTGTGTTGGAGATTGAGATCGATGGAAGCTCGTTAGTTGAGCATAGTATTTTGCCGCTCAGCTTCGTAGATGACTGCTACTCGGTGGATGAGAGAATAGGTCAACGTTTGAATGCTTGGTCGGATTTACTCGAAGTGCCGGAGGATGAATACAACGTCACTAGAGCTAAGGAACTATCG
Organism: Atopobiaceae bacterium; assembly: GCA_017533825.1. GTDB lineage: Bacteria > Actinomycetota > Coriobacteriia > Coriobacteriales > Atopobiaceae > RUG440. Next base: position 11,474 of record JAFWIE010000021.1, on the reverse strand, counting down.
GACTACCTGCTGTCAAGGAAGAAGCTCCGCGATTTCGAGTGGTATCTCAAACGCATGAATATCGAAAGCGTACGAATGATTGCTGGCTCTAGAAGAAATGCCAAAAGGTATTCGTCGCTATTCAGTAGTTTTATTTGATTGTACGATTTGCTTACTATGAGTAAGAGGATCACGATGCAGTATGTGTTCTATGGGCCGAATTTCAGGCCAGCTTACCTCCTCTACAGTGATATATTTAGATTGGGAAATGTGCGCTTCTACAAGTCGCCGTACCGGATTCTCATGCGTAAGAGTGGATGCGGTAACGGATTCGAAAGGTATGCTAACGGGCTTCTCCGGAAGTTTAAGCATCCTAAAGCAATGAGAAACAAGCTCTTCATTATTCCCGACATCTCGGCAGAAGATAGGGCTTGCTTTGTCTTCCACAACCCATGGGTAACCCATTGTATAGAGTCGGGTTACCTCGAAGTTCTTAGAAATCGTTTTCCCAGAGCAATGCTCATCGCAAACTTTCTTGACGCACAGCTTGCAAAGCAAATCGATATTGGAACTGTTAAAGCTCATTATGATGCTGCGTACATCTACGACGAAGCAGAGGCGGTGGTGTTAGGTATTGGTTACGAACCTCCTCCTTACTCAAAGTTGCATGACTTGAACAGTATTGATGAGCCAGAATACGATGTTTCTTGGATTGGCGTGGCAAAGGGACGCCTGAATAGACTCATAGAGGTCTACGATAGCCTTGATCGACGAGGGGTGAAGTGTCATTTTTACGTGGTTGGTGCTAGGCGCAAAGATCGCGTGGAGAGACCGGGAATCGTTTATGCAAAAAGATTTCTTTCAGATGCAGACTCGTTCGAGTACACGCGGACGTCGCGGTGTCTCCTCGAAATCGGCCTCCCAAAGACAGATGCGCTCACGTCGAGAGTGCGAGAAGCCATTGTGTACAATAAAAAAATCCTCTCTGACAATCCAAGGCTTGCTCACATGCCGTATTATGCGCCGGATATGGTACAGATATTCGAAGATACTGGGTCCATTGACGTTGGCTTTTTCTTCACGAACGTGCGGGGCTACTCGTATTCTGGGGACTTCTCTCCTGTGCATATGCTGGAAAGACTCGAGAGGGACTATGAAAGCATCATGCAAAGCTGAGTGTGCTGATTGCATTGCACTGTCATAAGCCGAGCGTGCTGGCAGCCTTAAGAGATAAGGGGGATGACATGCGGCATACGTACACCGCGACCATCGCGGATATATCCTTGGTGCCTCTCGACGAAAAGACGAGTGAGCTTTACCGCCAACTCAGGAACTTGGATGAGAATAGGGCTTTCTTCTTTGATTCGCGTCGCATTGACGCACAACAGCAGAGGGATTGGTTCTCGAAATACGTGGGGAAGTCTTCGGAGGTGATGTTCGCGATACTTGATGAAAACAATCAGTTTGTAGGTTGCAACGCGCTTTATTCAATCGATCGAGTCGAAGGCGTTGCAGAATATGGAAGGCTCTTGATAGATAGGTCGTATTCCGGCAAAGGCCATGGATTGAAGGCAACGCGAGCAGCTCTCTGTATCGCCAAGAGAGACCTTGGGCTGAGACTCGTCAATTTGGAGGTCTATTCGGACAACCTCTCAGCTGTTAAGACCTACGTGCGCGCGGGGTTCGTGGTTGTGGGTGAAAGCCAGATGAAAGATGGGAAGTCCATGCTTCGCATGGAGTGCGATCTCTAGAATCAAATGCGTGATAGTACAGGGAGTGAGAAGCATGCCAATTCAGCTATTCCAAGCCCACTTTGATGTTGAGGCTTGCCTCGGTCAGGTCCGCGACTGCCTCGAGAGGGGTTGGACGGGGATGGGCTACAAGACGGTGGAGTTCGAGGAGGCCTGGAAAGGTTATACGGGACTGAGGAACGCCTACTACACGAACTCGAACACTGCGGGGCTCTACATGGCGGTTGATATCCTGCGGGATAGACTCGATTGGTCGGAAGGGGATGAGATAATTACGACACCCCTCACATTCGTCTCAACGAACCATGCGATTGCGCGGAGCGGGCTAAGGCCAGTTTTCGCTGACGTCGATGACACGCTCTGTCTCGATCCCGACTCCGTCGAGGAAAGGATTACCGATAGAACCAGGGCGGTCATGTTTGTGGGGTTTGGAGGAAGCACGGGCAGGCTCGCTGACATTGTGGCAATCTGCAAGAACAAGGGGATTCCCCTCATTCTCGATGCGGCCCACATGGCGGGGACGCGCTACGCAGATGGCAGCCTTCCAGGAGCGAACGGCGATGCCGACATAATCGTTTACTCGTTCCAGGCAGTTAAGAATCTGCCTACAGGTGACTCGGGCATGATTTGCTGCAGTGACGACCAGCTGGATGCCGAGGTGCGCAAGAGGGCTTGGCTGGGAATCAACAAGGACACATACGCCAGGACTATAAGCAAGGATGGTACGTACAAGTGGCGCTACGATGTCGAGTACATTGGTGATAAGTATAATGGCAACGCTATCATGGCAGCGATAGCGCTTGCGCAGTTGCCGCATCTTGACCGCGATAACGCGTACCGACGCACACTTGCCGAGTGGTACACAAGACAGTTCGAAGCTTGGTCGGACAAGATTCGCTTGGTTCGGGTTCCTGACGACTGTGTTTCATCGCGCCATCTCTTCCAGATACTAGTTGACGACCGCGATGGCCTCATGATGTACTTGAACGCGAATGGAGTATATCCAGGTGTCCACTATACAGCGAACACGGAATACCGCATGTACTCTTACGCAAAGGGGACGTGTCCCAATGCCGAGTACGTGAGCGAACACGTTGTATCACTGCCCATGCATATGGGAATCACGTTCGAAGACGTGCGGGAGATTTCAGAGCATGTGGTGAGATACGTGGTAAATGAGTTGCGTTGTTAGGCAGGCTATTGACGATATCGCAAGCTCGCCACACCTTCGTGCGAGAATGCCTGCAAAGTGGCAGTGCTATGAAAAGAGCAGTGTGTATTAAGGTATGGAAGGCGGTGGCTGTGTGTGATGAGCTCGGGAAACATAGTTGTGTTATCTAATGAAGGCACACGGAAGTGGTTAAAGAATCTCGAGCCAGAATCATACTGTGGGACGCAACGTCCAAGAGTGCTGGTGTTACTCTCGACGTACAATGGAGAGAAATACTTGCCGGAGTTGCTCAATAGCGTCTTTGCGCAGGAGGGTGTGGATGTGCGCGTGCTGGCACGTGATGATGGCTCCTGCGACTCGACAACTGATTTGCTGCGCCAGTATAGGGTGGATGGCCTTCCTATCGATTATTATGTCGGTCAGAATGTAGGACCTGTTTCGAGCTTCAATGATTTGATATCTCATGAGGGATGTGACGGATTCGATTTCTACGCTTTCTGCGACCAAGATGACGTATGGCTCCCAGATAAGCTTCGCCGTGCAATAGTGCTCCTCAAGGAGTGCGGAACCACTGACATACCATGCCTTTATTGCAGCAATTTAGATGTTGTCGATGCTGAATTGGCTCACTTGCGTTATATGCATTCTCCACGTTTCAAGCCGGCACATGAGTCATTGGTTGTGCATAACTGTGCGGGAGGCTGCACAGAGGTGTTCAATGCCAAGGCCCGCGAGCTGTACGTCCAAGGAAAGGACAGCGCAATAGAGATGCATGACTACTGGATGGCACTTGTTTGCGCTTACATGGGCGTTTTGGTTTACGACCCTGAATCGCGCATATTGTATCGGCAGCATACCTCAAACGTGGTTGGCTCACGAAAGAACGGCATAACAAAAGCGGTATCGCATCTAGTTGCCGGCAACAGAAGGATTCGATCGTCCATGCTGCGGGACTTTTTAGCTGTTTACGAAAGTGGTTTGACTGTCGGTGACGTTAGAGTTCTGCGGGCCATACCCGACGCGGAGGAATCTCTATTGTTGAGGATGCGCCTGCTGCTATCACCTAAATATGTGGGGCATGAAGTGAGGGTGACGGTTGGTTTCAAGTTGAGGGTATTGCTCAATAGAATTTACTAACGGTGGATGCTAGGGGATGCGAATGTGCGAAAGTCGACCACTGTTTTCTATAGTTGTTCCAGTCTACAACGCCGGGGAGTACTTTCAGGAGTGCATGGCTTCATTGTTTGGTCAAACCTTCGACGATTACGAGATAATACTTGTTGATGATGGATCAACAGATACCTCATCCTCGGCCTGCATGGAGTATCTTCGCGAGCATTCTCCGAAAGTGAGGTGTGTAAGTCAGCGCAACTCCGGACAAATTGCGGCAAGAATGGCGGGGTATCACATGTGCCACGGTGAATATGTTCTCTCTGTGGATAGCGACGACTGTCTTCATGAGAATACTCTGGAGCGTCTAAGGGATGTCATTTTGGAGTATAGGCCTGACGTTGTTGAGTTCGGTATGTCGAAATCAAAAGAATTTCAGCCGAGGTTCAACAGGCCTTCTTTGGAGATGGATTGGCTGTTGAGTGGCGAGAGTATAGCAGCGATTTATGAGCAATTAGCCACCGACAATTGGCTTAACTCAATGTGCTCAAAGGCAATCAAAAGGGACTCACTCCCAATGAATATAGACTTTAGCTCCTTTAGTCACATTAATAAACTAGAGGATCTCATACAAGTGCTTCCGGTATTCGAAAGAATAGAATCTTACTATTGCATGAGTGATAACCTATACTTCTATCGGCCAAATCCCAACAGCATAACTCATACATTTTACTGCGAAGAGATAGATCAGATGTCCATGGCACATAATCAGCTGCTCGAATTCTCGAAGAGGGGTGAAAAAAGATTCATGGGGTTGAGGCTACGTTCTCGTGTGTACAGTCGAAACTTGGGAATATCGGTATGGCACATGAGGCGTGCGTGTGAGAATCTGCTGAAAGAGGAGGCACTTGCTGAGATAAACCGAGTGGCGCATATGGAGTTCTTTTCAGATTCATTGGCCTCACGCGATGCACTGCGGTCATTACGCTTCGACTGCATTCTTTTGGCTAAGCTTGCAGCAAACGGATGCTATCGTATGTTTTGGCATGTGGCGTGTGTGGAAAACGCTCTTAGCGGCTTAGTTTGGCGCGCCCGATCCATTACTGAGTTGCGGACCAAGGAACTCTTCATTGCCTAGCACGAGAGACGGTGCCATTACTGGAAATATGGTCGTCTTTGCGCCCGATAGCTTTAACAAGGAAGTTGATACGTTCCCGCTCAGTACGCTCTGCATCACGGTTCTCATTAAAGAGTAGTACGGGTGATTTGACATAATCACGAATACATGTTCGCGAGTAATACTGATTCTTGTGCTGAGTATTGCGAACACTGTGTGTAGGTTTCCGCTTGATGGCGGGACAAGCTGGGCAATATACGTGACAGGATAGTTCTCACGATGGTGAGCGCCTTTCCGATTCTCATAGCTCAACTATTGTCTAGAATGCTTTGGGCGTGCGTAACGGGCATCGGTTTTCTTACTGCCTTCTTTTGTCGCTCTCGTAAGCCTCCAGATGTTGCTCTTTGTGCGATGCTGTGAACGGCTGATGGCGTTGGGTGATTGGCACTGTTGGTATGGCACTTAGAATTTGGCTCGCACTCACTGAGCGTGGGCGACTCATCGGTCACTTCATAGCGTCGATTGTGTCGAATACCGCTATTGTGCTAAGCAATTGTTGTTCGTCTGAGAGATGTGGTAATAGTGCCGATTAATAGCGGTTAATTGAGACTCACGGGTTAGGTTGGCGACATGTGCGCTGTCAACCGGAATACTATCATCGACAGGTGGTTCGTCAACGTATTGGATTGTAGCGTGGTAACGTTCGTGTGTGGTGTGGCAGTAAACGAACTACGCCCTGGTACATAAGATTCCAGCTATACTCAATGTGGTTCAAGGCATCTTCATTCAGTGATGGCGGGTCATGGCGGTGAAGTAGTTCGACTATAGGGACTAGGATGGTTTATCCATGGGACATTCTCCTCCGTGGAAGGTGCGCTGGTGGTTACACGCTCATTCCTCTTCGCCGTGCCCCTTACTTGACTCGCGTGTTCTTCTTGGATGACTTCTAGGGTGCGTGGCGCTGCGTTGCGTGCTCCTTGTCAACGCAGTGTTGAACGCTAGTTCGGGGATAATTGGGCGCGCTCTACTTGGTGAGAAGGATGCAAGGTCCATTTCTGCATCTCGTATTCCATGGTGGCAAACTCAACACGGTTACTGGTGTCGTTGTCGTAGGACTCCTGATAGCTACGTTGTGGGGAGTCAGCGTCTGCGTAAGTGGAGATTGAGACCATCAATTGGACTTCCCCGCATCTATTCGGCGCATCGCTTGTGCTTGCGATATTTGCGACAGAGGTCGCGAGTTGCCTTGGTTGACCGACGATTTAACCCGCTGCCAATAAGGTGGTAATGATTAGACTCCTCGGCGTACCCGAGACGACTCATTAGGCATGCATCTAGATTGAGCATCCGTAGGCGAAGCTATTTGACATAGTGTGCGGTACGGTGCTTGATGTTTGCGTTGATTTGCGTTCCGGAAGTGTCACTTGGGGCTGCTGGAAGGGTGCATTGCATTTGCTGGAAAACCAACGCCAACTGGTCCTGTTGAGTAGTCTTGTGTATAGGTTCCTCGTACCCTCAAAGGGAGGCTCAGAGCTTTTGCAATTGCGATGCGGTGGGCCCAGGCGATGAAGGTGGAGTCTTGTTGAGTAATTCCATGACTGGTATCAAGTGGTTGCTGCTTGAGGGAGACGCTGAATGCCGTTTGACTAAGGTCGTCTTCTTAGGGCGAAATGGGTACATCCGTTACTCAGTGAGTTGACATGCGCGCGACGTATGGTCAGGTTGGAAAGTGAGGCTATTGTGAGGTGGAGTTTTGGCTTGGTTTAGTTGGTTGGTATTTGCCTTTGAAGGAGCTGTCGCGTTCCTCCTCGCGCCTTCAGATAACTGTGGTGAGTTGAGTGTCACAGTAATTGTAATCGGTGCGGTCACACTACTGCTTGAGATGATGCTGATGGAGCGTGACGACGAGGTGAGGGTTGTCCTCGCTGCTGGACTTCTCTTTAGAGTCGCCTTGCTAGTATGGGATTTGGAATTCAGTGACGTATGGCTACTCCCGGGTAGTGGGGCTGATTCGGAGATGTATGCGAGAGCGGCTGTTGAAGGTTACGTGTCGGGAGACTATAGCAGGGGCGGTGCTTACGCTCGACTCATTGGGTTTGTTTACAGCTTTTTCGGGGTCCAGCGACCCATAGCGCAGTTCGTCAACCTGTTGTTGGGTATGTCCATGATCACGCTAGTACTGAGAACAACGGATTACCTAGTAATGGGCACGGAGGCAAAAAGATCTGCAGCAAAGCTTCTCTGCTTCCTTCCGAATTTTGCAATCATGAACGTCGTCCTCCTGAGAGAAACTCCCATTGCGTTTCTCCTCACAGTATCCGTCGCACTCTGCCTTCGGTGGTGTGTAAATGGCAATTGGACATGGTTTGCCTGCAGCGTGCTTACGGTGATGTTCGCCGCTACTATGCACTCAGGTGCCTTAGCTGTGGCCTTAGGGGAGGCGGTCTTCGCAGTCCTGTATGACAGGGATGCAGAAACGCTTACTTTTGAACCAGGTACAGTAGCCCGTGCGCTTGTGGTCGGTGTGATTACCATTGCCCTGTTCTCGTACTTCGGGGATAGTATTAGAGGCAAGTTAAACACAACCGAAGTTGGAGTCGTGGTGGAGCGGACCGAGACCGTCTATGGAGGAAGTGGATATACGGTTGGCATACACACGGATAACAGCACGCTAGACTTTGTTGTGAATACCCCCCTGCGAATGCTATACTTCGTCGCGTCTCCGATGCCATGGCGGTGGAGGGGGCTCACGGACGTAATCGCGTTCTTCTTCAGCGCACTGTTCTATATCGTTACATATTGGTTGGCGCTCGATGTGCTGCGACAGTCCAAGAAGCCCAGGCACTATGGCCCCATAGTGTTTCTGCTGCTGCTGGCTCTTTCGAGCGCGTTCATGTTTGGCTGGGGTGTTGAGAATGCCGGAACGGCACTACGCCATCGTGAGAAGTTCACTGCTATATACGTGCTGTTGTATTGCCTGTGCAAGGAGTCAAGGTTGCCAAGGGGGACAAAACACGTTGTTGCGAAAGACGGTTTCCTCACGCTCACTGCTAGGGCGCGATTATCCCACGAGGGACGTTAGGGGTGCAAATGCAAACCTTACCATCTTTTGGGTGAGGATTTGCGGTATTTGTCAGTCTCGGTTTTGTCGTGTTTATGGGGCGCTTTGGCTAAAACATAAGTCCTTTGAAGAAATGAGCAAGTAATAGTTACATAGCAGAACTGTCCAATAAAGTGTGAGAAATAGTGAAGGAAATAGTGAAGACGAGAAGCGAAGGGCCTGTATGCCACGGACAAGCGGGTGGCATCTTATGTTTCGCTCATGGTCGCTTGTCTTGTCAAGAGCGTCGGCTAGGGTGCAATCATGCTTAGCGCTGCCTTATGCGGGGGTTAAGCGCTAATGCCGAGGCGCATGGCCGCCAACGTTAGTGCCTTCTGCTGGGTCACGTTGATGCCGTCGCTGGAAAAGTCGAAGTCAGCCGCGTCGCCTGCCAGAATCTCATCACAGGTATTATTTCTCAACCAGTTATCCTCCTTGGTGCGGTTGTTATATTGGTCGATTACATCCTGCTAAGTGTCTAATCACGTCCGGTGGTGAGCGAATCATCCTTAATTGCGCCTGCATGTTGATCATGCCGCGTCTTGGTTTGGTGGATTGGATTAATCAGGCTCAAGTTGTTCGTCAGCTTCTTGGTGATTCTGCATCGTGATCACGAGCTCCAACGATTCTGTGTTCTGAGGGGTCGCTTGATTTCGATTTGCATTCCGACGTACGAAGCACAAGGGTAGATTGATTACTGCTCGGATTCACTCGCCGCCCATAACGTACTAAGGAAACGAGCTGTTTATCGTTGATGAATGGGCATAATGAACCCCTTACAATCGAAGAGCGATACAATGCCTTTCCGTCACTGGCAACGTCATGGCTACAAACTTCGAATATGGATAGATATACAGCCATACGAAGGTTCTATTACAGTCGAACCTCCTGCTTTGTCATCTTTGTGTCTCGTCGCGTGATTTTGCTGCTTAAGTGAGAAACCCAAAACATCGGGCCTTGGTATGTGCCATCGCGCTTTTAACGATTACGGTATCAGAGAAGAAGAATCTACCGCTAGAAGAATGACGTGTATGATGCGCAATCCAAGCATTCCAAATGATTCAAATGATTCGGATCAGCTGATATCGATACCGTTGGAGTTCGAGTCCTCCTTCAGTGACGGCTTAGCTCCTTTCGATCTCGACAATGACTGTTTTCGATTGCATCTGATCGCAAGAAGCGATAACTTTTCAAGGATGCTATGCATCGGAACCGAAAACAGGACGTTGTGGGGGAATGCTATGTGGAGTCGAGGAGACTCGACATCTACGCACCGACACTCTTTACGCGCAGGGGCATCAGTACTTGTTGTGGAGGATGCGTGTTGAGTTCAACATGCCGTCTTGTGATCCTCTTTCTCACAGAAGAGTCGGAAGGAGTTGCTGTGATACTTACCAGAACCAAGCAAGCCGCGCACTAGCTATGAGTATCCTGGCGTCCGGGGTCCCATGTGTTTTGTAAGTACGGATTATGCTGTGCGGTTATCGCTCCGCCGAAAGCGAATCTGAAAGTCCATGGATTGTGACTCTATGTTCATGGAGGTCAATCGCCTCGGCGTGACGACACTTTTACGTTAAAATCCCCTACCAACGTGGGCGGAATCGAGCTTGTCGTGTTCTTATTGGTGTATGAGGATTACGATGCTGGCCCCGACTTTGGTTCCAAGGCCATAAGGGTATTCTTTAGAGAAATACTCTGAGCCACACATTCTCTGGATGAGGAGTGGCATCCGGAACGTGCGTGTACGAAACCTGTGTGGCTATGCCTGATGACGGCAGGCAAAAGAGGATTTGGGCAGAATTGTCTCCCGTAGGCAATGAGAGCGAGTATCTCGTTCTGACGTGCATGATGGTGGAGGTGAAATGAGGATAGGTATTGTAACACTTGCTGGTCGCTTCAACTACGGTAACCGTCTTCAGGCATATGCGACGCAGAGGGTGCTTGCCAAACGCGGTTTCGACGTGGTCACACTTGAAGCGAGGGATCAGACGTTTACGCGTCGCGTGATGAACATGGCGAAGAAGGTTTTGCGAAAACCAGTGAGTGTTGAGGAAACGCTGTCGGAGGGGCGCTCTGAGGCGTTCGAGCGCTTCAACTCACGAATAGCCACGAAGATGACGCTGATCCGGGATATTCATCACGATGCCTACGACTGCTTCGTCGCGGGCAGTGACCAAGTTTGGAACCCGTCATTTGTAACCTTTCGGCATCCGGAGATGCTTACGTTTGCTCCTCCCGCGAAGCGAGTGGCGCTCGCAGCGAGCATAGGTGTCAGTCAGATTCCGGAGGAAGATAGGGACTGGATTGCTCGCGAAGTCTCGGGGTTTGCGCACATATCCGTTCGTGAGCGGCGCGCGCTCGAGATTGTTCGGGAGCTAACCGGTCGAGATGCCGAGCTCGTTATCGATCCCACACTGGCAATCGACAGGGAAAGCTGGCTTGGCGTGGCGGATGATCGGATTACGCCATCCGGCTCGTATGTGTTTACGTACCTGCTTGGCGGTGTGGGGGAGGACGCGCGCCGCGTGCTGAACGAGGTCATCCGTGATGGGCTTTCCGTCATTGCGCTCACAGATCGAGAGGGACCGAACGAGCTGCCTGCCGGTCCTGCCGAGTTCATCTCGTTGATTGCAAACGCATCGCACGTAGTGACCGACTCTTTTCACGCTTCGGCCTTCGCATTGCTCATGGGCACACCGCTTACGATTGTCCGAAGAATGGGAAGCTCTCCCGACAGAGATATGTTCTCACGTCTGGAGTCACTTTCCCACACTCTCGGTCTCGAGCGAAACGTCTACGATTCATCCAACTTCGACTTTTTCGTAACGGGGGATTACGCGCGATCATACGAACTGCTTGCGATGGAGCGAAAGAGGCTCGACGCCTTCCTTACGCGTAGCCTTCCTCGTGTGTAGTGTAATCCGTTCGGTGTGGCAAAGTACAGGGATTGAGTAAGAAAAGAATCGTATCATGTCAGCAGCGCCGCCGAGGCATCGTCCTTGGTTACGTCAACATCGTGGTCAAGAACGTTGTCGACCTGCTCTACACGCCCATGCTGCTATCGTTCGTGGGGCGAGGCGTCTACGGCGTGTTTCAGACGGCCAACTCGTTTGGCTTCTCTGGAGCGTACGTGCGCTACTACATGCAGCGCAGGGCTAAGGGCGACGAGGCCGGAATCCGCAGGCTCAACGGGATGTACCTGCTGCTCTATCTCGGCATAGATGCCATCGCCATCACGCTTGGCCT
>JAFWIE010000101.1 GCA_017533825.1 Atopobiaceae bacterium | reverse complement strand
CGTGTGGTACCGCGTCCGCGTGGGCGACCTCGGCTGGCTCGGCTGGGCGAGGAACGGCAAGTCGGCCGGCACCGGGGGCGACTCCAAGCCCGTCGAGGCCATCCAGGTGAAGATCGTGCCCAAGGGCGGCGCGGCGCCGGGTTCCACCAGCACCCCGTACAAGACCGTCTCCAACTTTACGAGTGGGGACGCCGAGCTCGACAGCATCGTCAAGACCATCATTGCCACCAAGACGGGCACGGGATCCGATGCCTTGCGCAAGGCATTTGACTACGTGGTTTCGTTCCCCTATATCGATGGCGAAGCTGGCATCACGGGTGACTGGCGCGTGTGGTCGATCGCGAAGGCCAAGCAGATGTACAACCGTCCCGGCGGCAACTGCTACCACTACGGCTCTCTCATGGCATGGATTGCCCGTGGGCTTGGGTACAACGCCCGCGCGGTCTCGGGTGAGGTGAAGTCGGGCGTGCTGAGCTGGTCGTATCATGGCTGGTGCGAGATCACCAAGGACGGCAATACATACGTTCTTGATCCTGACCTGCAGAAGTACATCCCCGACCGGAACTTCTTCATGGTCACCTATGACGACGCGCCGACCTACTACACGGCCTACTAGCGCCGTCGCAACTCTTGCGCAATCCGGTGCAGGCCACCGAAGCTGAGGGGCGCCCCGGAGCACGATTGAGCTCCGGGGCGCCCCCGTTCTTTGATTCTTCAGTCGTCCGCTTGCCTGCCTCGCATTACACGAACGGCCTTTGTGCCCCCACGACACCCTTGGCGCTGTACTCCGTTATGGCGCAACCTCTGCCTGCTACCGTGTCGATGATTCTGCCGTTGCCAAGGTAGATTGCGACATGTCCTGAGTAGAAGACCAAATCCCCGCGTCGTATCTTCGAGAGACTCACGGGCTTGAAGGTTTTGTTCTCGAACCAGCGTGTCGAGTTGTATGTTTGGTTGGGTACCCAGAAGTGGTTGTACGGGTTGTATCCACCCACCTTCTCGGTGCCACGCGCATGCTCTAGGTCCATGCCAGTCGCATACAGGCATTGCAACACGAGGCCAGAGCAATCGCATCCCACGCCAGGTTCGCGTGCCCACGGCTCACGGTAGGGCGTTCCCAGGTACTCGTACGCGCGCGAGATGAACGCTTCTACGCATTGTGCACGCGTGGCGTTGGCTGGGATGCGCGAGGGGGTTACGTAGGTGTGGTAACCCGTGCAATACGAGGGAAGTGTCACTGAGTTCGGGCTCACCTGAGGATACTTGGCCGGGTTTTGCCAACCGGTCTTCCCTTCGGGGTAGAACCCTACGAAGGCCATGGTGTCCTTCATCGAAGTGGGCAGCTTGGTTCCCTTGGGCACCACGCGAATCTGCAAGGCCTCGAGTCTGTAGGCGAAGCCCTGCGATCCGGCTGGCTTGCCGTTTTTCGTCCAGGCCATCCAGCCGAAGTGCTGTGCGTGTACGCGATATTGCACGTCGTATAGTTTGGCCATCTTGCCGCTGAGCTTGATTTGAATGGCCTCGAGACGCTTGCTCTGTCCCGTGGTGCCGCTGGTCGCTCCGTTAGTCTTCCATCCGTGCTCCCAGCCGATGCCTTGCACGTGGGCTCGGTATCGTATGGAGCCCGATACGGGCTTCCTTACAAGCTTGATGCGTAGTGCCTCGATGCGCTTCGATTGGCCGGTGGTTCCCGAGACGAACCCATTCTTCTTGAACCAAGGATGCTCCCAGCCTGATCCCTGCACATGTGAGTAGTAGGCGACGCTGGGTGCCACGATGGAGAAGTGCGCGCGCAGGATCCCCGTATAGGAACCGCGCCCCCTGATTGCAATCGTGGCTTGACCTGCATAGACGTTGTCCCGATACGATACCGTGTAGTCCTTGCCCGCCGCGAGGCGCTTCCCTCTCCAGGTGACCTTGGGCGAGGGATGCAATGGCTTGCCCGTGTAAGGCTGTGTGGCCAGCTTGGCGACGGTCGCCTTGGAGATGTCGCGCTTCTTGCTGGAGGACATGGCCTCCAAGCCCGCTTGGTCGGTTGAGCCGTCCGTGCCTCCGAGGGCGTTCTTGTCGGCTTCGACCTCCAGGGCCGATGCCTGAGGCGTTGATGCCTCTGGCGTTGCGCCGGCAAGGGCGACGGATGTCTGCTCGCCCAAGGCGGCGGTTTCTTCCACCGCATGTTCCTCTGCATTGCCCGTTAGGGGCTGCTCGAGGATGTCAAGCTCCGTGGAGTCCACCAGGACGTCTGGCTCATCATCGAAGGAGGCGGGCTCGTCGTAGACTTCGATCGCCGAAGGGTCGTCGGTGATGTCGAGGAGTTCGGACGCATCTCCATCCTCTTCCAGCACTTCAGGCGATGTCTCGCCATTGGCGGAGGTGACGCTCGAATCCGCAACAAGACCCGGCTGCCCCTCTTCGGGGGGCGACTCGATTGCCTCCTGTGCTTCCGGCCCGCCTTGGGACTCGGCTCTTGCGGGGAGCGGCACGCCGCCCAACGCCAAGACGACCGAAAGAAGGGATGCGGCAGCTCGCTGCTCCCATGCGTGCTTTCGATTCATCATTCTCACATTCTCTTCGTGTTCCGCGCTGTCTATCGCTCCGCGAGGAATGGTGATGGCGCGAGGCTATACAGTGAGGAGGAACTCGACGGCACGCAGACGCGCGTCAAGGTGCGTCGCCGCCCAGCGATGGGCCACCGAGAGGAGCTCGGTGGAGGTTCCGTCATCGATGCGAGCCTCGAGCAGCTCATCGAAGCGCAAGTTGATGAGCGCGGCAAGCCAGTCGATGGTGTTTTGCGAGACGTTGACGGCGTCCTCCACCTCGCGTGCACAGCTCTCGCAGAGGAGGCCACCGGCCCGTACGCACAATCGCGTGGCCGAGGGCTCCCCACAGGCAACGCAGGTGTCGAGCACCGGCCTCCACCCCTCATGCGAAAGTACCTTGAGGATGTACGCGGCAGCGACCAAGTCCAGTTGGGCGCGATACGTCGCCTCTTCGCACGCCGTGATTGCGCGTGACAGCAGCGGGTAGAGGAATGCGTCCGTCATCTCCTCGTAGGAGGTGAGACGCGCGACCTCACAGAGCGCTGAGGCGCAGGAGAGTCGTTCCACCTCAGCACCAACGCTGGCGTGGGGGTTGACGACCTCCGCCTCCGTGATGATGCCCAGCCCACGTCCTGGCGAGATGAGCATGTCTGCCTCGACGCATAGGTTGGTTCGCGCCGCGAGGCGCGTGCCCGGCTTGCGGGCTCCCTTGGCGACGGCCCGCACCTGCTCGCCTCCCTGGGCAAGCATCGTCACGATGAGGTCCTGCTCGGCGAGCTTTGTTCTCCCCAGTACGATGGTCCGGTAGCGGACGCCCGGCCGACGAGGCACGGCTATTCCTTGGCGTCGTAGCCGAGACGTGCGATTTCCGAGCGGTCACGGCGCCATTTGGGCTGCACCCTCACGTTCAGCTCGAGGTAGACCTTGCAGCCCAGCAAGCGCTCGACGTCTTGGCGTGCAGCTATCCCGATGCGCTTGATCATGGAGCCGCCCTTGCCGACCACGATTCCCTTCTGCCCCGCGCGCTCCACCAAGATGGTGGCGTTGACGGAGGCGTGTCCGTCCTTCGCATAGGTTATCGAGTCGCAGCGTACGCCAACGGAATGGGGAATCTCCTCGCGCAGCAGGAGAAACGCCTTCTCACGCACGAATTCGGCGACGATGTCCTCCTCACTCGCGTCGTGGCGCATGCCGTCCGGGAACCACTTGGGACCTTCCGGCAGCCAGTGCGTGACGAGTCTGACAAAGGCGTCGACGTTGAAGCCCTCCTGTGCCGAGATGACGATCTGGTCGTCGAAGTCGGCGAGTGCGCTCGCCGCTTCCAGCTGTGCGGAGACCTGCTCAGGACTTGAGGCGTCCGCCTTCGTGAGCACGAGGAGCTTCTTCGCGTCGCAGCGCGCGACGTGGTTGGCCACCCAGGCATCACCGGTCCCGACCGGCTTCGTAGCATCTACGAGCATAGCCACGACATCGACGTCGGCCAGCTCGCCGAGCGCGGACCTGTTGAGCTCCTTGCCCAGCGCGTCCTTTGGCTTGTGGAGACCGGGGGTGTCGACGATCACGATCTGTGCATCGTCTGTGGTCACTACGGCACGCAGGCGCTTGCGCGTCGTTTGTGCCACGGGGCTCGTGATGGCGACCTTCTCGCCCAGACAAGCGTTCAGCAACGTGGACTTTCCGGCGTTCGGCCTACCGACCAACGCAACGAAGCCGCTCTTGAAAGGTGTGTTCTGAGGCATGCGTGCCCCTCCCTTGACTTCTCGGTAACCAGACACGCGTCCCTACAAGAGGCGGAGAAACGCGTTCACAAACACGATGATTCCCACCAGCGCGACCACGAGGCACAGCGACCATACGGCGCCTGCGGCGATGTCCTTGGCACGGCCCGCGAGTGGATGGTACTCGGGCGAAACGAGGTCGACGACGGTCTCGATCGCGGTGTTGAGCAACTCGGCAGCAATGACGACCGCACAGCAGAGCAGGACGATGGCCCACTCCAGGGGCTGGAAGCGCAGCGCGACGCCCATGGTGAGGGCAAAGACCGCGCCGCAGAGCATGACCTTGATGTTGCGCTCCGTGTGCACCGCAGTGCGAAACCCCTGGATGGCAAAGAGGAAGCTGCGACGGAAGGTGGGGTGATTGCTACCGTGACCAGGGATCATCTCGCATCATCCTCGTCGTGCCTCGTCGTCGTGACGTGCCCGAGCGTCCCACTGCCGCATGCTAACGCCACCAGCTGGTCCTCACGTCGCTCCATCACCACGGCATCCTCCTCCTCGATGTGGTCATAGCCGAGGAGATGCAGGAGCCCGTGTATGAGCAGGAGCCTGAACTCATTGGGGAAGGTCGTGCCCAAGCGCTGTGCCTGCCGCTCGATGTAGGCAGGCGCAAGAATGACGTCGCCGAGCTCGCACGGCTCGCCCTCCGCGAGATCGGGGTCGTCCGGACGCTCGCACTCGAGCGACACCACGTCAGTGGCACGGTCTACGCCACGCCACGTATGGTTTATCTCGTGAATGTGCTCCTCCCCCACGATCGTCACCGAGACGAAGCAGGGTCGCGACACGCCCTCCTCTGCAAGCACTAGCTCGCAGATGCCATAGATCTCATCCTCGTCCAGCGGGCAAGTGACGCCCTCGTCCGCCACGAAGTCCAAGTCCTCTAGCATTGCCTCGCCCCCTTGTCTGGCTGTCCAAAGGCGTTCGCTGGACCGTCCGCCGAAGGGTTATCCCGCAGCGGGCTCCCGGATTCGTGCCTCTCGTACGCCTCAACGATGCGCGCCACGAGAGAGTGACGAACGACGTCAGCGCCGCCGAGGTCACAGAAGCATATGCCCTCAACGCCCTCGAGCGTCTCGCGCGCGACATCCAAACCGCCGCGTCCTCGCAAATCGCGCTGCGTTGCATCTCCGGTGATGACGAAGCGCGTCGAGAATCCCAACCGCGTGAGGAACATCTTCATTTGTTCGGGTGTGGTGTTTTGCGCCTCGTCGAGAATCACGAAGCTGTCGTTGAGCGTGCGACCACGCATGTAGGCGAGCGGGGCAACCTCGATGGTGCCGCGCTCGATTAAGGCACTCGCACGTTCGGTGTCCATCATCTCGAAGAGCGCGTCATAGAGCGGGCGGACGTAGGGATCAATCTTTTCTTGCAGGGTGCCGGGAAGGTATCCGAGCGACTCCCCCGCCTCGACCACGGGTCGCGTGAGGACGATGCGCGTGACCTCTCGACGCTTGAGCGCAGAGACCGCCATCGCCATGGCGAGGAAGGTCTTGCCCGTCCCGGCAGGCCCGATGCCAAAGGTGATGGGATGGGTGCGAATCGCCTCGACGTACTGTGCTTGGCCCTTGGTCTTGGGCCGTATCGCACGTCCCCGATGCGTCAGGAACACCACGTCTCCCACTTCGATGTTTGCGGCACCCGCATCGTGTCCTGCGCTCGAAAGCATGAGGTCGACGTCCGCGCGGGAGGGTACCTCCCCTGCCTCCACCATGCCGATGAGGTGCGAGAAGGCGGACGTGGCCCCATTTACGGCATCCGTTGCACCGACAACCGACACGTGGGCGCCGCGCACCGTCACCATGACATCGAAGGTCTCCTCGATGCGTCGCAGATGAGCGTCGACAGGGCCCATGACGCGAGCCGGGTCGACCGAATCCGGAATGGTGATGCGCACTCGCGTCGGTTCCAAGCGCCCCTCCCTCGCGTCAAATGGCTTCCTGAGTATGCACGCCTCGCCTGTGCACACGCACTATGATAGCGCTATTTGCTTATCGCAAACCCAAAACGACGTCCAAACGGGCCTAAGGCAAGGGTTGAGATTCAGCCTTGAGCTTAACGTTCGAGTCGAGCTTGAGTGTTGCTTGAAGGTATGTGCCAGCCGGATAGCTCTCGCTCACCATGACGTCGAAGAGATGTCCCCCGACAGCACGCCCCGGCTCGATGACCAAAAGATCATCAACAAGTCCGTCAAGCGAACGCGCGAAGTCGTTTCGCATCATGCGGGCCAAATCGCGCAGCTGTCCCGCACGTTTTGCGATCGTTGTGGGAGGGACTTGCTGTGGAAACGTCGCGGCTGGTGTGCCAGGTCGACGAGAATAACGGAAGACGTGCACGCGAGAGAACCCAATGGCTTTGCAGAAGTCGTAGGAGGCGGCGAACTCGGCGTCAGTCTCCCCCGGGAAACCGGCAATCACATCGGTCTCCACGGCAAGGCCGGGAAGGTAGTGCCGCGCCTGCGTGACCATCTGGGAAAACTCTGCCGTGGTGTAGAGACGTCCCATTCGGCTGAGAGTCTCGTCGCATCCCGACTGTAGGCACACGTGTAGGAAGGGTGCGATGCGGCCGTCCGAGCTTGCCATCAGGGAGAGCAACGGCTCGTCCACATCGGGTGGCTCGATGGAGGAAATGCGCAACCGATCGATGGAGGTCTCGTTGAGGAGGCGGGCCAGGAGGGTGTCGAGCGGAGCGTCCGCTCCGAGCGGATCGCCCTGCGGCGCACGGTAGCTTCCCAAGTTGATGCCGGTGAGCACCACCTCGTGGGCACCACGAGCGCACGCCTCCCGAACGGCACGAACCACCTCATCGCTCGGCAGGGAGCGTGATGCGCCTCGCGCCTTCCAGACGATGCAGTACGTGCATCGGTTGTCGCAGCCGTCCTGAATCTTTATGCCCGGACGCACACGACCAGTCGGAGTGAGGGAGAAGTTCGAAGCGAAAGGGCCCGCGGAATCATCGGGCGCTGTCGTGGCGAGCTCCAGTGCCGATGACGCCATGCCGAGCAGTTCGAGAGCCTCGTGCGCCACCGCATCCTTGCGTGTCTCGATAATCAAGCCCGGAGCCGCAGCGCGGAGCTCCTCCGCGAAGAGGCTTGCTGCACATCCGCAAGCGATAACGATGGGCTTCTGCGCGAGCCTGCACGCATGGCGGGCAGCCTTGCGCGTCTTTGCCTGCGCCTCGCCCGTGACGGCGCAGGTGTTTATGATGATGAGGTCTGCTTCCTCTATGCCGCATACCGTGCAGCCCGCATCCGTGAGCTGCGAGGCGATGAGATCGGTCTCGACGCGGTTGACTCGACAGCCCAGGTTGATGAAGGCGACCTTTGGTCTCCCGGCGCCCGTCGTGGCCAGCGTCACCGCTTGCCACCCCTGAAGGGACGCTTGCGCTGCTTCCCCTTGGTGGGACGGGCCTTCTTCTTGGACTCGTCTGTCTGCTGGTTGCGTGTGGTGGCCTCTGCGGTTTGGGGCCTGCGTGAGCGCACCTTCTCGAGCAGGAGGATGTCTTCTCCGTCCAATTCGGTGGGAACCGTCACGCGCGCGACGACAACCATCCTGCCGCGGGTCGACGTACTGAGGCGTGGCATGCCCAGATTCTCCAGAATGACCTGCTGGCCGTATTGGCAGCCCTTCGGAATGCTGACGCTGACGCGCTCGTCAGGCACGATGCCGTCGAATTCGGTCTCGCAACCGAGCATGGCGTCAATCGCGTCAATCTCGAGCACGTAGACGAGGTCATCGCCCTGCCGCTCGAAGCGCTCGTCTTCGAGCACCTGAATCGTCACCACGAGGTCACCTGCCACGTCACCGCGGACGCCAGCCTCCCCGCGTCCGCTCACGCGAATGGATTGGCCGGAGTGGATGCCGGCGGGGATGTCCACCTTCACCGTCTCGTGGGAGGGGGTCCTTCCCTCGCCCTGACACGTCTCGCAAGGATTGTCGACAACGCGTCCCGAGCCATGGCACACCGGGCATGTGGACTGACTCTGCATCTGACCAAAGATCGTGCGCTGCACCTCGACGACCCGTCCCGTACCATGGCAATGCTCGCAGGTGGTCTCGTGGCCGCCCTCGGCCACGCCCGTGCCATTGCAGTCGTCACAAGGGGCAAGTCGATCGTAGGCGACCGTCTTTGTGACGCCGGTGGCGGCCTCGGCAAGCGTTATGCGCAGTGTGATGCCCATGTCGCGACCGCGCGTCCGGGTGGCGCGCGCGCCGCGTGAACCCCCGCCGCCAAAGAACGAGTCGAAGATGTCGGACATGCCGAAGCCGCCGCCAAAGATGTCCGACATGTCCACGAAGTCGGATCCGAAGCCGCCCGGTCCGTCGGGATTGCCATACTGGTCGTAGTTCGCGCGTTTGCGCTCGTCCGAGAGGACCGAATACGCCTCGTTCACCTCCTTGAAGCGCGCCTCCGCGTCTGGCTCCTTGTTCACATCGGGGTGCAACGTTCGCGCAAGCTTGAGAAACGCGCGCTTGATGGTGCGCTGGTCGGCATCGCGTGAGACGCCGAGCACCTCATAGTAGTCTCGTTTTGATTCCACGATTGACAACCTCCGATGTAAAGCCTAGGGGACGAGAAGTACGGCAACCTCGGCCGACATGCGAGTCTCTCCACGTGTCGGCCGAGGTTGCGTCAGTGTTATTGGGGTCGCTGCGCCGAAAGCGCAAGGAAGAGAAACATGAGCACGAGGAAGGTGACGGGATATAGGAATATGCCCGATGCCAGGAACGAGAGCAACAGCGAGATGACGAAGCCGGCGATGGCTCCGCCCGCAAGTGCGCTTCCCGCCTGCCGCAACCAATATGAGTTCAGGTGGATGCCGTCGCGCAGTGCCGAGGCGAGGCCGACGGCAAGCAGAACCGCGCCAATGATGGCGGCGACATGCGAACCGTTCGTGGCGAAGAGGCCGAGTACGAGGATGGGGATGCCGATGCCCGCCATGCGGAATCCACTCGCCTGCTGGAGGGTGAGCCGCTCCTCCTCCACGCGCACCTCGCAGACGAAGTCACCAGACTCGCGGCCGTTGGTGCCGGCGTTGCCCATTCCCTTGACGCGAATCTCGTCTCCGTCGTGGGAATCCTCGGGAACTTGGACGACCACCTCCGTTGCCGTAAGGACGCGGCCGGTGCCTCCGCAGTTGGTGCAGGGGTCGACGACAACCTTGCCAGATCCCTCGCACTCCGGGCAGGTTACCTCAAAGTAGCCGAAGCCAAGGATGCTTCCCAAGTCGATGCGAATGCGGCCGGCACCGCCACACGTGGGACAGGTCGTCGCTTCGGTATGCTCGACTGAGCCCATGCCATGGCATGCGTCGCATGGGGCATAGCGTTGGTACGTGACTCCGCGATGCACGCCCTTCCTTGCTGCGTCCGCATCGAGATTGAGCTCAAAGAGGATGTCTGCGCCAGCGCGCGGTCGATAGCTGTGCGAGGTTGATGACTGGCTGCCCGACCAGGTGCCGCCAAACGGGAATCCGCTGCCAAAGGGCGAACCCTGCGAGGATCCACCCGTCGTGCCCGTATACCCGCCTGCAAAGGGCATGCCCGAGCGCATGGCATCGTAACGCTTGCGCTTGCTCTCGTCAGAAAGCACCGCATACGCTTCGCTGACCTCCTTGAAGCGCTCCTCTGCGTCTGGCTCCTTGTTTACGTCAGGATGCAGCTTGCGGGCCTTCTTCTGAAAAGCGCGGCGAATCTCTTCCGTGGTCGCGCCCTCGTCAACCTCGAGTACTGCGTAGTAGTCCTTTTCGGTCATTGATGCCATGAAATGGGCTCCTATCGTCAGGGGGTCTGCCCCCTACACACATACGGAAGAATTGTACCCAAACGCATCAGATAATATAAGTGCCTATCCACTACAAAAGTGATAATCAATCGGGTATGGCTGCGCGCTCGTTGCGACGGGACGATGGGAGGGCATGGAGAGGGCTCACTCGTGCGTCAGCTTTGCTGATGGAGGTCCCAGAGCGCGGCGAAGAGTTCGTTGCCGAGGAGCCAGCCGTCGTGGGTCGGTATGAGCCGGTCGCCATCACGTTCCACCAGGCCGCGTGCGAGCAGGTCATCACGCGTGTCGGGCACCGCGTCGAGTCGCTCCTCTTCGACGCCTCTGGTGAGCCGCATGCCGAGCATGAGGTCCTCCGCCCACGCCTCTCGTGCCGAGAGAAACTCAACCTCGCGATCGAGCGTCGAGAAGCGCATGCGCGATGCCTCGTGCGGTCGCGGCGGCAGCCAGTCGTACAAGCGCCGCGCACTGTCATAGCAAGATGCGTCAAGCATGCTTGCGGCGCCCGGGCCCAGGCCCAGATACGGGATGCCCGTCCAATACGCGATGTTGTGCGCGCATTGCTTGCCCTCCCGCGCGTAGCTCGCCACCTCGTAGCGATGCAGGCCGGCGCCCGTGAGCAGGCGCTCGGCGCACTCCATGCGCTGCGCCTGAACGTCCTCGTCGTTCCAAGGTGGCGTCTCGTCTCCGTAGCGCTTGCCAAAGGGCGTTCCCTCCTCGATGGCAAGCGGATAGACGCTGACGTGTCCGACGCTCAGCGCGATTACCTCGTGAATGGTCTGCCGCCATGATTCGTCGGTCTGCTTTGGAATCGCACACATGAGGTCCACCGAGACGTCGAGTCCAGCGGCGATGGCCGCCTGAACGCGGGTGCGTGCCTGGTTGGCCGTATGGATGCGTCCGAGGGCACGGAGCTCTTCGTCGTCGAGCGACTGCACCCCGATGGAGACGCGCGTCACACCCGCACCGCACAGTGCTTCGATGACCTCGTCGGTGAGCGAGTCGGGATTTGCTTCGCAGCTGAACTCCGTGAGGTTGGGACACGTCATCCGGATGCGCGAGACAAGCGTTCCAAGTCGCGTGGCTCCGAGAAATGTGGGCGTGCCTCCGCCGAGATAGGCGGTCTTGCAGGAGCCAAGCATGCCAAGTCGTTGGCAGCGGTCGAGCTCGGCGATGCGTTCTTTGAGGTAGCCGTCCATGCATGGGTCATCCGTGCGGGTTGCCTTGCTGGCGAAGTCGCAGTACCGGCACTTCCTCGCACAAAACGGCACATGCACGTAGAGTGCCCCTACGCCCATCCTATGCCTCCGCTGACAAATGCGCCTTGTCGACGAGCGCGAGGAACTCTCCTGCCGTGTTGCATCGCACCGCCTCGCCCCGCAGCCGCGCGGCACCGGGCATGCCCTTGAAGTACCAGCCGGCCAAGCTGCGGGCGCGTGCCATGTGGGCGCCCGTTGCCTCGAGCAGCCGCACGTGGTCGGCAAAGGTCTGCAGGCGCTGTTCCAAGGTGGGCACCTCTCCCGAGAAGACCCAGGGATTGCCGTAGGTGCCCCGCGCGACCATCACGGCAGCGCACCCCGTCTCCCCCATCATGCGCAGGGCGTCATCGTGGCTGTATACGTCGCCAGACCCGATGACCGGTATGCTCACAGCGTCCGCGACGCGCCGGACGCACCCCCAGTCCGCCTCGCCATGGTACAGCTGCTTGGCAAAGCGTCCGTGCACGGCGATGGCCTCGGCACCCGCGGCCTCTAACGCTTGCGAGAACTCCGGCGCGACCTCCTCGCCCATCCGTCGTCCGCGACGAATCTTGGCCGTCACGGGAACGCAGGACCCCGCATCGTCCAAACCCGCATGGCAGGCACGCAGAATCTCGGACGCACGAGTGGGGTCATCTAGCAGGGCGGAACCCGCGCCGTTCTTGGTGACTTTGGGCACGGGACATGCCATGTTGACGTCGATGAGAGCAAGCCTTGAGCCCAGCCGCCGTGCCACCGCCGCGGCCGCCTCACGGAATTGCGCAGGCTCCGAGCCAAAGAGCTGCACGGCAAGGGTGGGCTCCGCATCGTGTGGCGCCACGAGTTCCCAGGTCTTGTCGCTGCCGTAGTGCAGTCCCGCGACACTCACCATCTCGCTGTAGGCGAGCTGCGCCCCATGGGCACGCGCGACGATGCGATATGCGGCGTCGCTCACGCCAGCCATCGGCGCCATGAGGAGGGAACCGGACGTCAGCCAGCTCGCTGGCTCACTCATCGTCCACCTTGAGCACGGCGAGGAAGGCCTCCTGCGGCACGTCCACCCTGCCGATGGACTTCATGCGCTTCTTGCCCTCCTTCTGCTTCTCGAGCAGCTTGCGCTTGCGCGTGATGTCGCCGCCGTAGCACTTTGCCAAGACGTCCTTGCGATGAGCCTTGACCGTGGAGCGACTGATGATCTTGTTGCCGATGGCGCCTTGGATGGGCACCTCGAACTGCTGACGCGGGATGATCTCCTTCAGCTTGTCGCAGAGACCGCGACCGAGCTGGTAGGCCTTGTCGCGGTGCACGATGAAGCTGAGCGCGTCGACCTCCTCGCCGGCGAGGAGGATGTCGAGCTTCACGAGCGGCGAGGGTGCATAGCCGCTGAACTCGTAGTCAAGCGACGCGTAGCCCTTGGTGCGGCTCTTCAGCTGGTCGAAGAAGTCCAGGATGAGCTCGGCCAGAGGGATGTCGAAGTGCATCTCGACGGACTTCTCGGAGAGATACACCATGTCTGTGGAGGTCCCGCGATGGTCCACGAGCAGCTGCATGACGGCTCCCACGTAGTCGGGAGGCACGATGACGGTGGCCTTGAGGTAGGGCTCCTCGATGCGCTCGATCTTCTCGGGCACGGGGAGGTCCTGCGGACTCGTTACCTCGATCATCTGGCCGTCCGTGAGGTAGACGTGATAATCCACCGAGGGGCTCGTGGCGATGAGGTCGAGGTCGAACTCGCGCTCCAGGCGTTCCTTGACGACCTCCATGTGGAGGAGGCCGAGGAAGCCCACGCGGAAGCCGAATCCCAGCGCGACGGACGTCTCGGGCGTCCATGTGAGTGACGGGTCGTTGACCTTGAGCTTCTCGAGGGCGTCTCGCAGGTTCTCGTAGTACTTGTTGTCCACCGGGAAGATGCCCGTGAACACCATCGGTTTGGCCTCGTGGTAGCCGGGGCACGGCTCGGCGCAGCGGCGCGTCTCTCCGGTGATCGTGTCGCCTGTTTTGACCAAGGCTGGGTCCTTGAGACCCGTCACGAGGTAGCCTACCTCGCCCATGCCAAGCTGTGGCAACGGCTGCTCGAGGGGGCGCTTGACGCCGACCTCCTCAGCGAGGAACGGTTGCTCCTCGGCCATCATGAGGAGCCGGTCGCCCGCCTTTATGCTTCCATCGAAGATGCGCACCATGGCCACCACACCACGATAGGCGTCGAAGTATGAGTCGAGGATGAGCGCCTTGAGCGGTGCGGACGCGTCGCCCGTTGGTGGCGGGATGAGGTAGACGATGCTCTCGAGAAGGTCGTGGATGCCCTCCCCCGTCTTGCCGCTCACGCAGACGGCGTCGTCGGCGGGAATGGCCAAGACCTCCTCTATCTCGGCACGCACCTGCTCGGGCTCGGCCGAGGGAAGGTCGATCTTGTTGATGGCGGGTACGATTTCCAGGTCCGCGTTCATGGCGAGCAGTGCGTTGGAGACCGTCTGTGCCTCGACGCCCTGCGTGGCATCCACTACAAGTACGGCGCCCTCGCACGCGGCGAGCGATCGCGAGACCTCATAGGTGAAGTCCACGTGTCCCGGCGTATCGATGAGGTTGAACTGATACTGCTTGCCGTCGTCCGCGTCATAGAGCACGCGCACGGCATTGGACTTGATGGTGATCCCGCGCTCCTGCTCGATGTCCATGGAGTCAAGCATCTGCTTGTACAGGTCGCGCTGCTCCACGGTGTGGGTGAGCTCGAGGATGCGGTCGGATATGGTGGACTTCCCGTGGTCGATGTGCGCCACGATGGAGAAGTTCCTGATGAGTGAGGTGTCTGTTTGCGTATTCATGGGTGGAATCATATCACGGATGCGGGACGCGCACCATAGGGTGGTCCACGGGGTCCGTTGGGGACTACTCCCGTGTGGACCCGTGGACCGACCCCTCTAACAGATGACCTCCACCGTGCTGCCGCCTGTCTTCTTCTTTGTGACGACTACCTGCCGGTCGATTCGCTCCTTGAGCTCGCCCACATGCGAGATGATGCCCACGAGCTTGGTGTCGGCCGCGACGTTCTGCAGGGCATCGATCGCTTGCTGTAGGGCGTTCTCGTCCAACGAGCCGAAGCCCTCATCGACGAACATGGCCTCGATGCGGATGCCGCCCGCGCTGGACTGAATCTCGTCGGCGAGGCCGAGCGCGAGTGACAGCGCCGCCATGAAGGACTCCCCGCCCGAGAGCGTGCGGACGCTGCGCGTGGTGCCGTTGTAGTGGTCCACGACCTCAAGCTCAAGGCCGCTTTGCGACTGGCGGTTCCCGGCCTCCTCCTGCCGCTTGAACTCGTATTGCCCACCCGTCATATGCAGCAGGCGTATGTTGGCCCGCTGGATCATCCGCTCGAAGTATGCCCGCTGCACGTACGTCTCGAGCATGACCTTGTCTTTGCCACTGAGGCTTCCGTTGGCCGTCTCCGAGAGGTTCTGAAGCTTCACATGGGTGCGCTCCCGCTCCTCGACCTCCGCCAAGCCCTTGCGCACCCGACGCCGCGCGGTCCGGTTGGCCACCAAGCGGGCGTAGAGGTCCTGCTGCCGTTGCTGAAGCGCTTGTTGCTGGGAGCGCACCTCGTCGCGCTCCTCAGAGAGGGCATTCGCGTCGAGCTCCCCCGCCTCGTCAATTCGCTTCCGAACGGTGCGAATTCGACCTTCCAGGTTCTCTGCGTCACCCTCAAGCTGCTGCAGACGTTTGGTGGCGGTCTCGAGCGCCTCTCGCATGGCCTCCACACGTCGCTGCATCATGTCTCGTTGCGACAGCGCCTCTTCCCTGCTGGGATACGGAAGCCCCTTCGTCAGTGCTTCGACCAGCTGTGTGACCTCTCGCAGCGATGCCGATAAGGACGCGCATTCCCGCGCTCTCGCCTGCCGGTCTTCTTGGGCCGATTGAAGCGCCTTCCTTGTCTGTGCGATGAGCTTCGCTAGCTCGTCGCCACGACGGACGTCGCGCTCTGCCCGAGCAAGTCGCGTGCCCAGCGCACCGAGCTCGGATTTGCGCTCCTCGAGCTGCTGTGAGGTGGAGTTGCGGGCTTGCGCGACGTCGCTCGTGTCCACGTCCGGCGCAAGCTGGTCTTGAGCCTGTGCGATCTTTCCGTTGACGCGCTCGATGTGCGCCTGGCACGCCTCGACTTCGCCTTGTGCCGTCTTCAGCGCCTTCTCGTGAGCCAACACCTGCGCTTCCAGCTTGTTGCGTCGTGCACGCGCCTGCTCCTCGTTCGGGCACAACAGCCTTCCCTCGAGGTCACGCACCTGAGCATGCAGGTTTACCAGATCCGCCTCGAGCACGGCAACGCGTTGCTCCACCATGGCCGCGTCCGTGCCAAGCTTCTCGCGCAGTGCCTCCGCCTGCGTGATCTCGGCCTCTGCTTGCTCGAGGCGATTCAGACGCGCCTCCTCGTTCTGGATCTGGCGCTCGAGCTCGCGCGACTCGTCATCCACCCGCAAGAGTTCCTGCATCACGCGCTGGAGGGAACCGTCCACATCAGACAAGTCCGTCACGCTCTTGAGCTGCTCTCGAGAGAGATTGAGCCTCCCCTGTAGCTCATCGTGATGGCGCTGCGCCTCGGTGCATTCCCTGCGAGCCGCATCCAGCGCCTCGCCAATCGCGCGGACCTGCTTCTTTAGACGCTCCTGCTCGGCGATGGCCTCCATCTCGTTCGCATAGTGAAGGTTGAACTGCAGCTGCTCCAGTCCCGCCTCGCTGCTCTCGCACGATGCGATGTCCGTCTTGAGTCGCTGCTCCTTCTCACGTCGCTGGCTCACGGTTTGCTCGAGGTCCTTCACCTGATCGTCGACCTCGCGTGCGCGCCGCACACGCGCCTCATCCGAGACGAGCTCGCGACCCAGTGCCTCGATGTGCCGCTCCGCGATCGACCGTTCTTCCACCGCCCGCTCCGCGGCATCGCCCAAGAGGCAGTCGTTCCAGAGCGCGGACACGCGTCGTTGGAGCCCCTCCCTCTGTGTGGACACGATTGCCTGCTGTGAGTGTGCCCTGCTGCTCGCCTGCTCGGAAAGCTTGCGTGCCTGCTCCGTCTCGTCTTGGGCGTGCTTCAGCTCGGCTTCGCTCGGTGCGCTCTCTGATGCGTGCGCCTTGTGCGGATGCGTCGTCGAACCGCACACGGGGCACGGCTCACCCTCTACGAGGCCCTGTGCCAAGATGCCGGCCTGCTCGCGGAAGAACGCGTCGCGCAGGGCGTCATGGGTGCTGCGTTTCCGTTGGAACGCTTCTTCCAGACGCAGAAACTCCTCCTGAAAGCTCCGATATTGCGCTTGGGCATCCTCAAGCGTCGCCAGGTCGCGCAACAGTTCGTCCAAATCGCTGAGGCGAGTCTTTGCACCGTCCAGCTCTTGACGCCGCTTCTCCAGCGCCACGTCTGCGCCGACAAGTCCCTCTCGCTCCGCACGAAGCGTGCGGAGACGCTCCTCTTCCCGTGCAAGCGCGTCGTGGTTGCGTGCCTCGTCCTTTCTCAGTGCGGAAAGTCGCGTGCGGCAGCTCGCCAAGTCCGCGTTGCGCTTGACCTTCTGCCCGTACTGCGGACGTTCTTGCTGAATGAGGCCGATGCGCTGGTGCATCTCCTCGCGCTCGAGCCCACGTTGCTCGGCTGCCGAGAGTCCAGCCCGTGCCGATGCAAGCCGCTCCTCCGCGTCTTGTGATGCGCTCGTCAGCGCACGATGCTCACTCAGGGCCGCCTTGCGCTCCTCGAGGGATGCTCGCTGGGTCGCGAGTCTCTCCAGCTCGCCCTTGTGCTCGGCGAGCCGGATGCCCGCATCCGAGAGCTCGTTGCATTCCGTCCGCAAGCGGTCGAGCCGTCCGAGAAGCTCGCTCGTCTGCGTGCTCAGACGTGCACGAGCGTCTCGTTGGCTCTGCAGATCATGCTCGGTCTTCTGCGCCTCCTTGCGCGTGCCCTCAAGTCGCGCATAGGATGGCAGCTCGTGGGTAATCCTGGCTATGACGTCACGGGCCTGCTGTGCCTCGTCATCCTTGGACCGCTCCGCCTGCAAGGTCTCGCTTGCCGCGTCATACTGCCGCCGTGCATCTTCACGTCTGTGCAACAGCCCCTCGTAGGCCACGATCCTTGCGAGCAGTGTGTCGAGGCGTCGCCTGTCGGCATCCGCCTTGTCCCGACTCCGATTGAGTTCTTCCCTGCGATCTCGGGCGTCGGCGAGCGAGTCGAGCTCCGCTTGGTAGGCGTCGCGCTTGGCCTCATAATCCTCGCATGTGCGCGTATCCTCTGTCAGCAAGTCTTGTTGTCGCCCAAGCTGGTCCTTAAGCGCTTCCTGCTTCTTGAGTTGCTCTTCCTGTTGGTCATAGTCTGCGAAGCACGCATCGAGCGTGGCGATGCGCCCCCGCAGCTCGTCTCGCTCGCCCTGGTGCTCCTGCTCCACGCGTACTTCTTCCCGGGCGGTCTGGAGCTTCGGCATCATGTGAGCCTTCTGGCCTTCGAGCGTCGAGAGCTCCGTGATCGGCTGCAAGCTGCTTGGCGCGCTCGATGAGGGCGCCAAGCTGTTCCATGCGGTCGTCGTGTTCCTTCTGAGTGCGGCTGCACGTCGCTTGCTCATCCTCATCGCGGGAAATGAGCTTGTCGAGAAGGGCGAGAACGTCTTCCGTGGGATGGACGTCGGCCTTGGCCTTCTCCACTTCCTCGAAGAGCTCGTCATCCTCGCCGCACTGGATGCTGCCAACGTGTTGGCGAAGCGCCTGCAGGCTGCTCTGGTATTCCCGACCGCTGCGACTTGCCTGCTCCTTGAGGTCATCCTGCAGCTGCTTGTAGTAATTTGTCTTGAAGAGGGAGCGGAAGATGGCCTGTCGGTCCTTGGTCTCCGCAGTTAGGAGTCTGAGGAAGTCGCCCTGCGCGATCATCGCTATCTGCAGAAACTGCTCGCGCTTGATCCCGAGGAGCTCATTCTCGATGTAGCGCGTGACGACGTCATTCTTCGTGATGATGCGCTCGTCTGGCAGGAAGAGTTCGGCATTGGGGTTCTCCTTGGTGTACCCCTCGCCTCGCAGCTTCTTGCGCTGGTACGCAGGGTTGCGGCGCACCCGGTACGTCTTGCCGCCATGCGAGAAGGTCAACTCGACCTCCGTGGGCACGTCGGCATCCGCGTACTTCGAGCGGAGCATGGAGGTCTCGCGCTTGTTGCTGCTTGCCTCGCCGAAGAGCGCAAAGGTTATGGCGTCAAAGATGGTCGTCTTGCCGGCGCCGGTGTCGCCGGTCACCAGATACAAGCCCTTGTCGCCCAACTGCGCAAGGTCCAGCTCGACCTTGCCGGCATATGGTCCGAAGGCGGAGACGGTCAGTTGCAGGGGCCTCATGA
Source organism: Atopobiaceae bacterium (assembly GCA_017533825.1). Taxonomy (GTDB): domain Bacteria; phylum Actinomycetota; class Coriobacteriia; order Coriobacteriales; family Atopobiaceae; genus RUG440. The sequence continues at coordinate 8,264 of JAFWIE010000101.1, read as the reverse complement.
GTCTTCCTCCCAGATCTTCTCGATGGTCTCTTTCACGATGGCGCGCTGCATCTCGTCCATGGGCTGGTTGTTTCGCTGCTCATAGAACTCCGAGAAGAGCTCCAGGGGCGTTATGCTCTCCACGTGCTCCGAGCCAATCAGCTGCTCGGTGGCGCGCGTCCGCTTGTTGTCGTACGAGAGAAGCATGAGGTTGTGGTACACCGTCCGCAGTCGCTCGACGGCGTTGGGGACGTCATCCTCGTCGGTGAGCGTGATGTGCAGGTAGTCCTCGACGTTCGTGTGCGCGTAGTTCTCGTGCAGCATGAGGTCATCGTAGCGGCCTTTGACCTTTCGCAGGTCGCGGATGGGCTTGAGCGGCAGGAAGCGCAGCTCGATGTCTCCCTTGGCACCGAGTTCCACCACCGTGACGGACTTCTTGTGGTCGACTTCGGAGAATGAGTATTTGAGGGGCGTACCGCAGTAGCGCACCGTGGGGCGGCTGACCAGCTGTGGGCCGTGCAGATGACCGAGCGCCACGTAGTCAAAGGGGTCGAAGACGCGGGCCTCAACGCTGTCCAGACCGCCGACGTTCAGACCCTCGGAATCCGAGCGCTCGGCTCCGCTCACGAATTGGTGAGCCAGCAAGACATTGCGTTCCGACTCGTCCACCTCCATGTGGGTGATGGCTGCCTCAAGGGCGTCGGTGTAGTCCTTGATCGCCTCCGCCTCCTCGGGGAAGTCCTTCTGCAGTGCGTGCCGCACGTGGACCGGCTTGACGAAGGGAAGCAGAAAGAAGTTGACCGTGCCGTACTCGTCCTCGAGCGTCACCGGCGGGGCGCCCACCTCGTAGTTGCGCGAGATGTGAATCTTGCTCTGTTCCATGATGCGAGACCCGAAGGCCAGACGCTCCGGCGAGTCGTGGTTGCCCGAGATGATGATGGTCGGCACCTTGCGCGTGGCGACGTCCCACAGGAAGTCGTCGAAGAGCGTCACTGCCTCGACGGAGGGCATCGTCTTGTCGTAGACGTCGCCGCAGATCATGATGGCGTCGGGCGTCTCGTCGTCGATCATCTGTAGGATTTGCTGCAGGATGAAGCGTTGGTCCTCGATGAGCGGGTACTCGTTGAGTCGCTTGCCGAGGTGCAGGTCCGAGAGGTGGAAGAGCTTCATGCGGAGGCCGCCTTTCCGTGAACAGGGGATTCGGTCGGGCTACAGTCCGCTCAAAACTATATGACAACGAGGTGCACCGAGCCTTAGCTGTCGGCGAATGAGGGGCGCCCGATTCGCGTGGGGTCTCTTACGCCGCGAAGCGGACTCTGCGAAAAGGGCAACCCCTCGGGCCTTACGGTTGTCGCCAGAACTCTGGGTCGTCGAGAATCGCCCGCATGCGCTCTTGTCCGCGCATGGCCTCCTGCAGACGCTTTTGGTAGTAGACCTGGCCGTGCGCGATGTCGATGCGCAGCCCCTGCTCCGCCATCTGATACAGGGTGAGGGCGCCGACGGGGTCGTAGGGGATGTCCCACTCGGCGTTTGCGCGGTCGGAGATGAGCTCCGCGATGCGAAAGGCCGGTTGCGCCTTCGCGACGATGGAATGCGCCTCCCTGAGGCTCCTCTCATACAGGGCGTATGCGGTGTGAGGATCGCGCGGGACCACGCGCGCCCGCAGGTACATGTCGCCGAGCTTGTACAGCGCCTCGAAGTGGCCAAAAAGTGCGGCCGCCTTGGCATACTGCATGTAGGCCCTCAGATGGTCCGGCTCGCCGCAACGCCCGTATTCGTAGATGTAGCCAAGGTTCACGATCGCCTGGGGAACGCCGCGCGACTCTGCTAGCTCATAGAGCTCCCGTGCGCGATCGTAGTCCTGTGGGACCAGATCGCCCAGGTAGTGGAGTGCGCCGAGGTAGTTGGCGCAGGCACCGTCGCCGTGTGCCACGCCGAACCTCAGGCCAAGCACGACCACGCGCGCGAGGTCCTCGTTCTCGTAGCACCTTGGGATGAGGCTGTCGTCGTTCTCGAGCATCGGCTCGAGCTCTGCCACCTCGTTGCGCAGGATGAGCCGTGCCAAGACGGCAGTCTCGCCGTTGCTCTGGGCGATCATCGCCAGAAAGGCGTACTCCTCGTCGTCAAAGAACGAGTCGGCCGACGTCTCTTTGATGTCGTCTCGATACAGGCGATCGCTGCGAATGTCCTCGGGAAAGCCGTCGGGAGAAATGTGGTTGTAGTCCCTCATCTTTTGTCCCCCATTGGCGCGCAGGTCCATTGGCGAGCACTCAATTGCTCGTTGCCATCTGGTCTACGAATCGTAGAAATGCCGTCCGTCTTCCGTGACGAGACGCTCGGTTTGGGGATACTCGAACGTCTGGGGGTTCTCCGCATTTGTGGCTAGATACTCCGCGAACCGCGCCGCGTACCACTTCGCCATGCCGAGGTTGTGCATGAGGTAATTCCCACAGTTCTCTGGCGTGGCGCCGGGAACGTCCTGCGCGTCGTCAACCGCCCGGAATGCCCTCACCAAGAGGTCGCAGATGTCGCGCGACGGGCGGTTGCCCTTAAGGATGAGATAGAAGCCCGTCAGGCATCCCATGGGACCCCAGTAGACAATCTCGTCCTTCCAGTCTGGGTCGTTGCGAAGGAACGTGGCCACGAGGTGCTCCAGCGAATGCATCGCCGCAACGTCGACGGCGGGCTCCTTGTTTGGCCGCGTGAGCCGCACGTCGTAGGTCGTTACCATGCCATCTCCAACCGTGTCTACGCGGCTGGTAAATATCCCCGGCACAATCGCCGTGTGGTCAACGGAAAAGCTTGGAATCAAGTCCATGTGGGTCTCCCCTCCGAATCGTAACGTGACAAATGGCTGCCTCTTGGTTGCTCTTCTTCACCCGAGGTCGCAGGCGGCGACAAGGCCGTATGCTGAGGTGGCGCTCGTGACGCCGTCCGCGATCGCCCGCTCGAGCGCTCGCGTGGCAAGCACGCCCACGACGTCCACCGGCATCGCAACCTCGCCCGTCGCCATCACAAAGATCGAGTCCCCGTCGTTGGCGGTGTGAGTGGGGCGAATGGCGTGTGCGTAGGCGTCCGCCGCCATCTGGGCGACCTTGGTGGCCTCGGCTTTGGTCAGGCGCGCGTTGGTCACCACGCAGGAAATCGTGGTGTTTGTGCGCGGATCGAGCGCGCCCATGCCCATGCGCACATTTTCGTTTGGCATCGAGAGGAACACGTCGACGGAACTCTCCAGGCGGGTGCCATCCTCGGAGAGCACGCCCGCAAGCGGTGTGCCCGAGCTGGGATTGACCACGTCGCCGACTGCGTTCACAGCGCTGATGGCGCCGCAGACCAGCTCGCCCGCAACTTCGACAGTCTCGCCGAGCCCGCTCTTCATCGCGCGGGCAGGACCCGCGACCTTTCCCACGGAGCATCCCGTGCCGGCGCCCACGTTCCCGCGTGTGAGCGGCGTGCGGTTCTCGGGCGCGACGTCTCGCTCGGCGAGCGCACGGCGTGCCGCCTCGGCACCGTTGGCGACCGATGGGCGCACGTGATAGTCACCCACGGCAAGGTCAAAGAGGCAGGCACCGCTGACGATGGGCACGATTCCCATGCCCACATCCAGTCCCACGCCCGCGCGCTCGAGCTCGTCTGCCACGCCGCAGGCCGCGGCGAGACCGTAGGCGCTGCCGCCCGAGAGGACCACGGCGTGGAGCTGCTGCACCGTCTCCTCCGGACGCAGAAGGTCGGTCTCGCGCGTGGCCGGCGCTCCGCCGCGCACGTCAACTGCGCCCACTGCCCCAGCTTCGCAGATGACCACGGTGCAACCCGTGCCCGCCTCGGCATCGGTGTAGTGAGCAGCGAGGATTCCAGGGATCTGGGTGATGCTCTTCATGTGCTTCGTCCTCTTGTCTGTGAGTCGGTCGCGTGGTACGAACCTTCGTGTTGCGACAATGCCACCTGCAATGGTACACCCTGAGCTTGTCGAAATCGCGCTGCGCGAATCACCTAGGCGGCACTTGCACTGCACGCGCGTGCTGGCGCTACCGGGGAGGGGTTCGCGTCAGTGACACTCTCGCACTACAGCATCCCGACGCGGCGGAGGAACGAGAGCTCGGCGAGGAGCTCATACCAGCCCGCTTCCGAGAAGTAGGGTGTCTTTCCTGCCAGCACTGCCTCCCCGATCGCTGCGAGAGACTCCCTGCCATAGTGCATCAGGTAGTTGTGGACGCCACCGTGATGGGCATGGATAGCGTGCACCGAGATGCGCGCGTAGCAGAGGGCGTAGGGCCTGGTCATCGGGTTGCGCGCGAGCGAGAGAAGCGACATGTCGTCGAGGGAAGACGCGAGGACGGCTTGGAGGTCGTCCTCGGTCGTTTGTGTGGGGCGATGCGAGGGATTGACAGCCATAAGGAGCCTGAGGTCCGCGCGCACCCGCATGCAGATGCAACCTTGGAGATTCTCGCCCTTCCAGCCCGTCATGTTCTCGAAGCCCGGGTCGTTTGCTGCGATGCCCACGCCCCACGTGCGGTCCAAGGGTGAGGCCTCCGCGAGCACGGCGTTCCCCGTTTCGAGTAGTTCGCGCGCGACGTCTGGGTTTTGCAGGAACTTCTCGCGGATGCCGACGTAGGCCAGCTGTTCGCGCACGTCTCGCCAGAGATGGTCGTCATAGGGACTTACCGCTTTGCCCAGCTCCTTCGCGTTCTTGGGGCCATTCGCCCTCAGAATCGCTTCTGCCGCTGCGGAGTCGCCCATCACGCGTGCCTTCTGCCACATGATCCAATGCTCCGACGTGGCGAGCCTCTTGCCGAAGAGCTCGAAGCCTGTGGCGTGCCAGTTGCTGAGGCAGCCGAGTGCGTCGGACACCTTCCAGAAGCCAAGGGTCGTCGGCCTTGCCTTCTCTGCCGCGCCGCTCCCACACGACTCGCTCGCGTGGTAGGCTTCCCAGAGCGTCTCCACGTCCTTGCCGAGCGCTTGGTTGACGAGGATCAGCGCCATCAGCCGGTCGCTCTCATCGTTCGTCTGGGAGTACTGGCTGCGGTCCCGGTTTGTCGTCACGTGCGAGAGTACGTACGCGTCCTCGGCCTTGTCGCGCGTGACGTGCACCTTGTAGATGCAAATCCCCGTCCAGCTGCGATGGAAGCAGAGCGCGTCGCCGTCGAAGTACATGAACCAGTGATCCTCCATCACCTGAGGGATATGCCCCAACGCTAGGCGCTCGAACTCCTCCGTGGTGATGGGAAGCCTGAGGTCGATCTCCGTGCGTTCCATGGGCATTGGCAGCGTTTTCTAGCTGTTACGCAGCGCTCGCCTCTGCGGTCGATGTGCGGTTCCCTTGTTTGTGGGGTCTCCCATGACGCCAAGGCCCATGGTCCACTCGGCGACGAATCGCTTCTGTTCGTCTGCATCCATCGTCTCCGCCGTCGCGTCTTCCGTCGAGTCGCCCTCGTAACGGTGACACTGTACGTACTTGCATTCCCAGGCGGGGTTCTTGCAGGTGCCGTGCGCGTCCGTCTTGTGCCCCGTGAACAGGTCGTCCGCAAGCTCGAGCGTCACGTCAAGAAGCTCGAGGTCTGCCGTCCAGCGCTCACCGATGGCGTGGTAGCCGAGCAGCGCGCCTAGGATGTTGCCGCAGACCGCGCCCGTGGAGTCGCTGTCGCCGCGGTGGTTCACCGCCGCGATGATGCCGGCCGAGAAGTCGTCCTTGTGCCGTAGCGCGCAGTAGATGGCGATGGCGAGCGCCTCCTCGCCGACCCATCCCTCGCCGAGCCGGTGGATGTTGTCGAGGTCGGCGTCGGTGTTGCCCGCGAGCTCGATTGCGAGGTCGATTATGTCGATCAGCTCCTGCAGGTGCGCGTGCCTGGCGAAGAGGTCCGCGACGGCGTTGCGGGCTTCTGCAACTGCTTCCTCGAGCGTGGTGCCGCCGATGGCGAGGCGCGCCACGATGTGGGCGAGCACCGCGGCGGGCAGGTAACCGAGCGGATGCCCATGCGTGATGGCCGCAATCTGTGCGGCCTCCTCGTCGGCCACGGCTAGGTCGCCGCCCGCCCACGCAAGCCCGGCGGGCGCGGCGCGCATGACGCCCCCGCACCCCTTGCTGTGGTTGAGCTGCGGCGCGAAGGCCACGTAATCCTCTATGGTATCGCTTGCCTCGCGGTGCCGGTGCAGCGCGGAGAGGCACGTGTTGCCCGGCGCCCTCGTATGGTAGAGCTCGGGCACGTCGAGGAGCCACGAGATGCGTTTGTGCCCGTCAGCCGCACTGGCCTGCGCCTGCTGGAATGAGCGCTCTTGCGTGAGCAGCCAGTCTTGGTAGGCAATCGCCACATAGTGTCGCGGAGGCGCCGCGATGCCGCGCAACGTTCCCCGCGTCAGCCCAAAGAGGATGCCATTGGCGGTGAAGAGCGTCATCTGTGTGTCGTCGGAGACAAGCGCCTTTCCGCTCGCAGGGTCGAGCTCGTACGACGTTATGCCGCTCATCCCATACCGAGAGAAGATCTCTCCCTCACCGCTGAACTCGACGGTGTAGCCGAGCGCGTCACCCACCGCGCCTCCCACCAGGCAGCCGCGGAACCGGTCCAGCGTGGATTCGCTTCTTTGGGTGCTCATTTGCTCCCCCTTCTGTTATTCACCGAATCAGTCTCGCTAACCGTTCGGCTGGGAATCCTCATGATTGTCGCTTTGCGCGTTCACTAGCCTCAGCCATAAGCTGCCAAAGCGCGCAGCACGCTTCAATGTGCCATCGTACCCCATAGGCAATGCCCGTCTCATTAGCTGTCGGCCACCGCTCAGGCCATGCGTACGAGATTGGGGGGAGAACTTGGTCTGCGTGCCTACGATGTGCCCCTAAATCCCACCGAAGAGCACGAAATCGCGATGCGCATGAGCGCTCCGCATGAGCGTTCGGCATGTGCGGAGGCTCGTATCCCGCAGTCATGGCTCGTATCCCGCAGTCATGGATCGTATTCCGCCGCCATGGCCGTTGGTCGGTTTGGGAGGCAGACAATTAGTGCGGAAAATCGTCAGCACCTTTCCTCGCCAACTGGTGTTTTACCACATTTGATATCGATTTTCCACAGTGGCTATTTTAGCCAGTGTGGAAAATCGATATAAATATCGGTAATATGCCTGTTGACGCCCATTGAGCTTAACGATTTTCCGCACTTATGCACGAAAGCTATAGCGTTTTCTCGCTGCCGTCGTGTTCTCCCGGTAGGTTTCGAGCACCGTCGGCCGCTTTCGCAGGGCGGCCCGGCCCGTCGGAGCCGATTTTGCCGGTGAAGATTGAGCCCCCGAGCACCTTCGAGGTGCTCGGGGGCGGCAAACCTCCTAAGATGCCGGTTTGGACAGACCCTCCTTCGACGAATGCCCAACCCCCAAGTCCGCGCGCTCGGTGCCGACTCAGATACCTCGGGGACAAGGTGGTAGAAGGCAGCTCCGCGGCAACATCTATCAATGTCTGTTGTCTCTCACCAAGCCCAGTCCTGCCGCAAACATCGAGGCGACGACCATGGCCATGACCAAGAGAGCGAGGCTGGGCGAGGAATCGCCGGTGTTGGGCGTTCTTTGCGCGGTGTGAGTGGCGCTGCGTACTGTTGTGGCGGGACGCGCCGTGGTGCTTGTCTTCTCTGGCTGAAGATTTCCCGACTGCGACTGTGGCTTCGCCTCCTCCACCTTCCCGGCACCATCATTCGGCGTCTGTCCGTCTCCGTCTGCGGGCGGATTGGTCGGCTCCTCAACCAGGGGCAGCGTTGCGTAACTTGCGGCGTTCTTGATGGTGAAGCTGTAGTCGGTACGAATGTTCATGATGTTCGAGCTGTCGAGTCCCTGCCTCTGCAGCATATAGTCCCGCGCACTGGAATCGGCATAGGTCGCGTAGTTGAGGAACGGAACGAGGTATAGCTCGAGGTGATGACCTTGTTGCACCGTATAGTACGTTGGATTGAGCCAGACCGTGTAGTCGTAGTAGGTGTTTGCCTCAATCGGTTGCGGCCGCCGCGTCGCCGTGGCCGGCTCGTAGTCTGCTTCGGGGTTACGCAGGTCAATGCTTCCCGTAGATATGAGCTTCCTCGTCGTCTGGTGTTGCTTCCACCTTACGAGGTCATAGCTCAGCGTGGAGCCGTCGCCCTTGGTGACGACTTCCGATTCCACGCTGCCATTGACGCCAAAATCCCCTCGTATAGTAATAACTGACGTTAGGAGTGGTGCAAAACCCACTGCGCCACTTCGATGTCCGCGCCTTGCGAAGCGCACGTTGTTGTGCGACAAAGGGTGCGCAGTGGGCGGAGGGCGTACGGAATCCCCTG
>JAFWIE010000020.1 GCA_017533825.1 Atopobiaceae bacterium | reverse complement strand
GTAGCCGAGCTCGGCGATCGTGTCGGCGTAGCTGTGGCCGTACTTGATGAAGGTCTCTATCGCGACCCTCCTCTGCTCCGCGCAGAACATGCTGACGTCCTCCTTGTCCCATTTCCGGTCCAAGTTCTCCACCGCAGCCCCCACCAAGAAAAAAGTCCTTGACATTTACACTCCGGGCACGGCACCGCGCGGCCGCGCCTCCTGGCGACCCTCACGTGAAGCTCGTCGGCACCGCCCTCGACCTCCTCGAACCAGGTCTCCGCGACCTCCCACTTGTCATCCAGCCCCATCAAGCGCTCGAAGAGGGACGCGAGCATGCTGGCGTCCTGGACCATTGCCATTCCATCCACGTTCCGTTCACGGGATGGTACACCCGGGGCGCCGCTCGCGGGGAGGGTTGCGTCAGACAGTCAGTGTGCTACCCACCAGAAATCCCGAAGAGCCTTTTTTAATCTTGATTATATGCTATTGGCTGTCATTTTCATCTTGTTCATTATTATCTTGTTCAGTTATCTCCTGATCTATTTCTGGTAGTATTCCTTCCATTTTGATCATAGCCTCTCGATTTGCGTTCGGTAACCACCTTGCATAGAAGTCTAACGTGACACGGGGGCTGCTATGGCCGAGTAGCCCCGCAACGGTTACTACATCAATGTCATTCTTCACAATCGCTGTTGTCGCAAATGTATGACGTAAATCATGGAAATATACCCTCTTGTAAGTGCTGCCTTTGAGGCCGGCAACATTGCGGAATGCTCTCCAATCCTTTTGCAGAGTACCCGGATTGTAGTATGCAAGTGGTGACTCTGGTTTTGCTACAACGAAGTAGTCGCCAATATCTGTACCTTTAAGTTTTACGACTTCTGATCGTCTACGTTCTAATACTGCTAGTAAGTCAACGTTAATTGGTACATCACGGCGTTGACTATTCTTTGGTCTCTCGGTGAGTTCGGTGCCTCCCTCTATTATTTCAACCGTATAATTGGCGTGCAGTTCTCCACCAGCAGTCATATTGTTTTCGGTTGCTCCGTCAACATCGCACCAGCGTAAGCCACAAATCTCGCCCTCGCGCATTCCTGTGAACAATGCGATTCTAATTGCATCTGCAAGGTGTGCCTCATCAGCTGCATCGAGGTTTGCGAGTGCTGCTGCTAGCTTACGTAAGTTGATGGCATCGACTGGATTTGGATCGCGCGTCACAGGCTTTGGAGGTTTCACTGGAGTGCAGGGGTTGCGTTCAAGAATTTCTATGCTCACCGCCCACTCGAATGCACTCTTTAATTGTACATAGGATTTTTTGATTGTCGCTGGACCAACGCCAGCTTTTTGTTCGTCAGTGATCCATTTCTGTATATCTGCTGGCCTGATATCACAGGCTCTGCCTTTGATTTTGACGATATGCTTGCGTAGGTTATGGTAGCCCTTGAGGGTCGATTTTTTGATATCGCGTGTTGCCCAGTATTCGTCGACTAATGTCCCAAGATCATATGTAACTATGCCTGTTTGCGTTGCCTCAGCTGTTTGGTTGTGTTCCGCAAGTAATTGCTCACGCCACTCTCTGAGGACAGCTTGAGCCTGTCGTGCTCCTTTTCCTGTTGGTGTAATGCGTTTTCCAGCTCCCCGCTCGCTCGGCTTTTGCGGGTCACATGCTATGCCTGTGAGCATTCGTTTTTGAGTGCGTTTGCCATCGATTGTAACGTCAAGGCAGGCTTGCCATTCCCAGCTCCCATTCCGCTTTTGTTTCTTCCTGATGATGCCGTCTGAAATGCTGATGCTCATGTGAGTCACATTTCCAATCGTTTCGTGTCACTTTTGGGTCACGTCGATTGTATAGTGTTTTCTGTACCAAGTGAACCAAATATTCCTCACATGCTGCTACCTGCTATTTTATGGTATGTGAGGTATGTCGTTTACCTCAGAATTCCTAATAGTGATGACTATGAATCATGAGGTCGGGGGTTCGAATCCCTCACGGCGCACCAGAACACAAGAGCCTTCCCCATCGGGAAGGCTTTCTTATTAGGCGCAGGCATGGGGTGCGCGAACCAGCGTTCAACAATCCCGCCCATCACACGCGCGACCCCTTCCTCACCTCACCTGCTATTCCGTTTCACCCTCACCCTTGTATGCAAAGCACAACATGGTGAGGTCATCAAACTGTTCTGCATCCCCCACAAAGGCGTCGACGCCCGCGCGCACGTTGGCAAGCACCTCTTCGGGAGCCGCATCGGGATTCTGATTGAGCGCCTTGAGCATGCGATCGTTGCCAAAGACCTCACCGTCTGCGTTTGTGGCCTCGGGCACGCCATCCGTGTACACGAACAGACTGTCGCCCGGATTAATCTTGAAGGAGTGCTCAGCATAGGGGATACCCTCCATCAGACCGAGCGCGGGAGCATGGCGATACACCACCAGCTCATACGAGCCACCCGCTCGGCGTAACACAGGGTGCTCGTGGCCGGCGTTGGCCGCAACGCCTTCGCCTGTGGAAATCTGTACGATTGCCACCCACACCGTAACAAAGAACTCGGCCTCGTTGTCCTCGCACAGCTGGTCGTTCACGTTCATGAGCGCCTCGGCGGGGTTCTCGCCACCTTGCAGGCGCGACTTCAACAACAAGCGAGAGACCATCATGAACAGTGCCGCAGGAACACCCTTTCCGCTCACGTCGGCCATCACCAAGCCAACGTGGTCGTCATCCACAAGGAAGAAGTCGTAAAAGTCGCCGCCTACCTCCTTTGCGGGGTCCATGGAAGCAAAGAGGTCGAACTCAGGACGGTTGGGGAAGGCTGGGAAGAGTCTGGGCAGCTGGCTCGCCTGAATGGCCGTAGCCATGTTGAGCTCCGCGCCAATGCGCTCCTTCTCGGCCGTAACGCGCGTAACCTCGTCCACATACTGCAGCGTCTTGGCCGAGAGTTTGGCGAAGGACTCTGCCAGCGCCTCGACCTCGTCGCCAGTGCGATAGTCATCCTCCATCACAAACTGCAGGTCGTCCCCGCCAAGCGACTGCACGCGATCGGTGATGAGGCCAAGCGGGCGCACGATGCGCTTTGCCAAAATCAAGGCTCCCGTGAGCGCCAGCGCCATAACAACCACGATGAGCACAACGATGGTGGTGCTCGCCTGAGACAGGCTCTCACCGTATTTTGCCTGCGCGGAGTCCACTATGCCGTCAAATTCCTCCTGCAATCCGGCGGTAACGGCGTCGGTTGCCTGCTGGTCTACCGCGTTGATAACGGCCCAACCCACCGTGTTGATCGGCGCACCGCACATGTAGTAGATGCGCCCGTCCACCTCCACAATCGTAGGGGCGGTAACGCCCTCGAGCGACTCTTGCACTAGGCCCGCTATGGCACCACGCGCCTGTCGCAAATCGGTTGCCTGCGAGGACTCCTGCGCTCTAAACGAACCCTCTGTCATGGGCGAGAACACCACGTGACCCTGGTCATTCACTATGCATACAAAGCCACTGCCGTCAGCCGAGTTTTCCACGCTCTGCGCCATGTCGTTGAGCAGGAGGTCCGCCCCAACAACCGCCACGAGCTCTCCGTCGCGGTACACGGGCGTGGCGCACATAATGCCCACGTTGCCGGTAAACACGTCGGCGGAGACGTCGGTAAAGTAGACGCCGCCCTTCTCCACGGCTCCGGTATACCAAGGGCGCTCTGTCATCTCTATGGGCGTAATCGTCCCGTCGTCCGCGAACTTTGATGAGGCATGGTCGTCCGCAAGAATCATCACGCCACTCGGCAGTGCCACATAGCAGGAATCGATCTTCGAGTTCTCAAAGAGCGACGAAAGGAGGTCGGAGACATTGCCAACGAGGGCTATTTGCTGAGCGATGGCAGGGTCCTTTGTGTTGATCCCTGCCTCCGTAAGGAGCTGGACGGTTGTTTGACCGTCTGTGGAGGCGTCCGGGGGCAGCACGTCCTTTGTAGGATAAGCGCTCGGATTCGCATACAGTTTGCCCGTGTAGTCCGCCATCATCGCCACCGCCGAGGTGAGGTCGGCAAACATGTCGTCGGCGATGTTTGCCTCCATCTGCGTGGTCTCACCAAGGCTTTTGGTAAGCTGCTCGTCCATGGTCCGATTGACCATGTTCGAAATGGCTTCCTTCTGCTGGGCGTTCGTTTGATTTGACAGGTTCCCCAACTGATGAGCCTGCCAAACAATAACGGCAGTGTAGGCCGCCACAACCAACAAGATTGCATACAGCACGAGGTTGAACACCTTCTGCTGAATGCCTCCCAGGACCCAGTTCTTAAACTTCCTCATAACTACCCCATTGGTGGCAAAAGGCGCCAGGCGCCTTTTGCCAATCGTTCCCTTAGAAATCCAGAGGCGCCGCGTCTTCGATGGCCGGCAGCAGACGCGGGCGCAACAGGCCGTCAACGCGCGCCTGCAATGTCTGCTCGTCTGCGCCAGCAATCCTCATTGACTGGTACGTTACAAGAAGCATGCAGTACGGCATGAGCTGCTTTGTCTTCTGGGCAATCTCCTCCTGCGAGCTCAGGCCAAAGTAGGTTGCGCACATGGTGCCCCAAACCTTCGGAGCATACTCAAAGTCGAAGCCAAGGAGTCCCCGACGCTCCTCGGCACTCCTGCCACCCTGGGAGTTGGGCAGGATGATATACGCCATCATGAGGCCGACAATGTCAAACACGGGGTGGCCAACCGACGCATCGCCAATGTCAATGAGCTGGTACTCATCGTCGCGCAGCATAATGTTCTTTGCGTTGTAGTCGCCATGCAGGAACGTGTCGCGGTCTGGAATGGCCTCAATGAATGCCCTGAGCTTTTCAGCCTCATCTTCTGTGATGCGCCCGGCGAGAGAGTCGACCCAGTCCAGGAACTGCTGCTTGCGGTTGGGCAGGCCTGCAGCCGGGCCAGGTACGATTTGATGGAGCTCCTTGAGCATCCTCGCGCTGCCGCCCGAGACCTCCGGGATCCTCGACGGGTCGGCGTCGATGATCTGCGCCGTGGTCTTGGCATCGAGCATCTCGAACACCACGCCATAGCAGTCGCCGCACTTCACCACATCGTACGAGATTGCCGTGGGCACGCCCATAAGGAAGGCCTTTTGGGACATGTCGCGCTCGTGCTCCACAAACTCAAGGCTCATTCCCGGAATGTAGATCTTTGCGATGGTCTCATCGTCCAGGCGATAGACCTTGCCGTAGCCACCTTGACCTATGAGCTCGCAGCCCTCAACGGATATCTCACGGAGACGCTTCTTCACGTCCATGAGCGCGCTGAAGCCCGTAACCTCAAAGATCTCGTAGACCTCTGGCGAGGCATTGATCACCGCGAGCTTCCCCTTTGCACGCCTCATGACCTTCATGAACACGCGCAAGCCCGCCGACGACACGTACTCGAGCTTGTCCACGTCAACCACCACAGACGCCCCCGGCGCAGCATCTACCGCCGTCATCACATCGCGCTCAAAGTCGCCCGCATTCTTTGAGTCCACGTGCCCCTCGGGATACAGCGTGAGCGTGTTCTCGGTTAGTTCTGTTCTCATGCCACTTCCTCGTATATTCTTTCTGTCACTGTTTGAGGTCGTGACCAACCACCACTTCGAACGCTGTGGCCGCGTTTCTCGTCCCGTTTACTTTGGGTTCGGAATATGGGATAAAGGGACGCGCAGTGGGCGGAGGGCGTAGCGTTTCTCCTGGGAGGAAGTCTCGCAAGAAAGGCTTGCGCCTCGGCCCCGCGACTGGACGCGAATAAGGCTGGAAGACCAGATGCCGGGCACGCCCGGCGGCGGGGTCGCATGTCCAACGAGGCTGCGTGTCGCGGGGTCCGGAGGGGCACCTCCGTCTGGCGGATTCGGGCCGGAGGGGGCATCGCATGCAGTACGTGGGGATCGACATCGCGAAGAGGGCTCACGTGGCTGGGTCCAGGCGCGAGGACGGCACGCCGCACGGCAAGCCGTTCAAGTTCGCCAACGACCAGCGGGGCTTCGCCTCGTTGCTGAGGAGGCTCTCGGAGCTGGGCGCGACGCCGGAGGACACGCTGCTCGTGATGGAGTCCACGGGCCACTACTGGCTCGCCCTCTGGGAGTTCTGCGTGGCCCACGGCTACGACGTGGCCGTGGTCAACCCCGTCCTCACGGACGCCTTCAGGAGGGCCGACACGCTCCGCAAGACCAAGACCGACGACATAGACGCCTTCCTGATAGCCGAGTACGCCAGGTTCAAGAGGCTCGGGCCGTCCAGGGTCTCGCCCGAGGACGCCGAGGGCCTGAAGCAGCTCACGCGCTACCGCGCCTCGGTCGTGGTCGAGCGCACCGCGCTCAAGAACAGGCTGACGTCGGTCGCGGACCGCACGTTCCCCGAGCTGAGCGCGCTGGTGGGCGGCAACGACTCCGCGACCACGCGCGCGCTCATGGGCCGCTACGGCAGCGCGCGGGCGATCGCCCGCGCGAACATCCTCCAGCTCACGAAGGTCGTGCGCGAGGCGTCCCGCGGCCACTTCGGCCGGGAGAAGGCCGAGGAGGTCAAGGCCGCCGCCAAGGCGTCGGTGGGCACGTCCTTCGCGGCCGGGGCCCTGGCCGTCGAGGCCGAGAGCGTCGTGCGCCTGATCGGCCTCATGGACGACGAGGTCGCCAGGCTCGACGGGGAGATCGCGGAGCTGCTCGACCCGGAGGTCGGGGCCATACTCCAGTCCGTCCCCGGCATCGGCCCCGTGCTCTCGGCCGAGATCGCCGCCGAGGTCGGGGACCCCGACCGCTTCGAGACGCCCAAGCAGCTCGTGGCCTACGCCGGCATGGACGCGACCAAGGCGCAGTCCGGCCAGCTCGACGGCGAGTCCGGCCAGCACATGTCCAAGCGCGGCAGCTCCCACCTCAGGAACGCGCTGATGACCGCCGCCGACGGGGCGAGGAGGTACGACCCGTACTTCGGCGAGTACTACGACCACCTGACCGAGGGGCGGGGCAAGCACCACTACGTCGCCCTCTCCGCCGTGGCCCGCAAGCTCTGCGGCGTCATCCTGGCGTTGCTGAGGGAGCGCCGCAAGTACGAGGCCAGGACCCCCGTGAGCTACCCGTCCGGGGCGAGGGCGGAGGCGGCGGGATAGGCCGGACCCCACGCCAGGCACCACCTTCGCGATTGTCAAAACTCACCTGCGAGGCCGGGTTCCTCGCCCGTCCCCGCGTCCTCGCCCGTCCCCGCGTCCTTTTGCCGGGGCCGCTCGCGCATGCCGCTGGCCGCCCATTCGCAATCCCTTTGTCCACATATTCCGTTCTCAAAGTTCAATCGAACTATTTTCCGTTTCCTACTTGACAGAACTTAGCTGGTCTTTCTGGGCTCTTGTTTGCGCGAGTTTTCGACATCGACCGGCATGCCGCTTTTGAACCACTCCACATAAGTCTTG
>JAFWIE010000019.1 GCA_017533825.1 Atopobiaceae bacterium | reverse complement strand
GCAGGATTCTTTTCCTTTTGCTTCATTATTTGATACCTGCTGAGTAGTTTGCATCTGGCCGCTCAAGGATGGGTTGGGAAGGTGCGGCCACGGGCGGGCGTGGCCACGGGCAGGTGGCGCAACGGGCGGGCGTGACCACGGGCAGGTGGCGCAACGGTCGGGTGCTGCCACGGGCGGGTGCTGCCACGGGCGGGTGGCCACGGGCGCGGGCGCGGGTCAGGTGCCGAAAACGACGCGGGGCGGGTTCCCAACGGACCCGCCCCGCTCGCCAAAACACCCGGAACGCCTACATGCCCATCTGGGCAGCAATCTGCTCGGGACGTGCACCGTGCGGGTAGAACGCCACCTCTCGAGCCGGCTCCTCTCCCGGCGCGGCCTCGTCGTCCAAGCGCGAGAGCACCACGTCGAGCCGCTCGTCCCCCAGCTGGTCGATGAACTGCTCGCCCCACTCGATAACGCACGGACCATCATCGCCCAGCACGTCAAAGATTCCCGTGTCGTCTAGCTGTGACGGATCGTCGAGCCGATACAGGTCGTAGTGATACAGCGGCATCCGCGCACCCTCGTACACCATGCCGATAGTGAAGGTCGGGCTACACACATCATCCGTCACGCCCATACCCAACGCAATGCCCTTGGTGAGCTGCGTCTTTCCAGCGCCGAGGTCGCCCGTCAGCACGAGAACATCTCCCGGCTCAAGCAGCTCCCCAAGGCGACGACCAAGCGCGATTGTCTGGTCCGTCGAGCGCGTCACGAACGCAGTCTTGGCCCCCCCCGGAGCGCTCGCATTCATCGGTCCGGCACTCATTGTTGCCCCTTTCCGGGACCGGCAGGGTGCTCTGCCAACCACGCGCCAAGCATCCGGAAGTCGTCTTCCAGCACCGGCTGCCACTCGCGATGATACAGCGCCGCCGCAGGATGGAAGGTAGGCAACACAGCAAAGTGCCCCGTCTGATGAAAGCGGCCGCGCAGGGAAGTGATGCCCACCTCGGTGCGCAGGATGAAGTGGGCGGCGAAGTTCCCCAAGCAGACGATCACGTCGGGCCAAATCGAGCGCACTTGTTCGCGCAGGAACGGCGAGCAAGCGGTAATCTCCTCGGGCTTCGGGTTCCGATTGCCGGGTGGACGACACTTCACGACGTTGGCGATGTATACGTCCTGGCGCCTCAGCCCTGCAAGCGAGAGGAGCGCGTCAAGGTTCTGCCCGGCCGCGCCGACGAAGGGCTCGCCTTGCAGGTCTTCGTTACGTCCCGGACCCTCGCCCACCACCATGACCCGCGCGTTGGGATTGCCCACGCCAAAGACGAGGTTGGTGCGCGTCTCCCACAACGGGCACAGATGGCAGTCGCCCAACACGGCGCGAATCTCTTCGAGCGTCACCTCCTGAGGCTTCTGATGCTCGTGCCCGGGAATACGCATGACCGGCATGGATTCGTCCTCCTCCAAAAGATAGGAGCGCCGCACACGACGACGCCCCCGCTGCGGCCGCGACGCGGGAGCAGCGCTACACATAGACCTTCTCCAAGCGCAGGCCAAAGTCGCAGACAACCTCGTAGTTGATGGTATCGCGCTTCGCCGCCATGTCGTCCGCCGAGATGAACTCGTCTCCATCGCTTCCGAGCACCGTCACCACGTCGCCGTATTCGACGGCACGGGTCGGACGATACGCACGCACGTTGTTGACGCTCACCTCAAACATGAACTGGTCCATGCAGATGCGCCCCACCTGCCGGCAGCGCTCACCGTTCACCAGCACGTCCATATTGCCCGAAAGCGTGCGCGACAGGCCGTCAGCATATCCAATGGGCACCGTGCAAATCTGGATGTTGGGCTTGGGAACGCGATAGGTGAGCCCGTAGCTCACGCCGGTGCCCACCTCGGGACGCTCGACGCGCGTGATGCGGCCGCGCACGCTCATCACGGGCTTGAGGTGCACCTCGCGACGCGTCTCCACCGCTGGATGCAGGCCATACAGCCCGATGCCCACGCGGCACATGTCCTCATGCACCTCAGGGTGCAGGATCGTCGCAGGTGTGTTCGCGCAATGCACGAGCCCCGTATGGTAGCCGGCATCCTTCAATGCGTTGACCGCTTCGTTGAAGCGTCGCGCCTGCATCTGGAAGTCCCAGTCACGCGGCACATCGGCAGTGGCAAAGTGGGTGAAGGTGCCCGCGCACTCGATACCGCGATGGAAATGGATGCCCCTGCGCATCTCCAGCACGTCGCGCCAGTTCACGCCGATGCGCGTCATTCCGGTATCGATGGCCAGATGGTAGCGCGCCACCTTGCCGGCAGCAGCCGCGCACTCGCCCAACGCCAGCGCAAAGTCCTGATCGTAGAGCGCCGGCATGAGGTCGTACTCAACGATGCGCTGCACCGTCTCCACGGGAGGCTGAGAGAGGATGAGAATGGGCTCACGGATGCCCGCCTCGCGAAGCTCGACGCCCTCGGTGACGGTGGCGACCGCAAACTGATTCGCCCCAGCCCTGCGCATCGTCTTTGCGCACTGTACGGCTCCGTGACCATAGGCGTCGGCCTTCACCACGCACATCATTTGAACGTCACGCGCGATCATCCTTCGCAACGATTGCGTATTGTGCCGAAGCGCTTCGAGGTCTATCTCAACCCAGGCCCATCGATCCTCGGGCCACTTCGTTTCGCGAGCCATGGCACGCTCCCTTCTCAGTCAAAGTCCTCCACGAAGGACGCCTGCTCCTCAAGTGCGTCAATCGCCAAGCCGGCGGCATCGGCCACATCCATAGCCATGACACCACGGGTGCCCAACCGCTCGGCCGCAATCGCAGCCGCGTATCCGTGCACCTCGCATGCGAGCGCGCACATCAGCGGCAGGCTCTCTCCCCCGAATCGCTCGGCACCGCGCGCGAGCGATGCCCCCATGATGCCCGAGAGCACGTCGCCCGAACCCGCCGTCGCAAGCGACGCCGGTCCCGGCTTGGGCAGCAGGGCAATGTCGACACCCACGCATGCCGTCGCGGTACCCTTAGCGACCACGCACACTTCGTTGCCGCCCTCGGCCCACACGATCCGTCGCGCTGCGTCGAGTGATGCCGCAAGCGTCTCGGGAGGATTCTCGCGCATACCCACGAGCCTGCCCAGCTCACGACGATGCGGCGTCAATACCAGCGGAGAAGAGCGGCGAATGAGCTCAGGGAAGCTGTCAAGCCGTCCCGTGGTGAGCTGTGCCAGGCAGTTGAGCGCGTCGGCATCGAGCACGAGCGGCACGTCGCACTGCAGCAGCCCCGCGACCACCGACATCGTCGATGCGTTCACGAGCATGCCCGGGCCGACCACCACCGCGCCGCTGCGTTTTGCCAAGTGGATGAGCTCCTCACGGGCATCGGCAGCGAAGGAGCCCGTCTTTGGATCGTAAGGCATCCCGATCACGGGAATCTCCACGAGGTGCGCCTGCGCGATGGGTACCACGGACTCGGGCACCGCGAGCGTCACGTACCCTGCGCCGGCACGCGCGGCCGCCTTCGCGGCCAGGATGGCGGCACCAGGGAAGCGCGTGGAGCCACCGACCACGAGCACAGTCCCACGCGAGTATTTGTCCACGGCAGAGAGCGGGGGCATCGTCACGTCGATGTAGTCCTCCACCTCCACGCGCCATGCGACGGGATCGGCCTCAAGGACCAGCCCCTCCGTCTGCTCCGCAAGAGGCGCCACCACGATGGCGCCGGTCACGTCGCGACCCTCGTCAGAGAGCAATCCCGGCTTGAGGCTCAGCATGGTAACGGTGACATCGGCCATGATGCACGCACCGGGTGCATAGCCCGACTGGGCAGAGAGTCCACTCGGAACGTCCACCGAGACCACGCGCGCGCCTGAGGCGTTTACGCAGTCGATCCAGATGTCGAACGGCGCCTTGGGCTCGCCATGGAAGCCCGTGCCAAGAAGCGCGTCGAGGATCACATCTGCCATGCCGAGCAGCTCCTCCAAGCGCTCACGTGGCGGTGCCACCTCAATGGGCACACCCGCGCGCTGTGCGTTGACAGCCACCACGTGCGCGAGGTTCGACTCGATCCGAGCCGGCTCAACGGGCGTGACGACGGTGACGTTCACGCCCTGGTTCATAAGCCGCTCCGCCGCGACCCAACCGTCGCCGCCATTGTTGCCCATACCCACGAGCACCACGACCGTCGAGACGTCCTCCAGACGCTCGACCTCTTGGGCGGCCGCGGCTCCAGCTCGACGCATGAGCTCAGAGAGACTCACACCCGCCTTCGTGAGCAGTTCCTCCACATGCCGGACGTCCTCGACGTTAAGCACAGGTTGCATAGGACCTCAACTCCTCTTTGCCATCCATCGCGACGTGACACGCACCCTTCAGCACGTCACTTCGCGGCATCATCCATCCGTCTCCACGCGCTCGAGCTCGTCGAGAACCGAGCGCGCCTCTCTAAACGATCTGCGCAGGTCCGCCTTGGGGTCGGGCTTCGCCTCGGGACGCGGCCGCACGTCGTCGGTCACCGCCACGGCATTCGCCACGGCAATCTCGTGCGTGTACGAGAGCGAGAGAGCCACCTCACGCACGCCCTGCTCGTCCGCCACCTCGCGGGCACGCCCCGTGAGCACGGCTTGTGGCTGTCCTGCGTCGTTGCGCACCACCGAGACGTCGGCAAAGCCGATTCCCTGCGAGAACCCCGTTCCCAATGCCTTGAGCACCGCCTCGCGGGCAGCGAATCGCGCCGCATAGTGCTGGGCTGGTCGTGCCATACGGTCGCAGTACGCCCGCTCTTCCTCGCTAAAGACGCGCTTCGTGAAGTTCGGACGGCGCGCCAAGACCTTCTCCATGCGCGCTATCTCGACCATGTCCACACCAATGCCCGCCAATGCCATAAGCGTCCGTCTCCCTCGCCCATAACGCAATCACAGAGGACCGCCCTACCCAATCGAGAGGACCGTCCTCTGTGATATGGTACAACTCACTTGGTCAGTTGCGCCAGACGTATCACTATTCCACGGTGACCGACTTCGCGAGGTTGCGCGGCTTGTCCACGTCGTAGCCACGATCGCGCGCCACGTAGCGGGCAAGCAGCTGCAGGTGGATGACGGAGACGACCGGCACGATGAGCTGGTCGGGGCATTGCGGCACCCACAGCACCTCTTGGCACATCTTCGCGACCTTCTCGTCCCCGTCGGTCGCCACGGCGATGACCACGGCACCGCGCGCCAGGCACTCTTGGATGTTCGAGACGGTCTTGTCGTGCACGTGGTCGGCCGGAACGATGGCGACCACGGGGAAGCCTCCCTCGATGAGCGAGATGGGTCCGTGCTTCATCTCGCCAGAAGGATACGCCTCGGCGTGCAGATAGCTGATCTCCTTGAGCTTGAGCGCACCCTCGTAGGCGGTCGTCGAGCTCACGTTGCGGCCGAGGAAGAGCGACGAGTGCTTGTCGCGGAAGCGCTGGGACGCCTGCTTGTCCTGCCAGCGACGGCCGAGAACCTCGCGCATGAGGTCGGGCACCTGCTCCATGTCGCGATAATGCTTCTGGACCTCCTCCAACGTCATGTGGCCGTTGGCGTAGGCGAGGCGAAGCGCCAGCAGGTACGATGCGACCATCTGTGCAGTGTAGGCCTTGGTCGAGGCCACGGCCACCTCGGGGCCAGCCTGGATGTACAGGGTGCCATCCGCCTCGCGCGCAGCCGTCGAACCCAGCACGTTGGTAATCGCAAACACCGTGCAGCCCATGCCCCTCATGCGCCGGGCGGCAGCCAGGGTGTCGGCCGTCTCGCCGGACTGCGTGATGACCAGGCACATCGTGTGGTCGGTGACGAGGTAATCCTCGTTGTAGTTGAACTCGCTCGCGAACTCGACGGACACGGGCACCTTCGCCCAGCGCTCGATGGCCACCTTCGCGATGAGACCCACATGGTAGGAGGTGCCGCACGCGATGATGACGATCTTGTCGATGGCGGCAAGCTCCGCCTTCGAGAGGGAGAGCTCATCCAGCTCGATGCCGTGCTCGCCCAGACGGTCCTTGAGCAGGCGCTCGATGGCCTCGGGCTGCTCGTTGATCTCTTTGGCCATGAAGTCGGAGTAGCCGCCCATCTTTGCCGCCGAGGCGTCCCAGTCGATGTCGAACGAGCTGGGATTCTCCACCACTCGTCCGTCGCGATCGACAATGCTGATGGCGCCGTCGGGAGAGAGCGTCGCCACGTCGTAGTCGTTGAGCTGGAGCACGTGCGAGGTAACGTCGGCGAGCGGCATGACGTCGGAGGCCGCATACGCACCGTCATCGGTGGCGGCCACCACGAGCGGCGAACCCTTGCGCGTCACCACGAGGGTGCCCGGTACGTCGGCGCACACGCAGGCAACGGCCCACGAGCCCTCCAAACGATCGCATGCGTTGCGCACGGCCATGGTGAGGTCGCCCTTGGCCGGGCCCTCCCACGCCTCCTGGATGAGATGGGGAATGACCTCGGTGTCCGTGTCGGAGCGGAACTGGTGGCCCGCGGCCATCAGCTCACGCTTGAGCTCCTGGAAGTTCTCGATGATGCCGTTGTGCACGACGGCAATGCGACCGGAACCATCCAGGTGCGGATGGGCGTTGCGGTCCGTGGGGGCACCATGCGTTGCCCAACGCGTGTGCCCGATGCCGCACGTTCCCTCGGGATTCGCGGCGGCCGCACGCTCCCTCAAGTCCGCCACACGCCCTGCGCACTTCACACCGTGCAGGTTGCCCGAAGACGAAACCACCTGAATGCCCGCAGAATCATATCCGCGATACTCGAGCGTCGCCAATCCATCGAGCAGCCACGCAGCCGCCTGCTTCTTGCCGGTATATCCCACGACTCCACACATGGTCTTCCTCCATAGTCTTCAGCGTGACTGAGGTTCGCTCGCGACGCAGCCCCACGGGCCGTCGGAACCTCAATCACAGGTAGCACGTACCCCAGGTACGGGCCACCAAATCCATTGTTGTGCTGTAGCGTTAGGGATCCAAAGGGTTCTCTGTTACGGTGTCTCCCGCTTTTTGCTCCCCTTCTAACGACCACCCCAGCGGCCGTGGCAGCACCCGCCGAATACTTCGATAACTGCCATCCTCGTCAGCCAGCCCATTCTGGCCCAGGCGCTAACGAACTCCTCGCATCCTCCCTTCAGAGGACTTCGCTTGCAAGCAAGCATACCGGACTCCCCGCACAAATGGAAGTATCGCAGCCACAGCATGGCGAGAATAAGGAGCCAGCTCACAAACGAGACGACCGTGCCCGCGAGGGACAACCCCCGCGGGCACGGTCTTGCGAGCCATGAGTAGCTATTGCGCTACTGAACGAAGTAGATGCCGTCCTCTTCGACGTCGAACTCCACCTGGTCTGTCACGTAGCGGTCACCATACACGTCGGTGATGTTGAACGAGTAGAAGTACGTGCCGAGCGGCAGGTTGCCGAAGTCGATGGTGAGCCCGCCCTTGGGCACCTCGTACTCGTTGCCCTCAACGTCATACGATTTCTCAGCCGCGTTGCCTTCCTCAGCGTGCGTGCTATACAAGGGAACGATCTTGTCGCCGACCTCGATGGGCAGGCAGCTGCGGTTCACCAACCCGTTCTCACCAGAGGCGGTCCACTTGCCCTCGACCTCGACCGCACCGCTTGCGAGGTCCTGATGCATGCGCAGGTAGCAATCCTCGCCATTGATGCGCACCGGCGAAGTAAAGATCGCCTCATCCTCGTTGGACTCGACCACGTACAGGCACAGGGTCTGGCCGTCGGGCAGAGAGAGCCACTTGCCGTCGAAGCCATCCTCCACGATGCCCTCGTCCCAGTCCGCATACACCTCGTACGTCTCGCCGAGCGTCAGGAACGTATCGTCTCCGGTCTTGCGATACACCAACGCGTCTGCCGAGGCGACGTTCTTGATGCCTTCCTTGTCGAACTGCATCCAATACACACCCTCGTCGTCCACCTCGGGCTCCTGGGCGAAGGTCACCACCCGGCTCGTTCCGTCATGCTCGTCCACATACTCCCAATGTGGGTCCACCGAGCGCGTGCTCGCCAAGGCACCGAGCAGGGTGGTAATGGTGTCCTCGTCCATGAGCAGCGACCAGAGCTCGTCGCTGCCGTACCACGAATCGTCGGAATACGAGGTGTACTGCGTGGCTTGCGAACCGCCGCTATAGGTCGCGCCATGTGCCAGACGGTCGACGTACGAGAGGTACGAGGGATTGGCGGCCACCGTCTGGAACGCCGTGAGCTCTCGCGAGTCCTTCACGCTCAGCGGGTAGTACACAGAGAGGCCACTCGAGCGTGAGTGGCTCCTGCCCCTCACCTGGTACGTCACGCACTTCGACAACGCCGCACGCACGTCATCGGCACTCGGCGTCACCGCGGCGCATGCGTTCACGATGCCGCCGAGGTCCACCATGTTGGTGTAGCCCTCCATCCAGTTGTTCGTGCCGTAGCACTCGGCGCTCCGGATGCCACGCGTCATGGTCGCGAGCGTCCCCTGGTCGCCGCCCGACTCGTATATCTCCTCCGAGAAGTTATAGAAGCTCTGCAAGAGGGTGTCGATCTGAGAGAGGTCGACCACCGAGAGCGTCGCCGTCGCAGCGCTCCTCGCCGGCAGCGACTCGAGGTAGCCGTCGCACAGTGCCTTGCCAAGCTCGCCACCGTTGCACCCGGGGTTCTTCGCCAAATACTCGATGATGGTGCTGTACTCCCACCCGGTACCCGGCTCGACCTCCTGCGACGCGATCATGTAGTCGGCGTAGCTCGCAAACATGTTCGCGGTCTCGAGCGTGCCCATCAGGCACGCGTCAAACCCCACGAAGTCGAACTTCTGCCACATCGTCAGGGCAGTCTTTGCCATGCTGAGCTCGAGCTCGCGCAGCAGCAGGGAGTCATACTTGTTGCGTTCGTCAAAGCACACACCCGTGATGGAGCCGCCGCCGTGATCCCACATGATGAGGCCCATATGCTCCGCCGGATAGTTCTTGAGGCCCCATGTAAGGAAGTCAGAGAGCGTGTTCGTCTCTCCCATGTTGGCAGCCTTGACGCTCTCCGCCACGCTGATCGCGCCATCTTGGATGACGTAACGCGTGATCTTCTTGCCATCGACGTTGCTGCGCCACTGCTTTGCGCCGCCCGTCTCGACCACGAACCGCACGTTCTCGCTGCCGCTGGCGCCCACCATCTCGCCGAGGTCGGCCGTCGCGGCACCACCGTTCGTCTCGAGGTCCGAGCCACACAGGTACACGAAGACGGTCCAAGTGCCCTTCTCGATTCCCTTGGGCCGTGCGCCCGTCAGTGCGGGGCGATCGATCTGCAGCGTCTTGCTACCCCGTTGAGCCTTTACGGAAAGTCCGCTCGCTACGCGCTCCTCAAGCGTCTCGCCGGTGCTCTCGCCGGACGTGCCGTAGTCCATCATGCTTTCGCCGCACCCCGCAAGGCACACACACATAACCACGATCGAGAGAAGCGCCACAAGCGTGGTCGGTACCGTATGCAAACGTTCCTTCGTCATCGCAACACGCCTCCCCGCTCTTCTCCGTGCTTGGGGAAGCGACCTTCGTACTCGCGGCCCGACTTGTCGACGCGACCCGTCCTTTCGACGCGACCCGTCCTTTCGACGTGGTCCGACCCGTCGACCTTCTGCGCATTCGGGTTTACCGCCGCCCTTCTGCGACCGTGCCGTGTCTCGTCCGAGACGGCCGCGCGTTTGATGCGCTTGCGCTCCTGCTCCATGCCTCGCTCCTTCCACGACTCTATTGACACACTCGCCATTGTACCTGTAAGGGGCCCACTGAGGCGCTACCCCAGTGGATCCCAGCGGGACCCCTACGACTTGTTGGTGGTCATCGACTTGCATAGCTTCGGTCGCCGCGCTCGTGACCGGCGATGGGGAGCAAGCAGATGTTCAGTTCACAGATGCCACAGGCAAGGGAAAGCACCTGCACGATCCTACTGGTATCTAAGTTATAACCATTGTAAAGCAGGTACATCAACACCGTGAGCAGCACCGTCAACGCCGCCAAGAAAGCCCGTGTCACGCTAATTCCGCCGAGTCTCACTCTAATTGGAATGCCATAGGTAAAGATCTTGCCAACGAGAAATTCAGGTTTGAGCATCACCCACACCCCTTCGCTGGTGAGCACAATGAACAGCGGCAGGCCAAACGCAAGCGAGAAGACGAAGTTGTTCATGAACATCTGCCAAATGAGTCCGTCATACCAACGGTCGTAGAAGTACTGCAGTGCAATCCCCAGAAAGCACGCGCACGACATGGCGCCCAACAACGATACCCAGACGTAGCGCAGCAGATGCTTCCCCGAATGAACATCCGGACGCTTCCGCGAGAGCATCATCCATGCCTTGTAGGGAATGAAGGCCATAATGAAGTTGCCCACCAGACCTAGAGTCATGGTGTCGTACATCCCATGGAAGCAATCCGCTAAGAAATTGCCCAACGAACATGCCAATGCACCAATGGGTCCGAGCATGAGACCCGCCGTAACCGATAAGCAGTTCTCAGGACGCAGGTTTCTGAACCCAGCCTCACTATGCATCACATCAATGGAGATTCCCAACAGCGCGAAGAGCAGCATAATGACAAAGGCAAACCACAGAACCTGATAGCGGTTGCCAAACGCTTTGATCTCGGGTGATTCGAATTTGTACGCGGCGGGCACCGAGGTCGTGGATTCTGCTGCAGCGAGTTCTGCTTCTGCGGATTGCTTCTCATCGGCAGCTTCCTTCGACGAGAGGAAGTCCGTACCCGCAATAATCGCACCCAGGGTGATGATGGCAGCGCCCACAAGCGCTGGAGGCGTCAGGAGTTCCCTTCCCCCAGCCGCCCCGGGAACAAACACCGCCAAAAGCAGGGTAACCACCGGATCGGTCGCCGCAATTACCGTGATGCTCACGGGGTCAGCGTACTTCTCGGCATACATGAGCATCACATATGCGTACGCCTTCGAGAAGAACGCCAGGATGAAGATGTACGACATCGAGGCTGGGGTAAACTCGAGCGACCCAAAGGGATCGGGGGTTGTTACGACCCACAACACGAAGCCAATCGCGGCCGTGAAGAGCAGCTGCATGATCGTAAGCAACAGCGGGTTCGACTCATCCGTAAAGTCCGAGGCGACGATGGTGTAGAGCGACATACACACGCACGAACACACTACGTAGAGAACCCCCAGAAAGCCCGCACCCTCCTTCAGCACCGAACGGCTTGAGACGACGATGCCGATGATGATCACGATGATGCCGACCACGTTGTTCCGCGTGGGATATTCCTTGCGAAGCATAAGAATGATTGGCACGATCACGATGTTCATCGCCGCAAGCGAACTCACGGTCGGCGCAGGGAGCTCTCCAAGTGCCATCTTCTCAAAGAGCATGTTCCCCGTAATCAGCACCGATAGAATTGCCGCATGTTTAATCGTCTGCTTTGTTAGGCTAGACATGAGACGGAAGAAGATGATTGCCAGGATGATGCCAGCGACGCCTGACGTCAAGGCCAGATACGCATAGTCCGAGAGTCCCTGCGGAACCTCCTGGATGAAGAGATAGGAAGAGCTCCAGCACAGCGTGATGGACAGCAGGACGATGATGGATTCTCGTTTCGTCATCTCAGCACTACTTTCTAATTATCGATTCGCATCAACCACATAGCATCCAGCTGCATTCTAGCCTATAGCCCGTGTGATAGAATCGACGCAATGTGTATACGGGGAGGTAAAGGCAGGGATGAGAAGGATGGGCCAGACAGCGGTCGGCATAGGTCTTTGCGTACCCTTCGTCAATGACGCGACCTATGTGGAATCGCTTTCGGCACTCGCCAAACAAGCACCGAATTCCCGATGCATCTTTGAAGTCTACGGCTCCCTACCCCAAGACCCCGTCGGCAACCTGCGTCCCGCAGAGAGCATCCGGCCCACGTCGCTCGACGAGCTCAAGCGCCACATAGCTCGACTCCACGAGGCGAATATCCGCTTCAACTACGTCATGAACTCCGAATTGCTGCCCATACCGCTGACCCCTTCCTACAGGCAGGAGGTCCTCTCCTTCGTCGACAACCTTGTCGCATGCGGCGTGGACGAGATCACCGTGACGATCCCCTACCTCATGTCGCTCTTCAAGAAGCACGTCCCCAGTCTGCGTGTGAACGCATCCATCTGCAACGAGATTGCCTCGGTCCGTGAGGCCGTCGAGTTCGAGCAACTCGGCGCGGGCGTGCTCGTACTCGACCGCGACGCCAACCGCGACTTCGAGCTCATCCGTCAGATTCGGCAGCAAGTCAAGGCGGAAATCAAGGTACTCTGCAACTCCGCTTGCGTGTATCACTGCATCAACGTGCATTATCACGGCACCTATTCTTCAGCCCTCAGCAGCTCGGCCATGCCCCTGCGCACCGCCGATGCGACCGCGCCGCTCACGCCCTACTGTAGCTACTACTGCCGCCTGCGCTTCTTCTCGGATCCCGCCGAGCTCATCCGCATGCACTGGATACGCCCCGAGGATCTGGACCTCTATGCCCAAGAAGGCGTAGCCCTCTTCAAGATCGACGGTAGAGACAAGGACCCCGCCTATCTCTTGGAGGTTACACGTGCC
This sequence comes from Atopobiaceae bacterium, assembly GCA_017533825.1. Lineage (GTDB taxonomy): Bacteria > Actinomycetota > Coriobacteriia > Coriobacteriales > Atopobiaceae > RUG440. The sequence continues at coordinate 9,183 of JAFWIE010000019.1, read as the reverse complement.
TATCTCACGGGATCCTACGGGGGCAACCTCTTCCACCTGCTGCAGCCAGAGTTCGTCCGAGACATGGACGAGATATCGTTGGGAGATGGGGAACAACGACCCGAGCTCGACACCGCACGCTTGCGGGCACTAACGGAAGACTATCTCGCAGAGCGGAGCGCATGGCCACTTGGCATCGACAATCGCGACCTTGACGGCTTCGCGCATGCCTTCGTCACCGGTAAGGTGGCTTGCCAGGGTAACTGCGTCGATTGCGGCTACTGCGACGCCTTCGCGCACAGGATTCGCTACGACGCCTCCTGGCGAGACGAGATGACCCAGGTCATGCGGTACAACTACGAGCAGTACTGACCACTGAGGTACCACAAAGGGGACCACAAAGGGGGAAACCCCCGCAGGACAATTTGTTCCGCGGAGGTTTCCCCTTTGTGGTACCGGAGATATTACACGTAGTCGACGACGTCCACCATCGAGAGCAGGTAGTCGTGCTCGGCCACGCGACCACGCGCGAGTTCGGCTCCGGCGACGATCGACATCCAGCCCTGCACGTAATTCACCGTGCAGCCCTGACGCTCGCAGTAGAGGTGCAGGTAGCGCTCGGCGATGTCCTGCTCGCCATTGAGCATGAGGTGCAGGTACGTGATGGCGCAGTCCGCGCCGCCGTTGCCCTGGGTGGCATGCGCCCAGTCGACGATTACCGGCTTGGCGCCCTCTTCGTCGGGGATGATGATGTTGGAGGGCACGAAGTCACCATGGCAGAGCTTGATGTGGTTGGGCATGCCATCCAAGCGCATGAGCAGCTCGTAACGCTGGGCCTCGTCCAAGATGTCGGACGCGTCGGCAATCATACGGGCGTACTTGTCCTTCTGGCGGTTCATGAGCGGAGCTCGATGCGCGTGAACGTCAAGCTCGAGCTCGATGAGCTGCTTCAGGTACTCGTCGACCTTCTCGGGATCCTCGCTCATCAGCTGACGCAGGGTCTTGCCCTCAACCTTCTTGGTCAGGATGGCCCAGTTGTTACCAGACTTGCCCACCTCGATAAGCTCGGGCACGTTGATTCCCGCCTGCTCGGCGCGAGTGAGGTTGAGCGCCTCATTGACGATGTCGGACGAGGGTTTGGTGGCGTTGAACACCTTGGCCACCGTGTCGCCGCAGTCGTAGACCACCTTGTTGTGGCGCGTGACGATGGCTGTCTTATCCTTGGGAAGCTGCATAGCTATCTTGTCCTTTCTGGCAAACGGCGGCTAGTCCTCATACGAGCTTGCAGGGCGGTCATAGTAGGCATCCAGATACAGCTCGCGAATTTCGCTGATCAGAGGATAGCGCGGGTTGGCGCCCGTGCACTGGTCGTTGAAGGCCTGCTTGCTCATGTCGTCGAGCGTGTCGAGGAAGTACTGCTCGTCCACGCCGAAGTCCTTGATGGTCGGCTTGACGCCCACGTGCGCCTTGAGCTCCTCGATGCCCGCGATGAAGTTCTCGAAGACCTCATCGTCGTTGGCGCCGGTGAAGCCACAGTAGCGAGCGAAGCGGCAGTAGCGCTCCTTGGCCTGCGGACGCTGATACTGGCTGAAGGTGCCCATCTTGGTCGGGCGCTCAGCGGCGTTGTAGCGCATGACGCGGGTGAGGATGACGGCGTTGGCCCAGCCGTGCGGGATGTGGTGGAAGGCGCCGAGCTTGTGCGCCATGGAGTGGTTGACGCCCAGGAAGGCGTTGGCGAAGGCCATGCCGGCGAGGCAGCTCGCGTTGGCCATGTGGTCGCGGGCCTCCACGTCGTTGGGATCGTCGTAGGCGCGGGCGAGGTACGTGAACACCAGGCGGCCGGCCTCGAGCGCAAGCGGATTGGTGTAATCACTCGCCATGATTGAGACGAACGACTCGAGCGCGTGGGTGAGCACGTCCACACCGGACGCGGAGGTGAGGCCCTTGGGCTGGCTCATCATGTTGTCGGTGTCGACGATGGCCATGTTGGGCATGAGGACGTAGTCAGCGAGCGGCCACTTGATGCCGGTCTCGGCCTCGGTGATGATGGCGAACGGCGTGACCTCGGAGCCGGTGCCGGAGCTCGTGGGGATAGCCACGAAGTAGCACTGCGAACCAAGCTCGGGATACTCGAAGATGCGCTTGCGGATGTCCATGAAGTCCATGGCCATGTCCTCGAACTTCGCCTCGGGATGCTCGTACATGAGCCACATGATCTTTGCGGCATCCATGGCCGAACCGCCACCCACCGCGATGATGGTGTCGGGCTCGAAGGCCTTGAGCTGGCGCACTCCCTCCTGCGCGTTGTGCAGCTTGGGATCCGGCTCGACATCCCAGAACGAGCTGTGGACGATGCCCATCTCGTCGAGCCTGGCCTCGATGGACTTGGTGAAGCCACTCTTGTACAGGAATTGGTCGGTCACGATGAAGGCGCGCTTCTTGCCCATCGTGCCGAGCTCTCCGAGGGCCAGCGACATGCAGCCCTTCTTGAAGTAGACCTTGTCAGGGGTACGGAACCACAGCATGTTCTCTCGCCTCTCTGCCACTGTCTTGATGTTGATAAGGTGCTTGACGCCCACGTTCTCGCTCACGGAGTTGCCACCCCAGGAGCCGCAGCCCAGCGTGAGCGATGGCGCGAGCTGAAAGTTGTACAGGTCACCGATGCCGCCGTGGCTGGACGGGGTGTTGATGAGGATGCGGCAGGTCTTCATGGCCTCATAGTGACGCTGAATCTTCTCGGTCTCGTTCACATTGATGTAAAGCGAGCTCGTATGACCGTAACCGCCGTCGGCAACCAGGCGCTCGGCCTTGGCGATTGCCTCCTCGAAGTCGGCTGCGTGGTACAGAGCGAGCACGGGGCTCAGCTTCTCGTGCGCAAACTCCTCACTGATGTCAACCGACTCGACCTCGCCGATGAGGATCTTGGTGGACGCAGGCACTTCCACACCAGCAAGACCCGCGATGGTCGCGGCCTTCTGACCGACGATCTTTGCGTTGAGTCGGCCGTTGATGATGATGGTCTTGCGGACCTTGTCGAGCTCCTCGGGATTGAGGAAGTAGCAACCACGACGCTCGAACTCGGCCTTGGCCTGTGCGTAAGCCTCATCGCCAACCACGGTGACGGACTGCTCGGAGGCGCAGATCATGCCGTTGTCGAAGGTCTTGGAGTGGATGATGGAGTTGACGGCGTTCACGACGTCAGCCGTGTCGTCGATGATGACGGGCGTGTTGCCCGCGCCGACGCCGAGGGCGGGCGTGCCGGAGCTGTAGGCAGCCTTCACCATGCCGGGGCCACCGGTGGCAAGGATGATGTCAGACTCAGCCATGAGGGTGTTCGTGTTTTCGAGCGAGAGCGCCTCGATCCAGCCGATGATGTGCTCGGGAGCGCCAGCAGCCACGGCAGCCTCGAGCACCACGCGCGCGGCCGCGGCAGTGCACTTCTTCGCACGCGGATGCGGGCTGATCATGATGGCGTTGCGTGTCTTGAGCGCGATGAGGCACTTGAAGATTGCCGTCGAAGTGGGGTTGGTCGTGGGGATTACCGCACCGATGACGCCGATGGGCTCGGCCACGCGCTTGATGCCGCCCTCTTTGTCCTCCTCGATGACGCCACAGGTCTTGGTGTGCTTGTAAGCGTTGTAGATGTACTCGGAGGCATAGTGGTTCTTGATGATCTTGTCCTCCACCAGGCCCATGCCGGTCTCCTCGACGGCCATCTCGGCCAGGGGGATGCGCGCCTTGTTGGCAGCCATAGCGGCCTCGTAGAAGATCTTGTCGACTTGCTCTTGGGTATAGGTTGCGAACTTGGCCTGGGCCTCGCGCATGAGTGCGAGCTTCTCCGTCAGCTCTTCGTCACTACGTACGACGAGGGCTGGTCCATCGTCAAAGACGGTCTTGGTCTCTTCGGACATCGATAAATCCTCCTTCTGCGATGCGATACGAAATCGTCACTTTCGTATCAAAGCCACCATATTGTCGTTTCAACACCTTGTGAAGAATATATTCTGTTGTTTCTCAAATTTCAACCTGTTGTTTTGCAAATCCCGTGAGCGATAGCAAATATGCCGTGAGTGTATATTGCGAGGGCCCGCCAAGCGGCGGGTCCTCACAGAGACACAGCAAAACGAATTACAGCACCTTGCGCAGGCGCTCCTCGAGGTCCGCCTTCATGTCTTCGTAACCAGGTTTTCCCAGCAAGGCAAGAATGAAGTGCGCAAGCAAGGGAGCGCTTTCTACCCAACCGTTCCACCTGGTTTGAGGGCAATACGAGGACCTAGCCACAGTTATTGGAGCCGGCGTCATAACCGTCAACGAATTCTTGATGAGCGGCTGAGTCCACCAAGCTGCAGGTGGTAGCCCCCCGCGGGCACCATTGACAGTGACATCTCAAACATGCTAATTGCCGCTCCTTGGTCCAGACTCTGAGGACAACGTACTTCTGGCCGCTGCACAGCGTGCGAACGCAGACTATCTCGTTGCCTGGGATGCTGCCCTTCTACGCACGCCAACCGTACGCACGGCAACCCCCACAGAGATGCTCACCTTAAATCGCAGCTTACGTCGTAATAAGCGCACAGCATCTGAGCGGCATAGGACTTTCCGAAGCGGCGAGGCATACTGATGCAGGTAAGCTTCTTGCCTGTGCCAATCGTTTGGTTGATCAAGCTGATCAGGCCCGTCTTGTCCACGTACCCAGCGCTCGACTTTTCGGCGAACCCGCTGTTTCCCGGATCGAGGTATGTGCCCATGTCGCACCTCCTCGCGACCTCCACAAACGTGTATTCACTATAGCATGAACAGTGGCACATGCCGTGCGCCATGGCTCACACTCCCCACGCACGGATGTTCTCGCGCAGCTGTATTCATGACGAGGTTTAGTTGCCGCAGAATCACAAATCGAGGCGGACCGCAGAAGGTCAATACGGGGCACAAGCCCGATACCTGCGGCTTTTCTTCCGTACGGAACAATTGCGCCAGCAGGTTTAGTTGCCTCGTAGTTATCACGTAGTTATCGCTTAGTTGCCTTTTGCAATCCATCTTCTGCTATGCTCTGAACTGGAGGCAGTGACTAGGAGGCTACGTGGGTACTCAGGAGACCATGGAACTCATCTACTCCCTCGCGGGTTTTCCCGAAGAGACGGAGTGGATTGAGTTCAAGGAGAGCAACAGTGAGCCTGCACGCATCGCACGCGACATATCGGCTCTTGCGAACTCCGCCGCATTTCTCGGCAGGGAGTATGCCTACAAGATATGGGGTCTCGACGACAAGTCGCATAAACTTGTTGGTACGACATTCCGCAACCTCAAAGCAAACGGCAAAGGCAACCAAGCGCTGCCCATCTGGCTGCGCAATGTGCTTTCCCGCAACGCAAGTTATGAGTTCTTGAGCTGCGACCACAATGCTATGCACTTCGAGGTATTGAGGATACGAGCGGCCAGCGCACAACCCGTCTATTATGACAAAGACGCATATATTCGTGAAGGAAGCAGCAGCTGTCGCCTCGAACCCGGCTCTGCCAAGGAAGCGGAGCTGTGGCGCAGGCTTCAACGCGAGGGCTATGAGTTGCGAGCAGCTCAAGAAGACGTGGACGAGCACACCGTCGTTGAGCTTCTTGATTTGGAGACTTACTATCGCTTGCTTGGACTCAGACGACCGCACGATACGGTGAATGCACTGCAGCCTCTCCTTGAACAGCATCTCATAAAACAGCAGGACAATGGACGATACACCATCACCAACCTTGGCGCTTTGCTCATCGGCAGACGCCTCAGCTCTTATTTGGGTCTCGGAAAACGAATGCTCAGGGTGATTCGTCACGAAGGTCGAGGCAACTTCAAAATCCTTGAGGATCGCCACTTTGACTGTGGATATGCAATCGCTTTGCCTGAGGCACAGAGATTCATCATGTCGAGCATTCCTTCTCGCGAAATCCTTGACGGTGCATTCCGTCGCGTGGAGCATTCCTACCCAGAGGCGGCTGTCCGCGAGCTTTTGTCCAACGTAGTCATGCATCAGGACCTAAGCGACACGACTGCAGGCCCCACGGTAGGCATCTACGAGAACCGAATCGAGTTTTCGAATCCTGGCATTCCACTTGTGCCCATCGAGCGCCTTCTGAACGCGCGACCTAGGACACGCAATCCCATGTTGGTAGATGCCATGAGACAGATGGACCTCTGCGAAGAGGACGGCACGGGCTGGGACATTGCTGTCGACGCATGTGAATCCGCCAACCTCCCCGCCCCACAAGCAGATTGTGACGAGAACATGGGCACGAAGGTCACGCTCTTTGGCGGACGCGCATATCAAAGAATGACGAAAGCGGAGCGCAAGAACGCCGTCTATTGGCACGCGTGCCTGCTCTATGCCCAAGGCGAATCGATGAGCAACCAGACGCTACGAGAACGCTTTGGTCTAGACGAGGCTCGCAAGAACACCGTTGCCATATCGCGTCTTATCCGCGAGTGCGTCAGCGACGGGCTCATCCGTGCGGAGGACGAGGAGGCATCAGATAAGCTTAAGCGCTACATTCCGTATTGGGGTTAGCTGATGCACAGTTTAGTTGCCGCAGAATCACAAATCGAGGCGGACCGCAGAAGGTCAATACGGGGCACAAGCCCGATACCTGCGGCTTTTCTTCCGTGCGGAACAGCTGTTCCCGTGAATTTAGTTGCCTGGTAGTTATCACGTAGTTATCGATGAGGCCTCATACGGCCGAAAGGTCGCCGGGTTGACTACAGAAGGATGATGCCAGCATCCTCACAGGCGGCAACAAAGTCGTTCGACAGCCCGCCGTCAGACACGACGGTATGTACATCGGGCAAACCGCAAACCCTGAACGTGGAGGGACATCCCTCTTTGCTCGAGTCCATGAGCACGACGCATTTATGCGCCCGCTTGACGAGCGTAGACTTGAACACCGCCTCGTCGTCGGATCCACAGGAGAATCCCTCGCCACGCTGGTAACCCGTAACGCCCAAGAAGACCCGGTCAAACGTCAGGGATCGAACCGCCTCGATGGCACGAGCGCCGATGGTGCTCTTTGAGTAGCGGTTGAGACGTCCGCCGATTACAAAGGTCTTGGTGTGGTCCAGCCGAGCGAGCTCCGAGGCCACCGTCAGGGAGTTGGTGAAGACAAGCAGTTCCATGTCTTCCATCGCGGCAGCCAAGGCCGTCGTCGTGCTGCCCGAGTCAATGAAGATGGTATGGCCGGGCCGAATGAGCTCCAGGGCCTTCTGTGCTATGGTCGTCTTCTCTGAGGAGCGACGCCCCACACGACGGGCGAGCAGGTCGTCGGTACCCACCGCAAAACCAACTGATTTGGCACCACCATGGACGCGGATGATGAGTCGCTGCTGGTCGAGGGTCTTTAGGTCCGTGCGCAACGTCATCTCGCTCACATCAGGAAACTCGCTCTTGAGCTGCGAGAATGTAACGGTTCCCTCGTTGTTTATGAAGTCGACGATGCGCTCGCGGCGCTCTGCCATGGACATGGTATAGCCTTCCGGGTTCGCCATCCTGTTGACTCCAATCTACCACATGATTTGACTAATCGGGTTTTCGCATAGATAAGACATTTGACCGCTTGCCCACAGTGGGTTGTGGTCAGCCCGTAAGAGCTGTGGCCACGATCCCACTGTGGGCAAGCGGTCAGATAGATACTGTGTTACTCGGCCCAGTGCTCGAGCAGATAGCGCTCAGCGGCGGGGCACCAAAGGCCATTGTTACCCTCCACGATGTCGGCGAGACCGGCGTAACGCTCGTCCTCAGCAGCCTTGTCGCGCAGTTCGTCAAGCGCCACGAGCGGCATGGAGATGTGGGTGTAGATGAGCTTCTTACCACCCGGAATGCCCGGCAGGCCACAGGTTGCGGAAGCGGCGGCGTCGAGACCACCGATGTGGGTGACCATGACGGCCGGGTCGATGCGACCAGCAGCAGTGAGCTCGAGCGACTCGATCATGTCTGCGGTGTTGCCACCGGTGGTGCCCATGACGTGCGTGGAGTTGTAGTGCACGTCATAGAAGTTGATGGGAGCGCTGAAGGCGGTGTCGGTGGGGCCAGCAAAGAAGTTCAGGCAGCCGTCGCGGCCCAGGATGGCGCTCGACTGCTCGATGACCGCGGCCACCGGCGCATAGCACAGCACGTCGTCGTAGCCCTTGCCACCGGTGATGGCGCGCAGCTCGGCCACAGGATCCTCCATGGTGCCCGTGTTCACGAAGTGAAGCTCGACACCGGTCTCCTCCTTGACCTGCTCGGGCGGGAAGAGGCTCGCCGCACGGTCCAGGCGATCCTGGTTGATGTCGGTCACCACGAGCAGACCAGGCTTGCGGTCACGGTGCAGGGCGTAGGTGAGAGCACCCAGGCCCATCGGGCCGGCACCAGCGGTGATAGCGAGGTTTCCGCCCTCGCGAATGCCCATCTCATGAGTGTAGACACCCATCTGAGTGTGATACGCAGCGTTGAGAGCGCCGATGGAGCAGCTCAGCGGCTCGGCCAGAGACGCCTGGTAATATGCCTCGCCCTCGTATACGAGGAAGCTGTCAGTGGCAAAGATCTCCTGCGGGAGGATGCAATATGTAGCGTCGCCGCCACAGAACTCGTAGGAGTAGCCGGGCGAATCCATGGAACCCTTGTAGTTGATGGCCGGCTGGATGGTGAACTTCTGGCCAGGCTTGTACTTGTCGGCGTACTTGGCACCTACTTCCACGATGTTGCCTGCGAACTCATGGCCGGTGATAGGCGGATGCTCAGCGGCGTCTGCGTGAACGCGCTTATGTTCGGTGCCCAGCTTTGCCATCTTGTACGTGGACATGCAGATCGAGTCCGAGATTACCTCGACGAGCATCTCGTCATCCTTGATTGCGGGAAGCTCAAACTCCTCAAGACGCAGATCCATCGCACCGTGAAGCCGCACTGCTTTTGCCTTCATCTGTATCCCTCTCTCTTTCCATGCCTTACGTCGTTGTTCAGATTGTCGTTTCAACGCTTGACTCTAGCATATTACTTGCTTTGGAATTGTCAAGACAAAAGCTGAAGAATGCTTTCTTTCGCTCCATTTGATACCTAGTACAACATCTGCTAATTAACTGGACTGTTTCAGCGGGAGGGTGTCGACCACGACATCCTCCGAGACGTCCACCTCGTCGAGCCTGTACTTCCAGCGGTAGACCACCGGCTCCCTGTTGACCTCCTCGAAGTACCTG
>JAFWIE010000018.1 GCA_017533825.1 Atopobiaceae bacterium | reverse complement strand
GGGGGCCGCGGGGCTCCGTGCCACAAGCCCCGATCCCGTTAGGGGGCCGCGGGGCTCCGTGCCACAAGCCCCGATCCCGTTAGGGGGCCGCGGGGCTCCGTACCACAAGCCCCGATCCCGTTAGGGGGCACGCGACGGTCGGGGCCACGCCTCGGTCGCGGAGAGTCGTGCGCCACCACACAAAAGCAGGCCCCGAAGGACCTGCTCGGCGCGAAGTGAATCGTAATTCGCAAGCCTTACATCCGCGGCGCGGGGTCGTTGCAGATGTTGCGAGCAATCTTCTCGGCAGCCGGAGCCCAGAAGAACGAGACGACAAATCCCACGAGCCAGCAGGGCACGAAGCTGCCGAGCAACGCCGGGAGGTAGGCCGCCATCGGCGCGCCACCAAGGACGATGGCATTGACGTAGGTGAGAATGACTGAGTTGGCGATAACATACACCGTGTTGACGACGACGCTCATGAGAAGCCCAAACTTAACGCCATCGCGAGGCGTAACACCGAACTTGGCCGCAAATGCCATGCCCCACTTGGGCGCAGGCACGAACATACCCACGAAAAACGAGATCACATAGGACATGAGGATGTTCATTCCGACTGAGCGCATAAGCGTAGGCACAAACGCCTCCTGCGGAACGCCGGCTCCGCTCACACCAATGTAGCTCGCCACAAAGGAGATGCAAATGGCGATGGGGATGTTGGTGAGCAGTACGTTGACGAGTTTGGTCTTTGGTTGCATGGGCATTGGTTACTTCCTTTCCTTTGGTCCAATGAGCCTGCTGAATACATCTACGGCAAACCCGGCGTACCATACTCCCGCAAGCATGGCAATTGCCACTTGCAGCGGCATAGTCCCCAGGTTGGCAAAACCGAGAGGACCCATTACGGTGAGTCCAACCGCCCAACCGGATAGTACGGCTGGCAAGAAGAACACCTTCTCGAGCCGTGTGCAGAACATGACGGCACAGAAGCCGAGCACGGCAAGCGTGAGGAAGGTATTCACATCTGCGGGAAATGGGAGATTCTCCATGAGCCAAATAGCACACACCGCAATGAGGTCAGAGAGCAGGAAACCGAGCGACATGGGAAGCCCCAGCTCAACCTTGTTGCCTGCCGAAACGTAGATGCCCGCGCAGATGAGGGCGACCGCGCCGCACGTAATACCCAGATGTCCCGAGACAACCGCCCATATAGGAGGCAGAAGGCCAATGGAGATGGCCAGCGTCAGCCGCGAATCCTTTATCATTGGTGGTTCCTTTCACTATGGCACAATGCGCGGCGGCACGTTGGTACCTGGTACCTATGTGCCGCCGCCGGCAAGTCGCGCAACTAGTTGTCGAAGCCCTGGAAGACGGGAACGCCCGTATAGACTTTGGGCTCCTCTTCCCCGTCGAGCACGCGGATGGCTCCAGCCGCCATGGCCTCGAGTTCGAACTCGCCCGGATACGCGCTCACGGGCGCAATCCAGCCACAGTTGTCCTCGATGCTCTTGACGAGGTCCTTGTTGTGAACCATGCCGCCACCGAGCAGTATGCCGTCAACGTGCCCGCCGAGCACCGTCGCCATCGAGCCGATGTACTTGTTCAGCTGATAAAGCATGGCATCCCATGCGCGCTGGGCCGCAACATCACCCGATGCGGCGCGGTTGCACACCTCGATTGCATCGGACGTGCCGAGAAGGTCAACGAAGCCGCCGGTCTTCATGCACAGTGCGCGCGCTTCAGCAATGCTGTGACCCGCCTCGAGATAGTCGAGAACGCCAGCTACGGGAACGGCACCGCAGCGCGTCGGCGCCATGGCACCCTCGCCCTGCACGATGTCGTAGCCGTCAATCATCTTGCCGTGCCTATGTGCGCTGATGGAGACACCGCCACCGATATGGCACACGATGAAGTCGCACTCGTCGTAGCGCTTGCCCATGCCGTGCGCATGGCGTATGGCCGTTTCCTTGAGGTTGAGCGCGTGCAGGTGTGCGTTGCGATAGACGCCCTTGATGCCCGTCATGCGTGCAAGGTCGCAGAACTCATCGGTGTCTGGCGGGTTGACCACAAACGCCGGCTTACCCGCCTGCTGTGCGAACTCGTTCGCCAGCTGGCTGCCAAGCTGAGCGGGATGCTGGATGCCATTGGCACCGCGATATGCGTGGTCGAGCATGACCTCGTTGACGGCATAGGTGCCACCCTCGAGCGAGAGCAGGCCACCACCACGACCCACGAAGGCGTCAACGCTTGCAAGGTCAACGTCGTTCTCCGCGAGTGCCGCGAGAATCATATCGCGGCGGTAGGGCATCTGGTCTGAAACGCTCGTAAACTCAGCAAGCTTCTCTGCCTCGTGCGCGACATTCTTGGTAAAGACTTCGGTCTCGCCATCGAAGACGCCCACCTTTGTGGAGGTGGAACCGGGATTGATTACCAGAATGCGATAGGTCTTCTCTGCCACGTTACTCCCCCTTCAGGGCTTGGCTGCGCACGCAGCTCATCACGACGTTGCCCACGAGCTCGGAGACCGGCGCTGAACGCGAGCAGTCGCACACAATCTTGCTGAAGCCTTGGAGCATGGGGCCGTATGCGTCGGCATGCGCGAAGTTCTGCACGAGCTTGACGCCGATGTTGCCGACGTTGATGTCGGGACAGATGAGCACGTTTGCCTTGCCGGCGACCGCAGACTCGCGCCTAACCTTCTTTGCCGCAATCTCGGGACGGATGGCGGAATCAAGCTGGAACTCGCCGTCGATCTTGAGGTCCGGTCGACGCTGCTGGGCAACCTTGACGGCGGCGCGGACCCTCTCGACCAGCGGACCCTCGGCGGAGCCGTCGGTGGAGTACGAGAGCATGGCGACGCGCGGCTCCCAGCCCATGAGCGCCTGCACCGTCTCGGCAGCCGAGATGGCGATGGAGGCGAGCTGCTCAGGATCGGGGTCAACGCACACGGCCGCATCGCCGAAGCCGAGCAGAGGACCTTCGCTCCCCTCCCAACCGGGGATGTTGAAGATGCCCAGACTCGAGATGGTGTCGACGCCCTCGGCCAAACCCACGATGGTCTGACCACCGATGATGACGTCGCCGGTGGAGCAGTCGATGCCACCGAAGGTGATGTCGGTGTCGCCGATACGCTGCATCATGAGCGCGCGGTCCATCGCACGCTTGGCACGACGGCGCACGCCCTTGGCACGGAACGGGCAGTCGGGGATGACCTCAAAGCGCTGGGCAAAGGCCTCGTTGGCCTCAGCGTCGGTGATGTCGATGATTGTGATGTTCTCCAGGTTGACGCCAACTTCCTCGGCAACCTTGGCGAGCTCGGCCCCATCACCAACGAGGAAGCACTTGGCCAGACCGGCCTTGTCGAGCTCTCCCACCGTCTCCATCATCTTGGGGTTGTTGCCCTCAAAGAAGGCGACATTCTGCGGGTTGGCGGCAGCGCGCTCACGCAGCTGTTGCATAAGGTCCATAATGTGCTCCTCTCGGTAGTGTGACTGCAAAATGCAAGACATAAGCATTCTTGCAGGGGAAGCAGCCTCAAGCCATGGGTACCGTGCCAAGAAAAGCATCACCCGCGTCACCGCTTCTTGTGGCGATGCACAAGTTGATTGCACCCCTACTTCGGACCGTCCAAAATCGTCCCGAAGGGCTGCCAGAGAGTCTGCCTCCAACAGAATGGGCACTTGCGGCACGCCGCGAGAAGCTTACGCTAAATGCAGCATGGTGATTCCTTTTGCACACGCATTACCCAAGCCGATAGGGCATCATTGGGAGCATCAGGTCGAGAAGGGAGCATCATGACCAGCACACAGACCATCTACCTCGCCGGCGGCTGCTTTTGGGGCGTGGAGGAGCTCTTTCGTCAAATCCCAGGCGTCGTGTCAACCACAGCCGGCTATGCCAACGGCACTCTGAGTACCGGCGTCACGTACGAGCGCGTCTGCCGGGGAGACACGGGCTTTCGCGAGACGGTTCGCATACGCTTCGACCCGACGGTCGTCTCACTCGAGAAGCTGCTCTGGGCCTACTTCCACGTCATCGACCCCACCATCGAGAACCGGCAGGGCAACGACGTGGGCACGCAGTACCAGGCGGGCATCTACTGGGAGTCGGGCAACACGGAGCTCGGCGTGAGCATAAGGCGTATCGCAGACGAGGAACGCGCCCGCGTGGAGGCGCGGTGCCTCCCCTTCCGCGTGGAGGTCCGGGAGTTGGCGTGCTTCTTTGCCGCCGAGGAGTACCACCAGCAGTATCTGGTCAAGAACCCCGGAGGATACTGCCACATCGCACCCCTCGAGATGCGCGCGGTACTCGCCGCGCTCGCGGAGGAATGATTGCCGCAGCCGTTCTCATCAATCCTTGTCGGGGATGACTCACGCGCGCCAATAATTCCTTGAATGACGAGATTGCATCCTTGGATTCACATGTTATTGGTGCGATACTGAGTCTCACGTCTGGCAAGAGAAAGGTCCGGTGCACAAGATGGAGCATGGAGACGGAACGATCGACTACGCCTACGAGGACAAGCTCATTCGTAAATGCAGCTTCCACTATATAATTCCGGCCATCATCGGCCTGGTGTTTGGACAGTTGTCCCCTGTCATCGGCGGTATCTGCATCTCGTCGAGCTTGGGCGAGGCGCCCTTCTCGGCACTCAGCACGATAGAGCCAATCAACCTCATCTTTAGTGCCCTCGGCAGCCTGGGCGGCGTGGGATGCGGCATTACGATCTCCAAGTGCTCAGGCTCTGGCGACAAGGACATAGCCGCACGCATCTTTACCAGGACCGTCATCGCCCTCGTGGCAACGACAATCGCCCTGAGCGTCATTCTGTTCGTCTTCGCCGATCCCGTCCTGCAATTCCTGCGTGCAACGCCAGAGAATCTGGCCTACGCACGAGAATACCTCATAGTGTTGCTCCTCGGCTCCGTCCCTCTGGTCCTCTTTTTTGCGGGCGACTACATCCTGACCGACGACAACGACCCCGGCCTTGTACTCGTCGCCAACATCGTGGCAGCCCTCATTAACATCGTGGGCAACATCGTGGGCATGGAGGTGCTTCACTTCCACATCGGTGCCAGCGCCTTTGCCATGGTATTCGGCGATCTCTGCGCCTGCCTCATATTCCTGAGGCACTTCAAGAAGAAGGGCATCCTGTGCCACTTCGTAAAGCCCGAGCGAAAAGAGGGCGACCCCGGCATTCTCTCCGCCCTTAAGCCCGGCTCGCCCATGGCCATCATGTATGTGATGTTTGCAATTCAAATGATCGTCCAAAACCTCGTCCTCAGTGACGAAAGCGGTACCAGCGGATTGGGCAACTCGGCTGTCGTCGACAACCTCGTGCTCTTCCTCACCATCTTTACCGCGTCGGCGAGTGAGCCGGTGATGCCGCTTGCCTCGTCCTACTTCGGCGAGGGCAATCACTGTGGCACCCTGCTGGTCAAGCGATCCATGTATCAGCTGGGCATACGCTTGCTGGCACCCATCATTTTGATTCTTGTGGCGTTCCCCCAACTGTTCATCGCGCTCTTCTCGGTACAGGACCCGGTGATGCTCGACACTCTGCCCTTTGCCATTCGCATTGTATGCATCAACGCCTTGTTCACCTTCACCAACGACTCCATGGTCAACTATCTCTCTGCAACGGAGCGCGAGCGCCTTGCGAACATCTCGTACGCCATCCAAATCACCGTTAACGTAACCGCCACGCTTGGGCTCGCCGGTGTGGCGGGCATGGATGCCCCATGGTATGGAGCTATGCTCGCAAACCTATGCTCCTGCACATTCCTGCTCGTTGCCGGCCGTCTTGCCAGAGGCTTCATCAAGGAGTACCCAGAGAATGCGCTCGTACTTACCGGTGGGCACACAGACGCCGCCCAAATCGAGGCATGGCACGCCGACACCGCCAAGGTCCTCGGCCAAGCACATACGGCCACCGTGTGGGAGAAGGTCATCGAACCGTTCCTCGCCTCCGACGCCAACGAGCCAGATCAGCTCTGCTCGTACAGCATCATTCGGCGCGATAACGGCGATGCGGCCGCCATCCTTCGCTACGGAGGACACACGTCCTTGAGGCAGCTCTTGTTCGGCAGTGAGGGCGAGGGCGAGGAAGACGAGGAAGAGCTGGCACATGTGTATGGCGAGTGCGTGAGCTCCGAGTTCAACACGTTACAGCGACTTATGATCAACTTTGAGGCCGAATAAAAAAGCAAGCGCTCTGAAAGCGAGGAAGCATGACCGAACGCGAATTCCAACAACTGCTGTGCATACACGACACGGATTGGCCCGTACCCTACCAGCCCGCATATCGGTTGATTGAAAACCCCGCCCATGCCCATCCCGACCGCAAAGCAGTGGTAGCATGCGACCGCACGCTCACCTACGGCGAACTCAATGCGGAGGCCAATGCCGTGGCGCGTGCCCTGGTGGAGGCGGGCGCAGGTGCCGAGAGCAAGGTGGCCGTGCTGGCGGATCGCGATGGTTGGGCTTACGTCATGCGTACGGCACCGCTCAAGGCCGGCGCTGCCTTTATGCCCATAGACCCCGAGTATCCTGAGGAGCGCGTGCGCTACATCCTGGAGGACTCGGGCTGCAAGCTCGCGCTCACCACGCGATCGGTGCATGAGCGTCGTGCCGACCTGTTCGGTGCGCTTGCAGATCTTGAGCTCACCGTGATTGAGGTTGAGGAGGCGGCGTCCTCGTACGATACGTCAGACCTGAACCTGGAGGTGGCTCCCCACGACCTTGCCTACGTGATCTATACCTCGGGCTCCACGGGCAAGCCCAAGGGCGTGATGCTCGAGAATCACAACCTCAACAATTTCTGCCATATGAACCCAAAGAACATCGAGGTCATCTTTAACGTGCAAGACTGCAGCGTGACTATTGCCTTGGCTGCCTTCACGTTTGACGTCTCGGTAATGGAGCAGTTCCTGCCGCTCGCAAATGGCCAGACCGTCGTGTTGGCGACGATGGACCAAATCATGGACCCAGACGCCATGGCCCGTCTTATCGACCAGTACCAGGTGGATTCGTTTACCTGCACGCCAAGCTACCTTTCCAACCTCATAGAGGTGCCGGTGTTCGCCAAGGCCATGGAGCGAATTCGAGCCGTGGACGTGGGTGCCGAAGCGTTCCCGGGTGACTTGTACACGCGGCTGAAGGCCATCAACCCCAGCATGAGTATTATGAACAGCTACGGTCCCACCGAGTGCACGGTATCGAGCACGGCGGCCATTCTGGAGGGTCCCGACGACATTACCATTGGCGTGCCCCTTGCCAACTACCACTGCATAACGGTAAACGAGGAGGGCGAGCCCTTGCCGCTGGGAACCCAGGGCGAGCTCGTCATTCTGGGCGACGGAGTTGGCCGTGGCTACATTGGCCGCGACGACCTCAACGAGCGCAACTTCATTTCGTACTTTGGCATTCCCGCATACCGTGCTGGCGATTTGGCCGTTGTGCGTCCGGACGGCAACATCGAGTTCCACGGTCGTATGGACGACCAGGTTAAGCTGCGCGGCCTTCGCGTGGAGCTGGGCGAGGTCGAGAAGGTCATCGGCGGCTTCCCTGGCGTCAAGCAGGCCGTGGTTACGGTGGTAAAGGGGGCACAGGAGTACCTGGCCGCCCACTTCCTTGCCGATAAGCCCATCGACATCCCCGAGCTCAAGCGCCATGCCAAGCAGTACCTCACCTCCTACATGGTGCCCCAGAGCTTCATGCAGATGGAGGAGTTCCCCCTCACGCCCAACGGCAAGGTGGACAAGCGCGCCCTGCCCGAGGCCGAGCTTGACTACAGCGACATCGTTCCCGCGAAAACCGATGTGCAAAAGCAGCTGTTGGACATCGTGTTTGGCATTCTTAAGACCGATCGCGTGGGCATTACCTCCGACCTGCTTGAGGCGGGCCTTTCGTCTCTTGGCGCCATTCGCCTGTGCAGCGAGATTCGCGCAGCGTTCAACGTGGCCATAAAGACCTCGGAGCTTGCCGACAACTCCACAGTAGAGGACCTCGAGCGCCTCATTGGGGCGGCAGGTCCGACGCGTACCTACGAGCTGCGCGACGAGTACCCGCTCTCGCAAACGCAGACGGGCATACTCATCGAGGTCCTTCGCCACCCGGGCACGACCATGTACAACTTGCCGGAGCTCTACACGCTCGATGCGTCGGTGGACATAGACCGACTGGCCGAGGCGTTGCGTGCGGCAATTGTCTCGCACCCGTACTTGTTCATGACCGTACGCAGGGACGCCGAAGGTGGTCTGCACGCCGTGCGCCGTGACGACCATCCATTTGAGGTGCAGATCATTCATACGAAGGCCCTACCCTCAGATGACGAGCTCGTACGTCCCTTCGACCTCATGAGCGGCGAGCTTTTGTTCCGTGCTGAGGTCTATATGACCGACAACGGCTCCTATCTGCTGTTCGACACGCATCACATCGTGAGCGACGGCGGTTCCATCGACGTCCTCATGGAGGACGTCGAGCGTGCCTACCAAGGCGAGACGCTGCAAAAGGAGGAGTACACCGGCTTTGAGTTCGCCATCGACGAACAGGAGGCGCGCGCAACTGATCGCCTGGATGCTGCCAAGCAGTTCTACGACAGCTACTTCCGTGGCTGCGGTGGCGAGACCATGCCCGTAAAGGACGGCGACGAAACGGCTGACCACGTGGCAATGGAGCGCGTGTTCGGCAAGGCAAACGGTGCGGCAGTGCGCGCCTTCTGCAACGAACACGACCTGTCGCTCAACGCCTTCTTTACGGCTGCCTTTGCCTTTACGCTCAAGGAGTACGCGGATGCCGAGGTGCCGGTGTTCACCACTATCTACAACGGTCGCAACGATCCACGTATTGCCGGAAGCGTTTCCATGCTGGTAAAGACGCTCCCCGTATCGCTCGACTGCCAGGACAACGACTACGTACTGTCGCTGATTCAAACGTGCAAGTCGTATCTCACCGCCGCGATGGCCAACGACCTGTACAGCTTCGCCGAGATACATCAGGCGTATGGCATAGACGGCGACATGATGTTCGTATATCAAGGCGAGTTTGAGCATGGATTCCCCCTGGGCGGCAAGAACGCCCCCGTACGACAGCTTGGCCTCTCACGCGCACGTTCAGCCTTCGCACTGGACCTTTCGTTGGATGGCGACACGCTGGTGTTCGAGCCAGAGTACGACCCAACAGTCTTCTCGCCCTATACCGTGCACGGCATGGTGAATCTTATGGACCACGTGGTCGATGAGTTCGTTGCAAAGGATCGTCTGCGCGACGTCACACTGGTGTCCAAAGACGACGAGGCTGCCATCCTTGCGCTACACGACACCGACTGGCCAGTTGCGGAGCGCCCGGCCTATCGTCTGTTGCAAGACCAGGCCGATGCCAATCCGGATCACGTGGCGCTGGTTGCATGCGACCGTACGCTCACCTACGGTGAGTTGAATGGACTGGCCAACGCGGTGGGACGCGCGATTGCCAACGCGGGTGCCACGACGGGTTCCATGGTTGCCGTAATGGCTGATCGCAATAGCTGGGCGTACGTTATGCGTCAGGCTGCGCTCAAGGCAGGCGCTGCCTTCCTACCCATCGACCCCGAGTACCCCGAGGAGCGTGTGCGCTACATCCTCGAGGATTCGGGCTGCAGACTCGTTGTTACCACGCGAGAAATCCTTACGCGCAGGGCCGACCTCTTTACGGGTATCACCGACCTCGAGGTGAAGGTCTTGGAGGCATCTCTTGCCGCCAAGCACAACGACCAGTCGAACCTCAATGTCGCCGTCGACCCCCACGACCTGGCCTACGTCATCTACACCTCCGGATCCACCGGTCGTCCCAAGGGCGTTATGATCGAGAACCACAACCTGGTGAACTTCGTGGATGACGACGAGAAGAATCGCGAGATTCTGGGCTACACGCAACGTGCCCACGTGAGTTTGGCCATCGCAGCACTCACCTTCGACTTCGCCATCATGGAGGAGTTCGTGCCTCTGGCCAACGGTCTCACGGTGGTGCTGGCAACGAGCGAGCAGATAATGGATCCCATCGCCATGGGCAGGCTCATGCGCAAGAACAACGTGGACGTGATGAGCTGCACGCCCAGCTACCTCTCCAACATGCTAGCCGTACCCGCCTTCGCCGACGCCGTTGCCAACCTCCAGTCGGTGGACATGGGCGCCGAGGCATTCCCGCCCGACCTGTACGCTCGCCTCACTGCCGTCAACCCAGACATCTACATCATGAACGGCTACGGTCCCACCGAGGCTACCATCAGCTGCACCATGCAAGTGGTTACCGACGCCTCAAACGTTACCATTGGCATTCCTAACGTCAACGTGCACGTGGCCACCGTGGACCGCGCGGGCAGGCTGCAGCCGCTCGGTGCCACCGGCGAGCTCGCCATCCTGGGTGACGGCGTGGGTCGCGGCTATGTGGGTCGTGAGGACCTCAACGCACGCAGCTTCATACGCCTGCTGGGCATGCCGGCCTACCGCTCCGGTGACCTCGCACGCCTGCGGGCCGACGGCCAGATCGAGTACCGCGGCCGCATGGACGACCAGGTTAAGCTGCGCGGCCTGCGCATTGAGTTGGGCGAGATCGAGAGTGTAATGAACTCGTATCCCGGTGTGCGCACCAGCGTATGCATCGTCGCCCATGGCGAGACCGACTTCCTGGCTGCGTACTTTACGGCCGATCAAGAAGTGGACCTGGTCGACTTCAAGGCCCATCTCGCCAAGTATCTCACCTCCTACATGGTGCCCCAGGCCTACCTGCAGTTGGACGAACTGCCGCTCACGGCTAATGGCAAGGTGGACAAGAAGGCGCTGCCCGAGGTACAGGTGACGGGTGACGAAATCGTACCAGCTCAAAACGAGACGCAGGAGCGCATCCTCGCCATCGCATGCACGGTGATAGGCATTGAGGAGATTGGCATAACCACCGACCTCTTTGGTGTAGGCCTTTCCTCCATCGGCTGCATTCGTCTCTGCGCCCTGCTGGGCGAGGAGTTTGGTATGGCCGTTAAGGTTGCCGACGTCTTCGATGCGAGGACGGTCATCGAGATTGAGGAACTCGTCAGCAATGCTGCCGAGC
The DNA here is from genome assembly GCA_017533825.1 of Atopobiaceae bacterium. Classification (GTDB taxonomy): domain Bacteria; phylum Actinomycetota; class Coriobacteriia; order Coriobacteriales; family Atopobiaceae; genus RUG440. The sequence continues at coordinate 72,803 of JAFWIE010000018.1, read as the reverse complement.
AGGTGGATTACGAGCTGCGTGAGGCATATCCCCTCTCCCAGACCCAGGCCGGCATCTTCGTGGAGTGCCTGCGCTTCCCTGACTCAACGGTTTACAACATTCCATACCTGTATCGTCTGGACGATGCCGTAGACATCGGGCAACTGAGTCGCGCCCTCCAAAGGGCAATTCTCGCGCACCCATATTTGTTCATGACCGTACGTCGCGATGAAGACGGCGAAATCCGGGCCGTAAGGAACAAGCCACAAGTCCCCGAGCTCCCAGTGCTTTCGACGCTTCCCGCCGTACAGGACCTCGTGCGCCCGTTTGACCTCACCTCGGGCGAGCCACTATTCCGCGTTGAGCTGTTCGACACAACCGAAGGCAAGTTCCTCTTCATAGACACGCACCACATCGTAAGCGACGGCGAGTCGCTGGACATTCTGTTCGACGACATCGAGCACGCCTATCAGGACGGCGAGGTGGAGGCCGAGACGTATACCGGCTACGAGTATGCCCTCGATGAGGAAGCGGCACGCGCATCCGAGCGCCTCGACGCGGCCAAGGCGTTCTATGACGGCATCTTCCGCGGTTGCGGCGGCGACACCCTGCCCGTAAAGGATGGCGACAAGAACGGCGATCACATCGCATACACACGCCTAGAGGCAGAGTTCGCGAACGAGGTCCGTATCTTCTGCGAGACGCACGGCGTCACGCCCAATGCGTTCTTCACCACAGCGTTTGGTCTGGCACTGCAGTCAAACACCGCAGCAGAGGACGGCGCGGTGTTCTCTACCATCTATAACGGACGCAACGACTCCAGACTGGAGCGCAGCGTTACCATGCTGGTAAAGACGCTGCCCGTACTGTTCGTGGACGACCCCGCCCGCTCCGTGGCCGACGCCGTTGCGGCTTGCCAACAGTATCTGCTGAGCGCCATGGCCAACGACATCTACAGCTTTGCCGAGATCCGTGGTGCCTACGACATCAAGGGCGACATCCTCTTTGCCTATCAGGGCGATGCTGTCAACGGCGACATGGTCATTGGCGGCCGCAAGGCGCACGAGATTGACCTCAAGCTCTCGCAGGCAAAGGCCGGCATGGACATCGACCTATTTATGGAAGGCAACAAGTCCATCATCAACTGCTCGTACGACCCTGCCCAATACAGCGCCAACACCGTCGAGGGCCTGCTGAACATGGCGCTGGTCGTGTGCCGCGAGTTCACGAAGCGCGACACCCTGGGCCAGGTGCGACTCGTTACCGCCGAGGAAGAGGCGCGCATCCGCTCGCTGCACGATACGGACTGGCCGGTGGCCGAGCGTCCCGCCTATCGCCTGGTGCAGGACCAGGCAGCGGCCAGGTCGGACGCCGTGGCGCTCGTTGCCTGCGACCGCACGCTCACCTATGGTGAGCTCAACGCGCAGGCGAACGCCATCGCCCACGTGCTCGCAGACGCCGGAGTCGGCCCCGAGTCCATGGTGGCAGTTATGGCCGAGCGCAACAGCTGGGCCTACGTGATGCGCCAGGCCGCCCTCAAGGCCGGCGGCGCCTTCCTGCCCATCGACCCCGAGTATCCCGAGGAGCGTGTGCGCTACATCCTGGAGGACTCAGGCTGCAGGCTCGTGCTTACCACCGCCGAGGTGCTGGAGCAACGCGCAGAGCTGTTCGAGCAGGTGGCCGACCTGAATCTCTCCATCGTGGAGGCAAAGCAGGCCGCTGCGCAGGGCAACACGCAGAACCTCAACGTCGACGTCGCGCCGCACAACCTGGCCTACGTCATCTACACCTCTGGTTCCACGGGACGTCCCAAGGGCGTGATGCTCACCAACCGCAACCTGGTGAACTTCGTGGACGACGACGACAAGAACCACGAGATTCTGGGCTACACCCGCCGCGGGCACGCGAGCCTGGCCATCGCCGCGCTCACCTTCGACTTCGCCATCATGGAGGAGTTCGTGCCCCTGGCCAACGGCCTCACCGTGGTGCTGGCCACCGGCGAGCAGATCCTTGACCCCATGGGCATCGCAAAGCTCATGATGGACAACCACGTGGACGTGATGAGCTGCACCCCCAGCTACATGTCCAACATGCTGGACGCTCCCGACTTCGCGCGCGCCGTGGCCGGCCTCGCCTCCGTGGACTTTGGCGCCGAGGCGTTCCCGCCCGCACTGTTCGACAGACTGCGCGAGATCAACCCCAACCTCTACGTTATGAACGGCTACGGTCCCACCGAGGCAACCATCAGCTGCACCATGCAGGTGGTGGACGGTACCGGCGACATCACCATCGGTATCCCCAACGTAAACGTGCACGTGGCCACCGTCGACCGTGCCGGCCGCCTGCAGCCGTTGGGCGCCACAGGTGAGCTGGCGATTCTGGGCGCCGGCGTGGGCCGCGGCTACGTGGGGCGCGAAGATCTCAACGCGCGCAGCTTCGTGCGGCTGCTGGGCATGCCTGCGTATCGATCCGGAGACCTCGCGCGCCTGCGCGAGGACGGCCAGATTGAGTACCGCGGCCGCATGGACGACCAGGTTAAGCTGCGTGGCCTGCGCGTGGAGCTCGGCGAGATCGAGGGCGTTATGAACTCGTATCCCGGCGTACGCACGAGCACGGTCATCGTCATACATGGCCAAACGGACTACCTGGCGGCCTACTTTACCGCAGAGGATCAGGTAGACATCGAGGCCCTTAAGACACATCTTGGGTCCTATCTCGCTGCCTACATGGTCCCGCAGGCGTTCATGCAGCTTGACGAGATTCCGCTCACCGCCAACGGCAAGGTAGACAAGAAGGCGCTTCCCGCCATCGAAGCCACCCTCTCCCAAAAGGAGGCAAAGCAGCCCACCACGGAGCTCCAAACCAAGCTGCTGAGTATTTTCCATAAGACCTTGAACAACGAGAACGTCGGCGTGGACGATAACTTCTTTGAGGTTGGTGGAACGTCGCTGACAGCGGCCAAGATCATGATGGCCGCCATGGTGGACAACCTGCCACTCACCTACCAAGACATCTTCGACGCACCCACCGTCGAAGGCCTCGAACAGGTCATTTTGGGCAAGAGCGCAGGAACGGACGGAAGACGGGGCACCGACCAGCCAACTGAACCGGCCGAGAAAAATGAGCCCAAGGACGCCATTCAAAAGGCGCTCCAGCACAACATCCCCGCGTTCGTCGACGACATCAAACCCGGACAATTGGGTGACGTACTTCTCACAGGTGGCACGGGGTTCCTTGGCGCCCACATACTCAACGAGCTACTCAACAGCACTGAGGGCATGATCTACTGTCTCGTGCGCGGCCAAAGCGACGTGCCTGCGGAGGACCGCCTGCGAGCAAGCATGTTCTACTACTTCGAGATGGACATTCGTCCCTTTATCGGTAAGCGCATTACGGTCCTCGATGGTGACATCACAAGCACCCAGAGCCTCGAAGCATTCGAGGGCATCGACTTCGCCACGGTCTTCAACTGCGCGGCAAGCGTCAAGCACTTTGCCAACTTCTCCTTCCTCAAGAGCATCAACGTGGATGGAGTATGCAACCTTGCCGAGCTCTGTCTCAGGAAGGGCGCACGTCTCATTCACGTTTCAACCGTTTCGGTGGGCGGTGACGTCATCGGCTCCGACGCCGTGGAGCAGACGTTGACCGAGGACCGACTGGAGATGGGGCAGGACACGATATCCAACGGCTATGTCCACACGAAGTTCCTTGCCGAACAGGCCATCTTGGACATGGTTGGGTCACGTGGCCTCGACGCAAAGATCATGCGCGTGGGCAACCTCATGAGCCGCCAACAAGATGGCGAGTTCCAAGTGAACTTTAGCACCAACAACTTCATGAGCACGCTCAAGTCCTATGTGGCATTGGGATGCTTCCCTGTCTCCGAGATGGACGAGACCGATGAGTTCTCGCCTATTGACGAAGTCGCACGCGGCATCGTGCTGCTCGCCGGAACTGACGCGAAGTTCACCGTGTTCCACGTCTACAACTCCCACACCGTGGAAATGGGCAACATCATTCGCGCCATGCAGGAGAGCGGTCTTGACGTCGACGTGGTTGATGACCAGACGTTCAGCAAACGTCTTCGCGAGGCACTCGCCGATGACCGCATCAACGCGTACGTGTCGCCTCTCGTCAACTACAGCCTCGATGACGACGAAATACGCTACGAGAACCCCTGCACCAACCGGTTCACGGTAAAGGCACTCTATCGCCTTGGGTTCCAGTGGTCTATTACCGAGCTTCGCTACCTCAGGCAGGCCATCGAGATGATGCAAACTCTGGGCTTCTTCGATCTAGAGGAGTAAAAGCTCATCAGGGATAGTCCGCAGGGGTTATTCTTGCGACAAATCGCCGTGGCGGCTTCCAGTCGGAAGCCGCCACGGCGATTTGTCGCACGGTAAGTACCCTCCACGCGCGATGCTGGCTACATGACTACAGGAAGAACGTCATCCTCAAGACGTTCTTGCCATCCTCATACGCGTAAGCCACCTCGTCACACGACTGCTTTATGAACGAGATTCCCATCCCGCCAAACTCCAAATCCTCAAACTCGAGGTCGGCGCTCTCGTAGGTGAGCGGGTCGAAGGGCATGCCGTCATCTGTCATGCACACAACGAGCTGTCCGTCTATGCGCGTGATCTCAAACTCGACAAAGGTGGCACCAGAATAGCTCGTTACGTTGGTAAACCCCTCGTCACAGGCGAGCATCACACGCTTGAAGAGACCGTTATCGCCATCACAGAACTCCTCCAGGTGCTGGCGCACCTCTGCAAGGGCCGCGAGCTGTGGTTCAACCGTCGCCTTCCATACGCACACATCGCGTTCCAACGCAAAGAGCGACACCAACGTCAGGTCGTCAAACTGCTCAGCCTCACCAGTAAAGGCATCCACCGCCCTCACGATTGTCTCGACTGCATCCTGTGCACCATGGACGTCTTCAACCGCCTGGAGAAGACGCTCCTCCCCAAAGAACTGATGCTGCGGGTTGTTTGTCTCAGTGGTGCCGTCGGTATAGAAGACGATACCGTCACCGGGGTTGAGTACCAGGGTCTCGTTCACGATTCCCGCATCCTCAAAGAGACCAAGCGCAATGCCGGGATCGGGTTGCAAAAAACCACTTCCCACCACAAGGGGCGGCATATGCCCGGCATTCGCAAAAGTGAGTATGCCGGTTACGGGATCGAATATAGCAGCAATGACCGTCGCGAACATGTTCTCTGGATTGTTGTTGACAACAACGTCGTTAGCCTCATTGAGTGCTTGCGCAGGGTCCTTCTTCTTCTCCAGCTTCTCACGCAGCAGCGTCATGAACATAGACATAAACAATGCCGCGCTTATCCCTTTGCCCGAGACGTCAGCGTTGACGAGTGCGACCCGTCCGTCATCAAGCTCCATCACGTCGTAGAAGTCTCCTCCCACGATGCGGGCGGTACGAGCCGATGCGTATACCTCGTATCCCGCACCTGCAACAGACTTTGAAGCCGGCACCTGTCCTTGTTGGATTCTTTTGGCAACCTGCAGCTCCGTCAACGTGGCAACGCGCTCTTCAGTCATCTCTTCGATTTTTCGCACGCTTTGCTCAATGTCCATCGTCATCTGGTTGAACGTAAGTGCGATTTCGCCGATTTCATCTCTTCTTTTGATCTGCAGTCTGTCTTTGGCAAAGCCGTCCACCGCAAAGGCTCGCATGTGCGACGTCACTTCTTGGATTGGCGTTACCACGTTACGTTTCAGCAGAATTATCTCTGCTGCGGCTATGCAAACCAAGAGCAGAAACATCAGCGTGGCAAAATGCCAAATATCCCTATCGATGAAGTCGTAGTACACCGACATGTCCTGATCGATGCCGATAATCGCGTGACCTTTGTTGTCGGGCAGCTCAATTCGCCGATACCAACAAAAGTGTCTACCAAATTCGTTGTCGGACACATCGGGCCAGTTGGATTCTTCCCCATTGAGTGCCCGCAGCTCAGCTGCATTGATGGGGGCCGTAGAGACGGCGCCTAAGCTCCGCTCACTGCGGAGCAACGCGTCTTCGTGCTCGTCGCCGGAAGCGGAGAGCAGGAACGTACGCTGAGTTCGTTCCGGGTTAATGGTGTATAGGTAACCGCAGTCAACGTCGTAATAGATCACACAGTCCTTCAGAGCCTGTCGAAGTTTCTTGTAGGTTGCACTGTCTGCAGACGAGAAGAGCTCGTCGTATGAGCCAGCCTGAAGCAGATCATCCAACAACACCCCTATCTGGCCGGTTGTCATTGACCAGTATTCATTGAATGACATGACGCTGCGTACATACGCGAACAGCACAGACAATGTGCCCGCCACAACGAAGGCAAGCATCGTTCCAATGGCAAAGCCAGTGAGAATCGAATGGTGCGCTTTGTCCCTTGCCATGCTATGAGATGTTGAGACGCTTATCGAATCCCGCCATGTGGAAGACCTGCATTACCTCTGGCTTGACGTTTCGCACCACTACATTGCCCTTCATCTTCTTGTGCGCAGATACGATCTGGCGCAAGCCAGCCGAAGAAATATACTCGAGGTTCTCAAAGTCGAGAACAAGCTCGGTGCACGACTCATCGAGGTTGTTGAGTGCTTCGGCAAGTTGCGGCGCCCCAGTAGTATCAAGCCATCCATCAAGCGCGATGGTCACAATAGCGTCGTTCGTTGTCGTGGCGATCGTCATTCCCATACATGCTCCTCTCGGCGGTTAACAAACTAATTGTAGCGTTCCGCACCAAGCGTGTAAGCCCCCAAACTTGCAAGTGCACGCTGCGAGGTAAAGAGGCTCCTCGTCCGCACACCCGTACTTCCTCGTCGAGCCAGAAGCCGCGCTCTGCGCCTTACATCATCTTACGCTGCTTTACGGGCTTCACCAGCCACGCACATGGCTCACACTAACTGTTTCGGACTCCGGACAGGTCTATGCCCTGCAAGATCTGCCCACCCATGACCTTCACCCCGGATTTGTCACACCTTTCGAGGTGCGTTGCTATGTACGCACGAAAACATTTGCTCATTCCTCATATGGGCCGAGGAACTTCGCTCCATCGAGGTGAACCATATGGTCTGGCGCATCGGCACACCATGCCTCAGTTTCCCAAGCCAAATCTGCGAAGTATCTCCTCATGACAGTGCGGTCGGGGAAGCAGGACACGAACACCATCGGAGCCTTGATGCCATCGAATAGCGTCCTCAGCTCTTGCTTGCGCATCACATCAACGGGCCCGTGGGTGGAACAAGCCTCCATCATGAAGACCCAGTTGTTTTGCTTGTCCCATACGATGAGGTCGGGCGCTTTGCCGTGCTCGGGTATCTCAATTCCGAGCAGCTGCAAGACATCGTCCACGACACCGCCGAGTGCCTTGTCAGTATCATCTATGTAAAGAACCACTCCACCCGGCACGTACCTTGGGCAGAACTCCTCGACCATCTTCTTGATGAGCACATTCTGGCCACCCGCCGAGAGCGTCATGTCAGTTCCGTCCGGCATCCGAACTGGCACCCTGTTCATCTTCCTCTCCTCGGCTACCTGCTGGTTCCAAGCCTTGATGCCGGACAAGAACGTGTCAAGCAAGTTTGGGTATTCGGGAGTGTCTATTCCTCGTATTACCGGCAGGAGCGGAGGCACAATCCGGTAGTTGTTCTTTGGCGAGTTGACAGGACGGTTGGGGTCGTCCGCATTGAATTGCACAAGCCCGCCCGCAATGAACTGATGAAGAGTGAAGCGCCTGATGGCCTCCCTCGTATTAGGGGCGTAGTCGATACCCATCTGGTCCCGTATCCAGTCCATTATCTGCCTTGTTGTGTACATTTCGTTCGTTGCGGTCGTCCAGTTCGCACCCGGGCGCACATCAGCAAGGGCAAGGAAAGTCATCGCAGAGCGTTCGTTGGAACGTTCCCGATCCATACCAAGCACCGCGAAAAGGTCTTCCGTTCGTTCCAGCAGGTCGCTTGCCGAATACCCCTCGAAATCGTTGTACTCTGAGACAAACCGCTCCGTCATATCAACACCCCACAAACCTCATCGATTACCTTCTGGTCCATTCCGACGGACCACTTCTGCCCAAGGCTCTCAAGATCGTCAAGAGAGGGACAGGGCATCTTCTTGATGTCGCCTGCATTTACCTGGGTGGAACCGGACACACCACGGAACCATTCGTCAATAAAAGTACTGTTTAGCCATAGGGACAGCCCGTATGCGAGGTCTGCCGACCTCAATGGCACGACTCTGCGCGGTCGTCCCTGGTGCAGAAACGACGAATGGTTCTCCAGCGCCACGGGAGCGTCCACCACAAGCGGATATGCAACCACCCGACGACGCTCCTCCTTGGCCGAAAACCGCTTGACGAGAACGTAGGCACCCGGATCGCACACCTGTTTAGTTGCCCATTCGTCATCCAAGCAAAACCACTGGCCTTTGCCGAATGACAGTGGATGTTGGAGTTGCCCCTTAGGGAAGTTCCCTACATATATAAGAGGCACCGATGGACGTTCCTTTGGCTTTTCCTGCGTGATGTAACCTCTGCTGCGGAAGTCAACCACCTTGCCCGTTGAGGGACACAGGCCCACACTCTCAACGGTTTCGCCGAGACTCGTGCTCTCCTCGGGTGATATGCGCACCACGAGCTTGTCCCCGACTATCAAGTCCCTCGCCTCATACTCCCTGACGACGAGTGTGGCGCCCTTTACGACCGACTCACTGACTCTAATCTTACCTACCTGCCGCCTCTTGGAGAAACGCACAATCATCGTCTCCTGCAGCACGTTCGTGTCGGAGAAGACCTCGTCGCGGGAACCGTAGATGTGGAGCATATCGAGCGAGCACTGCGATAGGACGAAACGACGGAACGGGGTGAAGTAGTCGCCATTTGTCCAGGACCTCGGGACGATTGCCACCAGTTCCCCGCCATCCCTCAGCTGCTCTACGCCTCGCATTATGAACGCCGAGTATAGATTCGCAGAGTGGGCAGGCAAGCACGACTGTCTCGGGTCGTTGGATGCCATCTTCTTGTATGGCGGATTCAGGATAATGCGATCATACCTTGTTCCACCATTCACACCGGCAATCAGTGCATCACCGAGGATGGTCTTACCCCCCACTCGCTCCCTTAGCTCCTCGTCGTACACCCGGGCAAGCGTTGGGTCCAGTTCTACGGTGTCGATCCGTTCGACTTGCTCCCCATACCGCTCGAGCAGGGCAACGGATAGGATGCCCGTCCCCCCACCGAGGTCAAGACAATCTAGAGCCCGGTCAGCATCGCTGAATAAACTCGCAGCGAGTTCTGCCACCTCAGGTGGCGTAAGGTGTTGGGCGAGCGCTTGTCGTCTTGCCTCTGGTGTATCCGATATCGCTTTAATGCGTGTCCGTATTGCCTGCTCGAATGCCTCAGTCATATAGCCTTGACCGTTCCTTTGCTCGTCTCTCTGTCAATATCGACAATCATAGCAGCGACTGGAGACAAGAAAGCAATTCGCAGAACCAATATGCCTCGTGACAACGATCCCACTGTGGGAAAGCAGTCGGGCTCAGGCTCTTCGTCACCGTGGACAGCCGCCATAGCAAAAAAGCAATGGTTGCTACGATAACCGCCTCTGCACGACCATGCATGACACTAGCATCTTTTGCAATACATAAAGAAACTCATCCCTAAAGTCTCGCCAACTTGAAGACCGCCCGCAACCATTGTCCGACACTCAGCTAGCCGCGAAGTTCTTCGCGGCTAGCGGACGTTCTGGGGGCGAAGATGCCCAAGTATGCGAGAACGCGGAATCCGGTTTGCAGGATGTATTGGTCCTCACCCGACGCAAGGTCGAGGTCGATAAGCTCCTTGATGCGGTTGATGCGATACAGCAACGTGTTCTTGTGCAGGTTAAGTATCTCTGCCGCTCGCTTGGTGGTGCCGGTGACCTGTAGGAAGACATAGAGCGTCTCCATGAGTTCGCTTCCGTGGCGCTCGTCGTAGGCTTGGAGGCGCAGGAGCGAGGGGTGACACAGCGACAAGAGGTTGGTGCGTCGGTTCGCAATCTCGAACAGGCCGAAGTAGGCGTAGTCGCTATACTCATAGACTCCCTCCTGATCAAAGAGGGGCGTCGCAAGCTTTCCCATGCGCAGGGCGAGCCGAGCCTGGTCATACGCCCGGCGCGTCTCGGTCATGCGCGTGAAGGCGTTGGAGAGTCCCACCATGAGCCCGTTGAGACTGGCCACCTCATGCAAGAGTGAACCGGAGCTCTGCATGAGGTCATCGTCCTCATCCCTGCTCACGAGTATGACGAGCTGGCAGTGGTAGCGCGTGTAAAGCGCGTGATGCAGCATCGGACGAAGCTGTCCAGCGATAAGCTCAACCTGATCCTGCCGTAATCCCTCCTGAGGTGCATGGAGGCATATGACGCGCAAGACGGGCTTGGGATGGAAGTTGAGCGACCTGAGCCGTCGCAACGTGACCGCCTCACTGGGGCGTTGGTTCCCGAGGAGATTCGTGAGGAAGTAAGATCCCAATTCACCACTGGTGGGTCCCCACACTTCGCTCTTCTGCATCTCTTGGCCCACGAACTCGAGGAGACGCACGAAGCATCCGCGATCAATATCGCGGAAGCGATGCTGGTGCTCCATCATCATGACGTGGGCGATGCAGACGCCGTGTACCATGACGGCGCCGGTCATGGTGGTGCAATCGAGAATGACGTTATGGTGGATGAGCGGTCCACCTTGCTCCGCGAGGGTCGAATCGATGCGCTCGTCGCGGATGTACGTGACGACATGGTCGGGGAGCGTCTGCAGGCGCACCTCGTCAGTGATGGTTTGCGCGAGCGTGCTCGTGGAACCTTCGAGTTGGCCAAGGTGGTGCGCGATGTAGTGATAGGTCGTGTCGACCACCACGATGGGATTGCCCAATGCCATGGCGGCCTCCTCGACGAGGTACTGCAGACCGCCGTTCGAGAAGTGTGCCTCCATCATGCGGCGTATGACCGATTGTTGCTCTTGGTTCTCCAAGAAGCAGGCCTGCAAAGCGTTGTAGCACTCGAACGGGTTGGCATCCTCGACCAAGAAGGCCACGTTGGCATCGACGAGTTGCTTGACTGTCTCATCGTCTGGATTCGAGCCATACAGCAGGAGGTTGGGTGACTCGGGCAGCGTTTCCGTTGCCAGGAGCGTGCTATCGCCGAAGTACAGCACGTCGTTGCGCAGGCACTTGTTCTCGGTGAGGAAGCCTATCGTGTACACGTCCGCTTCGGGGTCGGCGAGCAAGAGTTTCTCAGTTGCTCCCTCGGGCAGACGCGTGAGAAGTGTCGAAATGCGCATGGATTCCCCTCTGTTGATTCGAGTACATTAATGATAGTAGCACGGAGGACTGCGCGCGAGTGCGTGGGCTACGATGCAATGCTCGTGAAACTTGCCTTGCCCAGATAATACAGTTTGGCGGGCTGCAACTCTCCCGCACGCCAACGCGCCTTAGACCACTGTGGCATGAGCGTGAAGGCGAGCTTGTTGGGCGTGCCATCGTCGAGCGTGACGGGTATCGCGCGTGCGAACGCCGCTCCCGGTGCAAGCTTCCAGCGCTCGTCGGCTGCGCCCATCAGTTGCAGAAGGGACATGACCTTCTCTGCGGGGCCTTGGGCGAAGCTGCTGCGCACCGCTTCGGGTCGTTCGATGCCGTACTGGGTGTCGATGGCAAAGACGTCGCCGAGATGTCCGTCCGGATACACGTCGAACTGGAAGTCCACTCCTGAAGGTGCGACTCCCATGAGCTGGCTGACCTGAATGAGCATCGCGTCGTCGTAGGCGGTGAATCCTATGGCATCAAAAACCTCTGCGAGGTGCCTTGGGTCCGCAACGCAAGCATCGCATTCGTTGGTGGGGAGGTAACCACAAACGCGCAGGGGTGAGTTCGGGCGCCCTCGGAACATCCCAAAGAAGGAGAGTGGCCAGCCCTCGGGCATGCGCGCCGCGAGGTTGAGGTAGAGGTCTGCACGTTCTGGTTCGCCTGCCAGCTCGCAGAACGGACGTACCAGCTCCGTGAGGGTCCGTGGTTGGAAGTGCAATGCCGCCTTAGGAAGCTCGAGCTTGGACGTGTCGAGTTCGAAGCCAAACGACACGTTGGGATGCTCGTGGCGCACGGGGCCAAACCAGTCAAGCAGTCCTTGCACATCGCCGGCGGCGGGCGAATCGATGTGCGTTCCGGGTTCTAGTTCTTCGTAAAGAAGCGTGGTGTCGAGGAACGGGTCGCCGGCAAGTGGAAACTCGAAGTACACGTCGGGGAACTTCTTGCCTACGATGAAGGGAAGGCAGACCATACGTGCACGATCCACGGCGTCGCCGAGCAGGACCTCTTTGCGTCCTTCGTCGGAAAGTTGCAGAAGCAGTACTTGGAAACAGTCGGCATAGCTGGGCGCGCGCATGGGACCGTCCTTTCGTTGTGGGCAGCTGACAAGTGATCACCGGTGTCCATCATACGCGCTCGCAGGCAAGACTGTGCGAATGGCACAAAAGAACGCGGTCCCAAGGCAGCCAATATGGGGCGACCGGACCTCGTTTGTGACGCCGAGGTGAGAGAGACTCTATACCATGCAATTGTTCGGTCGAACAAGACGAAGGAGTGAGCGCATGGTAAAGGTAGGCAAGTATGCACGCAGCGTGTCCATTGTGGGCGTCGGCTGCACACCGTTTACGAACTTCGAGGACCATCCCGAGACCAAGGGCATGAGCGAAGGTGAGGCCTTTGGATATGCGGCTCTTGAGGCGATCGCGGATGCCGGGCTCGAGCCGCGCGACATTCAGTACTTCTACCATGGTTCCGCCAATCCCTTCATGATTGGTGACTCGCTTACGCCCAATATGCAGGTTGCCGACTGGTTCGGCACGCGCGGCATCGGGTCGGTACATCACTCCGAGGCCTGCTGCACGGGCTATGTTGCCATGCAAGAAGCTGCCATGGCCATCGCATCCGGTGAGTTCGATATCGTGCTTTCTGGTGCCGTAGACCTCGCGGCGAGCCTGCCCGTGGTAGGTGCTCCGGGCCACATGCGCCGTGACTTCCCGCTCGAGGAGATGCTCCCCTCCATTCCCATGGTGTACGACCGTGCGTATGGCCGCCCCCTCGACTCGGCGTTCGGCATCTCGTTCGACAACTGGATCAATGAGTACCGCTGGACCTATGACCTCTCTGATGCCGATATCGACAAAGCTCTGAACGCCGTCGCAAAGAGCCTCCGTCGCGCCTCCGTTCTCAACCCGTTGGGATTCTACGAGCAGGACTTCGACCAAGTGGCCCAAGCGAACGGCATGCCCGATGCAGACACGTTCCTCACCTCGATGTTCAACCCCAAGGTCACGCAGTATCTGCGCGTGACGGGCTTCGAGACCAAGTGCGACGGTGCGGCTGCCATGGTGCTCATGCCTACGGAGATGGCAATTGCGCGTGGACTCGACCATAAGGTGATCGAGATTCTCGGCACCGGTAGCGCCGCCTACGAGGGAGCCACCCTTGCCAACGAGAAGACGGGCACCATCCGTGGCACCAAGCAGGTCTATGAGCTCACGGGCGTCTCGCCGGATGAGGTGGATCTGCTCTTCATCAATGACTTCTTTATGGCTGGCGACATCTGCGTGCCCGAGGAGGTCGGGTACGTGCCGCGTGGCGAGGCTTGGAAGTATGCCATCGACGGCCGCTTCGCCTTCGACGGCGACAAACCCATCAACACCCACGGCGGACGTTGCAACTTTGGCCATGCCCACGGCGCCTCCGGCATCGCCGACATCGTGGAGGCCGTGCGTCAGATGCGTGGCGAAGCTGGTGCCACGCAGATGAAGAAGCTGCCCCAGACCACGCTGTTCCGTGGCTTCGGCGGCGGTCAGAACATCCGCGTTCAGATCATCCGTACCGTCGACTAGTCGTGCGTCGCGCAGAAAGGGAGTAGATCATGCCTCTGCTTAATCAGATGGAACCCATCGTAAAGAAGTTCTACGACGGCGTCGCCGAGGGGAAGTACTGGGGCCGCAGGTGCACCGAGTGCGGTGCCATTGAGTTTCCGCCCCACATCGCCTGCAATGCCTGTGGGTATCACGAGACCGAGTGGGTGGAGCTCAGTGGTCACGGCACGCTGCAGTCGTTCGTCGTGCCGGGCATCCAGAACGACAAGCCCTACCTCAAGGCCGTCAGTGCCTATGGTTACGGCGCAGTGAAGCTCGACGAGGGGCCCGTGTACACCTTTGTCGTCTTCTGCGGGAAGAAGAAGGTCGCGAAGAAGCTCGCTGAGCGTCTGCACAACGGTGAGGTCATCGGCGTGCATGCAAAGCCCATCGATCGCGAGGTGCCGCTCAAGCCCGGCTCGGACGAGATGGTTCACTTTGCCGAGCTTTGCTTCGAGCTCGACGAGGTCAATGCGTAAGCAATAGGGGAGTATCCCCGTTGGATTAACAGTGAGAAAGGAATTGCATCATGGCAAATCAGGAGCTTCTGGAGCAGTTGGCTGAATTCGCGAAGGTCGCTTATCAGTACGACGGCGAGATTACAGCCGACACCACCTTTGATGAGCTGGGCAAGGGTTCCATGAAGATGATCGCCCTCACCTCCACCATCGAGAACGAGCTCGATGCCGAGGTCACGATTCACGAGGTCATGACGATGAAGACCTTCGGCGAGCTCGTGGACCGCGTCGAGGAAGAGATGGACGAGTAGCCCAGACACCATAATCCGATGGGGACGGTCCCCTGTGGCAGCTGCCACAGGGGACCGTCATTCTCTGCGTTGCACACCAATATGCCTGCCAGATTAGCTTGCTTTTGCGTTGGCATGGCGTGCTCTGACGGGAATCGACGTTTGGGTTAGACGCCTGGACAGCCTCGGCGTTGGTGTGACAACAAACCGCCGCACCAACGCCGAAGCTGTCCAAAAACGCACAAGCGTCAAAGCCTGCAAATCCATCCCCACGAACGCAAGGCCATCCAACGGCACCCACTCCAACGCCAATCACTTACGCCACACTCGGTTGACGCGGTTCTTGCAAGGGGACAACTGCGTAGCCGTCTTCACGTTCCCGTTATGGGCAAGCGACCGTCTAGACCGTGAACGTCGGGAACTTCATGTCGCGGTACTTCTGCTGCAGCGGCTTGATTTCGCCCTGACGCTGGAAGAAGTCGATGCGCGTCTGGATAATCTCGTTGAGATGCTCGGCACGAGACTTATCGATGCAACGGTCACGCACATGGCCATTCTCGGCGTCAATCATGAGCATGGGTCGGCCAGTCTCGGGGTTGATGCCCAGCTTGCCACCACAGCCACACACGGCGCACTCATACGGGAACTCAATGCCATCCCAGTGCGCGTCGCCCGGGTACACGAGACTGGAGTGGCAGTTCGGGCACACGCCGTCGTTGGGATCGCCCATCCACGTGCGCTCCTCCACCGGCGTCTGGATGGCCTTCACGACGTTCTCGCCCATCTGATGCGCACGGTCGAGCTGGTCCTGGTGCAGCAACACGTTGCCCGGACGACCCACGCGCTGGCTCATGAAGCGGTCAACGACGGTGAGTGACATGGTGAACATGGTGGCCTGCAGGCTCTCGAGCGCCAGCGACTGCCAGTCGTGCATGGAACCGCCCACGGCGATGAGACCTGCCACCGTGTTCGGGTTCTCCTTCACGACGCCAATCTCGAGCAGGAAGGAGAGCTCGTACGCGAGGAAGCGCTGTGCGAAGCGCGTGTACAGAGAGCTGGGCGTGAGGTCATAGGTGGGAACGGCAAAGATGACGCCGTTGCATGTGTGCATCTCGGCAATGAGCGCGTCTACATCGTCCTTGTTCTTGAGCACGCAGCCACGGTACTTCTTCGTGGGGTCCATGGCGACCTCGCCCATCTGCATGGTGCAGCCCTCGCATCCGGTGCAGGGCAAGATGTTGTAGTCAAACAGATTGATGAGCTCGACCTCAGCACCCATCGCCTGCGCAGCGCTCAGTGCCTCCTTTGCCAGAATCTCACCATTGCCGTTCTTGCGGCCAGCGCAAACCGCCATTACCTTCATCGTGCGCTCCTCTCCGTTCGTACCGCTCCACACCATCGTGTGGTCTCACATCATCTATGCTACGAATCCACGCGCCACAATTCGACGTTCTCCCATATGAAGAACGGTGCGTGCGACGCGCGGGGTTTCGTGTAAAGGTACAAAAGATGACGAGCGCGCCACCATTGCCAGCCTCCAACGTGCCGGACCAAGGTAAAGCCCCGTCGGCCCGGCATGGAATTGGAAGCTTCCACGACGGACCGACGGGGTCTAAGGAATCGACGAGAAGTGCGTCAGTTTATCGGACCCATCCCCTAGCGATGGATGTACTCACCAGCCTGATAGCGCGGAGGAATGACGGGAATCTCGATCCAGGACTGGCAGTCACCACCAGTGTGGATGACGTGCGTGCCCTTGGCCTCCTCGTCCCAAGAGAGCGGCTCGAACCACCCCTCGCGGATGTAGCGACCCGCAATCTGGATGCGGAAGCGCTCGCCCTTGTGATACACACGTGCGGTGGGAACGATGGCGATGTCCACCTCGGCAATCTCGCCTTCGGCAAGCTTCTTGCTGCTGGTGTTCGCGAGCACCGGGCGATGCTTGCGGGTGAGACGCCGATCGAGCTCGCGACGCGACACGCGGCACTTGCCCCACGCGCCGGGATGCGGCTCGTCGAGGGTGAGCCAAGGCACCCACTCACCGTCGGCCGTGGCCTTCTGGATGTTGATGAAGAGGTCCATGTCGTCCCAGCCCTCGCACGAGAGGAAGAGGTGCAGCGTCATGTGGCCGGTAATCTCGGTATCCTCAGGGAGCACCCACTCGAAGCGAACTTCTTCGTCAACCGGGTTGTACTTGGCAACGGCCTCGTTCTGTGCGGGCTCGGGCCCAGCCACGAAGGTCTGCACGTGATCGGTCTCGACGGACTCAAGCGTCTGGGAAGCATCGAGGTAGAGCTTGCGATACTCGGTGCGCTTGATGGGCCACGCCTTCTCGGGACGACGCTCCTGATAGTCCACGTCGTATCCGTCCATGATGTCCAGACGGACGCGTGGGGTCATCTCCCAACCGTTGTGGATGTCCTTGAGGTAGCGGTCGTAGTAGCGGCGCAGCTCCTCGAGGTTCTGAGGATCGTAGGTGTCGGGCCATTCGAAGTCGCGATGAGCGCGCAGCCACTTGTTGTGCGAGCGGCAACGGTTGTAGGCGTTGATGGAGCCCGGCAGGTGGAAGTGACTCCAACCAGCCGTCTGGTACACAGGGCACTTGACGTTGCGGAAGTTGGGGCGCTTGTCCTCCCAATAGGGGTTCATGTCGGGATACATCTTGGCCATGGCGACCTGGTCATCCACGCCGTTAGGACCGGTAACCTGCGCGGCAATGAACTTGTTGAACGAGAGCGCAGGCACGCCGCCTTCAAAGAAGCTCTCGCGATACAGGTCGGTGGTGGACTCCCAAGGCGCGATGCAGGCCAGATGGGGCGGCTGCGTGGAGGCAATCCCCCACTGATGCATGGCAACGCCGGAGTTGCCAGCCATGCCAATCTTGCCATTTGACCACGGCTGCTGAGCGACCCACTCAACGAAGTCGTAACCATCCTCGCGGTCCTGATGCGTGAACATGTGCACGCTGCCCTCAGAGTGGCCCGCACCACGCACGTCGACGTTTGCCACGGCGTAGCCGTAATGGCACCAATACAGAGGGTCGGGACTCTCGAACTTGGCGCACTTCGAGACGGTTTGGGGCGGCACGCCCATGATCTGCCACTCACTCATGCCATCACCCGGACGCTTGCCGAACCACGACCAACTCACGATGGTGGGGCACTTGACGTCATCGCCTGCGGGACGGTAGATGTCTGCATAGATCTTGGTGCCATCGCGCATGATGACCTCTTGGTCCTGCATGCACACGATGCCCGGCACGACCTCGTAGGTGTGCGGGTTGAACGGCGGGCAGAAGCCCTGTCCCATGCGTGCCATGGGGTCGTCGGAGGCCGAGAGGTCAACGTCCGCCTGATTGTCGTTGGGCTGGCGCGCCACACGATAGGCCGCCATCATCTCGACACCACCGAACTCCTCACGATGTAGGAAGATGTAGCCCTCCGTATCGGGATCCCAGTAGACGGGGCACTCACCCTCGTTGAAACTCGCCACCTCACCGCTCATCTGGATGAGGTCGGAGAGCTTCTTGTCGGTGACGGGAACCCAGTCCTCGGGGATGCGGGGCTCAAGGAATGCCATAACGAACCCCCTACTCGTCGAGAAGGTCGGCAACGAAGTCCACGGCCTCGCCGAAGGTCGCGCAACGACGGAACTTCATGTAGGGAACCTCCACGTCAAGCTCGTCCTCGAGGTAGGTCGTAATCTGGCTCACCTGCACGGACTTGATGTTGAGGTCCTCGAACTTGGTGTCGAGCGTGAACTCGGAAGGATCCTTGCCAAAGAGCTGGCTTGCGCGCTCGCACAGCGCATCAAATACTTCCTGACGATCCTCATCCATTTTTGTCTCCCTTCGCCGCGATACATGAGTTTGGAACGCATGTATAGCATGAGCCAGAGGCCACTCTCCTTCCATGTCATCCGATTCAAACCATGCGCGCGTTCGCCCAAGGGGTTTGTGCGATAGTGCAAAACCTGCCTCTACCTGCCAAGATGTACGACGCCCCGACCACTCTTCGCGAAAACACGACATTTTTCCAATTGGGGGGTAGCACAAAAGCGCATGAGGGTGTACAAAGTATACCAATGCGGGTCAGAAGCCCGCGGTGGGGGCACCCAATGGGGATTTGGGTGCTACAACGGGCAGGACCCCACGTCCTGCATGAGTGAGAGGAACCAACATGAAGGTTACGGTCAACGAGGATTGCATCGGGTGCGGTCTGTGCGAGTCCACCGCCGCTGACGTGTTTGCCATCAACGATGACGGCGTTGCCGAGGTCATCATCGACGATGCCGCCGACTTCGAGGACGACGTCCAGGAGGCCATCGACAACTGCCCCGTCTCCGCCATCGAGGCCGAGTAACGCATCAGCACATAGCCTTATGCGATACCAGGAGGAACCGCTTCGGCGGTTCCTTTTTTGCAACGGTGATACGATTTCGACGCCTTCGAAAGAACTCGACACCACAGATGTTCCGCGTTTGGAGGACTTCCCATGATACTTGCCTCAGCCTCGCCACGGCGCAAAGAGCTGCTCGAACGTGCAGGATTCGAGCTCACGATCGTCCCGGCCGACGTGGATGAGAGCCGTCAGCCCGACGAGAAGCCTATAGACCTCGTTGCACGCCTCGCGACCTTGAAGGCGCATGCTTGCCTTAAGTCGTTCGACTCCCTCACACCCGGCGAGACGCTGCTCGGTGCCGACACCATCGTATGGCTCGACGATGACGTTCTGGGAAAGCCAAGGGACGACGCCGATGCGATGCGCATGCTGCATGAGCTCTCTGGAAAGACCCACCACGTCTCCACCGGCGTTTGTCTCTTGATGGGTGGATCACACCATGTGAAGGAGCGCGTCTTCGTCGAAACATCCCATGTGACGTTCCGCGTTCTTACCGACGATGAGATTCGAGCCTATGTTGCCACAGGGGAACCGTTGGATAAGGCAGGGTCATATGCCATCCAAGGCGGTGCTCAATCATTCGTGGAACAGCTCGATGGTGACTACGACAATGTGGTGGGCCTTCCCGTGACGCGCGTCTTGTGCGAACTCGAATCGGCGCAACTCAGTTGAACTTGAAGAGCTTCTGCGCGGCGTGATAGATGCCGATGGTCACGCGCTCGCCCACAGGCCCACGGAAGTTCATGAAGGTCCCCACGACGCCGTGCCGTGCGCGATTGTACATGCGCATATCGTAGCGCTGGAAATCATGCCAGAAGTCATCGAGAATCTTGCGCGCATCGGGAGCATCCGACATCTTTGAGATGACCGAACAAACCGACAGCATGAGCGTGAGATGCCCAAGCATGTAGCGTCGCAGCTCCTTCACGGGCACGTCATCGTACAAGTGGTAGGCATGAATCATTATGTACGTCACTGCCAGCTGCTGGTCCTTGCGCGCAATCTGGACGTCGAGATTGACCGATTGGTCATCCCTACCGATGAAGTAGCGATAGAGGTCAACGTCAAGGTAGTACAGCGTCTTGCAGTGAGGAAGCGGTACGTAGGCATAGATGTTGTCCACGTAGAATGTGTGTGCGGGCAGCTCCAGGCCGCATGTGCGGAGCACTTCGGTCCGATAGCACAAGGCGTGCATCATCATATACTGCGAGATGTTGAAGTGCCCGATTTGCGACCAACCAATCACCTTGTCTTTGGGCAGGGCGAATCCGTAGTCGATGGTGCGCTGCTTGCCGTCCTCCATGTGCTCAAAGACGTAGTTCGTGACGACGAGGTCCACCTCGACCTCATACGAGACAAACGAGCGCAGGAGCTCGAGCAGCGTCGTGAGGGCCTCCCCATCCAACCAATCATCAGAGTCGACGACCTTGAAGTATGCGCCTTTCGCATGCTCGATGGCGGTCATCACCGCACGCCCATGCCCACCATTCTCCTGATGGACGGCCTTCACGATGTCGGGATAGCGAGTCTGCCACTCCTGCGCCTTCTCGAGTGTGTTGTCTGTGGCGGACCCATCGTCCACCACAACAACCTGGACATCGGAAGCGTACCCACTGCCTTCCACGATGGAGGAGATGCAGTGGTCCATATACGCCGCCGAGTTATAGCATGGGATTCCAAACGTGATTGTCTTGCCAGCCATCACTCGTTAGCTCCTCTTCATGACGGAGAAACGCCGAAGGCTTGACGCGGATCCCCCAGCGCAGCAACCGCCTTATCTTTGGTTGATGATCTCGTCCGCAAGGGAAAGTGCCGACGCGACGACGCCATCCATATCGTAGTAGCGGTACTCTGCCAGACGGCCCACCACATGGAAGTTGGGAATGTTCGCCACACGGCTGCGATAGCGCTCATACAGCGCGATGTTGTCGGGCTCGTTGATAACGTAGTACGGCGTCTGGCCACTGCCGGGCTCATATGGCTTTGAGTACTCGCGCATGATGGTGGTCTTGCCAGGCACGACCTGACCCGTCATGTTCTTGAACTCCGTGATGCGCGTGAAGTCCTCGCTCACCGTATAGTTCACCGTTCCAACCGGCTGGAACTGATCCTGATCGAGCGTCTCAAACTGCATGTCGAGCGTACGATACGGCAAGGCACCCAAATCCATACCAAAGAGCTCATCTAGTGCGCCAGTGTAGATGATCTCGCCACCATAAGGCGCGCCACAGACCACGGTAGTCGTCCCCTCAAGCCCCAGCAAATCGCGAGCATCGACATTCACGTACACCTCGATGAGGTCGTGGTTGAGCATCTGCTCGAAGAGGTCAGTGTATCCCTTGTTGGGCATGCCCTGGTGTGGCACCTGAGGGAAGTAGCGATCGTCGTCGCCAACAAACACCGGTACGCGACCCATCACGGCCGGATCGATTTGGTCGGGCGTCTTGCCCCACTGCTTCATGGTGTAGTACAGGAATACGTTCTCGTAAACGTAGTCGGCAACTTCGGAGAGCTCGGGATCGTTGCGACCACGCAGCTCGAGGATGGGAACGCGACGATTCTCACCAAACGCTTGAACGAGCTTGTGATACAGATGCTCGCCCTTCTCCTCGCCAAAGGCAAGCTTGAGCGACTGGTGATTAAAGGGCACGGGCATCAACGTCCCGTGGATGTTTGCCAGCACCTTGTGCTGATAATCGGTGAAGTCCGTGAACCTCGAGAGGAACTGGTGCACGCGCTCATCGGTCGTATGGTAGATGTGGGGGCCATACTTGTGGATGAGAATACCCGCCTCGTCCTCGTAGTCATAGGCATTGCCCGCGATGTGATCGCGCCTCTCGAGAACGGCCACGCGATAGCTGCTACCCTCGGCGAGCATGCGTGCGCACACCGCTCCGGCATAGCCAGCACCAACGACGATGGCATCGTACTTACTGGGAGAGAAGTCACTGGGAAGGCCGCTTGCAATGCTCATGGCAAACCTCTGTCTTTCTAGAAAGCCGAATAGGAGTGATGCGTTTGAGTTGCGACATGCCTCCAGACCGCAATCGGCCGGAAATATCGTAGTGATTCTATCACGTAAGCCACAACACAACCCAATTACATCAAACGACCAACGTATTCAGCAGAGTATGATGCCCGCAGGGGGCAACCCCCTACGGGCAGTATCTTTAAGCGGGGTTCACTCATCCATTGGATGGGGCCTACTCATCCAGCGTTATGTGTCCCTCAGAGTCAACCATCACCCGGATGGACTGTCCTTCCTCGAGCGACTCCCACAGACTCTCGTCGACGGTGTAGTGATTCCCCTTGTCGTCCGTGACGCCATAGGTACCGGAGCGATTGCCCTCACGTTCCTCTCCTGTCCCATGTTCGCCCGTCGCAGGACTGAGTTCGGTCTCGCCCCACTCAGGATTATGATCATCGCCCTTCGTCACGACATCGCGCTTGTGCACCCAGCGTTCAATGTCGTAATAATACTTGGTGTCGTAAATGGGTTCCTTTCGATATATAGGCTCTCTTCGATACTCGGTATGGGTTTCTGTCCGGTATACCGGCTCTTGGTGTTCCTCGACGTCAAAGGTACCGTCACCGTTGTCCACCGTCGTACTGTACGTTTCGTAGTGATCGAGTACCTCTTCCGAGACCTCATAGGGCACGTTCTGGTAGTGATCGAGCACCTGACGATAGTCACGCACCTCTTCTGCAGTCTTCGTCTTGCGCGCACCGTCCGGCAGCTTCCAGTCCGACTCGCTCACCGTGGTGAGTTCCTCGACCTCTATCGTGCGCTCCCAATCGAAGCCCGCAACCACCATATCACGCGGCTTGGGCGAGAAGACGCAGAAGGCAAGTGCTGAGAGCGCTACGACCACCAGCAGGAGCACGCCCACCACGGGCAGGCAGCCAGCGGGCTTTGCGCTTGGTGTCGATTGCACCGTAGGCTTAGGTTTGCTGAGGTCCCGCTCTTTGACGAGGTTGCCTGAGGAGTCATACGTCCTCGCGACGGTTCCTTGAACCTGCTGGTACGTCTTGCCATCCGTCGATTCGCGAGCCGCTCCACACCCCGTGCACACCTCTGCGGTTACGGGATTGTACGTCCCGCAGAAGTCGCACAGCCAGTCGGAGGCGTCGGCACCGTCGCGCGCATCACCCCTTCCCTCTCCTTCCTTGCGCGAGAAAAGCGAAGGCGATCCCTGGTCCACCTCGCTTGCCTCCGTATGAACGGAACTACTGCTGCGGGAGTTCTTGCTGGCCTCCTCACGCTCACGGGCGAATTCTTCATCGCTGATGGCATGCTCCTCACCAATCTCCTTGGTGTAGAAGCGCACCGACTCGTCGCGCCCATGGCCGCAGTTGGGACAGAACTTCGATCGCCCTCGTATCCCCTCGCTCCCGCAATACGGGCAGTCCCAAAACCCTTCGACGGTATAGCGTTTGTCCTTCGGCATGCGGATACCCCCTCGTGGTCTGTCTTCCGTGAGTCAGTTCCATGGTATCCACGCGCCATGCGTTATGGGCAAAGCGCTCGGTGTGCGATGCTGAGTTCCTCCCGGATGGGACACGTGCAAGGTCGCGCTACCAAGGGAAGCGCACCCATCGGCAGCTGCCTGCCCGTTATCTACTCGCTGGCACCCAACAGGTCGCGTGCATGGGCGAGCGAAGCCTCGCCTGTGTCGCCGGACAGCATGCGCGCTATTTCGGCCACGCGCGCCTCACCCGTAATCTCGTCCAGCGTGGTGCACGGCGTCCCATCACCGTCACCCTCATCCTTGCGCACCAAGAAGTGCCGGGTCCCGCGGACCGCCACTTGAGCCAAGTGCGTTACCACGATCACCTGATGCGTGAGCGCGAGTTGCGCGAGTACATCTGCCAAGGCGACTGCGGTGGCACCTCCCACTCCGGCATCGACCTCATCGAAGACGAGGGTCTCTGTGGAGTCCGCCTCGCCAAGTACCACCTTGCAGGCGAGCATCACGCGACTCACCTCGCCACCAGAGGCGATGCGACGCAAGGGACGCGCGCTCAAACCCGCCGCGGGACGATACAGCAGCTCGATGCGACTCGGCCCCACCGCCGTCCATTGTTTGGGCGGCAGACGCTCCATCGAGAACTCCAAGGAGGCAGAGCCCATCTCCAACCTTCCCATCTGCTCGGTGATCGCCTGCGCAAGCTGTGGTGCCAGCGACTCCCGTACCGCGTCCAAGCGGTCTGCACACGCGAGCAGCTCCTTCTGCGCCAAGCTCAGCGCGTGCTTGGCACGACGCTCCAGCTCGTCGCCGGAGCTTGCCGCCAAGACGAGCTCCTCGGCGTCAGCCCGACGCTTTAACACGTCCTCCATGTCTGGACCATACGACCGCAACAATCCCTGCAGCTGCGCCATGCGCGTCTGCATCTCGTCAAAGAGGCCCGGGTCAAAGTCCACCTCGTCGCGGTAGTCGCGCAACTCGCCCGCCACGTCCTCGGTGTCTATCAGCGCACTCTCCAGTGACGAGACGAGCTTCTCGAGCGAAGCGTCATAGCGCTGGGCCGCACGAAGCTCTCCCAAGGCATCTTGCATCAGGTCGAGTGCGCCCCCCTCACCTGCAAGCATCTTGCGCGCTCCTTCCGAAGCACGTGTGAGCGCTTCGGCATGCTGCGCACGTGGGAGCTTCTCTTCCAGCTCCTCCAGCTCGCCCAATCGCGGCTTAACCTCGTCGATGCGACGCAGCATAAACTGCGCAGCATCCACACGCTCAGCCGCGTTCTGTGCCACCTGCCGCACCCGCTGCAACTCCTTTGCAGCGGCACGCGTCCGGGCAAGCGCATCTGCATACTCCTCGCGCGCCTGAGCGACCTTCTCGCCTGCCCAGGAATCAAGCAGCTCCGTATGGCTGCCTTGTTGCAGCAGTCGCTGATGCTCGTGCTGGCCACAGATGTCGATGCTCGCCCCCACCCCACTTGCTAGCTCGCGCACGGGCGCCATGTGACCGTCAATGGAGACGCGACCCCTGCCATCGGATCCGACGCGCCTTTGCACGATCACGCCGTCCGGATCTTCCCCACGAAGGAACAGGCGCCCTTCGACGAGGAGGAAGTCAGAGCCCTCGCGCACGGCACCGGCATCGGCCCGCTCGCCCATCAGGAGCTTGATGGACGAGAGCAAGGCACTCTTGCCTGCCCCGGTCTCTCCGGTGAGTACCGTCAGACCCGACGCCGGCTTAATCCTCGCCTCCTTGATGAGTGCGATGTTCTGAACATGTAGCTCGTCGATCATCGCTCGGCTACCTTCCCGTAGAAGACGCGCGAGACCGAATCATAGAAGCTCTCGCGGCTCTTGTTGAGCAGAATAAGGTCATGCTTGCCACGCCGGCAGCTTACGCGCGTGAGCCGACAGCCCGCTCCAAGGGGCTGTCCGTCGGCGAAGACGCACGTCTCTGCGGGGCGTTCGGGATCTACCTCGATGCGCACCTCGTCATCGCGCCCCGTGAGGAACGCCCGTGCCATGATGGTGTGCGGTGCCACCGGAACGCAAACCATGCCCTCGAACTCCGGCGTCACGATGGGACCGCCAGCAGAGAGCGCATAGCCCGTCGACCCCGTAGCCGTGGAGACCACAAATCCGTCACCGCGGAGCTTGTCGATGTGGTTCCCCGAGACGCTCACTTCGAAGGAAATCATGTCGCCACGTATGCCGTGACCCAATGCCAGGTCGTTGAGTGCCACCTTGTGGGCACAGAACGCTACACCATCCGCATCGATGAACTCGGCATTTACGTCTAGTGTTGAGCGATGCGACTCATGTAGGCGGCCCTCGAGGGCATCCTCAACCACGGTAAGCAGATCCTTGGGCTCGGCACAGGTGAGAAACCCCAGATGACCATACGACACGCCAAGTAGCGGCACGTCCGCTCCCGTTACGATGCGGGCGGCGCGCAGCAGCGTTCCGTCGCCACCCAGGGAGACAACGAGGTCGAACGCAGACACGTCATCCACTCGTGCGGCACGATCAGGCGCAAGCGACACGTCCACGCTCTTCTCGCACAAGAAGCCCTCGAGCTTATGAGCGTCTTCGACGGCATCCGCCCGCGAATAGTTCGGAACTATCAGAACCCTCGTCACGTCATGCCCCCCATCTGCACGACAACACACGCGCATCAGTGTAGCAAAAGGCCGCTTCCCACAGTCACGTCGCAAGAGCCTCCGAGACGCCTCTAGCCTCTACGAGCAACAGCAGTACCTCGCCTAACGAGCCACTGCAAGAAGAAGGTATTCTTGGTTTCCCTTATGGCCGCGAATGGGGGAATCACACGTCCCGAGCACCTCGAAACCCATCTCCCCAAGACCCGCCATCACACGTTCAAGCGCCCTGTACCGAGCACCTTCGTCACGCACAATGCCGCCCGCGCCCACCTCGGTACGCTCTACCTCGAATTGCGGCTTCACCAGCGTCAAGAACGTACCGCCCTCTACAAGAAGCCGCCTCACTGAGGGAGCAACGGTGAGTACCGAGGTAAAGGAGACGTCGCAGACCGCGAGCTCGATGAACGAAGCACCGAGCATCTCCGGCAGGTCCACCATGTTGGTACGCTCATACAACGTGACGCGCGAATCCTGCCGCAAGGACCAGTCGAACTGTGCATATCCTACGTCCACGGCGATAACGGAAGCAGCGCCGGCGCGCAACAGGCAGTCGGTAAAGCCCCCCGTCGAACACCCCACGTCCAAGCACGAAAGGCCCTTCGGATCAACGCCAAAGTGCTCAAGGCCGCCACGAAGCTTAAGGCCTCCCCTGCTTACGAAGGGACTGCGACCTCGGACATGCAGCTCAACGCCAGGTTTCACCTGCTCACCGGCACGTTCCAGCCGCCGGTCTTTTGTCGAGACCTCACCTGCGAGCACGGCACGCATGGCATCGTCACGCGACGAGAAGAAGCCTTGGTCAACCAGCTCTTGATCCAGACGATGGCGAGGCACTTATGCCCCGCCCTTCGCGGCCTCATCCTCGGCGGAGCGCACGGATTCCTGCTCTGCGCGCAACGCCTCCTCACCCGTCACCGCATCGGTGTCGACGAAGTCAACAGCCTTCTGTCCAAGGGCGATTGCTTCCTCAAACAGGTCAAGAGAACTCTCAAGCGGAATGTCCCTTCTGCGAACCTCCGTCACAATCTCGTCGAGTCTCGCCGAGATGTCACCAAAAGTCTTGTAGGTTGATGTATCGACGCGATTACGCCGTGCCACGCTATGCCTCGTCCAACTCGTGGGCCACACGACCGAGCAAGCCGTTCACAAATCTTGACGACTCGTCGGTTCCATACGCCTTCGCAAGCTCCACCGACTCATCGATTGTGACGGCCGTCGCCACCTCATCGACCTCGAGCATTTCGTAGATTGCCAACCGCAGAAGGTTTCTATCCACTGAAGGCATCCGATCCAGCGACCAATTGGTTGAAGAGCGCTCGATAAGGTCATCCAGTTGCGAACGCATGCCATCCGCACCGAGCGCAAGGCTTCGCGCGAAGTCATCGAGCGGAGCCTCATCACTCAGCGCATACTCATCCGCCGCAAGTACGGACTCCACGCTTCGGCCAGTCGCCTCGGCTTGAAAGAGAAGCTGCAACGCCTGGCTCCGCGCGAGAGTCCGTCCATGAAACTTATTTCTTGCCAACGTACCTTACTCCTTGGGAAAAACGAGATTGTCGATGCACACGTCCACTGCACCAATCTCCACGCCCATCTGGCCCTTCACCGCGCTGGCAACAGCGCTGCGCACGTCTTCGGCAAGCTTGGTAAAGGGGTATCCATAGAACACGGAGAGACGTACAGAGACATGGAGCTTGTCGTCTATGACCTCCGATTCAACCGGTGGCTCACCGGCCGCAGGTTGCGAAGTGAAGACCGAAATCAAGCTCGATGCAATGGCATTCTCGCCAACCGAGGCAACGCCCTCAACACGCTCAACCGCCTGCGAGACGATGGTTGAGACCACCGCTTGCGAGACCCCGATTCCAGAGATAACGAGTTCACTGCTCATGTACGATCCTTTCGTACTAACTACACGCGCGATACGAACTTGCCCGTGCGCGTGTCGATCTTGATACGCTCGCCCACATTGAGGTACATGGGCACCTGTACGGATGCGCCGGTCTCCACGATGGCGGGCTTGCTGCCACCCTGCACGGTATCGCCCTTGAAGCCCGGATCGGTCTCGGTGATTTCGACCTCGATGAACATGGGCGGCTGCACGGCATACAGCACGTCGTTCGCATAATTGAGCAAGCAGGTGTCGTTCTCCTTGAACCACTTGGCATTCTCGCCGATGAGATCGGAGCCAACCTCAATCTGCTCGTACGTCTCCATGTCCATGAAGTAGTAAATGTCGCCGTCGTTATAGAGGTACTGCATCTCGCGCGTACGCATGTTGACGCTCTCGAACTTGGCAGACTGCTGGAAGTTCTCCTCGTTCACGCGACCGGTGCGGATATTGCGATACTTCGTGCGAACATACGTGTTTCCCTTGCCCGGCTTGACGTGCTGGGCCTCGAGGATTACGCAGTCGTTGCCTTTGATGTTAACGCCCAGTCCAGCGCGGAGGTCGGTGATGCCCAGAGTGGCCATATGTGCTCGCTTTCTCTATGGTCCCGCCCGGGACCGCTACACGTACGGAATGGCATTATAGGACAAATTGCTTCGCCGCGCGAATCCATCTCATATACACAAGCAAGCCCCCTCACTGCCACGCAGGCGCGGAAGGGGGCTGCACGACGGACGTTGTAGCTACAAACGCTATGAACCGTTGTCCTTCTTCTTGAAGACGCCCACTACGTTCCGGCCCACGGCAACGGTACCTGCCTTCACCACGTCCAAGAACGACTTCGAGCGCAGCAGTCGATCCTCGGGCACATACTCGCGCACCGCGCGCAGCGTCTTCTTGTTGTCGCGCGTCGAGAAGGCAAAGTGACCTCCTTGCTTGATGAATATGGCAAAGCGTGTGATCTTCTTGCCCACGACTTCGGCAGAGATGTAGTCGATCTCTTCCCAGGGAATCTGTATGTAATCCTCGACGTTGCGCTCGTTATAGTACTCAAACGCCTTGTTGCCCACCATAACGTCACCATAGCTGGCAATGCCGGAGAACGACGTCGCCTTTATGGTGAGGTCTACGGAACTGTTTTGCGACTGCGCCATACTGCCTCCTCTTGCAAACACAAAGAACCGCACCCTCCCCTTCCGGGTGGGTGCGGCCTAAGATTCGTTGCTTTGCGCTGGTTAGCTCACGCAGCGCACCCGAAGCAACATCTTACATGAAGCCGGCCAGACGGCCAATGATACCCACGGCAAAGAGCGCGAGGATGATGGCAATCGGCGAAATGCCCTTCTTGAGGAGCTTGCAGCAGAGTAGCGTCAGCGCGACTGCCGCGAGGCCCGGGATGAGCTGGTCCAGGTTGCCCTGAAGCGTGGTGACCTTATCGACGTTGAGGCCCGCAGGTCCAAGTGCGGAGTACTGCTCGAGTGCAGACTTGATGCCCTCAGCGCCAGCCGGGAGATTGGCCCAGTCGATGTAGGCACCCTCAGCCTGCGTCACGACCGAGACAACCGGGGTGAAGGTGATCGAAACCCAGCGCTGAACCAGTGCGCCGATGATGAACATACCGAGGATGGATGCAATCTCGGTAATCTTGCCGAGCAGACCGCCCGAGAGGTCCTTGGCGATGGAGGCGCCCACGCTGTAGCCGAACTCCTGCGTGTACCACAGGAAGGCCATGCGGATGACGTTCCAGAGCACGAAGAACAGGATGGGGCCGAGGATGGATCCACCCAAAGCCATGGAGGCACCCAGTGCGCCGAGAATCGGGCGCACCGTGAACCAGAAGACGGGGTCGCCGACGCCGGCGAGCGGGCCCATCATACCAACCTTGACGCCCTGAATGGCCGTGTCCTCAACCGGAGCACCATTCGCGCGCTCTTCCTCGAGCGCCAGAACGACGCCAATGATGGGAGCGGAGACGTAGGGGTGCGTGTTGTAGAACTCGAGATGGCGCTTGAGTGCCGCCGCCTGATCCTCCTTGGTGGAGTACAGCTTCTTGATGGCGGGAATCATTGCGTAGCACCAACCACCGTTCTGCATACGCTCGTAGTTCCAGGAGCCCTGAAGGAACTGGTGACGCCAGCAAACCGACATGCGGTCGCTCTGACTAAGCTTCACTTCTGCCATTGATATTCACTCTCCTTTCTCGTTAATCGGCTTAGTAGTCGTTCAGGATGTCGCCCAAGGGGTCGCCCGAGCCGCCGCCAGCGCCGCCGCCCTGCTTAGCAAGATCCTTGAGGCCGATGTAGATGAGGGCGAGCGCGACGCCGATGGCGCCGAGCGCGATGAGGGTGAGGTCGCCAAGGGCTGCGAGCACGAAGCCGAGCACGAAGAACGGCCAAACCTCTGCGGTAGCCATCATGTTGATGACCATTGCGTAACCGACGGCAGCAACCATGCCGCCACCGACGGCCATGCCGCCGGCCAGCCAGTCAGGCATTGCCTGCAGCATGGCGGTTACGGCATCTGCGGGGATGAAGCACAGGAGAGCCGCGGGAACGGCAATACGCACGCCCTGCAGGCCGATGGCCAGAAGCTGCCAAATCTCAACGCCACGGAAGTTGGCGTCCTCAGCAGCAGCGTCCATGAAGTGGACGATAGGAATTGCGATGGTGCGGCAAAGCATCGTCAGGAACAGGCCGGCGACCGAAAGGGGCACGGCGAGTGCGATGGAGGTGCTGATGGCGGTCTGAGCGTCGGTGTTGCCACCGGAGAGGCCGAGCACCATGATGATGGCGGATGCGACGGAGGCGAGTGCCGCGTCAGGAGCGACGGCTGCGCCGACGTTTGCCCAGCCAAGAGCAATCATCTGCAGCGAGCCACCGAGCATGATGCCCTCGGCAGGGTGACCAGTAACCAAGCCGATGAGCGTGCATGCCACCAGCGGCTGATGGAACTGGAACTCATCGAGGATGCCTTCCATACCTGCAAGGAAGGCCACCAAGATGACCAATAGGATTGATATGGGATTCATGCAAGCACCTCCTACTTCTGAGCGGCCAGCTCGGCCTTTGCCTTCTTGATGACTGCGTCAAACGGCTCGGGGTTGTCCGCGGGAACCTTGCGAACGTCGAACTTGACGCCCTTCGCGGCAATCCTTTCGAGGCATGCCACGTCCTCGGCATCCATTGCCACGGCGTTGGTGACAACAACCTTGCCCACGGAGTGAGCCATGGAACCAAGGTTGACTTCCTTGATGTCTACGCCGCCATCGAGCGCACGCTCGAGATCCTGCGGCGTCTCGAAGAGGAGCATTGCGCGCGTATCGCCGAAGCGAACGTCCTTGGAGACCTCGATGATCTTCGAGATGGGGACAACGTGCGCCTTGACTCCAGGAGGTGCGGCCTGCTCGATCATGGACTTGCGCAGATCGTCGTGCGCAACGTCATCCGAGCATACGATGATGCGGTCGGGCTGGACCATCTTGGTGACGGTCGTCGCAACCTGACCGTGGAGCAGACGGGTGTCGATACGCACGAACGCGATGTCGATGTGTCCGTCTCCGAGCACGGTTCCAGGCGGGATTGCACCCGTCGGAATGTTCGCGGGTGCGGCTGCTGCGGGAGCAGCGGCAGCATCTGCGGGCTGCAGATCCTCAGGCTTGATCCTCACGCCAGACTTGGCTTCAGGATAGATGGCCTTGGCGATGTCTGCGGCCTTCTCCGAGCCGAAGCGCTCGCCGTAGGCAGCAAGGATCATGGGCAGGCTCATACCAGTAACCACGACCCAGCCGTCACCATCGTGCTCCTCGATCAACCTGCTGATCTGGTTGAACGGTGTACCACCCCACAGGTCCGCAAGGAACAAGATCTCGTCCTTGTTCTCGAACGTGTCGATGGCGGCCAGCAGCTTGGCACGAAAGTCATCGGGACCCATCTCGGGCGTGAGGACACATGCCTCGACGGCCTCTTGCGGACCGAAGATCATCTGTCCCGACTCCTTGATTCCGGCGGCGAAGCCTCCGTGACTCGCAAGGATAATACTGACCATACACAACCTCCTTCTCTTCCCTTCCGAATGCCTAGAACGAAGGCGATCACTCTTCGTCCCATGGACCTCCATAGGCCCTTCACATTTCGGCATTCTAGCCTCCATGCAAGTGAATGTAAACAGCAAATTCTGCAAATCGCTGCAATTGGTCCCTAAGCAGACCGTGAGAGCGACATAAACATCTTAAGTTGCTGATAATTCTCTTGCGATTAGTTAGCAAACGACGGCATTCACTTTGGATTCCCAAAAGCGAATGCCGCACGTCAAAACATATGAGATTGTTCTCAGCTGGTGGCGTTTACCTCTTTGCGAAACGCTTGTCTACCACTTATGCGGATAAGATAATGAGTTCATGAGGCGATTCGGTGAACGGTAGGTATCCGTCACTTCCCATCACGCCACAGTCCTCGAGACGTATGCCAAACTCACCCGGCAGATATACCCCGGGCTCAATGGTGAAGACCGAACCTTCGTCGAGAGGAAGTTCACCGCGCTTGCCCGCTACGGGCAGCTCGTGAATGTCTATGCCCACGCCATGCCCAAGCCCATGCGTGAAGTATGCGCCATAACCTTCTTCCTCGAGTATGCGTGCCGCGAGTTCATGCAACTCGCGGCCAAGCATGCCAGGACGTGCGGCACGCGCGCACTCCTCGTTGGCGCGCCTCACGGCATCATATGCCGCCTGCTGTCGCTCACTCGGCTTCCCGATGCAAATCGTGCGCGTCATGTCGGACTGATAGTCCATGAGTGATGCGCCAAAGTCCATAACGAGGAGGTCGCCCTTCTCGACGAGCCGCTCGCTCGGACGGGCGTGCGGGTTTGCCCCGTTCGGTCCCGAGGCGACGATTGAGTCGAATGCCAAGCCGTCCGCACCGTGCGAGAGCATGTATGACTCCAGCTCCGCCCGAATCTGCAGCTCGGAGAGGCCTGGGCGAATCACCTCGCACATGTGGGCAAACGCCGCATCCGTGACCTTCTGTGCCCTACGCAGCAAATCCAATTCCACCTCGTCCTTGCGCATGCGTAGCTTCGAGAGATCACCGTGCAGGCGCGGCATGAGACATGCTACCGAGGCCTTCTGCAACTCCCATTGCAGCTCCTCATAAAAGCCGAGCGAAACGCTGTCCTCGATTGCCACGATGTGCGCACCGCTCGCGGCAATGTGACGCGCCGCCCACGCTGCATGGGTAACGTCGTCTTGATCAAGTTGCCACACACGACGGTCCGTACGCGCAGCGAGGGCGCCAGAGTAGCGACCATCAGTGTGCAGCCATACGGCAGATTCAGTTATGAGCGCATCATGAGCCTGCTCGGAATCAAAGACGCGGGCTGCTCCCGTCAACCAGCGCAAATCGGATACGTTGCGCACAAGAATTGCATCGTATCCGCGCTTCGTCATGAGCTCCCGCACCGCACAAAGACGCGCAGCGATGCAGTCGTCAGCGATCTCCATACTCACCACTTCTCCTTACACCTCAGGAGCATGCGACATGCACCATGCACGCACGTGCTCCTCGATCAGCTCGTCCTCAACCGTTGCGAGCCGTACCCGCCCGATAGCCAAGGGCACTTCCAACATATTGCGCCGCGAACGCTTGCGCCGTTCCGCCTCGAATGCCGCGATGAGCTCGTCAGCGCTCACATGCGCACGCAACACCTCGATGCCAAGCATCTCGAGCAACTCGTCTTGCGCGAGCATGTCGTCGAGCGGCAGCTTCCCCTGCGCGACCGAGATGCGCGCGCAGAAGCGCATACCTTCGGCCAATAACGTCGCAAACGAGGCATCCGGAACCATTCCCTTGAGCGCCCAAGCGAACGACTGACCAAAGCGCAGTGAGCTCCGCATGGCGGCAGCTGTCGAGGCAGCGAGCTTCCCGCGTGCCTTCGCCGTGGCGATGAGCTGCGTGCAGAGCGTAGCCCCGTCGTCTGCCATGAGGTCCGCCGCACGGTCCCACAGTTCAGAGAACTCCTTCTCCGAGCTTGCCATCGCCGCACCCACCATGAGCACGCGGGCATGTCGCGACGCCTCATCTTCTAAGACACTCAACGACCTCGTAAGGTCCAGAATGGCATGACGTGCTGCTGGGCGCACACTGAGCATTCGTGACGCACCGCCCACACCCAGCGATCGTGGCACCAACGCGCCTTCCAGGAGTGCGACCTCGTCGAGAGGCATCGCCACCAATGGCATCCCCTCACACCAGGCGCCACACACGAACGACGCCACCGAGGTGAGGTCGGCGTCTCCGACCACGAAGCATAGGTCGTCCGCCGTCGCGTGGGATTCAATCAGGGCATCGCACAGCATCGATGCTGCCTCAAGCGTCCGTAACGGCGCCTGAAGCTCGCACAAGCAGTATTCGAACCCCGCGTCAACGACCTGACGTCGTATGTCTTCAACGAGCACCGCGTCCTCACCCGCACGCATCACGACCACGCACACGTGCGGGCGCCCAACGGAATCTCTCAATACCTTGGCCGCACTATGAAGCGCGTCCTCGCCCATGCGCACATCACATGAACCGCCAACCATGGGCACCCACTGGCGCGAAAGCTGTCTCTGCGTCGTCACAATAAACCCTCCGCCCATAGCAGACACCCGGCATCCTCTGCGACCTCCTCGAAGGTCTTGTCGCGTATGTCTATGACGTAGTCAGCCGCGCTCTTGAAAAGCGGCCTGCGATGGTCATAAAGCTCACGCGCATTCCCGCCCAAGTCGGGACGCTTCTCGGGATGCTGGATCTGGCGCAGCGAGTCCTGCAGGTCGCCGTCCAAAAACACGACCACGCCCATCTCGCGCATCAGACTGCTGTTTTCCGGCCGTTCCACAATGCCTCCACCGCAGCTCACGAGCAAGGACTTCTCGTTGCGCAACCGTTCAAGCACCTTTGTCTCGGCGTCTCTGAAGGCTTCCTCCCCGTCCTGCTCAAAGCACTCGCGCACCGTCTTGCACATCATGCGCTCTGCCATGCGGTCGGTATCTACATAGTGGCGGCGATAGAGCCTCCCAAGGTTTCTCGCCAGCGTCGACTTCCCTGCTCCCAGAAAGCCGACAAAAAAGATATGGTCGCAGCCCTCGTGGGTTACGTACCCGTCCGATAATGTATGCACTGCCATCTCCCGTCGTGTTGTTCGTCATCGATTCTAACACGAAGGAAGGTATTCCGTGTAAGGTAGTCCGTGTGATGCGGTATGCCATAGGTGGGCCGTCTGGGCTGTCCCTTGTGCGCAATCGCTCAATGAGGCAGCCCTGACGACAAGTGCTCGATCCCGCTACTCCCCCTCGAAGCTCACATCGCCCAAGAAAGCCTGTTCCGCGATGCGGAACAGCTGCGTGTACCAAAGGTCCTTGCGCGATTGCGGACGCACCAAGATGGTGCGGATGCCAGCCAGATTTCCCGCCACCACATCGGTGAACAGCTGGTCTCCCACAAGCACCGTCTGCTCCTTGGGCACACCCATCGTTACGAGTGCAATTTGTATGGCGACGGGTGCGGGCTTCATGGCGTGATGCACCACCGCACAGCCCAAATCATCGGCAGACGCGCACACCTGATCCGTATGGAAGTTGTTCGACACCATGCACACCGAGATGTGTGCTTGGCGTAGCCGTTCGAGCCACGCGCGCACATCGGTTGGCGCGACCTTGGTGTCGCGAGGCACCAACGTGTTGTCTCGGTCAACTAGCACGCAGCGAATGCCGTGTGCCTTGAGCTCATCTACGTCAATCAGTTCAACGGAACGTACGTAGCGGCTCGCCCTCGTGAGTCTCATCTGGTTACTCCCCGTTTCGCTGCCGGAGCTCCGCGAGCGCCGCTGCATAGGCAGCATCATGTTCCTCAAACGTCTTTGTGAACGTGTGGTTTGAGTAGTCGCCATCCTCGATGATGAAGAAGAACAGATAATCGGTATCGCTCGGATTCATCGCAGCTTCAATCGCCCACTCGCTCGCCGAGCAAATCGGGGTCGGCGGAAGTCCTTTGTAGCGGTAGGTGTTATAGGGACTGTCTGCTTCCGTATCTACCAGGCCACCGTTCACGTACCCAATGGTCGCGTCGCTCTGCAGCGCCATGTTGATGCTCAACCGATTGTAGAAGACCGATGACACCTTGGCGCGGTCGTCCTCATTGAGTGCCTCCTTCTCGATGATGGAAGCAATCTTTATGAAGTCATAGTCCGTCGCGTTGAGGCCATAGCGGTCAAAGATGCTCTTACGCGCCGCATCGGTGTCGAGTACGGAGAATTCCGCCTCGAACTGTGAGAGCATCATGCGAATAATGGCATCTGGAGTCTTCTCCAGTCCGGCAAGATTGTATGTCTTTGGATAGAGGAACCCCTCCAATGAGTCGTTGCCCGCCTCCTTGAGGAAGGAATAGTCCTCAACGTAGTTCGACGCCTTCGCCTGTTGCATGAAGTCTGCAGAAGCAATGCCCAGCGATTCCTCCACCAATTGGGCAGTCTGCTCCACCGTGAGACCCTCAGGAACTTGCAGTTGAGCCTCACTCGTGTTTGGACCCGCAACGAGCTGCCGCACCACGTCAGCTGGGTCTGACCCCGTGGTGAACGTGTACGTACCACTTCGCAGGCTTTGGTCGGCGTTTTGCTCGTTGACCGCCCTCATGAAGTCCTTGCTGCTATGGATGACTCCTGCATCAAGGAGCGTTTGGATGATGGTCGCGCCATCAGAGCCCTCGGCAATGGCAACTGTCACCGTTTGACCATCTGGCACCTGAGCCCCCTCCGAAACCGGAAGCAGCCTGCGGACAACGAAGAAACCACCGACCAAGAACGCGACAACTACAAGTGCGATGCCACCGATGAGCAGAACTGACCTTCCAGTCGAGGGAAGCTTGGCGGCCGAATGCTTGGGAGGCTGCGACGCCCCCTTCGCGACATGCGGCTTACTCCCAGGGTTGGTGCGTCCCGTGCGCTGTCGGCCGGAGGCACTACCCGAGAGTGTCCCGGTTGTCCCTCCCCTTCTGCGGTTGGGATTTGTGGCGGAAAGCGATCCCGTAGCACCCGTACGTCTACGGTTGGGGTTCGTGGCAGAAAGCGAACCAGTAGTGCCCGACCTTCTGCGGTTGGAGTTGGTGCTCGAAATCGATCCCGTCGAAGATGCGGCTACCTTACCTGCGCTGTTGCGTCGCTGGCGTGGTGCCGACTTGCTTCGTTCCTTGTCGCTTGCATTCGAGGATGCGGCAGGTGACTTCCGTGCCGCCCCGGCATCGTCCGGGCTCGTGGATGTGGGCATGACAGTCCTCTCAGTTCTTGTGTGCATCGAGCCACGTCTGCAAGAAAAGCGACGCCGCCACCATGTCTACCTTGCCACGCATGCGTCGCTCGCTGAGTCCCTGTCTCCTAAGGATACGCTTAGCCTCCACTGAGGACAGGCGTTCGTCTTCAAACTCCAAAGGAATACCGCAAGAGCGGGCCACTTCAGAAGCAACCTCACGCACATGTTGTGCCTGAGGACCCTCCTCACCCGACATCGTATGCGGAAGACCGCAAACGAGCAGCTCCGGCTCAAAGTCCTCGAGCACTCTCCGCCATGTACGAGCGCCAGCCAGCACTTCCCGCGCAGGAAGCACGCACACGGGCGACGCCACCGTTCCAGTGGCGTCGCTCGAGGCGATGCCTATGCGTACCTCACCTATATCGAGCGCGAGGACCCTCACGCGCCGAGCAATTCTTTGACGGCGGCAAGCGCGTCTGCGACTGCGCCAGCATCGCGTCCGCCTGCCTGAGCCATGTTGGGACGTCCACCACCACGTCCGCCAACGATGGGGGCGATGCGGCGAATCACGTCTCCGGCCGAGAAACCCGCGCCAACGGCAGCGTCCGTACCTGCGGCAAGGAGTGCGACCTTACCATCAACGACCGATACGAGCACGCATGCACTCGACATCCCCAGCTTGTCACGAACGGTATCCCATGCCGAGCGGAGATCCTTTCCGCTCACGCCTTCGAGATGTGCGAGAACGAGTTTGTAATCGCCCAAATCAATGGCTGATGAGATCGCATCCGAGAGTACGTTGGATGAGCCACCCGTTAGAGCCGTCTGAAGCTTCTTCTGCGTCTCGCGCAACTCGCGCTGCAGCTGCTCCACTCGTACGAGCACGTCGGTGGAACGGCACTTGAGCGCCGTTGCGACATCATCCATCTGCGCCAGACGCTCATCCACGTAGGAGAGTGCACCCGCAGATGTCACTGCCTCAATGCGACGCGCGTTCGAGCCGACGGAACCCTCGCTCACGATCTTGAAAAGACCCAGCTCAGACGTGTTGCGTGCATGCGTGCCTCCGCACAGCTCGCGCGAGAACGGAGTCTCTGTGTCTCCTACCGAGACAACGCGCACGACATCTCCGTACTTCTCGCCAAAGAGGGCGACGGCACCCGACGCCTTTGCCTCATCAATTCCCATGACGCGCGTGACGACAGGCTCGGCGGCAAAGATCTGCGCGTTCACCAGTCCCTCAATGCGTGCCAGCTCCTCGGGCGTCACTGCTTCGAAATGCGTGAAGTCAAAGCGCAGGCGCTCAGGTGCCACCAAGGAGCCTGCCTGGCTCACGTGGGCGCCCAAGACCACCTTGAGTGCCGCATCAAGCAGGTGTGTGGCCGTGTGGTTGCGCCGAATGAGCTCGCGACGCCCGTGATCGATGACGGCCTTCACCACGTCGCCCAACCGAAGGGTTCCCGTCGTCAGGGTCCCGACATGTCCGTACAGATCACCCTCATGATGCTTGGTGTCCCGAACCTCAAGCACCATGCCATCGCGCTCAAGCATGCCAGTGTCGCCCACCTGGCCGCCCATCTCCGCATAGAAAGGAGTACGATCGAGGACCACCTCGACGTCGTCTCCCTCCTTTGCCATCGAGACACTCTCGCCGTCAACCACGAGTGCGAGCACCGTGGCATCTTCCACCACATCCTGCTCGTATCCTACGAACTCTGTACCGCTGAGCTCATCCGAGAGCGTCGTCCACACGTTGTTGTATGAGCCCCATGCATCGCGGTTCGCCGCAGCGCGCGCACGCTCTCTCTGGTCCGTCATGGCCGCCTCGAAGGAAGGCATCTCGATTGCGTGACCGCGTGCCTCGCAGATCTCCCGCGTGAGGTCAATCGGAAAACCGTACGTATCATGCAGCGTAAAGGCAACCGTCCCAGGCAGGTCCGCGCCTGCGTCGAGCCCCTCCAGCTCAGCGCCGAGCAGCTCCTCGCCCTTGTCGAGCGTCGCATTGAACCGCTCTTCCTCAGCGGCGATGATTCCGTCAATGAGCGCCGCATTCTCGACGAGCGCCGGATACACCTCGCCCATGATGGAGCGCACCTCGGACGAGTACTGCGTGAGGAACGCGCCCTCGATTCCCAGAAGACGGCCATGATACACGGCACGGCGCAGGAGACGGCGCAGAATGTATCCACGGCCCTCGTTGGAAGGCAGGATGCCGTCGCTGATCATGAAGGTGACGGCTCGCGAGTGGTCGGCGATGATGCGCAGACTACGGTCGTCGCCGGTGGCCTTACCACCATAGGTCTTGCCGGAGAGGCGCTCGCCGACGCCCAAGAGGCTCCTGAGCACGTCTCCCTCGTAGTTGGAATGCTGGCCCTGCATGATGGCAGAGATTCGCTCCAAGCCCATGCCGGTGTCCACGTTGCGATGGGGCAACTCCGGAAGGGAACCGTCCTCCTGACGGTCGTACTGGGTGAAGACGAGATTCCAGAACTCGAGGAAGCGGTCGCAGTCACAACCGGGAGCGCAGTCGGGGCTGCCGCAGCCGAACTCCTCGCCCTGGTCGAAGTACACCTCGGAGCAAGGACCGCACGGACCCGTGGGACCAGCCGCCCAGAAGTTGTCGTCCTCTCCCAAGCGCGTAATGTGCGTGGGGTCAGCACCGTACTTCTGCCACAGCTCGATGGACTCATCATCGTCGGTGAAGACTGTGAAGTAGAGCCGCTCCATCGGCAACCCCAGATGCTCAGGCTTCGTGCAGAACTCCATGGCCCAGCGTATGGCGTCTTCCTTCGTGTAGCCACCGAAGGCGAAGTTTCCCAGCATCTCAAAGAACGAGAGGTGGCGTGAATCGCCGATGTTGTCGATGTCGTTCGTGCGCAAACACTTCTGGCAGGAGCAGGCACCAATCTCGCTCATCGTCTTGAGGCCCTGGTAGTATTCCTTGAACTGATTCATGCCCGCGTTGGAGAGCAGGAGCGACGGATCGTCGGGAATCAGCGACGAAGACGGATATCGCTTGCAACCCTTGCTCTGGAAGAACGTGAGAAAGTCCTCACGAATCTCCGCGGTGGTCATGTACTTGATTTTGTTGCCCATGTCTCTCCTCGCATCATCGGCATGCAAAACTAGTGAATTGTAACAGGATTCCACGGATGGAGCTCGATGCCCCATCATTTAACATGAGTCCTATGAACAAATCCTCGGCTGCCCCCGGCCACGGCAAGCCGCGCGCCCTTCGTCGGGAGCCTTACGCCGCCCTACGCCTCGTCCAATGAAATCTTGTCGTGCAAGCGTTGAAGAGTGCGTCGCAGCAGTCGTGACACCTGGACTTGCGAGACGCCAAGGCGCTCGGCAATCTCCACCTGCGTAAGCCCCTCCTCAAACCGCATGCGAATGATGTCCTTCTCGCGCGACGAGAAGTCGCGAATCGCATCCTCGAGGAGCATGCGGTCATCCGAAGACATGAGGTCGGCGTCCTCGGTGGCGAAGTGGTCAATGACAGACGGCGCGTCCTCCTCACTGTCCCCGCCACCTTCCAGCGGCACGGAGCTATACGCCGTGGAGGACTCCATCGCCTCAAGCACATCCTCCACGCTCGTGCCTGCGCGCTCCGCTATCTCTGCCACGGAAGGAGAACGCTGCAGCTCGCGCGTGAGCTCCTCGCTCACTTGCGTGACCTTAGCCGAGAGCTCTTGCAGACGTCGAGGAACGCGTACCGACCAACCCTTGTCGCGAAAGTGACGCTTAATCTCGCCCATGATGGTGGGCGTGGCATAGGTGGTGAACTCGAGGCCACGCGATGGATCGAAGCGGTCGATGGCCTTGATGAGGCCTATCGTCCCTACCTGCACGAGGTCATCCAACGGCTCGCCGCGGTTTTTGAACTTGGACGCAAGATAGCGCACGAGGTTCAGGTGATTCATGACGAGTTGCTCTCGCGCCTGCTCGTCGCCCTTCTCGCGATAACGACGGAACAACTCCTTGGTGCGCGTCTTGTCCCATGCCAGCACACCCGAACGAGAACGGCGACCAACGCGCGGCGACTGCTCCTCTAAGGTGCTAGATGCCATGGACAGCACCTACCAGCTTGGTAGCACGCAGCATAGACCCATCCGGGGAAACCTCATAGCTGTCACTCACCGCAGAGAGCAGCACCTGAGCGAGACCAACCTGCTCAGCAATCGCCGGTTCCTCGTCTATCGCCGCATCGCCCAAGGAAAACGACATGTTTAAACCTTCTGCAGAAACCTCGAAGTCGATGTCGCAGACATCGGGACGCGTTGCACAGGCATAGACGAAGGCCTCCTCTGCTGCCATGCGCGCATCCTCTACTTCTTCGACGCTCATGGAACACAACACAGCTAGATTTGCGGCCATCATGCGAACCGAACGGGCAAATGCCGGTAACGGCGGGATGTTCAGCGTTACGTGCGAAGTAACCATACTGCTACTCCTGTCCGCCGTCATCATACGTGAAGTAATCGCGTCGTGAGGACTCCTCTGGCACGGCATCCTCTGCCTCGTGCTTAACCTTTGCGGCTTCCCGCTTCTCGTCGTCAACCTCAACCGCCACGTGGGACTTTGCGGAGAGCTTGCGCTGCTTCTTGCTCTTTGCACCCGTAAACTTGCCAACCACGCCGGCAACGCCACTCACGGCGCTGTTCGTCGCCTTGGAGACGGTGCTCGTCACGTTCGAGGCCGTATCGGTAACCGAGGACACGTC
Source organism: Atopobiaceae bacterium (assembly GCA_017533825.1). GTDB lineage: Bacteria > Actinomycetota > Coriobacteriia > Coriobacteriales > Atopobiaceae > RUG440. The sequence continues at coordinate 30,754 of JAFWIE010000018.1, read as the reverse complement.
CACCAAGATGTCGTTGACCGAAGCCAAGTCGACCGTGGCGACGTCAACGGCGGTGGTGACCTTCTCGATAAGCGGCTGTACCCCAGCTACCGCAGGCTCCAAGTCCTCAACCATGCCGTCTACCCGCCTGATGATTGGCTTCACATCATCGAGGGTCTGGTTGGCGTTCTGAACGATGTCGCCCGCATGCTTACCCAGCTCGTCTATCGTCTGGCGTGCCTTACGCAACGTGCGCGACAACTCGAGCAAGGCGCGCACAGCAAACACGGCAAGCACCGTAAGCACAATGATGAGGAGCTGCCTGAATATCTCCGTAAGCCAGTTGAGCCATTCCATGTTTTCCTCCGACTGTTCTCTGACAATCACGGGCATGCGCCCAATCCTACTCATATGCTTTGTATTCTAGCTCAAAACATCCTGTTTGGTAGAACGCATCTCTTGCACTCCGCCGGTGGGCATACGCCGTGGAGCAACGTTCCTCGCACGCTAGCTTCCCGCGCGGTCGCGGCCGATCGCCTCCATGCGCCAGGCCTCCCAACCGCGCGGACCGGGCTGATAGAAGACTCCGCGTTCCAACCCGTCCGGAAGGTATTGTTGTTCCACCCAACCTCCAGGATAGTTGTGCGGATAGAGATAGGGACCGTACTCGTCGGAACCTGGACGATGTCGATCGCGCAGGTGTGTGGGCACCTCGCGGCGCGGTCCACTGCGTACTTCTTCCAAGGCGGCATCGATTGCCGACTCCGCGGCGTTGCTCTTTGGCGCGAGGCAAAGGTAGATGACCGCCTGCGCCAAGTTGATGCGACACTCCGGATACCCGATGACCTCCGTCGCCTTGAAGGCGGCCTCAGCGATGAGCAGGGCCTGCGGATCGGCGTTGCCGACGTCCTCCGAAGCGGCGATCATGATGCGACGTGCAATGAACTTGGGGTCCTCCCCCGCATCGATCATGCGCGCGAGCCAGTAGACAGCTGCATCCGGGTCGCCCCCACGCATGGACTTGATAAAGGCCGAGATTACGTCGTAGTGCATGTCGCCATCTTTGTCGTAGGGAAGCCCACGGCGTGGATTCGCGTCGAGCACATGTTGCAGCGTGATGATGAGGGGGACGGGGGCATCGCATGTGGAAGCTCCATCGGGTGTCCCCGAGGAGGCTCTGGGAAGCGTCCCTGCAGGTGCCGCCATCTGACTCGCCAGCTCCAAGGAGGTGAGCGCGGCGCGCGCATCTCCACCTGCAAGGGTCACGATGTGATCCAACGCGTCGTCCTCGAGCTCGAATGCGCCACCAAGACCCTCCTCGGCCACGAGCGCGCGCTTTACGAGCGTACGAATCGACGCATCATCAAGTGGGCCAAGTTCCACAACACGTGAGCGCGAGATGAGCGCTGAGTTCACCTCGAAGTAAGGGTTCTCCGTCGTGGCACCTACGAGTACCACCGTGCGGTTCTCCACGGCATGCAGCAACGCATCCTGCTGCGAGCGATTGAAGCGATGGATCTCGTCCACGAAGAGTATGGTCCGCCTACCCGTAACGAGCAGGCGAGAGTCAGCGGCCTCGATCTCTCGCCTGAGGTCCTTGACGGTACCCGTGATGGCAGATACCTCGACGAACTCTGCGTGCGTACGGTGAGCGATTATACGCGCGAGCGTCGTCTTGCCGGTACCTGCTGGTCCATACAACAGCACCGACGAGAGCGTGTCGTGCTCAATGGCGAGACGCAGCCATGAGCCAGGACCAACCGCCTGCTCCTGCCCCACATAGTCCTCGAGCGTGACGGGACGCATCCGCACCGCCAGCGGGGCGTTCTGGGTGCGGAGCTCACGCTCCATATTTGAGAAGAGTGTTTCCATGCGAACAATTGTACCACATTGCAGAGCAACTGCTCATGCCAAGGCATCAAACACAAAGAGCGCCGCTGTGCACCGCCAACTCTCACCCTTCGTTGCTATACACTGAGTATGATGTCATCAAAGAAAGGAGGAGCGGATGGGATTCCATTGCGTCAACTGCGGCGGAAGCATGGTGTTCGACGTTTCCCTGCAGCAGATGCGCTGCGAGCATTGCGACAGCACCCTCGACCCCACGATGTTCGATTTCAAAGACCGGGGCATTGCGGTAGACGAGCGGTATACCGACATGGCACGCTTCACCTGCCAGAACTGTGGCGCCGAGCTTGTCTCAACGGACGATTCAATCGTAGGGTTTTGCCCCTACTGTGGAGGACAGAGCCTCGTCGCACAATCGGGAGAACAGCATGACGTAGAGCGCATCATTCCCTTCAAGGTGAGCAGGGAGCAGTGCTCCGAGTTGTACGGCACCTTTGTCCACAAGATTCGCTATCTGCCCAAGGAGTTCAAGGACCCGTCGTACCTGCAGAAGTTCACCGGCATCTACATGCCTTACTACCTCTTTGACGCACGCTTTGGCGAAGCCTCCGTCAACGGCGAGAAGACGGTCGAGCGAAACCGCCGCTACGACGTGGTGAACACCTACCACTACGACCCAACCATCGAGGGGGCGTATCGTTGGGGGGCACCATGCGACGCAAGCAAATACCTTGACGACGAGATTTCGGACCGGGTGATGCCGTTCGACACCACGAAGGACATGCCCTTCAATCCCGCCTATCTTGCCGGATTCTACGCCGACGCCTCTACCGTGGAACCCGAAATGTACTACGAGGACGCTGCGTCGCTCGCCGAGGACAACATGATCGGTGCCATCACTGAGCAAGTGATGGCTCGCGATGGCGTCTCCGTAAAACCCGGCGCTAAGGTCGAGACGGAGATCACCGCACACCATTCGATGCTGTTCCCCATGTGGTTCTTGACGTGGCGAAAGGACGACCGCGTCGCATATGCCGTTGTCAATGGAGAGTCGGGTAAGGTGGTCTCGGACCTTCCGCTCGACCTTCGCGCATTTGCCATCGGCAGCATCGCCATAAGCGTCGTGTTGTTCCTGTTGCTCGAGCTGCTCTTTCAGCCAACGCCACTGTGGACATCGGTCATCAGTCTCGTCGCAGCCCTGCTCATGGCCCTCGGTGTACGCGGCGGTGCCAAGCGCGTGTATGAGGTCCAGACGCATGCGAACGACAAGGGCTGGTCAGGAACGACGGTCGATCCCGAGGCACGCAAGAGGCGCCGTCGGGGCAAGTCAAAGTTCAGCTTCTCGGACATCCTCGTCACAGCGTTCATCGTGGTCTTTGGATTCTTGTTCATCAGCTCCTTCTTTGAGGGCGACGTGAGCCTCGACCGCGTACTGTCGCTGATTCTCCCCATCGTCGTGCTCGGCTTCGTTGTGAGCACGCTGTCCAAGACGCTCTCCTGGCGCAAGGTCACCAAGGACCTACAGGGCGTCATAGCGTCAGTGGTCCTGCTCCTGAGCACCCTGCTCAACACGGCCATCGTGGCGATATCCCCCGTCAATGACGGCTGGTATTACATCGGGGATGCCATCTGCATCATTGGGTTGGTCGTGGCCGCGGTCTGCATGCTTCGGGTATACAACCTGGGAACCACACGACCGCTGCCCAAGCTCTTCGACCGCGAGGAGGTGTAGGGAATGGCCAAGCTTCGCGCATTCTTCCTCACGCTGCTCCTTTGCTTGTGCATCCTGCCGACGGGGGCCCTCGCCAAGGACCACACGTTCGTGATGGACGACAAGGCCAACTTGCTCACCACCGAGCAGCGGCAGAAGCTCAAGGAGGACTACACGCCTCTCACCGAGTACTTGGACGTCGCATTCGTTACGACCAACAGCCCCGGCGGCTCAACGGACAGCTTTTGTCATTCGTACGTCAACCGGGAGTTCGGCAATCGACCGGCGGTCATCTTTGCCATCGACATGTCCAACCGACAGATCTACGTTTACTCCAACGAAGCAGCCCTGAGCATCATCTCGCGAGCTGACGCGCGCGCCATCACCGACAACATCTATCAGTACGCCACCGATGGCGACTACTACGGGTGCGCCAACGAGGCATTCGCCCAGATACAAGCGAAGTGCGAGGGCGGCGTGATCGCGCGTCCGGTGAAGCACATCACCAACGCACTCATTGCCGTGGTTCTCGGCGTGCTCGCCAACTATTATCTGGCGCACTTTGCTCGCGCCAGGCTCATCAAGAAGAGCGCCACGGAGCAAGAGCTACGTTCCATGGCAGTGCTTCCCGACTATGAGATAGGTAGGGCCGTGCTCACCAGCAGCGTGCGTCACTATCACGACTCCGGCTCCGGCGGTTCTGGCGGCGGAGGCGGTGGCGGCGGAGGTGGAGGCGGTGGCGGCGGAGGCGGCCACAGCTTCTGATCAAATCGCCCAGGAAAAGATGCAAGGGGCAGGTCACCAGACTACGAGTGGCCTGCCCCTTTCTCGCGCCTTTCTCACGCCTAGAAGTGCTCGCGACGTGGGAAATGCTCAATTGCCCCAGGGAACAAGTAGTCGAGGATGGCCATGCAGTAGTCATCCGTCATCGAGGAGATGTAGTCAACGGTCGTGAGGTCAAGGTCGCTCTCCCAGTCGTAGCTGCGGCCGTAATGGCGCAGGCGCTCGCTCACGTAGCGCACGTGATGGCGGAAGACCGGGGCCTCTTCGCGTCCTGCCGCAAGGTCCTCAAACACCTTCTCGTACAGGCGCTCAAAGAGCTCGCCAATCTCGCGGTCGAACTCGCCATTGACCTCCGGTGCACCGTAAATCTTCTCGTAGTTCTCCCGCTTCGCGCGACGCATCTCGGCAAAGCCCTCCTCGCTGAGCGAGATGCGCGGCTTGCCCACGCTATGCTCGACCACATCCGCAATGAGCACGCGCAGCGCCCAAGCGTTGTAGGCACCCCCCATGCCGTCCGCAAAGGAGTCCTCGTCACACAGGCCTGCGCGAATCGCATCCTGTCGATCCTTCCCCACATAGGCGATGATGTCGCTCACGCGCACCACACACCCTTCCAGCGTGCGGGGCACCAGGTGGGAAATCGCCGCGTCACCGTTCTGCCAGCAATTCTCGACCATCGCATCAAAGCCCGCGAAGTCCGCAAGGTCGCTCGTACGCAACACTCGCTGCACAAACTCGCCATTGTGACAAATCACGCCGTCGAGCGTCTGCAGACTCACGTTCCTCCCATACAGCACGTCAAGGACCCGCACGCTTTGCACGTTATGGAAGAACCACCTGCCGGTTCTCGCATGAAAGACGTCATTGAGCAGACGCTCTCCCGCATGTCCGAACGGCGTATGACCAATGTCGTGTCCGAGCGCGATGGCCTCGATGAGGTCTTCGTTGAGTCCGAGCGCTCTGCCGATGTCGCGGGCAACGCGTGCGACGAGCTGCACGTGCAGACCGCGACGCGCAAGGTCGTCGTTCTCCCTGAACGAGAAAACCTGCGTCTTGCCCGAGAGACGGTTATACGCTGGCACATGTATGATTTTGTCGATGTCCCGCATGAATGCGGGGCGCAGCGCCGTCGCAAAGTCACGCTTGTCGTCCACGCGCCGCACGCAGGCAGCATCAGGCGTCGCCCAAGGGCTGCGCTCCTCGGCACTCATGTAGCGACGAACCTGATCCTCCACCTCCGGGGAGAGCTCTCCCGTAAGACCTGGCGCAAACGGATTGCTGCCCCTGCTACTGTACGCACGACCCATCATGCTCCTCCCTCCAGCATCACGGCAAGTCTTGCCGCCATCTGGACATGCCCCGCTGCAGAAGGGTGTTCGCCATCGGAGAGCACCACATCACCCCGTTCAATCAGGCGCGTACCATCAATCACGTGAAGTCCCAGCTTTCGCGCGGCTGCCCGCACGATGGCAGGCACCTCACGCGCGCAGGACCGGGGATGCACAGGCCAAGCGTCCTCGTCGTGGCCCGTAGGCGTGACGACCACCACGCGTGCGGTGGGGTATGCCCTCACGACCTCGCGCAGATACGCGCGCACGTCGCGCGTCACCTCCGCAACCGTGCATGCCTCGTGGCGGTAGTTGTTGCCCAGCTCAATCACGATGGTGGAAACCTCCTCCACCGACTCCCCCATCAGAGCCGAAGGCTGAAACACCTGACCACCTATGGACTGGTTCACGAGCTCGAGCGACAGATGTGCGGCAAGCAGGGAAGGCCAGGCGAGCAAGGGGTCATCCGCACAGAAGCCCTGGCCCAGCGAGTCGCCCAGGACGAGCAGATGCGGCCGTTCTGGCAACGGCTCGATGTAGGTACCGTCCGACCACACATCGCGAACCTCGCATCCGCGTAGGCACGGCAGCCACAGGCACACCTCATGACGCGCCCCAAGTCCAGGAATGGCCATCGTTCCCGCTCCGCGCCAGCTGTGCCGTTCCAAGAAGAACGACACGATTCCGATGCCGGCGCCAGGTCCTTCCGCGTCATCCATCCACGGCAACGCTCGACCCACCGTCTGGGGCATGACACATGCCAAGGCCCTCCCGTCCGCAATCGCGGAGAAGCCGTCATGAGGACGCCTTCTGCCCTTGTCGAGTGGCGCGAGCACATCCGCGGTGCCGCTCGGCTCGTCATCGAGCCGTACCGATACTGCAACCTCCGTGCCGTCGGTCGCAAATCGCAGGCAGATGCCAGCCGTCGTGCGTGCCATCTGCCGAAAGAGCCCGGGATGCCATGCGAGGCAGCTCTCTAAAGCGCGCGCTTGCACCGGCCCCACGCGGCTCGGACGAACCCAGCCCCCATCGTTCTCCCGCGTCCAAACGGCTCCGCGCAGCAACCCTGCCGCATCCGTGTGATAGAGCATCGCGCGAGCAGCATCTGCATGGGAACTCGCCGAGGTAAGCACCTCGTATAGACTCATCGTGCCTCCGTCTTGGCGACTCATAGGCTAAACAGCTCCTCGAGGACCTGTAGCACGCCGTCCTCTGTGCAGGGCGGTGCCACATGATCTGCAGCGGCACGCACATGTTCTGGGGCGTTCTGCATCGCGTAGCTTTGTCCCGCGAGTGCGAGCATATCCAAGTCGTTGTCTGAGTCGCCAAACGCCACGCACTCCTCAGGCGTGACGTCCCATCGCTCCATCAGGCGCTTGAGCCCCGACGCCTTGTTTATCCCTGGGCAAACGATGTCGAAGTAACCCTCACCAGAGCCCACAACGTCCATGAGGCCGCCCAGCATCGTGCGGAACCGCTCGATTTGGAACGCCACTTCGGCCTCGTCCACGACCGACGAAAACATGAACACCTGGTCTTCGACCTCAGAGAAGTCGTCGACCCAATACTGTCGAAAGCAGTAGCGTGCCATATCGTCAAAGAATGCCTGTGACGTTCCCCGTTCCACGTAGGCAGCGCGAACGCCCAGCATCGAGAAGGGCACCTCATGCTGCTCGTGGCACGCCTTGATCAGCTGTGCTACCACGTCATCCGATGCGCGCGCGGCAAATACGTCTTCGTCGCCGTCGAGCACGTACGCACCATTTGCCGAGACGATACCCATCTCGTGCGCATGCGCCGCAAATAGTTCCTGGACTTGGTAGCACTGGTTCCCCGTCGCAACCACAAAGCGAACGCCAAGCTCCCGCATTCTGTGCCAAATGCGCTCGAAGCGACGTACGTCATAGTGAACGTGGTCACGCAGGAAGGTCCCGTCCTCATCAACGGCAACCAGCTTGATATCCCGCATATGATTCATTCCCCTTCTAGGATGGGCTCGTAGTACTCCTCATACTCGTGCTCCTCATCTGCAAGGCGTATCAGGCCGATGCGACCCCAGCCGGCACCTCCCGCAGCACCGCAATCTATTGCCCAGCGGTCCGCGACACCACCCGTCGCCTCACATGCGCCCAGATGCATGATTTGGCACGCACCCTCCTCGTTACGCGCATGTCGGTCGGCCACCACATCCACCTGATACGCGCCGAGCACATCTTCTACGTAGGGCACCGGCGTATGGCCTGCGATGACAATGGGGCCCTTTCCCTCCTCATCGATGAAGCCCGTAGGAGCACACCAGAACTCGTCACGAATCCACAGCAAGTCCTCGGGGTACTGGTAACGCAGGAGCGCATCCATCGTCACGTCAGTCCACCGACTGCGCGACGTAAAGTTCAACGGCCGAAGTCCCGCATGGACCAGCAGATACGGCCTCCCCCCGACCTCGATGTGCGCGCCGAGCTTCAGATTCTCCATCCAATCAATCAGGTCGATGAGTTCGTGCTCCTTGAGCTTCCTGAGCCCCTCCTTTGTGGTGTAGCCACCGTTAAGTTCCCACTGGAACGTCACCGAGGGATTGTGCGGATGATGGAAGAAGTCGAGCAACATGTCCTCATGATTTCCCATGAGAATATGCACGTTGGGAATGGCGCGACACGTCCGAATGACGCCGATGGGATCAGGCCCACGGTCGACCATGTCGCCCAGCACCCACACCTCGTCCTCACTCGAGGGCTGAACCTTCTCAAGCAGGCGCTCGAGCGGCTTGTTGTGTCCATGAACGTCAGAGAAGACGTACGTAGCCATGTGCGTAACCTCCCGCACAAGACTCTACCCAAACTTGCGTTTGGTAGCAAGTTTCGCATGGAATCAAAGGGCGCCGAGCGACAAGACAAGTCCTCTGCGAGACATGTCGGCGATGCACAACTCACAGAGGACAAGCTTTACGCATGTTGGGGAAGGATGCGCATCTACAGTATGCACGTATCACTGGTGTCTTTATGCAACAACATCGCTTTCAGCAGATTTGGTTCAGCTCTCGACACATTTGGACATGATTGTACGAATACCATATAATGTATTCTGTTTTCGCATCAAAGTGAAAGGAGCACCGCATGGCGAACATCGTCGTTTTTGATGACGACGCCACGAGTCTCACCCACATCCATGCGCTGGTAGAGTCATGCGCGCCCAAGGGCGCCGCGCCTACCGTTCTTGACGTTCACTCCGTCTCCGAACTCCTGCAGATCATGGCGGAGGGAACCCATGTCGACATTCTTGTCACCGACATCATGATGCCTGAGGGAGAGCCCTCCGGCATCGAGGTGGTTCAGCGCCTTTTCCCACCGTCGAGCGGGACCCAAGTCATCTATGTCAGCGGGTCACTGGAGCAAGCGACAGAGGTATACCGCACGAACCATCTGTACTTCTTGCTCAAGCCACTTGATCCGGACAAACTCTGCGATGCGCTCAAGCGGGCATATGCCTCACTGCCCGCCAAACAACCCGTCATGTTCCACTTCAAGGTCGGCCACAAGGAGCAGTTGGTCAGCGTCTCTTCCATACGCTACCTCGAAAGCAGTCTTCACAAAGTGTTCGTTCATTGCGGGAAACGCACCTACGAGACATACGCGCGGCTCGACGACCTGCAGTCACAGCTACCCGAGGCATTCTCCCGATGCCACCGCAGCTACCTTGTGAACCTCGCGTTTGTCCAGTCGCTTACGGGGAACGACCTACACCTTCGTGACGGCACGGTGATTCCCGTTAGTCGCCGACGCGCTCGTCAGGTTCAGCATGACCTGCTCACCTTCCTCTCTCTCCAAAAGGTTGGAACCCCATGAGCCTCGCCCTGATTCGCGTCGTTTCCAACCTTTATATGCAGTCACTGATTATCTACGTCTCTTGCAAAATCCTGCACATGCGCTCGAACGTCGCGTTTGTCCTCTTGAGCATGGCAGGAACTGCTGCAGGAATCGTCATGCAGGAGCTACAAATCCTGCCCATGGTGCGTGCGCTCCTCGTTGCCCCGCTCGTCTGCTTCGTGCTCCCCATCGCCCTCTCCACGGATTCCCTGCCGTATCGGTTGGGCCGTTGCGCCATTCTCGCCATGCTCATGCTGGTTGCCTCCTTCGTCACGAGCGTGCTCTTCCTCGCCTTCAGGGCACCCATCGATGCGGGTGTCATCGAAGGAGAACTGCTATACAAGACCATTCTGCTTCACATCGCCGTAGCTGCCGTGAATACCGTCGCATCGTTCACCATCGTGCGGGAGTTCGGCGTCTCTGTCGCACTGCGAGATGAGGCACTCGAGCCATCGTTCATCGTGCTGCTCTTCTGCTCGTATGTGGTCTACATCTTCCTCTCCAATCAGGCCGCGCAACATAGCTCCAACCCCCTCTGTACCGCCGCGGCCGTCATGGACTTGCTCTGCTGCCTGCTTTCCCTCGGTCTCACGTCGTGGGCCTTGAAGAGTGCACGACAGGACGCGCGTGAGCGTCGTGCACAGGCGAATCGCGACGCAACAACCCAGCAGCTGCAGCTCGTGCAGAACGAAGTCGAGGCACTCGCCCAACGTTCGCTCATGATGAGGCGCCTGCGTCACGACCTCGCGAACCAGATCGACGTCGTGGCCGAACTTGCGAACAGCGGCAACACACGAGAGTCCGACCTCCATCTCCAATCCCTGCAGGCATATGCGCACGAGCTAACGGAATTCGACAATGCCTAGCAGAAGGCTCTCGGTTACGCCATATCTCGCGTCACTCTTCGTGCTGCAATGCTTAGCGGTTCTCTTTACCCTCCTGCTCTCCGATGAGCCAACCCCCACCGAAACCGCAGTCTACACCGCCGCGTTGTTTGGCTCCGCACTCTTAGACGCGTGGGTCTGCGCGCGCACATCCAAGATGCTCCGCACCTCCGCCGCCGCCTACGAGACCGACATTGCGCGGGACCTGGAGCGCTCACTGGAGGAGTATCGCACCGCCTCGAACGACGATCGATTGTTTTCCCAGCAGATTGCCGCGTGCGTAGAGAACGAGCTTGTGCGGGCGCGCAGGGCATTGGCGTCAGGCCAGCGAGACGAGGCACGTCAATGCTTGAGCAACAGCCTCGAGATGACCTCACGGGTTCATGCACCGACCTGCGAGAACCCAATCGTCGCAGCCGTGCTCTCGAGCAAAGAGCGCCAATGCGCGGCCGCAGGCGTCACTTTGCAGGCGGAGGTCTCGCTTCCCGCGAGTCTCCCCATCAGCAACACCGAGCTTGCCTCCCTCTTCTTCAACCTCATCGACAACGCCCTACACGAATGCGATGCACTCCTGCAGGAAGAGCCATCCCGTCACGAGACGACCATCCGCGTTTATGGATTTGTGCAGGCGGGGCAGCTCTATACCGAAGTCGTGAACCCCTGCCGCCCGGGTGCTGAGGACAAGCATCGTTTCGCTCTGCTCAATGCGGATTCCACCATGTTCCACGGACTCGGCACTGGCATCGTCAGCGAAATCGCACGATCAAAAGGCGGCCTGGCAGTGTACGAGGAGCACGACGGCTGCTTCATAGCGCGCGTCATGATTCCCCTGCCCGAGAAATCGCCACGCGCTGCGTAATACAGGAGTCAGGAGTCCACGGCTTCTGACGGACGCTAGCTGTGCCCGTGCCGTCTCTTCCAGGCAATCCTGTGCTGCCACGGCTTGAGGTACCCCACCTCCACGACCCGCCCCTCTGGGCGCAATCCCACCGAGGCAAGCTCTATCTCGCGCACCACACGCGAGACGGTCGCCTCGAAGCGATCGCGCTTGAGCGCACACTCCCATACGACGAGCACCGTCCAGCCCTGTGCCACCAGCTCATCATGGTTCCGTGCGTCCCGCGCCTTGTTGCGCGAGAACTTCGCCTCCCAGAATGCGGTGTTGCTCTTGGGCATGGGCAGGTTGCAATGTGGACATCGATGCCAGAAGCAGCCATTCACAAAGATCGCAACCTTGCGCCCCGGATAGCAAACGTCAGGCCTGCCCGAGCACTTCTTCCAATGAAGCCGATACCCGGGAAACCCCGCTTCCCGCAAGGCACGGCGCATGAGCAGCTCAGGCTTGGTGTTCTTGCTCTTGTTTGCCTGCATCACATGACGCGTAGCCACACTTACCTCAGGCATGCCGCCTCGAGGTCCGCAACGATCTCTTCCGGCGTGAAGTGGTAAATGAGGAAGAATTCCTCCGTCGGCACGAGGTCCAGAAACTCCTTCTTGCCGCCATAGCACATCACGCGCATGGGGGTCTTACCGAAGTAGCGCGCGACCTTCTCGCCAAACCCGCCACAGAGGATGCCCGCTTCAAGCGTTACCACCACGTCATGGTCATACAGAAGGCCATCGAGCACCCGCTCATCGAAGCTCGAATAATTAAGGGCTTCCACAATGGTCGCTTGAATGCCGTCACGTTCCTCGAGGAGCTGCATCGTTTGCCGCGCAAGCGTGATCGTGCTGCCCGTAGAGAGGAACGCCACGCGTGTACCCCTTTGCACGACGTGCCAAGCGCCAGGACGATTCCGATCGAACCCGTCCTCCCCCACGATGACCCGCTCGGGTACGCGGATGACCACGGGACGTTCGTCTTGGTCAATCGACCAATCAAGCATCGAGAGATACTCCGACTTGGTTGCAGGCGCAAGGCAGGTTATGCCAGGGATGTTTGAGGTCATGACGATGTCGAGCGTGCCAGCATGCGTCGCATCGATATCGTAGAAGCCAGCCCCAAAGACGAGCACCGTGGCAGGACTCTTATTGAGCCCCATCTCCTGCACGAGCTGGTCGAACGCGCGCTGCAGGAATGATGCCATGACCATGAACACCGGCTTCGCGCCACCACGCGCCAATCCGGCCGAGAAAGCGACAGCGTGTTGCTCCGTGATGCCGGTGTCCACAAAGTGGCTGCCACAGCGTGCTCGGAACTCCGGCGTGAGACCCACGCCAGACGGAGCACCTGCGTTCACAATCACCAACCGGGACTCAGTCTCCAGCTTGGCGGAGAGATAGTCCCTCGTGATCTGCTGATACGTCTCGCCGACGCTCACAGCTGCCTTGGCCTGAGGCGCAACCATATGCGTCTCTTCCGGATGCTCTTCCGCCCACGCAAGGCCCTTGCCTTTACGGGTATGCACGTGAACCACCACAGGATGGTCTATGCCGCGCACCTCCCGAAAAGCCTCTACGAGCGCCTGCACGTCGTTGCCTTGCTCCACATAGCGGTAATCGAACCCCAGCGTACGGAAGAAATTATCCTCTGCCTCACCGTTTGACGCGCGGAGGGCACACAGGTTCTCGTACACGCCTCCTGAATTCGGTGCTATGGACATCTCGTTGTCGTTGAAGACCACGATAAGGTTGGAGCCAATGACAGCAGCGTTATCGAGTCCCTCGAAGGCCTCGCCACCACTGAGAGCACCATCCCCGAGTACGGCGATAACGTTGTGCTTTTGTCCCAGAACGTCGCGCGCCTTGGCGAGACCGAGCGCGAGACTCACAGCCTGAGACGTGTGTCCCGCACGGAAGAGATCGTACTCGCTCTCCTCAGGATTCGTGAACCCCGTGAACTCGTTATAGTACTCGGGATTCGTATAGGCATGCTTGCGACCGGTGAGCATCTTATGCGTGTAGCACTGGTGCGAAACATCAAAGACGAGCTTATCGTGCGGGGTATCGAAGACATAATGGATGGCAACCGTCGCTTCGACAAACCCAAGGTTAGGGCTGAGGTGACCGCCCGTCACCGGTACCGAGCGAATGAGGGCGGCACGAATCTCTCCACAGAGGTCACTCAATGCATCCAAAGGCAGTCGGCGCACATCGACAGGACTCTCGATGCTGTCGAGATAACTCCTCATGTGTAGTTGTCCTCTCCCCCTCGCACCGTGCCAAAGGCACGTTAGCCTGCACTACAGTATGAACTACCTTGTTACAGTTCACCTAATCAATACACACACTGAAACCCAACCAAGCTCAACGCGTACCCTACATGCGACGCATCCCTTTTGGGGCACTCCCCTTTGTGCAGGGAATCGTTACCCTTGGCCTTCTGCCGAACTACTCCACCGGCTCTCCGCTGAAGTTGAGCCCGCCCGTCAGCGCCTTTGCTGCCTCCCGATCGAATCCGGGGTCAAGCACGGTGGCGATGGCCGACCCCGCCTGCGCGAGGGCACCGTTGTAGAGGTCCCAGAAGGATTCGTGGCGAATCTCGTCCGTAAACGGGTTACGCCATGGCCGATGGTCCGCATTCTCGTACACGCTCGTCCCATCGGCCCGGAAGTGGTACGCCATGGCTTGCGACACCGCATAGCGCTCATGCAACACCAAGCGCTCCAAGCCTCCGACGAGCTTCTTCTTTACCCCATGCGGGGAGTACATCGCCCTCAAGGCCACGCGATAGCAACGCACCGCAATGGGGTACACACGCACGGCAGTCGGCTCTCCCTCCGCAACCTTTGCCACCGCGGTACTGAAGTACACCTTGCCAATGACGTTGAGAACCTCGTCGCTGGCCCGGAGGGTCTCCTCGTATGCTCGATACGTGAGGCCGGCCTGGTTTCTCTTGACGAAGAGCGCCATCTCGTCGAGGTCACGTTCCACATCCGCGTGAACCGCATCCATGTCCCTCGCGTCGAGGTCGAGCAAGCCCGCCTGGCAGATGCCCTGCGACCAGAACTCAACGAGCGGGTGAACCGTGCAATCCAGCAAGTAGTGGCAAACGAATCCCGCCAGATACGCCCTACCAACGGAGCGGTCATCCTCGTCGAGTGCCTCCACCGCTCTGTGCATGGCTACCAGAAGCGAGCTGGGACCCTCGTGATGCATGCGAGACCCAAGCTTGCGGAAGTCCTCGAGCGGGGGAAGCAGCAACAAATAGAAGAGCGGATCAGGGCCTTGCGACCCCAGTAGGAAGGCATCACGCTCGTCAGGCGTGTACAGGTCAACCGATTCCAAGGCGGAACCAAAGGCGTCTTGGGCAAAGAAATCATGGGCAAGCACTGCGGGCATGTGTTCTCCTTTCGTGCGGGAGGGGTAACCCCTGCACCACAATTCGTCTAGGGCACATTCTACTCCCCCGCCGCATCAAGCAATGCGAGGATGTCGTCACGAGAGATTGTGCTGCTTTGTGCGGCCTCGCCCTCGAGCACGGAATCCGCCAAATCCTGCTTCGCCTCTTGCATGGCCACAATGCGTTCCTCGATGGTGTCTTTGGCGATGAGCTTAAACACGCTCACCTCGCGCGTCTGGCCTATGCGATGCGTACGGTCAGTCGCCTGATTCTGGGCGGCGAGGTTCCACCATGGGTCATAGTGGATAACGACGTCCGCCGCCGTCAGGTTAAGGCCAGTGCCGCCTGCCTTCAGCGAGATGAGGAACACCGGCACCTCTCCGGACTGAAAACGCTCGACCAGCCGCACGCGCGCCTCCTTGCTCGTGGATCCCGTCAACGAAATCCAGGCGACGCGTTCCTTGTCGAGTCGCTGGGCGATAAGGTCCAACATGCTGGTGAATTGCGAGAAGATGAGCATCTGGTGCCCACCCTCGATTGCCTGACGTACCAGCTCCAAGCACATGTCGAGCTTGGCGGAGCCACCTTTGTAGTTTTCGTACAGCAGATGCGGGTCGCAGCAGATCTGACGCAGCTTCGTGAGCTCGGCAAGCACCTTGATGCGCGACCCCGCGAACTCCTGCGGCAGCTGCTTCTTGAGCGAGAGGGCAAGCTTGGTGACGCTCGCCTTGTAGAGCTTCTCCTGCTCGCCTTCCATGCTCGCCTTGACCACGGATTCGCTCTTTTCGGGCAGGTCACGCAGCACGTCACGCTTGTTGCGCCGCAGGATGAAGGGTCCCACGAGGCGTCTGAGGCTCTGCGCCACCTGCTCGTCACCCGATCCGATGGGATTGGCGAAGCGGCGGGAGAAGGAATCGGAGGAGCCAAGCACGCCGGGCATGAGGAAATCGAAGATGCTCCAGAGTTCGAGCAGGCGATTTTCGATGGGCGTACCGGTGAGTGCGAAGCGGACGTCTGCCCGGAGACGTCGCACGGCCTTTGCCGCCTGAGTCGCACTGTTCTTGACATACTGCGCCTCATCAAGGGCAACGCAAGCAAAGTCCTGCATGCACAAGTCGTCAATGTCGCGCCGCATGAGGTCATACGACGTCACGAGCAAGTCATAGGAAGGCGCATCGACGATGAGTGCACGCCGCTGAGCCTTGCTTCCCACCAAGCACGCCACCTCGAGTTCCGGTGAGAAGCGCTCAGCTTCAGCACGCCAGTTGTAGACGAGCGACGCAGGGCACACGACAAGCGAGGGTTTGTGGGCGTCGCTCTCGCCTCCCCTCTCTCCCTTCTCGTGCGTGAAGTACGCGATGAGCTGGAGCGTCTTGCCGAGGCCCATGTCGTCGGCCAAGATACCGCCAAAGCCAGCCTTCCCCAGCGTGCAGAGCCACTTGAACCCCTCGCTCTGGTAGGGGCGCAACACCTTGCGCAAGTTCTCCGGCGCGACGAAGTCAGCATCCGCTATGGTCTCGAAGTCTCGCACAATCTTTCTGAAGGCGCGGTTCCGCTCGAAGTAGATGCCCTCCGCCCGCTTGAGCATGGCGTCCACGAAGAGCGTCCGGTTGGCAGCAAGCTCCTGCGGACCGTCCACCAAGTCCTCCGGCTCGAGACCAAGGCCGTTCGCGAGGTCGGCAATCGTCTCTACCGAGCCATCGAGCCTCACGAGGTCACCATCTGCTAGACGCACGAAGCGCTGCTTGCGCCGGTAGGACGAGAGGTACGCCACAAGCTCGTCGGCGGTCATATCGTCGGAAATGACCTCCAGATCGAGCAAGCCTCCCCGTACGCTCGCGTCCACGCGCACCGACGGTGCGCTACGCACGGTGACGCCACGGAGCCGCTCGCTGAGCATCACCTCACCCAGCTCTGCCAGCTGAGCCAATCCCTCCGTAAAGAGCAGGAAGTACGCTTCGTCGTCGTCTTCATAGAAGAACGGATCGTCTGGCATGGCAAGGTCTCCGCCCACAATGCCGCGCACGTAGTCTGCATACGAACGCCGCCACACATGGGAAGAGGCAGGCAACGGATGCACGTAGTCGGGCATGGGAGGTACGCCGTACGCGAAGTACCTCGCCACCACGCGCTGAGCCACCATCTCGCGCCGAGCGTCGCGCACGACCTGTCCCTCACGCACCTCGTCAAAGAGCCCAATCGTCGTGGCACCGTAACCCACCTTTGCTTCACAGCTGATGAGCCCATGGTCCAGGCGTATGCTAAAGGAAAGCTCGGGCGTCGGCGGCAAGTATTCGTCAACACCTGGCGGCGCGAAGAGATTGGTGTGGGCACGCAAGGCGGGCAGCACGGCAGCACAGAATCCCTGCATGTCCTCTTCTCGGATCTTGAGCGGCTCACGCATGGGCAGCACCGCACTGCAGAACGTTCCGAGCGAGCGGGCGAACTCCTCAGAGCACACGTCAAGGGTCTTGGCGCCGATAAGCGCAAGAGATGTCCCGTCGTAGATGGGCTTGAGGGCGCTTGGCGTTACACTGATGTCGTAGCCTCCCACCTCGTTGGTGGCGAGGACGACATCAAGGTCGGGATTCGCTTGTCGCACGCTCACCGTATGCTTCAGCTTTTGATACGAATGCGACGCGCCATCATAGTCCTCGATTGTCACCTTCGCATCGCCAACGATGCGCAACACCTCAAAGATCTGCGTGGGAGATATCGGGAGAGTCTTTTGTGGAACGCGCACGGGCGATGACTCCCAGTACGAGCTAGCTCCCCTACTCACCTGCGCCGCAAAGAGCGATTCTTGAGCATCAACCATGGCGGCGATCAGCTCGAGCAGCTCGTTTGCGGCAGGTGTGAATGCCGAACGCCTGTGGGCAAACTCCAGTCGCTTTCCGTAGCTGACCACGGCTCCCGATTCCCAAGCACGCACGAGCTCTGCGATGTTCTTGACCACATAGCTCACTTTGCCACGTTGAATCTTGAGCCCCAATGCCCATGTATCGCTCGAGCTGTAGCGCCATGCGACATCCGCCGAGGTCATCACGCATTGAAGGTCTGCAAGCTCGGCCGGCTCTTCGACGACGGGCTCGATCTTCGGCAGTTCCTTTTCGAGCTCTCGCGCCGAA
The DNA here is from genome assembly GCA_017533825.1 of Atopobiaceae bacterium. Taxonomy (GTDB): domain Bacteria; phylum Actinomycetota; class Coriobacteriia; order Coriobacteriales; family Atopobiaceae; genus RUG440. Next base: position 12,948 of record JAFWIE010000018.1, on the reverse strand, counting down.
CGCGCCGCATAATCAGAGATGAGCCGTTCGATCTGCGGGCTGGTGTACGCCTTAGGCTTTGGACGAACGTAGTAGCCAGCCCCGCGTGCACGAGCATACGGAGCAGCCGAGGCCGCCGTCGCGCCCTTCGTCGGCTGCGGTACACCGGAATACCCCCGCGAGGCAAGGTACGTCAAGGCAAGGGCAACGCTGTGCTTGCACATGCCGTCATACTTCGCATGCGCCGGACAGTCGCATACATGGTCGTACACTAAATCGTTATCGAAGTCGAAGACGACCATGACCGAGTACGGCTCGGCGCTACTGCCCCAGACCTTGCCGGTCACGTTGATGATGCCTGGGAGGTCGGGGTCGGGCGCAGACGTCACAGAGCTCACTTCACCCAAACGGAAAAGCTCGCTTCCGCGCGCGTACGTGCTGGCGAGCGCCGCCTCACGCTTGATGGCGGCTATCATCCCACTCTGTGCCATCTGCGCCTCCTTATGGACCTCAGAACCCGAGCGCGTCGTTGACCATGATCACGTGGATGCGTCCCTCGTGCCGCGAGTAGCGCGTGATCAGGAACTGGCAGCAAATGGTATCTGCAGACTTGCAGTCAGCACAGGAACCCGTCTTTGCGCAGGGCGTGTTCAGCCCAAAGCGTTGCACGTTGATGGGTGCCGCAACGTTGCGCGCACGCTTCATCGCGCCGTCGAGGTCATCGCACACCTTGTTCATGCCCACGATGAAGAGGACCTTCTTCGGACCTTGGGCAATGGCCGAGACACGGTTCGCGTTGCCGTCGATGTTGACCATGATGCCATCCTCAGTGATGGCATTGGCGCTCGAGAGAAACACGTCCGCGTCGTAGGCCGCCAGCATCGCTGCACGCTTGTCCTCGTAGGCATCACGATCGATGAAGTTGTAGTTGCCCTCCTTGAGTGCCGCAGGCAGCCCGATGGCATGCACGCTCTCGCCACCACCCATGGTGACGCTACTGCCTTCGGGAATGAGGTCGAGCGCCAGCTTGAGCGCCTCCTCCTTGCTCGCTGCGTAGTATCCCGTCATGTTGCGAGACTTGAGTCCCTTGATGACCTTCTGTGCCAAGAGCTCGTTGCGCTTGAAGGTGTTTTTGTCCAGCATGTTCCTCTCCCATCCTCGGACGAACGATTCGACGGCGGTTCATCTCCTTGAACCGTTATCACCCGTCTAGTATAGCCACTTCTGTCGACACGTCAGTAACCCTCCACGGTGGCAATCTCGATTTCGTTGCCACGCAGGAGTACGGTCTCGGGACTCTGGCAGTGGGGACATATCTTGCCGTGCTCGACGGTCGCATACGTTCGTCCGCAGGCGTTGCAAACAGTTACCGCAGGTATCTGGTGGAGCTCGAGCTCGGCTCCTTTGAGCAGCTCGGTCCGATCGGCTGCCCAACGCCAGCAGTCGAGCAGGTAATCCGGCAGGATGCCCGTGACCTCCCCCAGCTCGAGCGTCACACGCCCGATGACTGTGAGGTCGTTTTGTGCGGCAACCGTCTCGAGCGTTTCTATCATATGAAACACGATGCCCAGCTCATGCATACGGCCGCCCCCATCGCAATCCGCGCCTGTTGGTCGCTCGGAAAGGCGGCTGGAGATGTCCCCAGCCGCCATCCGCTCTGCTACTTCCCGCCACGCAGGATGCGAATGCCACGCTTTGCGGCGTAAGGCAGAACCGCCTTCACCTTGTCTTCCGCGCGCCACATGGTGCTCGCCTCGGGAACGTCGCGCGTGAGGTGTATGGCATCAAACTCGCAGCGCGTCGTACACAGGCCACAACCGATGCATTTGTTGGTGTCCACGATGGAGGCGCCGCACTTGAGACAACGTGCGGTCTCCGTGCGAATTTGCTCCTCGGTAAACTCGCGGCTGGGATCGTCCCAGTTGTGCAGCACCTTCTCGACGCGGGCGCACGGCGGAATCTCGCGGCCTGCGTGATCGTAGTCACCGGGATTGAGGGAGATGCTCTCCTTGTTGAGCTCCACATAGTGACGCTGGTTGCGCGAGACGGTGAGTGACGAGCCCTTCTGTACGAAGCGATGCAGGCTGATGGCCGCCTCGTGGCCAGCGGCAATGGCGTCGATAACAAAGCGCGGCCCCGTGTAGACGTCGCCGCCGATAAAGACGTCGGGCTGAGCCGTCTGGTACGTCTGAGGATCGGCTGCGACGCGTCCGCCCGCGCCCACCTCGATGGCGCTACCCTCGAGCAGGCCCCCCCACTCGATGGCCTGCCCGATGGAGAGAATGACGTTGTCGCAAGGTATGAGCTGCGTCTGTGCTTCGTCGTACTCCGGTGAGAAGGTGCCGTTCTCGTCAAACACGCGCGTGCAGCGCTTGAAGGTCACGCCCGTTACCTTGCCATCCTCGTCGGTCTCAATGGAAGCAGGTCCCCAGCCGTTGACGATGGTGACGCCATCTTCCTCAGCCTCCGCAATCTCGTGCGGAAGCGCTGGCATCTCCTCACGTTGCTCGAGGCTCACCATGTTGACGGCATCAGCGCCGCACCGCACCGAGACGCGCGCCGCGTCAATGGCCACGTTGCCTCCGCCGATGACCACGGCCGAGCCCTTCACCTCATGCGCGGGATCCTCAAGTGCCGTCCGCAGGAAGTCAACCGCCGTCACGACGCCTTGCGCATCCTCGCCCTCGACGCCGGCACGGCGACCGCCCTGGCAGCCAATTGCCACGTAGAAGGCCATAAAGCCCTGCGCGCGAAGCTCGTCAAGCGTCACATCACGCCCGACCTCCACGCCACAGCGAATCTCGACTCCCATCTGGCGCATGACGTCAATCTCGGCCTCGACCACGTCCTTCTGGAGCTTGTAGCTGGGGATGCCATAGGTGAGCATGCCGCCAGGCTTCTCGCTCTTCTCGAAGACCACCGGGCTGTAACCCATGTCGGCTAGGTAGTAAGCCGCCGAGAGACCTGCAGGACCAGCACCGATGATGGCGATCTTCTCGGGAAGGCGACCACGGGTAGAGGGGATGGTCGGCTCGGGCACATAGCGATGCTCGGCCTCAAGGTCCTTCTGGGCAACGAAGCGCTTCACGTCGTCAATGGCGACTGCCTCATCCACCGTGCCTCGCGTGCAAGCGGCCTCGCAGCGCTTGTTGCACACGCGTCCGCACACCGCCGGGAAGGGATTCTCCTTCTTGATGAGCGCCAGTGCATCACGGTACCGTCCCTGTGCCGCAAGCCGCAGGTACCCTTGCACCGAGACATGCGCCGGGCAGGCAACCTTGCAAGGCGCCGTACCGGTATCGTGACACTCGATGCGATTGTTGGTCTTGTAGTCCGGATCCCAATCATCAGGCCCCCACCGACGCGCATCGGGCAGCGGCTGCCTGGGATACTCCACCTTGCCCGTCCGCGTAGGAATCTTCTGACCGAGTTGTACGGCACCTGCAGGGCACACCTCGACGCAGCCCGCACAAGCGACGCACTTCTCCTCGTCAACATGTGCGCGATAGGCGCTTGCGCTCATGTTGGGCGTATTGAACAGCTGGCTCGTGCGCAAGGCGTAGCACACGCTCACGTCGCAGTTGCAGATGGCAAAGATCTTCTCCTCGCCATCGATGTTGGTAATCTGGTGCACATAGCCGTTTTTCTCGGCCAAAAGTAGAATGTCGATGACCTCATCGTAGGTTATGAAGTGCCCCTTGCCCGTCTCGACCAAGTAGTCCGCCATGTCGCCGATGCCCAAACACCAATTCTGTGGGTCGCGGCCACCGTTGTCACCTCGTGCACGCTCGGCGAGAGCGCAACTGCACGAACTTGCCGCATAGCGGTCGTACTTCTTGAGCCAATGGCTGAGGTGCTCGACCGAAGCGGTCTTGTTCTCCTGGCGGATGGCGTGTTCCACGGGAATAACGTGCATGCCGATGCCTGCGCCTCCCGGGGGCACCATCTTGGTCGCAACCGTAAGCGGCAGATACGTCATCCGCTCAAAGAACGTGCCAAATTCCGGATGCTCCTCGAGCAGATGCTGGTTCATAACGGTAAACTCTGCGGAACCCGGAACGTAACGCGGCAACACATAACGACGCTCGTGGTTGGGATTCTTGCCATCGAGGTTCTCCCAGTTGTACTCGAGGATACCCTTGTAGCTCAGGTCATCAAGGAGCTGCTGTACACGCTCCGCGTCCATGCCGGAACCCTCAATCACCTGTTGGAGCGTCTCGGGTACACGCACCTTCATATGCTTGAGGAGCTCTGCCTCCTCCTCCGTCATGACCGCCGCGAGGCCCCAATACTCGGGATCGTCCTGCGTGGCCTTATGCAGATGCAGCTTGATGGGGATGCGGTCGGTAATCTTCACGCCCTCGCGTAGCACGCCCGGCTTCAGGGGTTCGCTTGCGGCTGGGCCCGGCTCATCCGGTGTGGCGGGCTTCCAATGGGTTGCGGTATCGTTCTCGGAGAAGTACTCCTCCGCGATCATGCGGAACGGCTCTCCGTTGGGCGTCGCAGTGGGAATCACATTGCGCGCCGCAATCTCCTCGTCCGTGAGCCCGGCACGCATTGCCTCGGCACGTTCGTCCACGCTTGCCCCGCCGTATGCGCGCTGCGGGCGGCCCGTCTTGCCGTCTCGCTTTGTCGCCTCAGTCGTCATGATTCCTCTCCTTAACCGTATTCCTTATGCCGTATGCTCTATGCCTTCCAAGCTGCCACTTCCCCAAGCAGCCAATCTATCCACTGTTGCATGCCCTCACCCGTCTTTGCGCTCAACGGCATGATGCGCACCTGCGGATTGCGCATCCGCACGTTACGCTCGAGTTCCTCGAGCGAGAAGTCGAAGTACTCCGCTACGTCCATCTTCGAGACGATCACCACATCGCTTACCTCAAACATGAGGGGATACTTGAGCGGCTTGTCGTGCCCCTCGGGCGTAGAGAGAATCATCACCTTGCGTGCCGCGCCGGTGTCGAACTCGGCGGGACAGATGAGGTTGCCCACGTTCTCGATGAAGACTGCGTCGAGCCCCTGGGTACCGAGCTCGCGCAACCCCTGCTCGCACATGGCGGCATCGAGGTGGCACATGCCTCCGGTGTGAAGCTGTACCGCGCGTGCGCCGTGACGCTGGACCGAATACGCATCCACATCGGAGTCCACGTCCGCTTCCATGATGCCGATCGAGAGTCTGTCTGCCACAGCGTCGAGCGTGGCATTGAGCAACGTCGTCTTCCCCGAACCCGGAGAACTCATGAGGTTGATGAGCAGCGTCCCGGCATCGTGCAGACGTGCACGCAACGCCTCCGCCGCACGGTCGTTGTTGGCCAATACGTCCTCGTGCACGTCAATAATCTTTATGCGGTCCATGCATCCTCCTGTCTGTTATAACGTATTGTACCTTGTTTCGTGCACCAACACCCCGCCTCATAGGCATACGGAAGGAGTCCTGGGGGCACGTCTCTACCGCGCGCTGATCAGTTGCGCGCCTTACGAGGCATGCCCCCATGACTCCATAGGTACTTAAGCTGTATGGCACCTAGTCCTCGAGATACCGTGCGAGGAACTCACGCGTGCGCGGCAGCTTCGGGTTGCCAAAGATTTGTTCCGGCGAGCCTTCCTCAGCGATGACTCCCTGGTCCATGAACACCACCCGGTCACTCACGCTCTTCGCAAATGCCATCTCGTGCGTGACCACCACCATGGTCATGCCACCCAAGGCAAGGTCGCGCATGACGTTGAGGACCTCGCCCACGATTTCTGGATCGAGTGCACTGGTCGGCTCATCAAACAGCATGAGCTCTGGCTCCATACACAGCGCCCGGGCTATGGCGACACGCTGCTTCTGCCCGCCGGAGAGGGACGTGACCGGTGCCGAAATGAAGTCCGAGAGTCCCACGCGGTCGATGTTCGTACGGGCTCGCCGCTCTGCTTCTTCCTTGTTCGTACGTTTGGTGGTGACCGGCGCCAACGTGCAGTTATCAAGCACGTTCATGTTATTGAAGAGATTGAAGCTCTGAAACACCATGCCGATGTCTTGCCGAAGGCGATTGATGTTGACACGTTCGGCAGCAAGGTCCTCGCCGTGGAACCAGATGTGCCCGGAATCGGGTGTCTCCAAAAGGTTCATGCAACGCAACAGCGTCGATTTTCCCGAGCCAGATGCACCGATGATCGTCACGACCTCACCTTGGCGCACCTCGAAGTTGATGTCCTTGAGCACCAAGTGGCTGCCGAATGATTTACGGAGACTCTCGACCTTGATGAGCGGCCCCTGCTCGTTAGCGTATGTCATGCTTGTGGCCCTCCCGCTTCTTGGCGTCCAACGAATACTCAGACGAGCCCGTACCCGCCACTGTACCAACGGTCGCGTTCATATCGGACACGCTTGAAAGCGACGCAGGCTCGACCGAGAGCCGCTTCGCGAACTTACCCAGAAGCCAACTCGCCACCATGGTGAGGCACAGATACACGGCGGCTGCGACCACGTAGAGCTCAACCTGCTTGAAGTAGATGCCCACCACCGTCTTAGTCGCAAACATGAGGTCGAAGACGCCGATGACGCTCAGTACCGATGAGTCCTTGATGTTGACGACCAGCTCGTTGGAGAGCGCGGGAATCGCGTTCTTGACGCCCTGCGGGAAGACCACCTTGATCATCGCCTGCCATTGCGTGAGACCAAGGCTGCGCGCAGCCTCGTTTTGTCCGGGATCGACCGCCTCGATACCGCCGCGCAATACCTCCATCATGTAAGCCGTCGAGTTGAGGGAGATGGTCACCAAACCGGCAATGAAGGTGGACCACACGTTACCTATCTCCGAGACCGTCATGCCCGTACCGCGCAGGATGTTGAATCCCAGGAAGTAGATCAGCATGGCCTGGACCATCATCGGCGTGCCGCGCACCACCGTCGAATACGCCTTCGCGAACTCACAGCCAAAGGTCTTGAGGAAGCGAACGAAGTCGTTATCGGAGCGGTCGATCTCCTGGATACGCAGAAAAACGAGCAGGATGGCAAGGAAGAAGGCTATGAGTGTGCCGAAGACGGCGAGCTCCACGGTGATGAGTGCGCCCTGGGCGATAATGTCAGCCGCTTTATCGAGCATGTAGATGATGGAACCCAAGAAGTCGTTGGGATTCTTGTCCTGCGCGAGAGCAACATCAATAGTGCTCGAAAGACCCATTACTGCGCGGTCTACGAAGAGAATCGCCGTGATGGCAACGACCACGTACGACAGCACGCGCTCGACCTTCTTTGCAAGTGGCTTCGTGAAGGGAGCCGTCTCCTCGTAGGTCTTCCAGTGCGTCAGCTTCCATACCAGTGCAACCGCACTCACGGCAAGCCAAGCCATGAGGAACCAATACATCGCCACCTCAACGGCATATGCGCTTGCAAGGAAGCTCTTGGGGCCGCGCGGTTGCGTCGAAAACCACGCGCCCACCATCGCAATCAAGCTCGTGCCCAAGAACACGTACCGGTGGTCATCCTTCACAAAGTGCGTGAATTGTTGGAGTTTGTTCATGTACGCCCCTCGTTCGACACCGCAAACAGGGTACCAGGTACCACGCCCCTTCGAGCGGAGTACCTGGCACCCTGCTTGCGTACGTATGGTCCTACTCTGGCTGACGCTCCACGGCAGCAGCCCAAATCTCCTGGCGCTGAGCCTCGTCGATGCCCGCGAGAATCTGGTTCATCTTCTCGACGACGTCATCCTGACCCTTGGAGAGGCCGATGTTGACGGGCACCTCCTCCGAGAAGCCCTTGCCCTCTTCAAAGATGATGCCGACGAGCTCGGGATGAGCTTCGGTCATGCTGTCGATGTTGCCAGTGTCGAAGGTAATGGCATCACAAGAACCCGCAAGGAGGTTGGAGATCTGGTCGGGTACCGTCGGAACGGGATTGAGGTGGTTGACGCCCTCGATCTCGTCGATGACGGAGTCGAGCAGCGTGTCCTTCTGGCCAAGAACTGCCGCTCCCTTGAAGTCCTGAATGGAGGTAGCGCCCTCGTACTCCGAGCCCTTCTGGACCATGAGTCCATAGGTGCCCACATAGTACGGATCGGTGAAGTCGATGGACTCCTCGCGCTCCGGCGTTGCCGTCATGCCGGCGATGATAACGTCGATCTGGCCGTTGCCGAGTGCTTCGATGAGACCGTCCCACTCGAGCTTGACGGCGACTGGCTCAAGGCCGAGACCCTCTGCCACCTGCTTGGCAATCTGCACGTCGTAACCGTCGGCAAAAGCGCCGCTGACGTTCTCGATGGGAATGGTCGTATCGGATTCGGCCGTCTCTTGCCAGTTGTAGGGAGCATACGCGGCCTCCATGCCCACGCGCAGGGTGCCGTCTGCGGCGAAGGACGACGCGCCGTCCGCATCGGCCGTCGTGGCATCGGTCGAGGAGTCTGCCGCGGCATCATCCGCGCCACTGTCCTGCGCGGCCGGACCACCACAGGCCACAAGACCCAGCGCCGCAGCAAGACCGCTGGAGAGCGTGATGAACGAACGACGCGAGACGTTATCGCTGAACTTGGTCATAGTTCCTCCCTTGATGAGATGAGCAATGCGTTGACGATAACGCATCTGCACCACACCGCGCTCAGAGATGCGACACCCGAAACAAGCTTGGAACAGGATGCCGCAGTTTCAACCCTCTTCATTCGTCCTTCGTGAGGTCATGGACGAGCATGATCACGGCACCACCCGCGGCGGCGCCGAGGGCAACTGCCAAGTCGACGTGAAATACCTCTTGACCGATCACGGCATCCGAGACGTACGTATAGGCGATTGCCGCAACGAACACCACGACGAACGTGATGGCGGACTTAACAAATGGATTCATGGAACCACCTTAATGAACGTCAAATCTGAAGTTACATAAGTCATGGGGGACGTGCCTCCTGCTACAAGCTCTGCAAGGCATGCCCCCCATGACCCTCTTCCTTGTTGTCACCTGTCGCTATGAGCTATGACACGACCTCCACGTCCCAGACTTCACCGGTGTAGGCATCGAGCGTAATCACGTATCCCGCATCTTCGGTGCTGAAGTACACAGAGTAGTGAGGCGCATCGCCGCCGATTTCGAGATCAACAGTGGTGTTGAGCACCTCGCTGTCACCAATCATGGAGTCTACCGCTGCTCGTGCAGAGTCAGCAGCATCTCCCTCGGATATGTACTCCCGTTCCGGCTCCTGCTCCTCCTGCTGTTGCTGTTCCTGCTGCTGTTGTTCCTGCTGCTGTTGTTCCTCCTGCTGCCGCTGCTGCTCCTCGAGCTGCCGCTGCTGCTCCTCCAACTGCCGCTGCTGCTCTTCGAGCTGGCGCTGTTGCTCCTCCTGCTGGCGCTGCTGCTCCTCCTGCTGGCGCTGCTGCTCCTCCTGTTGCTTGCGCGCGCGCTCTTGCTCTTCCTGCCGGATCTGCTCGGCGGTGCGCTGAATGGTGAAGTTGACATTCGAGCCCGGTTCTACCTGCGTTCCCGGGAAGGGACTCACGCTGAGGACTCTGCCACCCTCGTCGCCGGAGTACGTATAGTTGAGCCCCGCGCTCTCCAGAGCACGCTTAGCTTCGTCGAGGCTATAGGTGCGGATGTCTGGCACACTCACGCGATTGACCGGCTTCTTGCCTGCAGAGATCTCGATGGTAACAATCGTCCCCTTGGGAACCGTGGTGTCCTTAGCTACCGACTGGCTGATGACGTTGCCCTGTGCTACCGATTCGCTGTACGAGCTAGACGTATCGACGGCAAGCCCAGCGCCACCGAGAGCATCGCGCGCCTCCTTCTCGGACTTATTCACGACGTCAGGTACCTTCACCTGCTCCTTGCCCAAGCTCGTCTTGTACGAGACGACCGGCCAATCACCGTTCTGGAAGTCCTCGACACTAATGTCAACCGACGTTCCAGGCGCAGGCGTCTGCTCGCACACCTTGCCCGGCTCGACGTCATCCGAGTTCACTGTACCCTCATTGAGTGGGAACAAGGTAGCTGCGATGAGCGCAGTCTCCGCTTCCTCCTGCCCCATACCCTTGAGATCCGGGACCACGATGGATGTAGGAATCGGACGACCCTTCGCGATGGTGATGTCAACTTTCGAACCCTCGTCTACGGACGCGTCAGCCTCGGGACTCTGGCTCAGGATAAGCCCTTCGTAGGACTCTTCGTTCTGCTCTTCCTTTACCTCGCCGAGCTCGAGGCCAGCATCAGCAAGCATCTTCTCGGCTTGGGCTTGATAGTAATACGTGATGCTCGGAACGGACACCTTCTTCTTTGGGGGCAGCATGAGGAACGCGACCACGCCGATGATGGCAACAACCACGACTCCTATCACGATTGGTACGATGGGTTTCTTCTTTGCTTCGGCCATACTTCACTCCATCTACGTTGGTCGACATGACGCTTTTCATAGTACACCTAAACGACACGGTGAGGGCTGTCCTCCTAGTGGCAAAGTGACCCGTAGGAAGCCGTCACCTTTGTGACACGTTGTTCGAAACCTGCTATTCGGCGCCACGCAAAAGGCCCCGGACGTTGTGTCCGGGGCCCATAGTTGCTCGCAGCAAATACGCGCAGCTTATGCCATGGCGGAGTGCACCATGTCGGCGAAGCCGTCGGCCTTCAGGGAAGCGCCACCGACGAGAGCGCCGTCGACGTCTTCCTTCCCCAGGAAGCCAGCGATGTTGCTCGGGTTGGCGGAACCACCGTACAGGACGCGGATGCCAGCAGCGGTCTCCTCGCCGAAGATCTCGACGAGGGTCTTACGGATGGCGCCGCAGACTTCCTGCGCGTCGTCAGCCGTAGCGGTCTTGCCGGTGCCGATGGCCCAAATGGGCTCATAGGCGATGACGTACTTGGAGGGATCGCTGATCTCGAGGCCAGCGGTGTCCTTCTTGATCTGGTCGACGACGAACTCTACGTGCGTGCCAGCCTCGCGAATCTCGAGGGACTCGCCGCAGCAGCTGATGGGCACGATGCCGTGAGCCATGAGGGCCTTGGCCTTCTTGTTGATGTCCTCGTCGGTCTCGCCGAAGTAATCGCGGCGCTCAGAGTGGCCGATGATGCAGTGCGTGGCACCGATGGCCTCAAGCATGTTCGGGGCGGTCTCGCCGGTGTAAGCGCCGGCCTCCTCCCAGTACACATTCTGGGCAGAGAGAGCGAACGGAGCCTTCTCCTGCTCGATGACCTCAGCAACGCCCTTGAGGTCGACTGTCGGCGGAGCGACGACGACGTCGACGTCACCCGTGCCGTCCTTCAGCTCGGCGGCAAGCCCAGTAGCGAGCTCAACGGCCTCGGAGAAGGTCTTGTTCATCTTCCAGTTACCAGCGATCATCCTTTTACGCATCGAGAAGCGCCTCCACTCCAGGAAGGGCCTTGCCCTCGACGAGCTCCATGGAAGCGCCACCACCGGTGGAGATCCAGCTCATCTTGTCGGCCAGGCCAAACTTATTGATAGCTGCGACGGAGTCGCCGCCGCCGATGATGGACGTGCAGTCGGAATCAGCGATAGCCTCGGCGACTGCCTTGGTGCCATGGCTGAACTGCTCGATCTCGAAGACGCCCATCGGGCCGTTCCAGAAGACCGTCTTGGCACCCTTGACGGCGTCGCAGTACAGCTTCTCGGTCTCGGGGCCGATGTCCATGCCCATCATGTCGTCAGGAATCGCATCGGAGGCCACGACGGTGCCCTCTGCGTCCTCACCGAAGTGGTCGGCAACGATGTTGTCGACGGGCAGCAGAATCTGGCAGCCCTTCTCCTCGGCCTTCTTGAGCATCTCGCCAGCGCGCTCGATCCAGTCGGGCTCCTGCAGGCTCTTGCCCACGCTGTAGCCCTTGGCCAGGAAGAACGTGTAGGCCATGCCGCCACCGATGATGAGGGTGTTAGCGGACTCGATGAGGTTCTCCAGAACACCAATCTTGGAGGAAACCTTGGAGCCGCCGACGACTGCTACGAACGGGCGCTCGGGCTCGGCGAAGATACCGGTGAGGGTGTCAACCTCCTTCTCCAGCAGGAAGCCGGCGACTGCCGGGATGTACTCGGCGGCACCCACGACGGAGCCCTGAGCACGGTGCGCGGTCCCAAAGGCGTCGAGCACGAAGATGTCGGCGTAGGAAGCGAACTTCTTGGCGACCTCGGGGTCGTTCTTCTTCTCGGCCTTGAGGAAGCGGACGTTCTCAAGAACCAGGATGTCGCCGGGCTTCACGGCGGCGCAGGCCTCGGCGGCCTCGTCGTCATACGTGTGCTCGATGAACTTGACGTCGTAGCCGGTGAGCTCAGCGAGCTTCTCGGCGGCAGGACGCAGGGAGAGCGCGGGCTCGAAGCCGTCGCCCTTGGGACGACCAAGGTGGCTCATGAGGATGATGCCAGCGTTGTGCTCCTTGAGGTACTTAATGGTGGGGATTGCCGCACGCACGCGCGTGTCGTCGGTAACCACGCCGTCCTTAAGAGGGACATTGAAGTCAACGCGCATGAGGATGCGCTTGCCGTCGACGTCGATGTCGCGCACGGTCTTCTTGGTAAAGGCCATGGGGATCAACTCCTTCGATCGAATTCCAACAGATGGCTCATAACCCACCACAGGCAATGAGTCGTGACCCAGACCCTGCCGTGGGTCATGAGTCAAAGAAAAGGGCGCGGCGCGGCCCGAGAGCTGCTACCGCGCCCCAGTTCCCTGAGGAAGTGCCGACTACGCGACGAACTTCTCGAAGTACTTGATGGTGCGGACCATCTGAGAGGTGTAGGAGTTCTCGTTGTCGTACCAAGAAACAACCTGTACCAGATACTCGTCGTCGCCGCACTTGGAGACCATGGTCTGGGTGGCGTCGAAGAGGGAGCCATACATCATGCCGACGATGTCGGAGGAGACGATCTCGTCCTCGTTGTAGCCGAAGGACTCGTTGGCCTGTGCCTTCATGGCAGCGTTGATGGCGTCAACGGTGACTTCCTTGTCCGTCTTGATGACGGCGAAGAGAAGGGTGGTCGAGCCGGTGGGCGTCGG
>JAFWIE010000017.1 GCA_017533825.1 Atopobiaceae bacterium | reverse complement strand
CTCGAGCATCTCGACCTAACGGACTTCGACACGTCGGGCGAGAAGAGCCTTGCCTGCCTATTCAAGGGTTGCGCGATGCTGCGCGGCATCGATCTCTCCCCTCTTGACACCTCCGCCGTCGAGGACATGCGTCAGATGTTCCTTGGCTGCAGGAGCCTCGAGGAAGTAGACCTGTCTTGCCTAGACACATCACAGGTTCGGACCATGGCGCATCTCTTCCACAACTGCCACGCGCTCCGGCGCGTCAGTCTGCACGGACTCGATCTCTCGCAGGTCAGGAGCCTGTGGTCCGCCTTCGACCACTGCGAGTCGCTCGAGAACCTCGACCTCACTGTGTCGGCGATGCCCCCTGCCGAGAAGACCAAGTACCTGTTTCGCGGATGTACTTCAATCAAGCGCTGGCAGGTGTCGGAGGCCTGGCCTGTAAGGTATGACACTATTCCCACGCCAGCATCCGAGTGCGGCATGTGGTGGTCCACACGCGAGCAGGGGTGGATGACGGTACGGCAGATTGTTGAGCGGGGACCGGCAGCAGACGTCTTCACCAGTGTGCCAACGGAGGTTCGGTAGCGGAGGCGGCAACCTGGCATATCGCTTGCGCGTGACAACACCCTCCGTCCCCGTTGTCACACGCGGCGCTCAGCGGGCAACCACCCACACGCTGCCAAAGAGGCCGTATCGCTGGTTGGCGTCCTTGTCGAAGGTATTGGAGAGGTTCGTGCAGACGCGAATGATCACATCGTTCTCCCCAACCTTGAGCGCCGAACGCACATCCACCTCATGGCCGAGGCCAGCGACCACCGGCACATGACAGCCGTTGACGTTCAGCTCGGATGGCATCGCTCCACGCGGGCAGGCGCAGGGCAGCCTCACGAGGCAGCTCGGCCAAACCGAAGCGACAGCGATACTCCCCGTAACCCGCGAAGGCCTCCGGACAACTGCCAACCTCGTCGAACGCGCAGGGCGACTGCAACCCCTCCACCGACGCGACCTCGACAAAACCACCCGCCAGGAAGTCACAAGGGTCGTCCGACGGCTGTAGCTGGAGGAGCCTCAGAGACCAGCCGTCGAGCATGACTGCATGTCCCTCGGCAAGCGATCGCGAGGGGAGACTCCCAACGTCTCCGCGCAGCCCTACGACGACCATCTGGTCGCCATCCAACGGGATGTGCAGCCTCACGCCACACGCCGTCGCCTCTCCGACCAGCGCGTACACGGCACCGCTCGCCAGATCGTACAGGAACGGCTTACCCCGTCCCGACAGCTCCACGTCCAACTCGGCCTTCGAGAAGGTCTCGCCGCCCAGGATGGTCGGCATGATCGTGTCCTTGCGAATCTTGCGCAGCTCGTCGGCACCCGTACGGTTACCGTTATAAAGCAGATAGAGGTCCTCTTCGCCGCGGCGGATATGAGCCGACAAACGTGATCGTCATGATACCTTGCATCCGGACCAATACCACAGGAACCAAGCTCCTCGAGCAGCACCTCATAGCTATCGACCACATGCGAAAGGGATAGCAGCAGCCTGCGCGCACCGTCCCAGGCAGTCAGGTTGTCTAAGTCCGCATGGTTGAGCGGCACCAGCTACTCGGTCCCCACCACGAACACCGGCAGGCCCTCCCTAGCGAGCTCAATGACGCGCCCTATGCCCGAGCGCGTCATGCCCTGTTGCTCGGCAATCACCAGCGCCTTGTAGGCGCTGCCGTCCGGGTCGAGCCGCCCGTCGCGCACGGTGGCGTTGGCATGCGCGAGCAGCCCGGGAGCGAGGAACTCGTACGTGTAGCCATGGGCATTCAACAAGCTTCCGTCGCGCACGAGGTGGTCGCCGTCGCCGCCGTGGCCGTCATTGAGGTAGGCCTCGCGATAGAAGGCGAGGTCCACGATGGCCCGCTCGCGACGCAGGTCGTTGAGACGCGCGATGGCGGCGTGCATGTCGGACAGCGAGCGCTCCGAGAGGGTTCGGTTCCAGTTGTTCGAGCAGAAGCGGTTCCACGCCTCCCATCCCGGCCAGCCGACACCCTCCACCCCATCGCCGCAGTACGAAGCGCCGTGGAATACCTGAGCGTTGCAGCCAGCGATGACGGCGCGCTTGACCCACCACATCATGTCTTCCTGCGTCTGGCCGTAGCCGTGGCCAAACTCGGCGGCAGCCTCAAAGGAGTAACAGGGCTTGCGCGTGAGGTGAGCCGCCCCCGCCATCACCCGCAGGTTGTCGAGCGTAGGACGCTGAAGCGACTCGTTCTCGGGGATGTCGACAGCGGCGGCCGCATCCTCCTCGCAGAACGGCTTGTTGTACGCGACCTGATAGCGCACCGTCTTGCCCAGGTGCCGCGCACCCTCACAGAGCGTCCCCAGGTGTTCGTGCACGTAGAGCCACGAGCAGGTGTCCAGATAGTCATGGCGTACGACGCGAGTCAGGTTTGCGTCTGCAAAGGCCTAACCCGGCACGTCGTTCTTGGGAAAGGTCAGCGGCTCCCCCACCACCGGCAGGTACGCCAACACCGAGTAGCCGTGCCGCGCCTCGAAGGTGTCGGCAAATCCGCGCGTCCACTCCATGGACACGGAGTACTCAAGCGAATCGCAGAAGAACGAGCGCAGATGGGCGGCTTGCCCCCCAAGGGCAGGCAACAGCTCGTGCTCCCACCAGGCGACGCTCGCCTCGGCACCGGCACGAGAGAGGTGGTCCACCACGTAGAAGCGGTCGAGTACCTTGTGACAGGCAGGCTGCCCCCAGAAGGCAAAGATTGCCCAGGAACCCGTACCGGTTTTTGGCGCCCAGCCAATGGTGTCCCCCGCCACATAGGGAAACAGATCCACGTAGCTCGCCTCATCCAGCAGCTTATCTCCCGCCACGCGATAAGCGCACGCCGCAACCAGCCGGGGCGTGCCCTCGTCACGGACCGAGCGGCGGACGGGCAGCACAAGCGCAGCTGTCGATTCAGCCTCAACCTCTGATACGCCATACGTCAGCTCATAGAGTGCTGCCGGATCATCTGCGTCCTCGATCTGGGGCACCGAGATGGGCCAGCCGGGGCCATTGGCGATGTCCACGGCAAGCCCCAGCCGAGACGCCTCGTCCAGCACGACGCGTACCGCCTCGTAGTAGCGCGCGGTGCCCCACCGGGCGTCGTCGGACATGGGAGTGCCAAAGAGATTTACCGCCACTAGCTCGATGGCGCCGAATCCGCGCCGGGCGATCGAGCGTACGTCGGCTCGCAACCCCTCCGCGGTTACGCATCCCTCCGGAATCCAGTAACGTGCCTGCGCGGCGGTGTTCTTCCGCATCTTGCCCTCCTTTGGTCAGGAACCACGCGGGGCCCGACGGCCTTTCAGTACTCCCGCAGTAAAGAACGCGTGAGGTCTTCATCGACTTGAGTTCGGACTCTTGCTGCACATGCATGCTAACATTGGTACTAACAGTATAAAGACTCGAATGAAGAAGACGCCATGCTACCAACCGTAGACGTGCATACCCACATCCTTCCAGCGAGTTACCTCAAGGCACTCGATGACCTCGGCATCCAGACCGAGAAAGAGGATGGCTTCCCAGAGCCGCGCTGGAGCGAGGAGGACCACCTCGCTTTCATGGAGGCGACGAACCAGTCTTTCCAAATCGTGAGCATCTCGTCACCGCACCCACACCGCGGGGACAACGCACTCGCAATCGCGCAGGCACACCTCATAAACGATGAGACAGCAGCGATGTGCCGTCGCCACCCGGACAAGCTCGGCTTCTGCACGTATCTGCCGCTCCCAAACGTCGCAGGCTCGGTAACGGAGGCTGTCCGCGGCTACGACGAGTTGGGGGCGCTTGGCGTCAAGGTGCCGTCCAACGCCAACGGCGTTTACCTGGGAAATCCGCTTCTCGCACCGCTCTACGAAGAGCTGGATCTGAGGTCCGCGGTCGTCATCATCCATCCCACAGCACCAGCTGCCGCACCCGAGGACACCTTCACCGCGGAGCTCAAGCCCATGTACGAGTTCCTCGCCGACACTACGCGCTCGGTCATCGACCTCATCATGCGCGGCGTGCCCGAGCGCTACCCGCACATCCGCTGGGTGGTACCGCACTGCGGATCGTTCCTCCCCGAGGTGGCGCACCGCATGGTGGGCATCTCGCAGATTCTGGTGCCGCTGCACCGCATGGAGCAGGTCGACGTGATGGGCTGCGTGCGCAGGCTCTATTTCGACGTCGCCGGCACAGCTCAGCCCGTCATGCTCGACGCCCTCATCAAGGTGACCGACCCCACGCACATCCTCTACGGGTCCGACTATCCTTACACGCCCGTGCCCATGATCGCCCACGCCAAGGAGGCGCTCGAACGCGAGCCGCTTATAGCCGATTGCGTGCAGGACGTCTTTTCGCACAATGCCGAGCGGCTCTTTGGCCTGATGTAGCACAGTGGAGTCCTGACACCTTCGTAAAGCCTCTAGGGTGGATGCTTCTGATCCTGCCGCTATGCCGCGGGACGACTGCCGTCTCATCATCCGGGAAGCGGCCCGCGCTGACCTCACTCATCCTGGACCAGTATGACGACCTTCACATTGCCCGGTGTATCAAAGTCAAAGCAATTGAAACCCGTAAACGGGTCTTGGGTATACGGACCCATGGCGATTCCGCTGTTTTCCAACCGCAAGCGTACCTTGTCCGGTTTTGTTACAGAAATGATCGAATGCTGGGGCTCTAGCGATTCTTCTCGGTTCCTGCAGAGGGTTTCCGCCCGATTGTTCCCCAGCCCCATCAGGAATACCGTACCCTCGCCGCCCTCCGGAAGAATCTGCCCCACAACCCGAAATCCCAGTTTCGTGACGTAGAAGTCCCAGATGTTGGTCTCTTCTGTTGCCCGAAGGAACGCTCTGGAAATAGAGAAACTTGATAGTAGCCTTCCGGATCGCAATCAACCAAATCGTAGAACGACACCGGCACGCGGTGGCGCTACCCGACCAGCACCTCCTTGCCGCGGAAGGCTATGCCGTAGGTGCGTATGCGCTCGGGCGCGATGCCGCGCGCCACGAGGCTAGAGACGTAGGGCTTCTCCTCAATCTGTGCCCTTGCTCGGGCGACGGTGTCCTTGAGGGTCGCCTCCTCGTCCGGGTCAAACGCCTTGAACTCCATCACGACGGCGGGGTCCGTGCCTGCCGTCCCGTCGAAGGAGCTCATGCAGTAGAGGGCGAATGCCAGCGACGCATTGCAGCGCAGCGGGAGCGTGGTGCGCACACCTTTTGCTGCAAGAAGGACCACGCTCTGGAAGTTGCTTGAGTGGGAGCAAGGTACGTTCGGGATTCCCGAGGGATCCAATCCGCATGAGTTCCATGATGGTTTCCACTACGACCGTGGACACCTCACCATTCTCCCCACGGACACACTCTACGCTTGCCGACGTATGGAGTCCCCGGTCGGTAGCGTCTTGCGTAAATCGCTTGACAGCATCCATCACGGCGATTGCATGGATGCATACCGAGACATCAGCGGCTTCGAGAAAAGCCTAGGCTGCCCGTTGTACAGCTGGTGCCGAGGATTTCCAGCCGTATCGTTTGGCTATACGGGCAATCGTTTTGCAACCGACCCGATGCGCTGGTGGACTCACAGGCAACGATAGTCGTGCCTATGCGTATCATATGAAGCAAGCCCGAAGCGACATAAGGAGCGCGCCATGACCAATTCCGTCATCTTCCAGAACCAGACGTACGTGCCCGTGGGCACGAGCGTGGGACTCACCGAGCTCGACGGCGAGCAGCTCATCCGCGTGGTCAAGCCCGAGGAGAACACCGAGCCTGACGTGCCCACCTACGCGCGCCTCGTGGGTTCCGACTTCCACGACGGCATCATCGAGGTCGACGTCCGCGCGCGCCTGATGCACTGGGCGGACATCGACTGCCGCGGTTTCATCGGCATCGTCTTCCGCGCGAGCGAGGAAGACGACCGCTTCGAGAGCTTCTACGTGCGTCCGCGCAACGGCCGCAGCTGCACCGAGCCCCAGCGCCGCATCCACACGATGCAGTACTTCTCGTACCCCGGCTACACCTTCGCATACTTCCGCGAGCGTGGCATCGCCGACTACGAGGCCAAGGCGGACATCGAGATGGACGAGTGGATCCACATAAGGGCCGAGGTCGCCGGCGCAGGCGCGAGGTTCTACGTCGACGACATGGAGGCCCCGGCGCTAGTGGTCGACGAGATGTTCGGGGGCGCCGACCTGCGCGGCGGCGTCGGCCTCTACGTTGACAACGGCACCGAGGGCAACTTCAAGAACTTCAAGGTGACCTGCGAGGACTAACGCCTGGCCGCTCACCGATATGTAGTTGACGCGCTCCTATGCAGTCCTCATAGTGCCTCCGCATCGTCCAAGTCGAATCCCTCGCTCTCGGAAAAGGCACGGAGCTCCTTAAGGGACTTGCGGGCCATGCCCTTCTGGTTTTAATCGGGGGTCAAGTCCTTGATGTCGAATGCCATAGGTGCTCTTTCCCGTCATTCTTGAACGCGATTGTGAGTGTTGACATGAATTCATGCTTAGCAGGGACTCAACACTAACGCAAAGGGACAACGTTGAGCTAGCGGGAGTGCAATCGAGGCGACGCCCGAATGGCGTTTGTCACATCGTCACGGCATCTTTAGATGGTCTCCTCCCAGAGGACCTTGTCCCCCACTGCCACGCGGCGCAGGCCGGGCTCCTTGCGCTTGTTGAAGTTGAAGCTCAGCATGTAGCCCACCGAGCGCCCGAAGTGGTCGAGGCAGGCCGCCACCTGTCGCTCGCCGGCCTCCGCGCAGTTTGTTCACGCGAAGAGGGGTGCAGGCAAGGAGCGCAGAGCCCACAAGCTTGGAACGAAAAACACGTCCCCTGTTCCACGTCCCCTGTTCCACCCGTCCCCTGTTCCACCCTGTTCCACGGTCCCCTGTTCTAGGAGATGCCTGCCCTACGCCTCCATACGCTCGATACGACAGGCGTGCTCCTTGGTGACAGGGTCATATGTCACACCCACGAGCAACACCTCGCCCGCAAGGCGCTCTACGCCATGGGCGTAGCGACGCTCGCGTATCTGCGACAATGCCGTGTCGGCATCCGCGCCGCGCGCCTTGAGCTCTACCACCATCACAGGACCATCGCTGCCACTGCGTGGCAGAAAGACGAGGTCAGCAAAGCCCTTGCCCGTCGGCATCTCGCGTACCATCACGTGCGAGCGTCGCGCGGTATAGAACGCAAGCGACAGCGCGCAAGCCAGGCTGTTCTCGTCATTGTAGCGAAGGATGGAGGCTGCGTCCTCGTGGGCAGCTGCCACCAGTTCGGCCACAGTATCCTCGTCTCCGACCTTCATCGCAGCGAGCAGCTGGTCCGACGCAGAGAGCGCCCGAGCGACCTCTGCCCAGCCATCGCTTCTTAGAATGGAGGCGTACTGCTCCATCACCTCAAGGTTGGGCACGCGGACCGTGCGACTCTCGCGGTCGTAGGTGAGGTAGCCCAGATGCACCA
Organism: Atopobiaceae bacterium; assembly: GCA_017533825.1. Taxonomy (GTDB): domain Bacteria; phylum Actinomycetota; class Coriobacteriia; order Coriobacteriales; family Atopobiaceae; genus RUG440. Next base: position 179,211 of record JAFWIE010000017.1, on the reverse strand, counting down.
GAAGCGTGAGCACGTCGTCAGCGGTGACGAAGGTGGTCATGTCGTTTTGGAACGTGGTCACGTCGACCATGAGGCTCTCGCCCGCAATGAGCCGCACGACCTTCTCGCGCAAGCCGCCCATGTTCATCTCGATGTAGACGCGCAGCGCGTCGAACGTCTCGGTCTGCGTCCAGTAGTTAACAAACACGCCTGACGGTGCCGCCATCACCACGGAACGCGGGTTGTACACGGACTCGCCCTCAACCGAGTAGCCGTCGTACCACCGACGCATCTCCTCAATAGGGCGTCCATAGCGCTCGCACAGCGCGTCAACCTCCCCTTCGGTAAAGCCCGTGAACTCCTCGAAGGGCCAGGCGTTGACCATCGACACCTCGGCAAACATGTTGAGCGCCGAGTGTTGACCGTACTTCTTGATGGGAAGGATGCCAGTCATGTACGCCAGGGCCACATAGGGCTTGTCCTTGAGCAGGTTGCGCAGCCAGTCGAGGTAAGCCTTCTGCGCCTCGGTGTCGCCCTGGCGCACGCGGAAGATGCAGTCCCACTCGTCGACTATGAAGACGAAAGAAACGCGAGCGGCTGCATAGACATCTGCGAGCACAGACGTGAGCACGTCCTCCTCCAAGAAGCAGACGTCAGGGTGCTCCCTAAGAATCTCGCGACAGAGCATGCGGCTGATCCGTCCGAGCATCTCGCGCATGTCGCAAGACTCGCTCAAGAAGTCCTGGATGTTGAGGTGGATGACGTCGTAGGCGTTGAGGTGGCGCTCGAAGCTAGGAAGCCCGGATGCGACAAGCCCCGCGAACTGCTCCCGCGAGTCGCATCCGCGACCATAGTAGGCCACGAGCATGTCTCCCGTCATGGTCTTGCCAAAGCGCCGAGGACGGCTGACGCACACGTACTTATCACGCGTTGAGACGAGCTCGTTGAGCGGCCCAATTATGCCGCTCTTGTCCACGTAGATGCGCGAGTTGAGGCTCTCCTGGAACATCTGGTTGCCGGGGTTTAAGAACCTGCCCATAGTCCCTCCCTTCCACAGACGTAATCATAGCATCCGCATGGGACACCGTTGCCCCCGTCCGACTCCGTTCGGTGCAGACCGGAAGTTGCGACGCATTCGACTGTGAGCGAATGTCGAGCGAAGACGGCAGAACCGTTCACCCATCTTCGAGGAAACGTACCGTCGTTCCCCGCCCATATGACATGCGTCGCAGCGTCTCCCTACGGCTCCACGATGTTGAAGGCGGGAATGCCCCGGCCCACATGGATGCTTGCCATGAAACGCTCGAGCGCCGCCTCGTCACCCGTCGCCCGCACGTACCGCCGCAGTTGGGCCAAGTCTTTGCCCATGAGTGCGAACATGGCCGCCTTGGGCCCCGCAAGCGTCACGTCTGCCAAATCGTCTTGCATGCCCGCGAAGTGCAGCAGGGCACCGTGCACGACCCGCAGCAGGAAGGTCTCGCCCGTGTCCGTGAGCCTCACGTTCATCCGCAGGTCGGCATCGGCCATCGCGTCTTTGTCAAGCGCGATACCAAGGTAGTCCCACAGCATCTCGATGGTCATGTTGTCGCGTACGTCGCTCGTTCCGCGAACGGTGACCATCCTCCTCGCGTAATTGCCCTCGCGCAGCTCAAGGGCACCCGTGAGGTAGCAGTTTCGCCACGTGCCGCTCTCGGTCGCGTAGCCAAGTTGCTCAAGCGCGTCGGCACAGAGAAGTCGTGCCGCCTCGTTCGTGGAGTCGGCGAACACGAGCGCGTTGGTGATTTGTGCCACCCACTGATACTCGCCGCGCTCGTAATCGGCTTTGGCATGCTCCAGCACGGCGCCAACGTCACCCAGATACTCCACGAGCTTGGCGGCAAACGTCTCGGGCGGCAGCTCTGCGAGATGCACAGGATTGGCGTCGTACCAGCCCATGTAGCGCTGGTAGGTGGCCTTGACGTTGTGATGGACCGTGCCGTAGTACTGGCGCGTATACCAATTGCGCGCGAGTGCGGGTGGCAGATCGACCATGTGGGCGATTTCGGTGGAGACGTAGCCCTCGTTGAGACGGGAAAGCGTCTCGTCGTTGATGTACTTGTAGGCAGCGGCAGTATTGACCAGGTAGTCATTGACCTCGCCGTTGCCCCAGTGCGGCCAGTTGTGCGACTGGAAGACGACCTCGACCTGCTCGCCGAAGAGCGCCACAGCCTCGGCGATGTAGTTCGCCCAGGCGTTGCCGTCCCTCACCTGAGCCCCACGCAGGGTGTAGAGGTTGTGCAGCGTGCCCGTGCAGTTCTCGGCAATCCAAAGGGCGCGCAGCTCGGGGAACCATGTGTTCATCTCGGTGGGAGCCTCAGTGCCGGGCGTGAGTTGGAAGACCATCCGGACGCCGTCCACGACCAGCTCGGTGCCCGTGGTGGGGACCTCGTAGCTCGGGCGGATGAAGCTCGTGTTGCCTGCCGACTGTCCGCAACCGATGCCCATTGCAAGCGATCCGCGCGGGCCTTTGGGCAGGTAGCCACCGTACTGATAGGCCGCACGACGAGCCATGGCGGGTCCGGCGTAGAGGTTCTCGCTCACCACGTGCAGGGTGAAGTCGGGGGGCACAATGATGGGCACCTTGTTGCCCGCCAGCTGCTCTTCGATGGGAGTAGAGGCGCTGGCAGCGTCTTCTTCGCGGATGAGGCCTTTGATGCCACCGTAGTGATCCACGTGGGAGTGGCTGATGAGCACGGCCGTCACGGGGCGCTCGCCGAGATGCTCGTTTGCGAGTGCCAGTGCCGCGGCCGCGCACTCCACGGTCATCGTGCAGTCGTAGACGATCCATCCGCGCTTGCCCTCGATGAGCGTGAGGTTTGCCATATCGTAGCCACGCACTTGGTAGATACCGTCGACAACCTTGAACAAGCCGTATGCATGGTTGTTGCGCGTGTCTTCCCACAGGCTGGGGTTGGCTGACGCCGGTGCCTCGGCATCCCGTACGAACTCGTACGCCTTCTGCGACCACACAACGCTACCATCGGCATCGAGAATCTCCAGGTGGTCGGGCGCCGCGATGAGGCCACGCGTCGCGCACTCCCACTCTCGCTTGTCGTCGAAGTCCAGGCAACCATACCACGCGTCGTTGGACGCCGCAGTTGCTGCCGTAGCGTCCTTGACCTCGCGCGTGAGGCCAAACCTCAAGGCGTTTCCCCTTGTCCCGCACTGCTCACACATAGAAGCTCCCTTCCGGTCCTCTCACCTCGAAGCATCGTGCTGGCACCGCCTCGCACCAGCGCCGCTTGAAGCGACTGTTGCGGTAGTGGCGGCCATGCGTGGAGGTGCTGCAGCTCCTTCCGGCTCCAACCGCCGTCCATGTCACCCCTATTGGGTCATCCTATCTCTTCGCATAGGCGGTGACAATCGTCGCGGCGGTCGCGATGGTCATGAGCAGCATGGCCGCAAGTTACCTCAGGCGCACAGCGAGCACGCATGCCGCGACACCAAGCATGCCGACAATCAGCGCGATTCTCGGCACTCAATCGATGGGATCGCCCGTCTTCGCCAGCGTTTGGCCCGCACTCGCAACACGAGACTTGCCTGCACCTGTGTCTTGAGACGCGCCCGTACTCGTGGCACGAGACTTGCTCGCACTCGCATCTCGAGCATTGTCCGCACTCGCGTCGCTGGGCTTGTCGTCATCCGTGCCGCCGGGCTTGTCGTCATCACCCTCGTCACCGGGCTTGTCATCGCCCTCGTCGTCGCCCTCGTCATCGGGCTCGTCCTCACCAGTGTCTTGGGGCTTGATCGTGAAGGAAGCCGTGGCATCGTCACCGTCATCGAATTGCGTCGTCAGCGTATGCTTCCCATCCGCAAGCGTCTCGAGATAGGCAGGCTTCACATGGATGACCACGCTGCCGGACTCGGCTGAATAGGCATCCTGTCCGACCGCCTTGTCGTCCACCTTGAGGCCCTTGAAATGCCCGAACGCCGACTTGTCATCGTAGTTGCGCTCGAACACGAAGTCCAAGCCGTCCGCGCTGCCCTTGCTCCAGACCCCGCCATCACCATTCGAGCAATAGTAGAGAATTTCGGGTGCGACGACCGTCAGCGTGCCGACGAATTCCTTCAGCTCGTAGTTTGCCTCTCGCGACGTGCCGTCCCATGTGAGCGTGTAGGTATCGAGACTCGAGCCGACCTCGGTCTGCGATCCCATGATAGTAAGTGTCACCGTCTCCTCGCCCACGAGTCCAAGCACCTCGCCTTCTCCCACGAGCGCCGTGCCGTCGTAGGCCTTGGTCGCGCTGAACGTAGTAACGTCGAGGCTTGCGGGAGTAATGTCATAGGCTTTCTTGATGCTCCCCTCATAGCTCCCGATACCGTTGATGACGATGGTGACGGTGCTCACGTTCACGAGGTCTCCCTCGTAGGAGACGGTGTAATCCTCGCCCTCGACAAGCTCGTGGTGCAGATGGTTGGTGATCGTCACCGGTTGGCGGTGCTCGGTGCCGTCATACACGTAGTTCTCCACGTCCGACACAAAGAAGTCCGCAGCGTCATTAGACGACACAGCGAGCATACCCAACTGCTGCTCGATGGCGTAGTTAGCGGCCTTGGTGGCATCGGCTAACGTAAGGCTGTAGGTATTGCGGCTGAATCCCGGCTCGGTCTGCGCACCTGTCACGGTACAGTCGTAGGAGTCCACACCCACGATGCCCGCCAGGGTTCCAGGAGCGGTGAGCGGCGTGCCATCATGAATCTTGAAGGCACTCTCCGTCACGATGAGCGCGTCGACCTGGGCAATGTCGAAGTTGACAATCTGGGAGCCCTCATAGTTGCCCTCGCCCACCACCGCAGCATAGACGGTACCCACATCGACGTTGTTTCCAAGGTAGACCACCCGATAATCCTTTTCCTGCTCAAGCGGGTGATTGTCTGCAAGCAGGTCGATGACGGTAATCGGCTGCTCCTGCGCGACACCCGTATACGTAGTGTCCTCGACACTCGCCGTAAAGCGCGACGTGTCGTCGAGACGCACGGGGTTGACAACGAGCGTGCCGGGGACACGGACGATACTGTAGTTCCGAGAGACGCCACCCGTTATGACGAGCGCCTTGCCGTAGGACGCCGCATCGAGTTCGCCATAGGCCTTCCCACCTGTAACCTCCGGGTCGAGCGCGATGCTTGGCTGCTCGATGAAGACCTGCTCGTTGGTGTCCCACGGCACGAGGCCTGCACAAGTCATGCCCTCCCACTTGAAGTCGCCCTGGTTGCTCGCGACATCCCACGAGTAGGCCGGTTCGTTGCCACCATAGTCGCCCGCGGTGCCGAGCGCCTGGATGGCCAAGGGAGCCTTCCCCACTGTCACCGCATTCGTGGCGGTGTCGTACGCGATGTCGTAGTTACAGCAATAGAACGCACTGCGCCCCTGATCGCCCCATTACAGTATTCCTAGCCTGAAATCAAGGGCCCTTTGATGAAAAGTGACGACGGTCCTATCATCTCCTACCGGCCCTTGGAAGTAGGGCTGCTGGCCGACCGTCCCAGGACGGCCCTTCGCCCCTGCCTCTGCGAAGGCCCGGGGGGTGTTGCCGCCTGGGACCGGTGGTCCGCTCGGGGACGACTGATAGGGACCTGCCGGGCAGCCTCGACTGCGACGGCCAAGTAATGTGGGTGTCGGCCCTGCGGAGACGGCGGTCAGCCGCACACGGAGGAGGATACCAAAATGGCACGCACGAGGGAAGCTCAGTTCGGACCGCACGCGACGTACGTCGGGGTCGACGTCGGCAAGTCGTTCCACTGGGCGTACTGTCCCTGAGTGCATAAAAGCACGCCTGCTCCAGCGCGGCTTCTTGATGCAAGGTTACCTGAACAGCTCGTCGTGGGAGCCGGTTCGCTCGAAGAACGCCACGCTGTCGCTGCTTGACCAGATGACGAGCCAATCGCCGGCGTTGGCGACGTGGCACTCGGTGCGACCTGCCCACCTTCCCGAGAGCGTGTGCATGTTGTGCCGTCGTCTCAGGATGTCGAGAGACTCCGGGGTGTTGGCGAGCACGAGCTCCACGACCTCGCCTAGCTGCGCCAGATCCCATCCACGTCGTTTGGCCTTGCGCTTGAGGTCGCGAGAGAACGCGGCCGAAAAGTCGGCAGTGAGCCTGGCCATTATGCCAGCGCCGCATCGATGAGGGACTGGGCGTCGGAGAACCTCCCAGCCGCGCCGCTGGCGAGAAACGCGTCGCCTTCGGCAATCGCTTCGATGCTCTCGTCGTTCGGCTCGTCCGGCGCGAACGTAAGCGGAATGCGGTGGGTGTTGACCATCTGCTTGTAGAACGCTCGCGTGACGGACGAGAGGTCGAGTCCGTAATACTCAGCTACCGCCGCCGCCGCGCTCTTGAGCTCGGCATCGACTCGGATGGTCATCGTGGACGTCGCCATGGGAATCCCTTCTCGTTATGTGTTACAAACATATAGTAATGTATGTACACATTCTCGTCAATGCACCCGAATCCTGCGTACGCGGCAGCTGTGACTCTATCGCGTGCCGTACACCGGGCCCGCACGCCTGGCCGGGCGTGGCACACGGGACCTGCACGTCAGTCCGCATGCCTGACCGGGCGTCGCATGCCGGACCCGCTCGCCTGACCGCACGCCACGCGCCAGACCTCCACGCGGCTGCGCCCGCCTCCGGCCCGCCGAGCGCCGGGCCTGCCCGTGATGATGCACACTTCTCGTCATCCCAGGCGGAACACCTCTCCCTGGGAGCGGGTGTGCCACGTGCTATGCCAGGGCGATGCGCTTCGCCTCGCGCTGGTCGATGAAGACCCACTTGCGTTGTCCGGTGTAGTTGAGGAAGAAGAGCGCGAGGTCGACCATCGGCTTGGCCTGCCACTCGGGCGTGCCCAGCGCCATGTGCGCAGCCCAGACGCCCATGCTCGAGAGGCAGAGGATTCCGACCTCGAGCAGGATGAAGCGCTGCATGCTCTCGTGCCTGTCGCGCGTGACTGCCGGGTCCTCCTGCGAGAAGACCACGCGGCGGTTGATGGTGAAATTGAGCGCCATCGAGACGCAGCGAGCGATGACGGTTGCGATCAGGATGCGGAGGAAGTCCGCCCCCACGAAGAGGCCGCGGAACGCGGCGAAGAGTGCCCAGGCGACCAGCTGGTCCACTGCGGTGCTCGCCAACGACGAGCAGGCGAATCGGCCGAATCGGCCCAATGAGATGTTCTTTTCGGTATCCATAGTGCGCAATACTTTAGCAGTTCGTCTGTCCCCTCACAGACTCTACGCAATGCGGGTCGCGATGGGCAGAGGGGCCACAAGGGGGACGGTCCCCAAATGGCCCTTGCCATTTGGGGACCGTCCCCAGGGGCCCGCACACCGCGTCGGGCCCAGCTCATCCGCCGGTCGCTAGTCGCGATCCATGATGTTGAGGATGCGAATGAGGATGTTGACGATGTCCAAGAAGATGTCCGTCGCGTAGAAGATTGCGTTGGGAACGGTCGGCGCATCCTGCGACATAAGGAAAGCGTCATAGCCCAAGAACCCACAGAACAGAGCGATGGCGACGTAGTCAAAGAGCGTCTGGTTGGCGTGGAAGAGCACCACAGCAACGAACTCGATGATGATGAGGCCAATCAGGCCAATCATGAGCACACCACCGATGCGCGAGAAGAATTCGGGGAAGATTACGCCCGCGACGAGGAAGATGCCCGCAAGGCAAGCGGTAATCAGGAACGCATAGGCGATGGTCCCGACGCTGTAGTGGGTGAGGGCTAGTGCCGTGGTGGCACCGAACGTGAGTGTGAAGAGTGCGAATCCGCCTACAGAAACCCCTACGCTCTGCTTGCTCTTGCCTACCGACATGAGGACAATGCCCACGATGGTGAGGACAAACGAAACAAGGAGCGTAACAAGTCCATTCTGAAGCAGAAAGTTGAGCGAGCCGTTCATGATGAGACTATACTCGCCCCACGTGATGAGGAACGCGATTGCTACGATGCCGAAGGTGAGCGCGTTGTAAGCGCGTCGAGTGATGGTGGGTGCTCCAATCTGGTTACCCATCACCGAGAGGTCTCTGGCCATGATGCTCCTTTCTTTGTGATGCCATGGTCGGTATGAAACAAAACCAGTGTTGGATATTGTACCCATGCGGCGCGATTCTATCTCACATCTTTTGCCTGTTGATTGTTTGGAATCGTTTTGGAATTGGTGATGTTGGGTATAAGGCCTGATGTTTGTGCATCCAACAGAAAGGGTAGCAACGTGAAGGAATTTCGCACGGAGAGCAAGAAGCTCCTTGACCTCATGGCCAACTCCATCTACACCAATCGCGACATCTTTCTGCGCGAGCTCATCTCGAACGCATCCGACGCCATCGACAAGCTCTCGTTCCTGAGTCTCACCGACTCCAACGCGAGCCTTGCGGACGAGGACTTGGAGATTCGCCTCGCCTTCGACAAGGACGCGCGCACGGTGACCGTCTCCGACAACGGCATTGGCATGACGGCGGAGGAGATGGAAGAGAACCTCGGTACCATCGCGCACTCCGGCTCCGAGGAGTTCAAGGCGGCGAACGGGGAGGCGCAAGGATCCGAGGTCGACATCATCGGCCAGTTCGGCGTTGGCTTCTACTCCTCCTTCATGGTGGCGAAGAACGTGCGCGTGGTGAGCCGTGCCTTCGGCAGCGACGAGACGTACGTCTGGGAGTCCGACGGCGCCGAAGGCTACACTATCGAGCCCGCCGCAGAGCAGCGTGCGACGCACGGCACCGACGTGATTCTCACCCTGCGCGACGAGCCGGAGGCGAAGCAGGGGACGGACGAGGATGACGAGCCGGAGCGTGGGTATGGTAACTACCTCAGCGAGTGGGGGCTGCGTGACCTGGTGACGCGTTACTCCAACTACGTGCGCCATCCGATTCGCATGATGGTGACGAAGAGTCGCCAGCTGCCCAAGCCGGAGGACGCGCCGGAGGACTACACGCCCGAGTACGAGGACTACGAGGAGCTCGAGACGCTCAACTCCATGACTCCGATCTGGCGCAAGCGGAAGCAGGACGTCGAGCAGGAGGACTACGACGAGTTCTACAAGTCGACGTTCCACGACTGGGATGCTCCCGCTCGCACGGTTCCGTTCCACGTTGAGGGTACGCTCGACTACTATGCGCTTCTCTTTGTGCCGGGGCGCGCTCCCTTCGACCTGTACAGCAAGGATTACGAGAAGGGGCTCGCGCTCTACTCCTCCAACGTGATGATCATGGAGAAGTGCGCGGACCTGCTGCCCGACTACTACAACTTCGTGCGTGGCGTCGTTGACTCGCCGGACGTGAGCCTCAACATCTCGCGCGAGACGCTGCAGCAGAACCGCCAGTTGCGCGTGATGGCACGCTCGGTGGAGCGCCAGATTACGCGCAACCTGCAGGACATGCGCGACAACGATCGCGAGGCATACGAGAAGTTCTTCGAGAACTTCGGCCGTGGCCTCAAGTTCGGCATCTACAACAGCTACGGTGCGAAGTCCGACCCGCTTGCCGACTTGCTGCTCTTCTGGTCTGCGCGTGAGGAGAAGCTCATCACGTTCGCTGAGTACGTGAAGGCCATGCCGGAGGGCCAGGACGTGATCTACTACGTGGCGGGCGACTCACGCGAGCGCATGGCAAAGATGCCCATCGTGCGCACTGTGCTCGACAAGGGCTTCGACGTGCTGTTGTGCACGCAGGACGTGGATGAGTTCTGCTTCCAGGCGATGCGTACGTATCATGCGGCGGCGATTGCGGGTGACTCCGAGACCCCCGGCAAGGACGCGCGCGACCTCGACCTCAAGAACGTGACCTCCGGTGACCTCGACCTTGCCTCCGAGGAGGAGAAGGAGGAGGCTGAGAAGGCCACGAGTGAGCACGAGGACCTCTTTGGTGCGCTGGCGGAGAAGCTTGGTGAGAAGGTCGTCAAGGTCGCTGCTGCAGCGAGCGCAACGGATGCGCCAGCACGCATTACGACCGAAGGTCCCGTCTCGCTTGAGATGGAGCGCGTCCTCGCGCAGGGGCCTGAGGCGGATGGTGCTCCCAAGAGCCGTCGTATCCTCGAGCTCAATGTTTCGCATCCCGTCTTCGAGAAGCTCGTGGCCGCTCAAGAGGCGGGAGACGACGAGAAGCTCGGACTCTATGCAGACCTCCTGTATGACCAGGCGCTGCTAGTCGAGGGACTGCCCGTCGATGACCCCGTCGCCTTCGCCCAGGCTGTGTGCTCCCTGATGTAACGTCTTCATAGCGAAGTACCAAAAAGGGGGCTGTCCTCCGAGGGACAATTTGTCCCGTGGAGGACAGCCCCCTTTGTGGTAGTCCCCTTTGTGTTACACGTTACGTTACTGCCGGATGCCTCGATACTGCGCGCTCCCAAAGCCCAGAATGAGCGCGAAGATGTTGGGCAGGATGAGCAAGCCGAAGGCAAAGAGCGCGCTCTTTCCGTAGGCGAAGGCCGTGCGGATGGCAAGGATGACGCAGTAGGCAAGGAAGACCAGGCTGAGTACGTACGCGATGCCCGCAAGCAATCCGTTGCTAGCCTCCGTGAGGAAGAGCTGGCCGGACGCATCGAGGTGAATCTGGCCGCTTAAGAGATACAAGACGATGAATCCTATGCCAGATGCCACATAAATGAAGAACGCCTTGGCGCTCCACACGAGCTTGAACATGGTGAAATCGGAATAGACGGGTATGAGCGCCTTCCAACCCGGCTCGCCGGCCTTGGCAAACATGGCCCAGTGGCCGGCAGTGAGCATCACGAAGGCGATCAATCCGGAAAGCAGCTGTGGAGATTGCATACTGGCTCCTTTTCAAGAGAATTGGTGACCTGCGAAGGTTGTGACCCGTGGAGGGCAGTCCCCTAAGGGGACAAAGTGACACAAAGGGGACTGTCCCCTTTGTGTTACTTGTGCCACGACTCGTCTGCGTGAGACTTGTCGACGCCATGCGAGTGCGTCTTGTCGTCCACTACGCCGTCGCGCGTGCGAATGAGCTTGCGCTTGATCTTGCCGCCGACGGTCTTTGGCAGCTCCTCAACGTACTCCACGATGCGCGGGTACTTGTAGGGCGCAGTCTCCTTCTTGACCCAATTCTGAAGCTCCTTGGTGAGCTCCGGCGTGCCCTCATAGCCGCGGGCGAGTACGATGGTGGCCTTGACGACCTTGCCGCGGATGGGGTCGGGTGCAGCGGTAACAGCGCACTCCACGACGGCGTTGTGCTTGACGAGGGCGCTCTCCACCTCGAAGGGCCCGATGCGGTAGCCGGAGCACTTGATCACATCGTCGTTGCGGCCCACGAAGAAGACATAGCCGTCAATGTCGCGCCATGCCATGTCGTGTAGGTTATAGTAGTCGCCACCAACTGCGTCTGCCGTGGCCTCGACATTGTTGACGTACCCCACGAAGAGTCCGGGCGGATACGCCTCGCGCAGGCCTGTGACGCAAATCGCGCCTTCCTCGCCGTCCTCGACCTCATTGCCGTCGTCGTCGAGAAGCTTGATGTTGAGCAGGGGAGAGGGCTTGCCCATTGAGCCGGGCCGCGGCTCGAGCCAGGGATAGGTGGCGAGCAGGACCGGTCCCTCCGTCTGGCCGAACCCCTCGCGAATCTTCTTGCCGGTGAGGCGTTCCCACTGGATGGTGACCTCAGCATTGAGGGGCTCGCCGGCCGTCGCGAAGTTGTGGATGCTCGAGAGGTCATACGAGGCGACGTCCTCCTGAAGCATGAAGCGATACATCGTGGGTGGTGCGCAGAAGGTCTTGAGGTCATAGTCCTGCATGTGCTGCAGGAGCTTGGCGGGTACGAACTTGTCCATGTCGTAGGCAAAGATTTCGGCACCGGCGATCCACTGGCCGTAAATCTTGCCCCAGCCGAACTTGGCCCAACCGCTGTCGGTGACGCTCATGTGCAAGCCGTTCTCGCGTACCTGCTGCCAGTACTTCGCGGTGAGGATGTGACCGAGCGGGTGAGCGAAGTTGTGCATGACTGCCTTGGGGTTGCCAGTGGTGCCGCTCGTGAAGTAGATGAGCATGATGTCCTTGGACGTGGTGGCGTCCGTACCGGTCGGTCGCGTCCACTCCTCCGACTCGGCCTCGATCAGCTCGTCAAACGAGAGCCATCCCTCGCGTTTGCCCGCAACTGTGATCTTGTGCTCAACGGTGGGCGCGCCATCAAGGGCGCCTTCGGCCTGCGCGCACACGTAGTCGTCATCGATGCACACCATCATACGGACCTTTGCTGTGTTCGCGCGATAGCGGATGTCGTGGCTCGTGAGCTGCAACGTGGCGGGAATGACGGTGGCGCCGATCTTGCAGAGTGCGCTCGCAACGACCCAGTATTCCCAGCGTCGGCGCAGGATGCACATGACGACGTCACCCTTGCCGATGCCGAGTCGCTTGAAGGCGTTGGCAGCACGGTTCGAGAGACGGCTGATGTCGGTGAAGGTGAATTCGCGCTCGTTGCCGTGGTCGTCGCACCAAAGCAGGGCTTTCTTCTCGGGCTCAACGCGGGCCCACTCGTCCACGACATCGTAGCCAAAGTTGAAGTCGGCGGGCACATTGATGCGGAAGTTCTCGTAGAAGTCTTCGTAGCTGTCGAAGTCGATGCGCGGACAATACTTGCTCAGAATGTGATTCATGGTCTGACTTTCTTTCTTCCTAACCGGGGAGTCGAATCCCCTTGCTGCTTGCGGCTCTTACTCGGCGATGACGGTCACAAACCGTGCGGGTAGGTCGCCGCCGCAGCGCTGGCCATGGGGTATGGCGGGGTTGAAGTAGATGCTGTCACCGGGGTTGAGGTGGAACTCGCGGTTGCCCCAAACGACCACGACAGTTCCCTCGAGAACGAGGTTGAACTCTTGGCCTCCATGCGTGACGAGCTTGGCGGGATCATCAGACGGGTCGATGGTGACCTCGAGCGGTTGCATGATCTTGCGCTGGTAGCGGAAGGCGAGGTCTTCAAAGTGGTATCCGGGATAGCGCTCCACCTCGCGTCCCTCGCCCGAGCGGACGACTTGGAAGGTGTCGAGCTTGGCGGCCGTGCCCGTGAGAATCTCTGTGAACTCGACGCCGAAGCGTTGGGCCATATGGTAGATGGCCGAGATGGGCACGTCGGCACCAGACTCCTCCCAGGAGATGTACGTCTCGAGGCTTACCTCGAGGTCTGCCGCCATGTCTTCGCGTGACACGTCGCAAGCTTCGCGCAGGCCTTGGATGCGCTCGCCAATCTCGCGCAGCGCCTTCTCGTCGGTAGACATGCGAGTCCCCTTTCCTGAATGCTGTGTCCTAGATTCATTCGGCTGATTATAGGACAATGAGGCGAGCGCGTGGGCGAGGGAACCGAAGGTACGCGAGCTTCGTGAACGCCCTCGATGGGAAACAGGGTCGTTCGAACGCCCCGTTGCTCTATAATCCATGCATCAAAGGTGCAAAGGGGGTTTGCCTATGCTGTTGCAGGGGTCCGAAATCATAGTGCGCACGCTCATGGAGCAGGGCGTTGACGTGGTGTATGGATTCCCCGGGGGAACGGTCGTCGACATTTACGACGCCTTGTACCAACACCGTCACGACATCCACCATGTGCTTACTGCCCATGAGCAAGGTGCGACCCATGCGGCAGATGGCTACGCGCGCTCCACAGGCAAGGTGGGCGTTTGCATCGCGACGTCGGGCCCCGGTGCTACGAATCTGGTGACGGGCATCGCAACGGCCTTCCTCGACTCGGTGCCCATGGTCGTGATCACGGGCAACGTGGCGCAGGACAACATCGGCACCGACGCTTTCCAGGAGATTGACATTACGGGCATTACGCTGCCCATCACCAAGCATAACTACTTCGTGAGCGACGTCACTAAACTTGCGTCGTCCATACGCGAGGCCTTCGCGCTGGCGCGTTCGGGGCGTCCCGGCCCCGTCCTAGTCGATGTCACGAAGGATGCGCAGGAGAGCGAGACCGAGTGGGAGCGCATGCCGCCCGCCATGCCCGAGAGGCCCTCCCAGCGTTACTGCCGCGACGAGCTCATCGGCGCTGCGGAGGCCATCAATGCCTCCGTGCGTCCCTACGTGTACTTTGGTGGGGGAGCCATCTCCTGTGGGGCTCAAGAGCTCATCATCGAGCTCGCCGATGCGATTGACGCCCCCATTGGCTGCTCTCTCATGGGAATCTCGGGAGTTCCTACCGATCATCCTCGCTTCTTGGGGATGGAAGGCATGCATGGAAGGCTGGCCTCGACGCTTGCGATGCGAGAGAGCGATTGCCTTATAGCCTTGGGCGCTCGCTTCAACGATCGCGCCACGGGCAATCGTGCCAAATTCAAGCCGGGTGCCACCATCGTACACATCGATGTCGACGTCTCGGAGCTTCGCAAGAACACCAACGATTCCTTTGCACTGGCGGGTGACCTCAAGGTCGCCTTGCAGGAGCTGCTTCCGCTTATACGTAGAAGGGCACGCACGAACTGGAGCGAGTACGTCGCAGGCCTGCGAGCGCAGGAGTTCGGTGTTCTCGATCGTCGCGAGGGTCTCACGCCGCGCAACGCCCTGCTCGCACTCAATGAGCACCTCGACGCCGCCACCTGCGTCGTGGCGGACGTTGGGCAGCACCAGATGTGGGCCGCGCAGACGCTTCGCTTTGAGCGACCACGCACCTTCGTGACGAGTGGGGGACTCGGTACCATGGGCTTCGGCCTTGGGGCTGCGATTGGTGCGGCCATGGGGACGGGACGACGGAGCGTCCTCGTCATAGGTGACGGGGGCTTCTACATGTGCATGAACGAGCTTGCAACTGCGGTGGCAGAACAGCTGCCCATCGTGGTGCTCCTCATGAACAACGCCGCCTTGGGGATGGTGCGCCAATGGCAGCGCCTCTTCTATGGGAATCGTTGCAGCCAGACGAGCCTTGCGGGGCGCATGACGGACTTCGTTATGCTCGCCCGGGCGTTTGGCGCCGATGGCGCGCATGTCAAGTCCCTCGAAGACCTGCGGGAGGCGCTGGACATCGCATTCCGGGCGCAGGGACCGTACCTCATAGACTGCGCAATAGACGCTGACGAGCTCGTGCTCCCCATGATGCCTCCGGGCGGGACGCTTGATGACGTGTTCTACAAGGTTGGTGAGTAGCATGGAACGCTATACGTTCGCGATTCTCGTGCGTAACCAGTTCGGCGTGCTCAACCGAGTCACGAGCATGTTCCGAAGGCGGCAGTTCAACATCTCGAGCCTCACGGTGAGCGAGACGGAGTCCGCGGACCTCTCGCGCATCACCGTGCTCTTCGACGGCGACGAGCAGGCAAAGCAGCAGCTGAAGAGCCAGCTGTATAAGCTTCCCGACATCAAGGTGGTGAGCGAGCTCGACCGCGAATCGACGGTCAACTGCGAGCTGTTGCTCATCAAGCTCGCCAACTCCAGTGCCGTTGCACGTAACGACATACTTGACGCTGCGGGCGCCTTCGACGCGAAGGTCATGGACTACACCCGTGATGCCATCATCCTGCAACTGGTGGGCGAGAGCCGCCACATCGACAACTTCATTGACCTGATGCGCGATTACGAGATACTCGAGATATGCAGGACTGGTGTGGTCTCGTTGCAGCGCGGCTCAGCCGTGATGCGCAACGTGACGAGGCTTTAGGATATCCAATCTTTGGATTAGAGGCGACGTCGGAATGTGCTGCGGGTCGCCATGCTAGCTAGGAGGAAAGAATGAGCGAAAGAAGCGCTGCGTTGGTGTCGCCCCTCGACCGTCTGGTGGTCTTCAGGCATGTGCTGGACGGTACGGTGGTGGGCGCCTTGCGCGATTTGCTTGCGACCGATCCCACGGATGACGTCATGCGCACGCGCGCTTATGCGGAGCTCGCCTCGTGGGTCTTTGCCGACGCGGAGCATCCCACACTGCGCGAACAGGTGCTTGCCGCGCTGCTGGCCGACAAGAACGCATTCACGGAGACCTTGCGGTCGGGCAAGGAGCCCTCGCGCGCCCTGAAGGCGGCACTCGAGTCGGATTTGCGTAACGTTCAAGCGGCATGCGAGGGGAACGTGGAAAGCCTGAAGGGAGAGGTCTCTGAGCCGGAGCTGCTGCCAAGCTTCGAGATGGGCGAATACATCGGCTTTGTGGCTGCGTATTATCGCGACCTGAAGGTGACGGTCGACAAGAGCGATGCTGGGGGAAGTGAGGAGAAGCCAGTGCGTGGGGGAGATCCAAGAGAGCGCTTGGTTCGCTGGCTCAAGAGCTAAGGCGCATCACGAACGCCCACCGGGATTGACTCCCAGTGGGCGCTCATCGACGCATTTGGATGGCCCCTGGTGCCCTTACATCGTTAGTACACCATGCCCATGGCTGCGCGGACTTCGTCGAGCGTGGCGTTTGCTATCTCGTTGGCACGGCGGTTGCCGTCGGCAAGGACGTCGTGAATGTAGTCCATGTCCTTCTCGAGCTCTTGGCGACGGGCACGAATGGGTGCGAAGTAGTCGTTGACCGCATCGGTGACGAATCGCTTGAGCTGACCGGCGCCGCCCATGCCGATCTCCTCCGCGATCTCTGCCGGCTCGCGACCGGTGCAGATGCCCGCCGTGGTGAGCAGCGCCGCCACACCGGGGCGATTCTCGGGGTCAAAGGTGATGTTGCGCTCGGAGTCGGTGCGCGACTTGCGGATGAGCTTTGCAGTCTCTGCGTCGGTCATGCAGATCGAGATGGCATTGCCGTAGCTCTTGCTCATCTTGCGTCCGTCGAGGCCTGGCAACATGGGGGTGCTGGTGAGAAGTCCGCTCACGTCGGGGAAGACCTTGCCGTAGCGCTTGTTGAAGCGACGCGCGATCTGGCGGGTCAGCTCGATGTGGGGGAGCTGGTCTCGACCGACGGGCACGATGTTGCCCTTGCAGAAGAGGATGTCGCACGCCTGATGCACGGGATAGGTGAGCAAAAGCCCCGTGAGCGTGTGGCCGCTCGCCTCCTGTTCCGCCTTGACCGTAGGGTTGCGGTGAAGCTCGGACTCGCTTACGAGCGAGAGGAAGGGAAGCATGAGCTGGTTGAGTGCGGGAACAGAGGAATGCGTGAAGATCATCGTCCGCGCGGGATCAATGCCACAGGCAAGGTAGTCGATGACCATGTTGAGTACGTTGTCCGCGATGTGGTCGGTGGTGTCGCGGTCAGTGATTACCTGGTAGTCCGCGATGATGACGTTGGTGCGGACACCAAGGTTCTGCAGGTTGACACGCTCGCGCAATGTGCCGAAGTAATGGCCGAGGTGGAGTCGCCCGGTGGGGCGATCGCCGGTGAGCATGCAGTATTTGCCTGGATTGACGCGCAGGTCCGCGCTGATCTGGTTGCTGCGGCGCAGTGCCGCATCGTAGCTTCCCTCATTGGGCATGGAGCTGTCCTTTCGGTCGAATCGAACCTTGGTATTGTACATCGTTGCGACGCGATGATGCGACGAGCGTGTTTATCAGAGCGCACGAGGAGGGTGGTCGTCGAGCCAACGCTGCGTGACGCGCCATCCGGGACAATGGAGGTCCATCAGCGCCTGGAAACGCGGGCCATGGTCGTGCGCGATCAAATGGCAGAGCTCGTGCACGAGGACGGTGTTTGCGCATGCGTGTGGGCATTCGGCGAGAGCGGTATTCATACGGATGCGCCCTGTGGAGGGAGTGCACGAGCCCCAGCGAGTTTTCATGCGACGTATGGTGATGTGGGTTGGCGTGCAACCGATTGCCAGCTCCCGGTCGAGGAGGATATCGTTCAGATAGGCCATGAGCTCCTGTTGGAGCCAATTCTCGACTTCGTGGGAGCGCCAGACGGCGCTCGGGCCGTCGCGGACAAGCAGCTCGTCGTCTCTCAGCTCGCAGGGCGCTGAGGTCTCGCTTGGGGGGAGCACACGCAGCGTCACCGGCCGCCCCCAGACGTTCAGCTTCTCACCGGTGCCCCACTGTACGGGGGCCTCGCCCTTGCGAGCCTGCGAGCGTGTGAGGGCGCGCTCGAACCAGGAGGCGTGTTCGCGTGCGATCCGCTCCGCCTCCGCATGACTTACATGCAGGGGTATGCTCATGAGCGCCTCACCGTGTGGGCCAATGCGGAAGTTGATGTTTTTGACACGTTTGCGTGTCACGCGCACATCATACGCCCCCATGTTTATGGTGAATATTTCCATTGGTCGAAAACCTCGGTCGCCTTGCGATTTTTTCTCACCTATCACCCAGTTTATCGAAGTAACACCGACCAAGGTAGGTTATCGTAGATACAACTATGGAAGGGGGATGCACATGGCAAGTTCACAAGGCGCTGACGCGAGTAAGGCGTCATTGCTGAATCAGTATTTGGCGTTGTGCGAGAGCATGCCGAAGGTTTTTTCCGATCGAATAGATGGTTCGGTGCGTACGATGCTGGGGCGTTTGGGTATGTACCGGAATGCCCGGACGATTCTGTTCTACCTGCCGATTCATGAGGAAATAGACACTTACCCGCTCATAGAGGCAGCCTTTGCGGACGGCAAGCGGGTTTGCCTCCCGTACCTTGACGACAAGTCATCCACTCTTTCGTGGTACGAGATGGAGTCGCTTCAATCCATCAAGCGTGGCTCACGCGGTCTCGCGGCGCCCCCTGTGGATGCACCTTCCTTGGGAGTGAAGGACATGCTGGGCTCTGTGTGTCTCGTGCCTGGCTTGGTCTTTGACGCCGAGGGATATCGCGTAGGCTACGGAGCGGGCTACTACGACGAGTTCCTCGCGTTCTATCCTGGCGACAAGGTCGGGCTTGTGAGGTCAGTGCAGGTGAGCAGCAATCCGCTTCCACACGATGGACACGACATCCCGGTGGACGTGCTCGTCACTGAGGGAAGCATCTGGCACTGTCGCAAGATGTAACGTTGCGGGCCTTCGGGCCCGCATTTGATTTCGCCTGCATCAGGCGATGTAGAAAGCCATCAGGCCATGCAGAGGTCTGCCAGTTCGCGAATGGCAAGGGCATAGCTCGCGATGCCATTGTTTGTGATGTGCTCGGCGCACACGTCATCCAAGCAGGAAGGCATCTCGTCATCGGTAAGATTCACTCGAATCGTGGGGATGCCCACGCTGCGAATTGCCTCGCGCAAGGTGATTGAGGTCGCAGCATACGAGGTGGGGTTGATGACGATCGCACCGTAGTTGCCCCATGCATCCTGCACCCAGTCGACCAAATCCCCCTCGTGGTTCGATTGGAGGCACACGCAACGGGCAAACCCTTCGCTTTGGGCGGTCTCCTTGCACAGCTCGAGGATGACAGAGAAGTCCTCGACCTCGGCATTGGTTGCGAGGCCGAGCCCGATCATATTGACGTTGGGGCCATTGATGACCAAGAGGTTGCACGGGTCTTTGGCCTGCGCGACTGGTTTCGGCACGATATCCGCTGTGCTCCGCTCCTGCTCGTCCGCAAAGAGTTCCTTGAGCGTTTCTATGTCTCCTTGATCTAGATGATCACTGTCCCATTCGCGTTGATCGACGGTCGGAGTGCGTGGAGTGGAATTGATTTGCACTCTGAAGTTCGACTCTTGACGCGACATGGGGAAGAGCGCGTCGGTTCCCGCCTCTATACCCGTGAGACGCAGGAAGGCATGGTAGATCCCGTCGATTACACGAGGGCCAAAGACGACCTCAAGGCCGTTCCCGCCCCGTGTAGCCGTGCCGAGGACGTTGCGAACGTTGTTGAGAGCGTCATAGTCAACAATTTGGGGATCGCGCAGGGTCACGCGTAGACGCGTCATGCAGACGGTGTTGGTAAGTACGTTTTCGCTACCGCCGAGGGCTGCAAGCACCTCCTTCGCAATTTGGTCCACGCACGCCCCCTTTTGAAGAAAACTCGAAAAACAGCTAATTCGTTTATGGAAATTATAGCTACGACGTGCGCTTCGTTTATCACGTTCAATGTGACCTCCGGTAAGCGTAGCTGCGATGGCTGCAAGTGGGCAATATACAATGCGGCTGTTCTGGAGCGACTAGAGCGCGAGGAGACGCTGAATCTCTTGGGCATCGCCTGCGGCTGAGCCCGTGCATCGTATGACGATGTCGGCCCATGAGTGGTACAAGTACATGCGTTCCTGTGCGAGTTGGGCAATGCCCTTGGTTTGCGAAAGCGGTCTGTCGCCTATGAGGAGCTCGTCAATGACGCGATCAAGCATCACGATGGTCCCGTTCTGGTGGAGGATGTCGTAGTTGCGAGGCTGCGTGACGATGCCTCCCCCGGTGGCGATCACCAGACCGCTGCGTGCGGCGTAGGATGCGGCGGTCTGTGTCTCGAGGCGGCGGAACTCAGGCTCTCCCTGTGTGCGAATGCATTCGGCAGGGGTCATGCCATGGTCGACGGAGAAGCAGTCATCAAGGTCGACGAAGGGGCGGTGGGTGAGCCGTGCGAGCTTGCGACCGGCGCTGGTCTTCCCGGAACCGGGCATGCCGATGAGGATGACGTTGCGGGTCTGAGAACGGATGGCATCCTCTATGGTGCGTACGAGTGACTCGTCGAGCAACTTGTCTTGGAAGAGCTGGCTGGCAAAGAAGGCCTGCGAGACGAGCATGCCGAGTCCTGACTCGCAGGGGAGACCGAGGTTCTCTGCGGCAAGGCACAGGCCGGTGCGTTCGGGGTTGTACACAACGTCAAGCACGCCGACGAGATTTGGGAGGTGCTCAAGTAGCGACTGCGAGAGCGGGGAACGCGGACAGTCGGGATACATGCCGACGGGAGTGGTATTGACGATGAGCGATGCATCTGCATGACGCTCCTCGATAGTCTCGTAGGTATCGGTGCCGGTACGGGAGATGACGACGGTGCTGCAGCCGAGCTCCTCGAGCGCGGCGCGGACAGCCTGACAAGCTCCGCCGGATCCGAGGATGAGTGCCTTCTTTGAGTGGAGCGCATAGGATTCGGTGCCTGACGTGCGACGAAGGAAGCGCTCTAGCATCCAAGAGAAGCCCAGAACGTCGGTGTTGTCGGCATAGATCGTGCCGTCCGAACGGCGTACGAGCGTATTGGCGACTCCGAGACGCTTAACGCGCGGGGAGACTTCGTCTGCGAGATCTGCGGCCAAGCGCTTGTAGGGAATCGTCACGTTGATGCCCTGCCAAGTGCCCGCGCGGACGAAGTCTGCCACTTCGTCGGGCTCGCGTTCGAAGAGCTCGTAGGGGATGCTGCCCAGCATGGCATGGATTCGTGGGGACCAACTATGGCCGAGTTTGCGACCGAGAAGTCCAAAGGTGGAGGGACTTGTGCCGGTTTGTGGCGTCATCATACGACCTCCAGATACGATCCGAGATAGCGCAACTCCTCGCAGGCGTCGGAGAGCGAGTCAAGCAGTGCGGCAAAGTCCTCGGAGGCGGCGGGACATTCGACGTCGAAGTAGAACATGAACTCGAAGTCCCTGCCCGGGATGGGGCGGCTCTCGAGTTTGATGAGGTTGATGCCGAGCGCATAAAAGCGCGAGAGAACGTTGTAGAGTGCGCCGGGTCTGTGGTCGACGGTCATCATGAACGAGGCACGGTCTGCGCCAGGGAAGATTGTGAGGTCTTTGGCGATACAGGCGAAGCGAGTATAGTTGTTTGAGTTGTCCTGCACATTTGCCTGGGCGACCTCAAGGCCGTAGAGTTCGGCGCAGGCACGTGAGGCGAGTGCGCCGATGCCGGGATCGGATGAGTTGGCCACATGTTCGGCGGCACGTGCGGTGTTCTCGCATACATGGACGCGGCACCCGGGAATGGATGCGATGAAGCCGGCGCATTGGTTTATCGCTTGTTGGTGGCTATAGACGATGCGTACGTCCTCTTTGTGGGTGCCGGGGCGTACGAGAAGGTTGTGGTCAATCTTGAGACGGCAGCTCCTCACGATGTAGAAGCTGTGACGCATCATGAGGTCGTAGACTTGGTTGACGGATCCTGCCGTTGAGTTCTCGATGGGTAGCACACCGTAATCCGCCTCACCCCGCTCCACTGCGGTAAAGACATCCTCAAAGGTGCCGTAGTAGGCGATGGTTGGCCGGCGAAAGATGCGCTCCGTGGCGATTTGCTGGAACGCCCCTTCTACCCCCTGACATGCCACGTGCGCATGTGCGGGAAACGTGGCGGGTGCCTCATCGAGTGCCGTGGCGAGCGATGCGGTAAGGGTGCTTCGTCTGCCGAGAGCACGATGCTGCGCCTCGCGCGATGCCTCCATGAGTATCGACTCGAGGGTGCCTGCGTAGCTCGCAAGCTCGGGGGGAACCCGTTCGCTCGCTGCTGCGATGTTGGCACGCTCGCGTGCGGGATCAAACACGCCTGTGCCGGTCGCGCGTTTGTACTCTGCCACTTTGGCAGCGACGTCCATGCGCTGGAGAAAGAGGCGCGAGATCTCCTTGTCGATATAATCGATGCGATGACGGAGGTCGGATAGCTGTTCCATGGGTTGCCAATCGTTCGTGGGCGGAAGGAAGACGCGCCTTGCGGCTTGATTTGCGCTGCGACTTAGCTGCTCGACGCCCAGTCCGCGGGCGCAGGAGGCCAAGAGAGCCAACTGTCGAGAAGCGCGATGGCCATGGCTGCCTCTGCGACCGGCACCGCACGTGGTGCGACACACGGATCGTGGCGCCCGCGAATGCGCAGGATGCTTCCCTCACCGAGCATGAGGTCAACCGATTGCTGCGACCGAGCGATGCTCGGCGTGGGCTTTACGGCCATGCGGAAGAGGAGGGGCGCGCCGCTGGAGATTCCGCCGAGGCTGCCGCCTGCGGAGTTGGAGGCGGGGATGGGCGTGCCGTCACGCATCTCGTAGGGGTCGTTGTTCTGAGAGCCTCGAAGCGCTGCCACCGAGAATCCTGCGCCGAACTCAAGGCCTTTGACCGCCGGGATGCCAAAGACGACGCGTGCGATCGTTCCCTGGATGCCGTCATAGCGAGGCCCGCCAATGCCGGCGGGAAGGCCGGTGGCCACGCACTCTACGATGCCTCCCACGGAATCCTCGTCCTGACGTACCTGCTCGATGAGGGCCGCCATGCGTCTGCCCGCCTTTTCGCTGATGGTGGGGAATCCCGTTGGCTGTGCATCACGCAACGATTGCATCTGCTGCTGGAGGTGGGCGCTGGACTCCATCGAATGGCGCAGGGCATCGAAGGGCACGTCACGCTCTGATCCCACTTGAAGCGCATGGCCGGCGATGTGCACCCCGCGCGGCTCCAGGTATTGTAGTGCGATGCCTCCTGCAACACAGAGGGGAGCAGTGAGCCTTGCGGAAAAGTGGCCGCCGCCCGGAACGTCCTGTGCGCCGTGCCACTTCATCTGGGCGGTGAAGTCGGCATGTCCAGGGCGGGGGACGCGACTGAGCTCGTCGTAGTCACCGGAGCGAGTGTTGGTGTTGTAGATGAGCGCAGTGAGAGGCGCGCCGCAGGTCTCACCGCGAGCGTTGAGGCCGCTGACGATGTGCACCTCGTCAGCCTCCTTGCGCGGTGTGGACCACGCGTTGCGACCGGGTGCACGACGCTCCATGAATGCTTGGAGTGCTCTGCGATCGAGCGCAAACCCGCTGGGCAGTCCCTCGATGACGCATCCCACCGCCTCGGAATGGGATTGCCCAAAGATCGTGACGCGCAACGTGGTACCGATTGTCGAACCCATGCGTGCTCCTCTCGCCTTATGCAGTGTACTCCAACTGCTGGTTGAGTCATTACTCGCGAGGAATACCTCAAGGAATTACTTGCCGTTCGAGGTGGAGTCGCCTCACTGGTTCTCCGTCACATGGCCACCGAGCAGGTGGTAGTCGTCCCAGAACCCAGGATAGGACTTGGCGACGCACTCAGCTCCGTCCAAGAGAGTCGTTCCCGTGGCATGGGCGGCCATGATAGCCGTCATCATGGCGATGCGATGGTCGTTGGCTGCGTTTACGTGGCCGCCCGAGAGCTCGCCGACGCCCTCGATTACGAGGTCATCATTGACCACACATGCCCGTCCGCCCATCGCGTTGATGGCTGCCGTGACAGTTGCGAGGCGGTCTGACTCCTTGAGTCGTAGGCGCCCTGCGTTCCGGAGCGTCGTCGTGCCCGGTGTGGTGGCCGCGACTGCGGCCAGTGGAGGCACGAGGTCGGGAATGGAACGCACGTCCATGGATGCCGCGCGGGGCGTGTCGCGCGTGACGCGCGCCGCATTGCCCTTGCGTGCGACGCGCGCACCGAAGGCAGCGAGGGCGGCGAGTATGGCACGGTCGCCTTGGGCGCTCATGAGGTCGAGGCCGCTAACCGTGACGCCCTGCGCTTCCAAGGCGCCTGCCGCGAGCCAGAACGCGGCGTTGGACCAGTCGCCCTCGACGACGATGCGCCCCGGCCCCCGCAAGGTGCAAGGCTCGAGTGCGAAGCGCTCACAGGAGGCAGCACCCAGGCCGACGCGATCACACACGACCTCGACCCCGAACTTGTTGAGGGCGGCGATGGTGAGGAGCACATAGGGGCGCGACTGCACGGGCGTGGAGACAAACACTTCGATGGGTTCCGCGAGCAGCGGTGCCGCAAGCAGCAGGCCGCTCACGTACTGGGACGAGATGTCGCCAGGGAGGGAGAAGTGGCCGCCGTGGAGCTTTCCTTGGACGACGAGGGAGTCCCCGTCCTCCTCAATGCACATCCCATGGGCCCTAAGTTGATCGTCGAGAGGGGCGAGCGGGCGTTGCGCGAGTCGGCCATGCCGGACGATGCGCGCTGTCTTTCCTAAGGCGCCAATTACGGGTAGCAGGAATCGGAGCGTGGATCCTGATTCGCCACAGTCGAGCAGGCACGAATCGTCGCTGGTGCAAAGTGCGCGCAGGCATCGTGCAGTCGCGTCGATGTCTTGAGAGGTTGTCTTGCAGACAACCTCGCTGGGCTCAGGCGCGATTGCCGAGAGAACCATCAGGCGGTGTGCCATGGATTTGGACGGTACTGCCGGGACTGCTCCGCCAAGCGAACTTGGATGGATGATGACGTTCATGGGCGCGGGCTCCTTGCTCCCTCGCGTATGAGGGTGGCTAGCTCGTCGAGCGATACGTGACGCATGGTGACGGCCCCGATGCGGGTGGGGACGACGAGGTTCACACCTGCTCCATGGCGCTTCTTGTCGTGGCTCGCCTGTGCGATTACGTCGTCAAGGGGGATGTCGCAGGAGGTGGGGAGTCCCTGTGCGGCGACGCAGCGTTCGATGCGGTCGCTGGTCCCTGGCTCGGACCATCCGAGGTGCTCCGACGCACGGGCGACATGGCACAGACCCGCAGCGACGCAGTGCCCGTGGCCAAGCGCATAGCCGCTGGCGGCCTCGAACGCATGGCCGATGGTGTGCCCGAGGTTGAGCGTCTGCCGCACGCCACGCTCCTTCTCGTCCGCTCCGACGACATCGCGCTTTATGGCGACGTTGCGGGCGATGATGCGCGCGAGTTGAGCAGGGTCGCCGTCTTGAGCAAGCGGGTGTGCGGCGAGTTCGTCGAAGAGTTGCTCGTCGGCGAGGACGCCGTGCTTGACGACTTCCCCGATGCCGTCGACGAAGGCATAGGGCGAAAGAGTCGAGAGGCAGTCCACGTCGGCGATGACGAGTGAGGGTTGGAGAAAGGCGCCAATGAGGTTCTTTCCACGGCTCAGGTCGATGGCGGTCTTGCCGCCTACCGAGGAATCGACCATGGAGAGCAGCGACGTGGGAACTTGCACCACGCGAATGCCACGCATGTAGCTTGCGGCGGCGAAACCTGCCATGTCGCCTACGACTCCGCCGCCGAGCGCCACGACGATGCTGTCGCGAGTGAGCCCTGCGCTGGCCATGTCTTCGAGGATGGCGCCGAATGTGGTGAGGTTCTTGTGTGACTCTCCTGCCTCGACTATGGTTGAGGCGACTGCAAACCCCGCCATGCGCAGCGATGCCTCCACCCGCTCGAGGTAGAGCGGGGCGACGTTGTTGTCGCTCACCACGAAGGCGGCATCGGCTGCAAGCGCTGCACGCATGCGGTCGCCCACCTCGTCGAGCAGCCGTGTGCCTACGATCACGTCATAGTCGCGTGATGCGGTGTGAACGGGCACGACCTCTCGCGCAATCTCGCTCATCGGCCTTCTACCTCCTTCTTGCGACGGTCGCCTTCGGCGAGCAGCTCCTCAAGGCGCTCGGCATCGTTCTCGTCGATGGCATCCTTGTACTGTTGGAGGTTGTCGATGAGGAGGCCGATTTCGCGCGAGAGGTAGTCGCCGTTCTCCAAGAACAGCTCGGTCCACATGCGGGCGTTCAGACGTGCCACGCGCGTGAGGTCCTTGTAGCTGCCTGCCGAGAAGCCCTTGTGCACCTGCGCTGACGGACTCTTCACGTATGCGTTGGAGACGACGTGGGCGAGCTGTGAGGTGAAGGCTATCACTTCGTCATGGTGCTCGGCAGTCGACAGCGTGAACATCCCGAAGCCGCAGGGTGCCAGGAGGTTCTTGAGCCGCTCCAGCACGTCGAGTCGCACAAAATCATCCATCTCTGCGGGCGGCACCACCACCATGGGGGCGTGGTGGAACATGTTGGCCCGCGTATGGGCGAAGCCAGAGTACTGTGTTCCGGCCATGGGATGGCATCCCACAAAGGTCCAGTCGTGGTTCTCGGCGATGGCGAAGCATTCCTTACAGATGTTGCGCTTGACGCCGACTACGTCTATGACGATGGCACCAGGCGAGATGCGTCCCGCCATCTGGGCGAGCCATTCCACCGACACCTTGGGATACCCGGCGAGGATGATGAGCTCGCAGGTGGGTATGGACGTGTCATCAAGCTCGCCGTCGACGCACTCGATCATGGCGAGCTCGAGGGTCGAATGCGTCCGGTTCCATGCGTAGACCTCGGTTCCGCCTGCGTGAAGCGCCTTTGCGAACGAGCCGCCCATAAGACCGAGCCCGAGCACGCCCACGCGACCGGGGACGAAGGTGGCACTGGAAGGTATGCTGAGGTGCTCGAGCGCAGGCGCTTCGTTGCCCATGTCTACTCCTCTCCCAGGTCAGCCGTCACTGCCTCGCGAATAAGTGCGATGCGGCGCATGGCATCGGTGAACTGTGCGGGTGTGAGTGCCTGCGCGCCATCGGAGAATGCCTCGCTAGGACAATTGTGAACCTCGATCTCCAAACCGTCGGCACCTGCCGCCGTCGCTGCGTAGGCGGCTTGGCGCACGTAGCGCGTGTAGCCCGTCGCATGGCTTGGGTCGCCGACCACCGGGAGGTGGCTCAGATGCTTGAGTACGGGGATGGCGTTGATGTCGAAGGTGTTGCGCGTACGCGTCTCGAAGGAACGGATGCCACGTTCGCACAAGATCACGTTGGGATTGCCTTCGCTCATGATGTACTCGGCGGCCATGAGCAGCTCGTCGATGGTGCCCGCGATGCCGCGCTTGAGCAGCACGGGCACGGAGGTCTTGCCCACCTCCTTGAGGAGGGTGAAGTTCTGTGAGTTGCGAGCACCGATCTGCATGACGTCGATGCCCTTGTCCACGAAGACCTGCACGTCGCGCGGGTCCATGACCTCGCTTACGATGGGCATGTCGAGCTCTGAGGATGCCTCGAGCAGCAGGTCGAGGCCTTTCTCACCCATTCCTTGGAATGCGTAGGGTGAGGTGCGGGGCTTGTAGGCGCCGCCCCGCAGCATTGTGGCACCTGCTTCCTTGCATGCGGCGGCAATCTGGATGAGGTTCTCGCCCTCGACCGCGCATGGACCGGCCATAACCTGGAAATTTCCCCCTCCGATGAGCACTCCATGACCGCAGTCGACGAT
Organism: Atopobiaceae bacterium; assembly: GCA_017533825.1. Taxonomy (GTDB): domain Bacteria; phylum Actinomycetota; class Coriobacteriia; order Coriobacteriales; family Atopobiaceae; genus RUG440. The sequence goes on along the minus strand of JAFWIE010000017.1, from coordinate 151,524 downwards.
GGTGTCCTCGGGATGGAACTTGCGGTTCGCCTTCTTGAAGGGCTCGGAGACACGCTGGACCCGCTCGATGATGGACATGGACTCGAGCAGGAAGGGGTCGATCTGCGTGGTGTCGCCGATGATGCCAACGATCGTCTCGTTGTCGCCCTGCGACACGTGCGTCTTGAAGCCGCGTCCCTCGATCCACGTTACAATGTGAGCGAGCTGCTCCTCAGTCGCCGTCTGCTTGACCACCGCTATCATGGTCCGCCTCCTTGCGTTGCGCTATTCATGAAGCAGATATGATAGCACGCCACTCGTGGTGTATGCCAATGCGGGAGTGCCAGCCCATAGGACGTGCGGACAAAGGCATGCCCACGCATCTACTCCATGACGTAGAGCTGCCCAGAGAAGGGGGCAAGCGTGCAGGTGAGTTGGCAGGACGGGAGCTTAAACCACCGACAGTCATCCTCGTACGTCGCGCCAGAGAACCGCTGCCAGTCCGTGTTGATGAGCATCCGGGCACGGTGAATGTCTTCGAGGCACACGATGTAGTCGCGTTGCTCTTTGTCGGAGAGGTTGAGCACGCAGAGCATTCGTTCGCGCGCGCTGCGGCGCTCGAAGGCGTAGACCACATTCGTGGGGTCGGACACCTGTCGCCAGGAGAACCCCCAGTCGTCATAATCGTTTGCCCACAACGCCGGGTGGTCGGCGTGAAGCCCATTGAGCTCGGCGCAGAACCGATAGAAGGAGTCGTGAAGGGGGTACTGGCGTAACGACCAGTCCTGCTCGCGCAGCTCATCCCACTCGCGCAATTGCGCAAGTTCGCTCCCCATGAAGTTGAGCTTCTTTCCCGGGTGGGCAAACATGTACAGCGCGAGGGTTCTTGCCTGCGGAAACTTGAGGTCGTAGTCACCCCACATCTTCTGCACGATGGTGGCCTTCTCGTGCACGACCTCGTCATGCGAGAGCGAGAGCAGGTATCGCTCATTGGGGTAGTACATCATCGAGAAGGACAGCTTGTGGTAGTTTGCCCCACGCTCCTCGGGCGGCGTGCGGAAGAGATCAAGCGTGTCGTTCATCCAACCCATGTCCCATTTGTAGTCGAATCCTAGGCCTCCTTGATTCACAGGCGCCGTTATGCCTGGGTAGTCGGTCGAGTCCTCGGCAATGAGCATGGCGCTGGGGTGCAGGTAGCGTAGGCCACCGTTCATATTCCGCACGAACTCAACGGCCGGGCCGTTCACACCGCGATTCGGGTCGCCGTTCCGGTAAATGACGCGGCTAATGGCATCCATGCGCAAACCGTCGAAGTGATAGGCCCCAAGCCAGTAGTTGGCGGCACTTTGCAGGAACGACCGGACTTCGCCGCGATCGTGTGCAAAGTTGAGGCTGCCCCACTCGCTCTTGGCCTCATCTGGGCTGGATGGCTCAAAGAGCGACGTTCCGTCGTATCGCGCCAAGCCATAGTCGTCGGTTGCAAAGTGCACGGGGACGTAGTCCAGGATCGCCCCGATTCCCGAGCCATGGAGCATGTCGATGAGCTCCATGAGCTGACGGGCGGTTCCGTAGCGGCTGGTGGGGGAGAAGAATCCCGTCGGCTGGTATCCCCACGAACCGTCGAAGGGGTGTTCCGTGAGCGGGAGGAACTCGACGTGCGTGTATCCCGTCTCCTTGAGGTAGGGGATGAGCTGGTAGGCGACTTCCGCATAGGTGAACCAGTCACCCACATACGTGCTTCGGCGTACACCGCTACGCTTGCGCCAGCTACCTAGATGCAGCTCGTAGATATTGAGGGGTTCATCGTAGCAGGTGGAGCGCGTTGCCATCCACCCCTCGTCGTGCCATTCGAACGAGAGGTCGCGTACGATGGAGCGATGTGACGGACGCAGGTCCATGCCGTAGCCATAGGGATCGCAGTGCTCTCGGGTCTCGTCATCGTGGGAAACCAGGTAGGTGTAGGGGTCGCCTGGACCCAAGCCGTCCACATGCGCCTCCCAAAAGTTGCCGTCGATGGCCCTGCCCATGGGTACGTCGCCGATGCCGGTGCGGACGTTGACGTAATCCGCCTTTGGCGCATACGTGCGGAACGTCACGCCACTGTCATCAGGATGTGCGCCGAGCCAGGTGTGTGCAAAGAACTCAGCGCCTGCATAAAAGTCTCCAAAGTCCATGAGCTCCTCCACCCGTTCGAATATGGCCGAAGCATGGTACTCCAAACGGCGTCGTAGGACAATGGAATCAGCCTGCGCATATCAAATTTTAAAAAGAAAACAGGCCAGACAAGCGTCTGACCTGCTGTTTCCTTGGTGCCCCCAGGGGGATTCGAACCCTCGACCTTCTGCTCCGGAGGCAGACACTCTAATCCACTGAGCTATAGGGGCGTAGAAACAAATATAGCACATCCGGAACCCAACTATCCACATCCACAAAAACTACCCTCGCACGGATGCCTGCTTTTCGTAAAATGTATCATTAGGCAAGAAACGTTCGCGACGATATGCGTCGCAAGCGCGGTCAGGGAACAGGGGAGAGCATGGCACAGAACGCCGCAGATACCGCGGACAGTCTGAGGGGCCTCACATCGGCGGAAGTTGCCGAACGGGTGGCCGCTGGGAAGACCAATGCAAATACCGACGTAAAGACCAAGTCCATCGGGCAGATTCTGCGTGAGCATACCTTCACGCTGTTCAACTTCGTCAACCTCGCCCTGGCAGCGCTTGTCGTCATCACGGGGCAGTATCGCAACATGACCTTCATGGTCGTCGTGCTCATCAACCTTGCGGTGGGCGTCATCCAAGAGGTGCGCGCAAAGCAGATGGTCGACAAGCTCTCCATCCTCACCGCCAAGCAGGTGCGCGTGATTCGCGACGGCATGGAGCAAGAGGTAAGTGTGGACGAGCTCGTCCTCGACGACCTCTTCATGCTTGCTCATGGAGACCAGGTGCCGGCCGACGCGATAGTCGTCAAGGGTGGCCCGCTCATGGACGAGAGCTTGCTTACGGGCGAGAGCAACCACATCGAGAAGCGCCCGGGAGACGAGCTGTTCAGTGGCAGCTTCGTGGTTGCCGGTGCCGTCACCGCGCGCGTTCTGCGCGTCGGTCTCGATGGCTACGCGGCAAAGATCAACGCCGAGGCGCACTACGTAAAGGCAGTCTCGTCCGAGATTCTCTCCACACTCAAGATGATCATTAAGTACTCGACAATTGCGCTCGTGCCGCTTGGCGTTGGTCTCTTCTTGCGGACGGTGCTCATGGATGGTACCTCGACGAACGACGCGATCCTCTCGACCGTTGCCGCCGTCGTGGGCATGATTCCGCAGGGCTTGGTGCTCCTGACCTCCTCGGTGCTCGCCATCGCCACCACGCGCCTCGGAGCCAAGAAGGTCCTGGTGCAGCAGCAGTATTGTGTGGAGACGCTCGCTCGCGTAGACACGTTGTGCTTGGACAAGACGGGCACCATCACGAGCGGTCGCATGGAGATAACGGGTATGCGCGCCACCGGCGATGTGCCCTTTGATGACCGCAAGTGCAAGGACATGCTCCTCTGTGCCACGACCGTTATGAGCGCCAACAGTGAGGACGCGAACGAAACCGCTCAGGCGATGCTGCGCTTCGCTGACGAGATGGGCTTTGAGGCCGAACCCATCGAGCGTGAGATACCCTTCTCGTCTGCGCGCAAGTATTCTGGCTGCATCACGTCTGCGGGACGCGCAATCGTGGTCGGTGCCGCGCAGTTCGTGCTTGGTGAGGACTATCCCGAGCACGAGGCCGAGGTGCTGCAGTTCGCCCCGACGGAGCGCGTCCTTTGCATTGCCGAGGTGCCGGGCTTTGGGCCGAAGGGTGAGCTAGAGGGTCGGCCAAAGGTGCTTGGCTATGTGGGCATCAGCGACGAGGTGCGCGAGTCTGCGCCGCAGACCATCGACTTCTTTGCCGAGCAGGGCGTGGCCGTCCGCGTTATATCGGGAGATGATCCGCGTACGGTCTCGGCTATCGCACAGTACGTGGGGATAAAGAACGCCGAGCGCTATGTCGACGCCTCGACGCTCAAGACTGACGAGGACATCTTGCGCGCGGCGCGTAACAACGTGGTCTTCGGGCGTGTGACCCCGCAGCAGAAGCGCAGTTTGGTTCAGGCGCTGCACAAGGATGGTCATGTGGTTGCCATGACAGGCGACGGCGTGAACGACGTTTTGGCCCTCAAGGAGGCCGACTGCTCGGTCGCCATGGCATCCGGCTCCGCGGCCGCACGCAACGTGGCCGAGATTGTCCTCGCGGACAACGACTTTGCTCACATGCCTGAGGTGGTCGGCGAGGGTAGGCGCTCCATCAACAACCTGCAACGCTCAGCATCGCTGTTCTTGGTAAAGACAGTCTTCTCGGCGCTTTTGGCTGGCGTGTGTATATTTCTGCCTCCGTACCCCTTCATCCCCATCCAGATGACGCTCATCTCGTCATCCATCATCGGCTGGCCGTCGTTCGTCCTTGCCCTCGAACCTAACCACGAGCGTGTGCGTGGCAACTTCCTCGTCAACGTGCTGCGGCGCTCCCTACCCGCCTCGGCGGCCATCGTCATGGCGCTCATCGTCGTGCAGATCGCGGAACGCATCATGCCGCTCACGTTTTCTGAGGCCTCGACGGTAAGCATGTACCTGACGGGCGTGGTGGGCATCGCGCTCATCGCACGCATCTCGCAACCGCTTACGCCCCTTCGCTGGGCGCTGCTTGCCACGGTCGTGGCAATGCTTCTCGGCGGAAGCGTCTTGTTTCAAGACTTCTTCATGTTGTCGCCAGTGACGTCAAGTATGGCAGTATTGTTGGCGATCGTTGGCGCGGCGGCACTGGCGGTGTTCTTCTGGCTGTATGCCGCCCTGGAGGTCAAAGAGGACGGAAGCGACCCGCTTGCCTGGGTCGTGCTGAAGCTTAAGGAGAGATAATGACCATGGACGCAACGTTTACGGCGGCGGTTGCCCAAGCGCGCCGTCCCAAGGAGCTTGTCGAGGCTGGTATTGCGCGTCTTGTGTATGACGTCTCGGGCATTCCGGGTGCCGAGGTGCTGCCTCGTGCTCTCGTCGTGCTGCTAGAGAACGTGGTGCGCAATGCTCCCACGGACGAGGCCGCTGCGGAGGCTGCCGCCCGCATCATCGCGGCAGGGAGCAACGGGGAACAAGGCGACGAGGTGGAGTTCATGCCTGCGCGCGTGCTGTTCCAGGACTTCACGGGCGTGCCCGTCTTTGTCGACTTCGCGGCGATGCGCGACGCCATGGTCGAGCGTGGTGGAGACCCGCGCAAGGTGAATCCGCAGATTCCCTGCACCCTTGTGGTCGATCACTCGGTAATAGCGGACTGTGCTGGGAGCTGCGATGCGGCGTCCCAGAACGAGCGGCTCGAGGCGCAGCGCAACCATGAGCGCTTCGCCTTCCTCAAGTGGGCATCCAAGTCGTTCGACAACGTTCAGATCGTCCCGCCTGGCGGTGGCATCTGTCATCAGCTCAACATCGAGCGCTTCTGCTCGGTGGTCACCACCGATGCACTCGCCAAGGGTGATGCTGACGTGGCGTGCTTCGATACGCTGGTGGGAACCGACTCTCACACCACGACGGCCAACGGTCTGGGCGTCCTAGGGTGGGGCGTGGGCGGCATCGAGGCCGAGGCAGCCGCGCTCGGACAGCCCATCTCGATGCTGGTGCCGCCGGTTGTCGAATTGCGTCTGGATGGCGTGCTGCCTCAGGACGCCTCCGGCATGGACCTCGCGCTTACCGTGTGCAAGCTCCTGCGCGAAGCAGGTGTCGTTGGCACGCTCGTCGAGGTGACGGGTGAAGGCGTGGCTTCGCTCACGGCTACGCAGCGCTCGGCGGTGGCAAACATGACGCCCGAATACGGCGCGACCACGACGCTGTTCCCCGTGGATGACGTCGCTTGCGATTACCTCGACCTTACCGGTCGTGACGCTGCGGAGGTGGCATTTGCCCGCGCTTACCTGAAGCTGCAGGGCGTGTGGGGCGAGGTCTCGGGCAGGCGCTATGCCCGCACGCTCTCTCTTGACCTTACTACGGTGCATACGTGCATGGCCGGCCCCTCTCGCCCGCATAACTACGTTGAGCCTGCAGGTCTCAAGGAGCGCTTCCGTTCGGTGGCGGCAGAGCACGGGCGAGACGACATGGGCCAGACGTTCGAGGTGGCTTGTGGAGACGAGGCGTTTGAGCTCGGCCATGGCACGATTGCGATTGCGGCCATTACGAGCTGCACGACGGCGACGGACCCGGCCATGATGGTGGCCGCTGGCCTTGCCGCACGGAAGGCCGTGGAGCATGGTCTCTCTGCCAAGCCGTGGGTCAAGCGCATCCTCGCTCCGGGAAGCCGCGCCACCGAACTCCTGCTGGAGCGCGCGGGGCTCACGGATGCGCTCTTCCGCCTGGGCTTCTACACTTGTGGTTTTGGCTGCATGAGCTGCATCGGCAACTCTGGAGACATCCATCCCGCATTGCATGAGCGTGCCGACCAGATGGAACTCGCAAGCGTGCTCTCGGGCAACCGCAACTTCGACGGGCGCATCTCGCCTGATGTCGCGCAGAACTTCCTCGCGCAGCCAGCGCTTGTGGTTGCCTATGCGATTGCGGGAACGGTGGACGTGGACCTCGCCGTGGAGCCAGTGGGTATCGGTGCGGATGGAATGCCCGTCATGCTTGCGGACCTCTTGCCCACGGGTGATGAGGTTGCGCGCGTTCTGGAACAGGTGCTTACGCCGGATCTCTTCGTGAGTGGTGCGGAGGGCCTTATGGAGGGCTCCGATGCTTGGAAGGCGATTCCCAGCGATGAGTCGGATACCTTCCCTTGGGATGCGGACTCGACGTACGTTCGTCGCCCTCCATACTTCGAGATGGCACACAAGTGCGATGTCGTCTCGGTTGCTGACGCGCGTGCGCTCGTGCTGCTGGGTGACTTCGTGACGACTGACCACATCTCTCCGGCAGGCAGCATCGCGCCCACATCACCGGCTGCGGTGTACCTGCGCGAGCACAACGTCAAGCCGGAGGACTTCAACACATATGGCAGCCGTCGCGGCAACCACGAGGTCATGATGCGCGGAACTTTCGCCAACATTCGCCTGCATAACTACCTGGCAGATGGGCGGGATGGCGGTTGGACGCGCGACCTGCTCACGGGAGAGATCGTGCCCATATACGATGCGGCCATGCACTACGACGCCGAGGGTGTGGCGCTCATCGGCGTTGCCGGCAAGCTCTATGGTTCGGGCTCCAGTCGCGACTGGGCGGGCAAGGGCCCTGCCTTGCTCGGGGTGAAGGTGGTCATAGCCGAGAGCTTCGAGCGCATTCATCGTTCCAACCTCGTACAGATGGGCGTCCTGCCGTTGCAGCTGGCAGAGGGGCAGACGGCGCAGTCGTTGGGGCTGGATGGTACCGAGGTCTACGAAGTCGAGGATGTGGTGCTCGGTGACGGCAATCCAGGCGCGCGTCCCGTGCGTGTGATTGCTCATGGGGATGGCCGCGACACTGAGTTCACGTGTACGTGCAGGGTGGACACTCCTACCGAAGCGGCATTCGTCGCTGCGGGTGGGATTCTCCCGTATGTACTTGACAGCTTGGCAAACAAGGGGTAGACAAATACGAGAGAGTGGAGTTCCGAGCAATCGCCCGACATCATCGAACGCATCATTTGTCCTAAACGCACTACGCTTTCGGAGGTTCCTTTGAATTGTCCTCATTGCGGGGCTTCCATTCCAGATGGAATGGAAGCGTGCCCCGCTTGTCATGTCAAATTGATTGGCCCAGATGTCTCCGGGGAGCCAACGGTTTGGTGCGAGAGCTGTGGCTCACCCGTGCCTGAGGGTGTCGAAGCATGTCCCGTGTGTGGGCTGCCCGTCAAGGATGCCTACGAAGACTGGGACGAGGAAGAGACGACAGTCGTCGAGGAGGCTCCCGAAGAGGATGGCGAGGCCGCGTCGCTCACGAGTGCCATTCCGCCAGCACCTGAGGCGGGTGACGCCGAGAGGGGCACGGATGACGCTCCGACACATATGCGACTGGTGATAGTTGCCGCCATCGCCGCGCTGCTCGTGGTAGGGGGCACGACGCTCTACATCACGAGACCATGGGATCCTAATGCCTACATCACGCACGCCACGGAGGATGCGGATACCTCAATGGAAGGATTTCCAGGCACGGTAACGCACCTCTCTGGCCAAGACCTCATAGAGGATTCAGAGCGTACGGAATACCTGAAGAATGCCGAACGGACGACGGATGACTTCATGAAGCTTATGGGCGAGATCGATGGGGAGTGTGCCGAGCTCGAAGTGCCCATCGAGGAGTTCTTGGAGACGGGCCTGCTTGGAGAGTCAAGCGGCAGTGCAACCAAGGCAGAGAGCATGCGTGAGCGATTCGAAACGGTATACAACGAAGTCGCAGGATTCGACATGCGGGGCTCAAGCTACGAAGAACGCCATGGGTCGATTCTGGTGACGGCGGAATACCTGCAGGGCAGGGTGAGATGTGTGTGCGATGCGTGGACTGCGCTCGAGTCGTTCCCCGAGCCAGATGACGCCATCGTGGCGGTGCGCGCGGCAGTCAACGGTGGCGTGGACGGTCGAAGCCTTGCTGAGTGGCGCGACCTCTTCGTCAATTCATACGCTACGCTTACGTCGGAGGAAGTATGAGTGCGCGAAGCGAATTGCCGTTCGCGGTACGCCGGTCTGCCGATACTGTGAAAGGATAACCGAGCTGATAGAATACTGTCTCCGTGGTATAAATCTAGTGTGTCGTTTTTTGCACGTTGGGGGAGGAAGATAGGCATGGGATGGTTTGGAGAACCGCTTCATACGCCTAGCTACAAGGTAACGGGTTCTGAGGTGGCGACCATCGTTACGTCGAAGGGAACCATACGCGTGCGCCTTGATGGCGAGGGGGCGCCCATACACGTAGGCAACTTCTGTGAGCTCGCGGAGTCTGGGTTCTACGACAACACCAAGTTTCATCGCTATGTCCCGGGGTTCGTCATTCAAGGTGGAGACCCCAACACGCGTGACATGACGCCCGCAGCCGTCGCGGCAGGCAGACCTGGTCCGAAGGGACGGCCGGGAACCGGAGGGCCAGGGTATCGGATTCGTGAGGAGTTCAACACCAACCCGCGCAATAGCCACAAGGATGGTGCGCTGGCCATGGCTCGGTCGCAGGATCCGAATTCCGCCGGTTCGCAATTCTATTTTTGTCTTGGCGCCCAACATGGGCTCGATTCCGGATACACTGTATTTGGGCAGACTGTGCAGGGGCGTGATGTGATTGAGTCTCTGCGAAGCGGAGATGTAATAGAGTCGATAACGATTGGGCAAGCAGAGGCATAGGCCGCTGCGGGAGGCATCGAGGAGCTATCGTGAATCAGCAGAGATTTGAGACAGGCTACGCAGCGTATCAGGCGGGCGATTGGGTGAGTGCCGCTTCGTTGCTGGGTGACGCGAAGGCCCCGGGAGAGGTCAACGGTAGGATTGACCACCTGCGGGGAAATGCTCTGATGAAGCTCGGGCGATATGACGATGCCGCCCAAGCATATGCGGAAGCACTGCAAGATACCACGTACGGCATGGCGGGGGCCCTTGGTACGAATCGCGGTCGCGCTTTACTTGCGGCCGGTAGGGTTCAGGAGGCCGCTGATGCCTTGCGCCGTGCGACTGAGGATACCTCGTATGCCACGCCGTATAAGGCATACATTGCCCTGGGTAGTGCCTGCCGCGCAATGGGCGACGTTCGTGGTGCGGGAATCGCGTATCGTAACGCCGCCATCGATGAGTCGAATCCCGATCCAAGCTCTGCCCTGCGCAAGCTCGGTGCGTGCTTCATGGATTTGGGTAGGCCGTCGGACGCAGTGGAGTCTTACCGTACGGCGCTCGACTTCTCGACGGATCTGCGTACGCAAAGCGCGACCTATTGCGACTTGGCACTTGCCTATGTCGCGGCCAATCGGATGACAGAGGCCGTTGACGCATTCGACCACGCTACGGCAGACGGTTCCATGCTCTCTCCTGAGGCACAGGCAGCTTATGATGCAGCGCGCAATGCGGTGGCAGCACGCTCTGGCAACCGTGTGTCCGACACCGATGACCTCCTCGCAGCCGCAGGGTATGGGGAGTTCTCTGACCCCCTGGATCCCACTGGCGAGACAACGGGCAACTTGATGCCGAGTCCGGAGGACACGGGCTTCTTCTCCGTGACCGAGGAGGAGCTTGTCAACAACGACCGTAGGCGCCGTCGCGGCGGTGCGGGACGCGTCATTACCGTCATCCTCGTAATCGTACTGCTGCTTGGTGCTGCCTGTGGCGTTGCGTATTATCTGGGCTTCGGATGGCCCACACAGGAGAGTGTTGCACAGGAGCTCTTTGCAAAGAAGGCTAACGGCGAGGACGTGAGCCAGCTCATTAGCTCCAATGTCGATGATGAGACGCGTCAGCACGTTGAGTCTCTGGTGCCCAAGAGCACGGGTACCTCAATCGGCGGGGTTACGCGTTCCATGAACGCTTCCGAGGTTGCAGTGACGGCAACGCTCGAGGAGGGCGCAAGCAAGTCATACAGCGTGCATATGGTACGTGATGGCATTGGCTGGAAAGTCAGCTCCATCGAGGAACAGTATGCCTCGACGGATGGAGCCGCAACGGCAACGGATGCTACCGACCAGCAGAAGGCAGATGCTCAGGCTCCTGCTGAGGCCGCCCCTGCTGAGGCCGCCCCTGCGGAGCAGCCAGCACCAGCACCCGAGGCTGCCCCTGCGGAGCAGCCTGCGCCTGAGGCGGCGCCTGCGGAAGCGGCACCTGCCGAGGCAAACGATGACGCGACGGTCAACAACGGAGAGATTACGGTCGAGTAACGACTGGGCGACTGTGTGGCATTGAGAAATCGTCGCATATAAGGATTGGATAAGATGGGGTTCTTTGACTCATTGTTCGGAGAGTATGGCGGTGACCTTGCCATTGATCTGGGCACCGCCAACACGCTCGTTGCTGTGCGTGGGCAGGGTATCGTGCTCAACGAGCCCTCGGTCGTCGCTATCGACAAGAGCGAGGATCGAGTACTGGCCGTTGGCGCCGATGCGAAGCGCATGATAGGTCGCACGCCCGGCTCGATCATTGCCGAGCGACCCCTCAAGGATGGCGTCATAGCGGACTTCGACGTCACTGAGGTAATGCTGCGTTACTTCATCGAGAAGGCGCGTGAGCGCCAGTATCCATGGTCACCACGACCGCGTGTGGTGGTGTGCGTTCCCTCTGGAGTGACTTCGGTAGAGAAGCGCGCGGTTTTTGAGGCTACCATCTCCGCGGGCGCCCGTCAGGCTTTTCTCATAGAGGAACCGATGGCTGCTGCTATTGGGGCGGATCTGCCGATTGAGGACCCGACTGGCTCGATGGTCGTCGACATCGGTGGTGGAACTACCGAGGTTGCGGTTATCGCCATGGGTGGCATCGTGGTCTCTAAATCGATTCGAACGGCAGGTGACGAGTTCGACCAGACGATTCTGGAGCACGTGCGCGACGTGTATAACCTATCCATTGGCGAACGTACGGCAGAGGACATCAAGATAAAGGTTGGATCGGCAGCGCCTCTGCGCGAGGAACTCGATGTGGAAGTCAACGGCCGCGACGTAATGAGCGGCATGCCAAAGACGGTCCGCATCGAGAGCGAAGAGATTCGACGCGCGCTCGACAAGCCGCTTGACGAGGTGACCAAAGCAGTCAAGGATACGCTGGACGCAACGCCGCCAGACTTGGCCAGTGACCTGATGTACTACGGCATCCTTTTGACGGGTGGCGGTGGTTTCTTGCGCGGGCTCGATCAGCGACTGCGCGAGGAGACCGGCGTGCCGGTGAACGTGAGCCCCACGGCCCTGGAGAACGTGGTTAATGGATGCGCAAAGGTGCTCGAGGCGAATGCCTTGTCTGGAGGCTTCGTACAGAGTGCCGGTCTGTAAGAGGTAACCGTCATGCCAAAGATGCCGTCCATGCACGGTGGGCGTGCTAAGTCTACTTCTTCAAAGCTGCGTCGTAGTGAACCCGGTGGGAGCGCGGGACTGCTGACCGTCGTGCTGAGCGCCATCGCGATTCTCATATTTACGCTAAGTGTACGTGAGGGTGGCGAAGGATTCTTCTCGAGCACGCGGTCAGTCGTTCAGACCATTGTGTCGCCCATCAGGATGCTTGGTGGGTATGCGACGGCACCGTTCTCCGGCATGAGCAACGTCATGCGCAATCTGACGGCCGACGAGCAAACCCTTGAGGAGCTAAAGCAGGAGAACGCGCAGCTCACAGCACGCAACATCGAGCTTGAGGAAGCTCAGCAAACCGCTAGGCGGCTTGAGGAGCTGCTTGACCTGCGGAATACCTACAACCTGCAATCGATAGTGGCGCGCATCATCTCTGGTCCGTCCGACTCATGGGCTGTTTCTGTCGTCATTGACAAGGGCTCTGCTGCAGGTGTGAGAGTGGGCATGCCCGTAAGCAACTCGATGGGTGCGGTCGGACAAGTAATCGAATGCTCCGCAAGTACGTCGGTCGTACGTCTGCTCACTGATGAGGGCTCATCGGTTTCGGCTATGGTGCAGAGCAGCCGTGCGCAGGGAATGCTTGAAGGGTCTGCGGATTCTTCCCTGCGGCTATCACTCATACGTACGGACCAGAGTGTCGACGTGGGCGATGTGGTCGTGACAAGTGGCCTGGGAGGGGTGTTTCCCAAGGGTCTTCCGGTCGGGAAGGTGGCGACCATCGAGAAGAATCCCGGCTCGACGTACTACGCCATCACTGTTGACCCATACTATCGCCCAGAGACGCTTGAGGAGGTGCTCGTCATCACGTCCCTGACGGAAGAGCAACAGGCGACGAGCGAGGACATAGAGAACGCAGACAAGCCAGACCTGGAGGCAGCGTCGGGTCGTGGGGCTTCCGCAGCTTCAAAGGGAGAGGGTGACGGCAAGGAGGACGCGAACGAAGAGGAAGAGAAGTCCTCCGAGGAAGGTGATGACACCGCCGATGACGATGCGGCGGAGGAAGGCACTGACGCCAATGCGAGGGGTAACGAGCGCGACAGATCGGATGGATCTGACGCCTCAGATGCGGGCTCCACGAGCTATGACGAGAGCTATGGATACGACATGGGCTACGAGGGGGTGTAGGTGTGCAAGTCAAAGACGCGCATAAGAAGCGGCGAGATGTGCTCGTATTCGCTGGCGTGTGTCTCGTTCTGCAGCTTGCAGTGGCGCCGCACATCTGCCTCGGGAACGGATATGCCAACTTTGCGATGGTGTATACCGGCGTCGTAGCACTGTCGATAGGGGGACGGAGCGGCGTCATTGCCGGTTTTGTCTCGGGTCTTGTGTTCGACCTCACGGCAACCTCACCTGTCGGCCTCATGGCACTATTGCTCACATTATGCGGTTATGTGTTGGGTATCGAGGAGCGTGATCGCTTTGGCGATGGGCTCGTCTCTTCACTTACGAGTTTTGCTCTCGGCGCCATGGCAGTGCTGGTTTCGTATCATCTCGCGATGCTGTTGCTTGGCGAGACGAGCAGCATGGCCGATGTCTTGGTCGCTCGTACGCTGCCGAGCTTCGCGCTGACATTTCTCGGCTTCCTGCCCTTTGCGTACCTGCAGGTGCGTGCGTCGGCCAAGAAGCACGGGATTGGTGGCGCATCATCCTCTCATCGGGGCTCGCACTACGACGTTAGCAACCTGTAGGTGACGTGCGATGACCCTCTCTAATATCATCATTGCCCTCATTATCATTCTGCTTCTTTCGCTTGTCGGCCTGTACGTCTTCTACAGTCGTGGCGACGACGAGCGTCTGAAGCTTGACATCGGTGGTGCAGCCCCGCGCGCGGCGGGGGGCAATGACCCTTCAGCCGAGCACAGCGTTCGCAACCGGTTGCTCGGACTCGGTGCTGCTGCCATCTCGGTCGTTGGGCTGCTCATCGGACGGTTGTGGTCGATGCAGCTTGTCTCGAGCGAGGAGTATGCCAAGCAAGCGGAGCAGAACCGTACACGGACGATTTCCATCACGGCTCCGCGTGGTCGCATTCTCGACCGCAATGGCAACGAGATCGTAGGCAATCGTCCAAGTCTCACGGTGGTCTCCAAGCCGAGCGTTGTCCAGAACGAGATAGAGGTCAAGCTGCTTGCGAATCTCATCGGGATGCCAGCCGCAGCGGTGCGTCGCAAGATTCAGGACCAGAGTGAAGGGGCTCAGTCCGATCGAACCGTGGCGCAGGATGTGTCTCGTCGCGTCGTCGCGTTCATCGGTGAACATCCTTACCTCTTTGAGGGTGTCTCGATCGAGGAACGCACTGCTCGGCACTACCCGTATGGAAGGCTCGCCGCGCATGTGGTTGGCTACACGGGAACGGTGACGCGCGAGCAGCTCGAGGCAAGCGAAGAGGCGAACGACGAGGGCGCCATCGTCTACCAAGCGGGCGATACCGTCGGGCAGGCGGGTGTCGAGTACGAATACGAGGACGTATTGCAGGGTGTGCGCGGTGAACAGAGCGTGCACGTCGACGCGAACGGCTCGGTGAGTGAGTATTCGACGCTCGTGGCTCCTCAGAGTGGCTCCGACGTCATTCTGACCATAGATGCCACGGTGCAGCGTGCTGCCGAGGAATCGCTCGAGCGGATCATCAGGGAGGTCCGCAAGACGGTGAGCAAGACCTGTTCCTCCGGCTCGGTCATCGCTATGGATGTCACGAACGGCGAGATTCTGGCCATGGCAAGTGCGCCGTCATACTCACCCAACATCTTCGTCGGTGGAATCTCCAACGACGACTGGGATAAGCTGCAGTCGGACGAGAGTGCCAATCCACTCATGAATCGCGCGATCAGCGGTCAGTATCCGTCGGCTTCAACCATTAAGCCCTTGTCTGCGTTTGCGGCGCTTGACAATGGGATTGCGGATGGAAAGAGCGAGTACGAATGTCTCGGATGGTGGACGGGCTTTGGGCAGGCATCGGGGCAGTACTGCTGGAAGCAGTCTGGCCACGGTACGATGAACCTCAAGAATGGCATAACTTATTCTTGTGACGTGGTGTTCTACGAGATTGGCAAGGGCTTCTTTGAGTCAGATAAGCCCGAGGCATTTCAGGAAGAGCTGCGTGAATGGGGCCTGGGATCGATCACGGGCATTGATCTTCCCGGTGAAGGCACGGGACGGGTGCCCGATGCGGAGTGGAAGTGGAATTACTATACGGAAGCTGCCGACGCTGACCGCCAGTGGAAGGGTGGCGACTTTACCAACCTCGCCATAGGCCAAGGCGACTTGTTGGTGACGCCCATACAAATGGCGTGCGCGTATGCCGGGATAGCGATGGGAGGCGTTCAGTGGCGTCCCCACGTGCTTCGCTCGATTCGTTCGCGTACGGGTACGGGTTCAGTCATCGATTACGAACCGCAGAAGCTTCGTGAGGTCGTCGAAGACCGCGCCTACCAGAACATCATTCGCGATGGTCTCGAAGGCGCGGTGTATGAGGAAAGCGAGTGGATTGCGATGCACTTCCTCAACATGAAGGAGCGCGTCGCCGGTAAATCAGGAACGGGCGAGCAGGTGGGGAAGAACCCGACGGCTTGGTACATTGCCTATGCACCGGCAGACAATCCCCGTTATGTGGTGGCCTCGACCATAGAGGAAGCCACTTGGGGTAGCGGGTCTGCTATGTACGTGACCCGTGACGTGCTCGGTGCGCTCTTTGGGGAGCCCGATGACGTGATGGTTGCGATTTCCGACCTGCAGGTTGCCGACTAGGAGGTCTGTGTGGCTACGGAGCAGAATGTGCTCGAGGGCGACACTCGAGGATTCATGGATACGTTCCTGGAGAGGTTCGGATTCGACATCTCCAACGTTGGGGGAAAGAGTCTGCAGCGCAAGGGGCCGCTCTCGGAGCTCTACCTCATGGAGCTTGTGCCCAATTTGCTCATCGTGCTCTTTGGCACGGTAGTGATGTGGTCCGCCTCTCTCACCATCGCCGACGCATCGTTCCCTCGCCACATCGCCGGCATCGCAATTGGACTGGCTGCCGCGGCACTCGTGTGGGCGTATGATTACCGTGTGTGTGCGGGAATGCCGAAGCTGTTGCTAGCCATCGACGTCGTGCTCATGTTGCTGCCCTCGGTTCCTGGCCTCGGATACAACGCCATGGGCATGACAGGCTGGGTGCAGATACCCCTCGTGGGGTTGCGTTTTCAGCCTTCGGAGCTGGCCAAACCGGTCACCATTCTCCTGATGGCGTCGCTCACTGCTGAGTACAACGGGTGCATAGAGACCCTACGGGACTATCTCAAGCTGTGCGGCATCCTGTGCGTACCCTTCATACTCATCCTCACCCAGCCCGACTTGGGAACCGGACTCATCGTGATGGTGCTGGGTGGATGCATCATCGTGTGCGGCGGAGCGAAGCGGAGTTGGGTGCTCGTGACGCTTGGCATCATCGTCGTGGGCGCTATCGTGGTGGTTGCGAGTTCCATGACGGAGGGGCTTCCGAGCATCCTGAAGCAGTACCAGATCAATCGCCTCATCGTTTTCGTCGACCCATCCGTTGACCCGAGTGGTAACGGCTACAATCTCCAACAGGCAAAGATCGCCGTCGGCTCAGGCGGGCTCTTGGGCAAGGGAATCGGTAATGCGACGCAGGCGGGCGGTGGGTTTTTGCCCGAGGCGCACACCGACTTCGTGTTTGCGCTGCTGGCTGAGGAGTTCGGGTTTCTTGGATCTGTTGGATTACTCCTGCTCTTCGGTTGGATGGTTATCTCTACCGTCGTTCTTGCGTTGCGCATCGAGTCGATATTCGGAAAGCTCGTCCTTGCCGGTGTTGCCGCGATGTGGGCTTTCCAACTGCTTCAGAACGTGGGCATGTGCATCGGAATCATGCCCATCACCGGTATTCCCCTTCCCTTCGTGAGCTTCGGCTCCTCCTCTATGGTGGCACAGATGGTATCTACGGGGCTAGTCCAGTCGGTTTGGCACCATCGCAAGAAGGTTGGGTAGAAAGAGTACGTCGTTTTGCGGTAGAGTAGTCCGGTAACCGTTTGCAAGGAGTTGAGCATGGCTGCAAAGAAGCTATCCATGGACCGTCTCCGCGGCGTCGTGAACATGGGCCGCGAGGCAGAGGAAAACATGGGCGAGCACCTGCACATCAGCGTGCTGGTGGATCCTAACGCAGCAGGGTGGATGGTTCGAGCCATACGTGATGCCCTCGTTCCGACGCGTGACGCCATCGTAGACGTGAGCGAACTCGGTGGAGTCCCCACAGTGGCGGGCATCGATGTGGGTATCGTGATCTCGGGTGGCTCGGAGGAGTCGGTGCGCAATGCCGTGCGCTACTTCGCCGGAGCGCGACAACACGTCATCGTGGTCGCGCAGTCGAGCCTTGACGTCCCCGAGACGCATCTGCCGGCGAAGCTAGGACAGTACGTGGCAGAGGCTGTGTCATCCGAGCATGGTCCGCTGTTGGACCGCTTTGCAAACGCCCTGCTCGATGCGACGGACAAGGATGTGTCGTGCGCCGCGAACTTCGAGTTTTGTCGAGACGTGGCGACCGCGCGCCTAGTGAGCAGATGTGCGGCACGCAACGCCTTCATGGGAGTTGCAGACTTCATCCCCGGTGCGGGTATGCCGCTCATGACGATGAACCAGCTCAACCTCAGCTTCGACATAGCGGCAACCTATGGGCATGGTCTAAGCATAGGTAGGGCGCCAGAGGTTGCCACCGTGGTTCTCGCGGGATTTGCCTATCGGTGGGTCGGCCGCATTCTGGCACGCGTGTTCCCAGCACTCTCATTGCTGGTGCGAGCCGGGGTTGCCTATGGAGGGACGCTCGTCACCGGCCGAATGCTCTCTTCGCACTTCACCGAGACGATCGTCTTACCTCGGGAGTCGGTTGACGTTGTCGCCGAGGTGACGGTTCCCGACGAGCCGGACGAGGAGGAGCCTGCTGACGTCGCGGAGCCCGTGCGTCGGGTGTATTACACGATAGGCCCCAATGGGGTAGTGGCATGAGGTTTCCCCGCGAGGACCTCTTCAGCCTCATTGAGCCATATCTCGGTGAAGTCGAGCGGCCAAGTCGCTACCTCAATCACGAGTGGGGGGCAGTGGAGGAACAGGATGGGCCTTTCCACGCCTGCGTGATGTATCCGGATGTGTATGACGTGGGAGTGCCCAACTTAGGGCTTGCGATTCTCTACGATGAGCTCAACCGTCTGGAAGGCGTAAGCTGCGAGCGTGCCTACCTGCCGTGGGTGGACATGAGCGCGCGCATGCGCGAGCAACATATCCCACTGCTCTCGCTGGAGACGGCGTCTCCCGTTGCCTCGTTCGACCTCGTGGGGATAACGCTCGCTCACGAGCTCGTCTGCACGAATCTCATTGAGGCACTCGACCTAGCAGGGATCACGTTGAGGGCCGAGGAGCGGGACGAAGACGAGCCAATCGTGATTGCGGGCGGTCCGAGCGTGTGGAACTGCGAGCCGGTTGCACCGCTCTTCGATGCCGTGCTGCTCGGGGACGGGGAAGGTGCCGTCTCCCAAATGGCGCTTGCGGTGCGCGACGGACGCGCGGAGGGTCTCTCGCGCGAGGGCATTCTCCGACGGCTTGCGCGAATCCAAGGCGTGTACGTCCCTTCCTTCTACGAAGTGAAGGTGGACGAGACGTCAACGCGCTGGGGCTATGCCGTACCTCGCGAAGGCACGGGGGCCCCGGAGGTGGTGTACAAACACTGTGTCGACGCCCTCTCCGCGACGGAGCCCGTGGCGCAGAGAATCGTTCCCTACTTGCCCGTGGTGCAAGACCGCCTCACCATCGAGGTACTTCGCGGATGTGCGCGTGGATGCCGCTTCTGCCAGGCGGGGATGACCTACCGACCAGTTCGTGAGCGTCCTGCCGAGCAAGTGCTTGAAGCCGTGGACAGGGGCCTTGCAACGAGCGGCTACGACGAGTGCTGCTTGTCATCTCTCTCGACCACCGACCATTCCGAGTGTGCCACGATGCTCCGCTCGTTGCACGATACCCTTGGCTCCAAGGGAGTGCGCGTTTCCATACCCTCACAACGTCTCGACAGCTTTGGGGTGGACATGGCATCCGTCGCGCGTTCATCGCGCAAAGCCGGCCTCACGTTTGCCCCTGAGGCAGGTTCGCAGCGCCTGCGCGACGTCATCAACAAGAACGTCACTGACGAGAACATGGATGCTGCTGCGCGCAATGCCTTCAAGAACGGATACCGGCGAATGAAGCTCTACTTCATGATGGGGCTCCCGACGGAGACCGATGAGGACCTGCGTGGTATCGCCGCGATGTCTGAGAGGGTGGTGGGCATTGGCCGTGAGGTCTGCGGGATGCGTAGCAAGGTCTCGGTTTCGATCTCCGTCTCGGTCTTTGTCCCAAAGAGCCATACGCCATTCCAGTGGGCGGGGCAGCTCCCGTTGGAGGAAACCATACGAAGACAGCGCGTCATGCTTACGGCAGCTTCCGACCGTGCGCTGCGCATCTCTTATCACGAGGCGGAGACGTCCCTCATAGAGGGGGCGTTGTCGAAGATGGGTCGCAAGGGATTCGACCTCATTCTCGCTGCATGGCAGCGTGGGTGTCGCTTCGATGCATGGACCGATCAGTTCGACTTCGAATCCTGGAAGCAGGCGGCGGCGGACATCGGTGTGGACTTGGAGGATGTTGCTTGCGAATGGTTCGATTTGGATGTGCGCCTTCCTTGGGAACACACCTCTCCGGGCGTCTCGAAGGGGTATCTGCAGCGTGAGTGGCGTCGGGCGATGGAGGGACGAACAACCGCAGACTGCACCATGTCGAGCTGCACGGGATGTGGGGTGTGCCCCACGCTAGGCACACACAACGATTTGGCAGGTAGGCGGTCATGAGTGCAGAGAACCAGTTGGCACAGCGGCTGCGCGTGTGCTATGGAAAGGACGGACGTCTCGCGTATCTGGGGCACCTTGAGGTTATGGGTACCATAATGCGCAGCGTGCGTCGCTCCGGGTTGCCCTTCGAGGTGAGCAACGGGTTTGCACATCGCATGCGCATTCAGTTCTCGCAGGCTTTGCCGGTGGGTGCCTCCTCCCGTGCGGAATACTACGACCTGATGCTCCCTCACGAAGTTGATGCTGAGGATGCACTTGAGGCACTGCGCCGATGCACGCCCGCAGCCTTGGCACCGGTAAGAGCGACTCTCCTGCCGCGCAGGATGCCGGCGTTGGAGGCTTGGGCGGACCGGGCTGCTTGGCAGGTGGTTTTGCCGTGCGCCGCGCGTGATGCCGAGGGGGTGACCCAGGCGATTGATGACGTGCGGGCACGAGGCGTGATTGAGTTCATGCGAGGAGACAAGCCCCGTCGCCTCGAACTTGAGCGAACCTTCGTCGCGTATGAGCTGCGCACAGAAGGGGAGAGCCTCGCGATGCTGCTCGAGACACGCTCCACAGAACAGGGATCATTGCGTCCCGCCGTGCTGGTGCAGGAGATTTGCGGGAGACCACCCCAAAGGGTGTGCAGGCTTGGCCAGTGGCACGAGGAGGCTGATGGCACGCTCACGAGTCCGATGTGAGGAAGGGACGAGCATCCGCGGCGCTGCTCGCGGATGCTCGCTTTCTGTGATGGGAACTAATATTTTCGTTGACGAGCGCTATTCTGGTCGTTACAATTGTTAGCTGTTGCATCAATACAAGCAATGAGGAGTTTTCAATGTACGCAATCGTTTCTACCGGTGGCAAGCAGTACAAGGTTGCCCAGGGCGACGTCATTGACGTCGAGAAGCTCGAAGCGCAGCCTGGCGACAAGGTCGAGCTTGACGTCCTGATGCTGAACGACGGTGCCACCAGCACGGTCGAGCCTGCTGCCCTTGAGGGCAAGAAGGTCGTAGCCGAGGTTCTCGATCAGTTCAAGGGCGAGAAGGTCATTATCTTCAAGTTCAAAAAGCGCAAGCGTTACCACAGGACCCGTGGTCACCGCCAGCAGCTTACCAAGCTCAAGGTTGTCGAGCTTCCCATCGATGCTCCTGCCGAGAGTGTTGCGAGCGAGTCTGAAGAGTAAACTAGTCTCAAGAGTCGGATTCTTTGTAAGGTAGGTGACGTAATGGCTCATAAGAAGGGCTTGGGTTCCTCGAGGAATGGGCGTGACTCTCGCGGTCAGCGCTTGGGAACGAAGATTTATGGTGGTCAGGCCATCAAGACGGGGCAAATCATCGTGCGTCAGCGTGGTACGCACATCACCCCGGGCGACAACGTGGGTAGGGGTAAGGACGACACCCTGTTTGCTCTTGCCGATGGTGTAGTGGAGTTCACCAAGGGTAAGAAGCACTACGTGCATGTGCGTGCCACTGCATAGCAGCTTGTGGCTTATAGTGTAAGGTGAAGGTCCCGCCGATCCGACGGGACCTTTTTGGTAAGTGAATCGCGGTGGTGAGTATGTCGACATTCACGGATATGTCGCGCATCAACGTACGTGGTGGTGACGGCGGCGCAGGGTGCATGTCGTTTCGCAGGGAGGCGTACGTTCCGAAGGGTGGACCCGATGGCGGAGACGGTGGCAATGGGGGTAGCGTAATCCTGGAAGTCGATCCGCAGCTCTCATCCCTCATCGACTATCGGTATAAGCACCACTTTAGGGCTGAACGTGGAACCCATGGCCAAGGAGCGCGTAAGCGCGGACGCGACGGCGAGGACTTGGTGCTGCGGGTGCCGGCTGGGACGGTTGTCCGCGAGCTTGACGCAGAAACGATGGAGCCCCTTTACGAGATCGCTGACCTCACGCAGCCTGGTGAGCGGGTCACGGTCGCACCTGGTGGCGTCGGGGGTAGGGGAAACATCCACTTTGTCACTTCGGTTCGGCGGGCACCGGCTTTCGCGGAGAAGGGGGAGCCTGCGCGGGAGCACTGGATCGAGCTCGAGATGAAGCTGATGGCTGACGTGGCATTGGTAGGGATGCCGTCGGTGGGGAAGAGTTCGCTCATCGCGCGTATTTCTGCGGCGCGTCCAAAGGTGGCAGACTACCCGTTCACGACGCTCGTTCCAAATCTTGGTGTGGTGCGTGCGAAGGATGGCCGTTCCTTCGTTGCGGCGGACGTGCCCGGTTTGATCGAGGGCGCGAGCGAAGGCAGGGGACTGGGCCATCGCTTCCTGCGTCACATCGAACGCACCGCTCTGATTCTGCATTTGGTGGATGTGACGGGTGGCTACGAGGATCGTGACCCCGTTGAGGACTACCGAACCATTGATGAGGAGCTCGCGGCGTATGCTCAGGAGCTTGCCGAGCGACCCCAGGTCGTGGTCGCGAACAAGTGTGACATGCCCGGTGTGGAGGAAAACATCGCCAGGCTGCGGGAGGCCGCCGAGCGGGATGGCAAGCAGTTCTTTGCGATATCCGCATTGACAGGCAAGGGAATTGACGGGCTTGTGGCACGCACGGCAGAATTGGTTGCCATGCTCCGCGCGGAGGCCCAGGAGAATGAGAGCCAAGGCTGGTCTGAGTCGGGTGCCGTCTGGGAGCGGCGACGTGAGCGACGTGACCGCGAGGTGCGCATTCGCAGGGAGGAAACCGCTTGGCGCGTTTCGGGTACCGACATTGAGCGCATGGTAGTGCAGACTGACTGGGAGAACGACGAAGCCATCGATTATCTGCAGCTACGGTTCCAGCGTTTGCGTTTGGAGGAGATGCTCCTCAAGGCGGGATGCAAGCAGGGCGACGAAGTGCGCATCCTTGGTTACTCGTTCAGCTTCGAGCTGCCCACCTCTGATGCCGCGCCGGATGATTCGGAAGATTCGGAAGACATGACAGATACCATCATGGATGAGCCGGCAGTCAATGCCGACGACGCCGACGCCACGTGGGACGAGGAGGAATGACGTGTCCATTCCAGAACAATTCGAAGGGCTCGTCGTGGTGAAGCTGGGTACCTCGACGCTCACCAAGGGTACCCAGACCATCGACCAGTCCTATATATCTGACCTTTGCGAGCAGGTCGCCACGCTTCGCCATGAAGGCGCACCGGTCGTCATCGTTACGTCCGGTGCTGCGGCGGCGGGGCGCGAGCGCCTAGGGATCAAGCAGCGTCCGTCGGATATTCCGACCTTGCAGGCTTGCGCCGCTGCTGGTCAGGCCGTGCTTACCGAGATCTACGCCACCGAGCTCGCGAAGCGGGGCATCGCCTGCGGACAGGTATTGCTCACGCGTCGCGACGTCGTAGATCGCGAGGGATATCTCAATGCGCGGAATACGTTGCTGCGGCTGCTCGACCTCGGAGCGGTTCCAGTGGTGAACGAGAACGACACTGTCAGCGTCTCGGAGTTCGCATTCGGCGATAACGACATGCTCGGTGCCATCGTCTCGGCACTGCTTGGTGCCTCGCTGTACATGATTCTTTCCGACGTCGAGGGCCTCTATACGGCCAATCCGAACGAGGACGATTCCGCGGAGCTCATCCATGACGTTGAGGTCATTGATGAGCGCATAGCGGCTATGGCTGGCGGTGCGGGCTCTGCCGTTGGTACCGGTGGCATGACGTCAAAGGTGCGTGCTGCTCGTTCCATGCTTGCCGCAGGCATACCCCTCGTGATCTGCCAAGGCCGACGTGCGAACGTGGTCGTGGATGTGGCACACGGTAAACGTGTGGGGACTCGGTTTGCGAACGAGACTGGCGTCGCGCATGGGAGTGGCCGCAAGCTGTGGATTGGCCTTGCCGAGGTCCCCCAGGGAACCGTCACGGTGGACGAGGGAGCTGCACGTGCGTTGGTGCATGAGGGAGCATCGCTCCTGCCGGTGGGCGTGCGCTCCGTGAATGGCAACTTCGCGGAGGGTGACGTGGTGAGCGTCGAGGATGGGCGTGGAGTCGAGATTGCCCGCGGTGTGGCGCGCTACTCCAGCGACGACATGAATCGCGTGCGCGGGCTCAAGCTCGACATCGTCGCCCGCTTCCTCCCCCAGAAGAAAGACCAGCCGGCAATACATCGCGACGAGCTTCTTGTCTTCTAACGGTATCCCTCAGGGGGGTATCCCCCGCTGGACAAAATGACACAAAGGGGACTGTCCTCCGCAGGACATTTTGTATAATCGCCACGTGATTGTGTGACACGAAGTGAGGGGAATGAGTCGATGAACGTCTCGATAGATCGGCGTGACCTTCCGGTTCTGGGGGAGAATCCCCGCAGGACGTATCGCATGGGCATTATGGGTGGGACGTTTGACCCCATCCACAACGGACACCTCGTCGCCGCGGAACAAGCCTTCGATGATCTCGGACTTGACGTCGTGGTCTTCATGCCTGCCGGCAGCCCCGCATTCAAGCAGCACAAGAAAGTCACGTCCGGCGAAGACCGCTATGCTATGACGCTCCTTGCGACCTCGGACAATCCACATTTCGTCGCTTCGCGCTTCGAAGTCGATCGCGAGGGCATCACCTATACCGCCGAGACGCTCGAGCTGCTTTCGCAGGCATATCCGCCAAACGTTGAGTTCTACTTCATAACCGGGGCAGATGCCATTGCGGAGGTGGTGAGCTGGCGCGATGCCCATAAGATTGCTCGTCTGGCACATCTGGTGGGAGCGACGCGCCCAGGATACGATTTGGAGCACGCGCGTCGGGCCATCCACGATTCCCCATACGACTTCGACGTTACCTATTTGGAGGTGCCCGCGCTTGCGATATCCTCGAGCTATCTGCGTGAGCGGGTCGGGGCGGGTCAGAGTCTCCGGTATCTCACGCCCGACCAAGTAACAGGCTACATCCATAAGCATCGCCTCTATGGCGTACGTCCGCGACGGTATGGATCCGCCGACCTTGAGTACGGGCAGCGGTGAGCAGGGATTGAAGGGAAGCACATGGCACGGAAGAACAAGACGCAAGAGCAGTGGAAGCCCTTGAAGGACGAGAAGGTTAACTATGAACCGTGGCAGCTGCTCACGCTCACGCGGGTGGAGGCAGACACGCGCTCGCAACTCGCGCCGAAGCCAAGACGCTTGGAGCACTCGCTCTCTGTAGCGCGAACGGCTGAGCATCTTGCAGTGTTGTACGACGTTGATCCGTACCTGGCAAAGATTGCGGGGTTGTTGCACGATTGGGACAAGGTGGTGCCGCATGATGAACTCATCGAGCGTGCAAGGCACTTTGGCATCGACTTGGGCGTTCCCCTCGAGTCGGTAGAACCGCTGCTCCACGGAATGGTTGCCGCTCGAGAGCTGCCTCAGCGTTATCCACACATACCACGCGAGGTCTGGCACGCAATCGACTGCCATACGTCTGCGGCAGAGGACATGGGTCCGCTGGACATGGTATTGTTTGTTGCCGATGGCATCGAACCCCTGCGGCATGGCTCGGAGGGGATTGAAAAGACAAGGTCCTTGGTGGGCAACGTTTCGCTTGAGGATGTGTTTTGGAATGCCTTCGTTGGCGGGATCGTGTACGTTCTGGAAGGTGGGCGGTACCTGCTTCCGCGCACCATCGACATCTATAACACGCTGGCTCTGAGTCGCGCTCGCAGGCGTGCGCTCACCGGCGAACGGGGAAAGGGAGAAGTATGACAGTGACCTCGAACGAACTTG
Source organism: Atopobiaceae bacterium (assembly GCA_017533825.1). Lineage (GTDB taxonomy): Bacteria > Actinomycetota > Coriobacteriia > Coriobacteriales > Atopobiaceae > RUG440. The sequence continues at coordinate 125,974 of JAFWIE010000017.1, read as the reverse complement.
CTCGCATCGCAGCACATGCGGCAGACGAGAAGAAGGCAACCGACATTACGGTGCTCGACCTCACGGCGCTCTCGGACGTGTGCGACTACTTCTTGATTTGCACTGCGACGAACGCGCGACTGCTTGATGCGATCATCGAGGAGATCGAGGAGAAGGTCAGGCTGAACGCTGGATTGAAGCCGCTCTCGCACGAGGGACGTGCGGGTGCGAGCTGGATTCTGCTCGACTACGGCTCACTTGTCGTTCATGCGTTCCTGCCCGAGGCACGTGATTATTATCGGCTCGAGCGGCTTTGGGGCGACGCGCCGTTGGTGGACGTGGGGCTTGAATCACATGATGAGCCGTCAGAGGCGTAAGTCCCTGCCATATATGACGGCCTTCGAGCCGAATCGCTTCCGCAGTTGATCGGTGGCTTCGACGAGCGCCTGTGTGTCCTCGCGGTCCTCGCTCTCCTCGAAGAGCGAGAGCTGCTCCGGATGGGCATCGAAGCCGCTGACGGCCACCCCGACGAGCCGTACGGAAACCCCCTCGGTCCAGAGTCCGTCAAGCAGTTTGCAGGCGACGGGGCCAAAGACGCGCTCGTTGTTCGTGGAACGAGACAGCTGACACTGGCCGGTGTGGGTGCGTGAAGTATCAAATTTCAGCTTGAGCGTTACTTGCGAGCCCCTGAGGCCTTTGGACCTCAAGCGTGCGCCAACCTTCTCGCAGACGTGTCCGATTGCGGCATGAAGCTCATCGCGCGTGGTGAGGTCACGAGCAAAGGTCTGCTCGTTGGAAACCGATTTGGGGCGCTCACGGTAGGTAGCGGCATGCACGGTGCTTCGCTCCCTGCCGGAGGCGCGCAACACCATACGCGGTCCGCTTACGCCAAATCGCCACTCCATCTCGCGCGGGTCCTGTGCTGCCAGTTGCCCGAGCGAACGGATGTGCATGGCCGTGAGTGCTTGCTCGGTGGACTTTCCGATGCCCGATAGCGCGCGCACTGGCAGCGGAGCAAGGAAGGCAGCCTCTGTTCCCGGCATCACGACGGTGAGTCCACGTGGCTTCTCTCGCTCGGATGCGATCTTTGCGACGGTCTTGTTGGTGCCGAGTCCTATGGAGCAGGTGACGCCTAGATCCGCAACACGCCTTTGGATGCGTCTGCAGGTCTCGAGGGGAGATTCGACTGCATACTGCCCAGGCGTGACGTCAAAGAATGCCTCGTCAATGGACACTTGCTCGACGAGAGGCGTCTCGTCGATGAGCATCTGCATCACGGCGATGCTCAACTCCTTGTAGCGTTCGAAGCGAGGGAGCGCCCAGATGGCATGAGGACAGAGTCGGGCTGCCTGGAACGAGGGCATCGCAGAATGTACGCCGTATGTGCGAGCCTCATAGCTTGCCGTGGAGACGACGCCGCGAGGCGACTGCGAGCCGACGATGACGGGGCGCCCACGCCACTCGGGATGATCGAGCTGTTCTACAGAGGCAAAGAACGCGTCGAGGTCGAGGAGGCCGATTGCGGGAGCGTCCCAGAGATGTTTCGTCTTCATGTGGGCGTCCCGTCTGCCTTAAAGGCAGTTGAGTACGACTCGGAAGGTCGTGCCGTCGGCGTCAGTGCTTTGTGCGGTGATCTCGCCGCCATGGGAATCGGCGATTCCCTTTGCAATGGCAAGCCCCAACCCGAATCCGCCAGATTTTGCTTCGCGACTGCGAGCTTTGTCGGTGCGGTAAAAGCGGTCGAAGATGTGCTCGAGGTCCTCGGGACTGATCGTCTGGCCTTGGTTGTTGACCGTGAGGACACAGCGCTTGCCGTCTCTGGTCAAGGTAACGTTGATGGGCGTTCCAGAGGTAGCATACTTGCAGGCATTGTCGACCAAAATCTTGGCGAGTCGACTGAGCCATTCTGGGTCGCCTTCGACGTGTAGTCCCGGTTGCACCTCCTCGCGAATCTCGCACCCACGCTCGAAGGCGATGGCATCAAACTCGAGCGATGCGTTCTCCACGACCTCAGAGAAGTCCACATCCGCCTTGCGCATCACCCCTTGTGCGCCTGCCGTGCTCTCGTCTGTACGCGCAAGCTCGAGGAGCTCCTCGACGAGGTTTTTCATGTGGGCAGACTCGTCTGCCGTGCTATCGACCCACCGTCGACTCTCGTTGGAAAGTGTCTCGTCCTTGGCAAGGATTTGCGTATTTGCGATGATGACGGCCAACGGGGTCTTGAGCTCATGTGATGCGTCGGCCACGAAGCGCCGTTGCTGCTCCCAGGCACGCTCGACGGGCTTGAGGAGCCACGAGGAGAGACCGACGGAGATGGCAAAGAGGGCCCCCATGGCGATAACAGTGATGCCAAGGTCCTGGATTGCCAGACTGCGAAGCGTATAGTACGAGGACGAAGTGTCGGCGATAACCACGCGCCATGCGCCCGCATCGAGTTGTGCCCTCCGCCATGCGATGTGGAGTTCGTTGTCGATGCCACGGTCCGCATCGGTGGAAAGAGCCTCGCTCAGAACGCTGGCGAGCACACTGGAGTCGATGGTGACGGGTGCGTCATTGCTTTGCAGCAGCATGCCGGTCTCGTCAACTTCCACGGAGAGGATGAGCATGTTGGGTCCATCCTGGCTTGGCATCTTGCTGATGTCGGCGATGAGCGGTCGCTCGCGAATGCCTCGGTTGATGCTTCGCTCCAACGCAGTTTCAATCATATCGGCTTGTGTCTGCCAAGCAGAGATGAAGCTCCCGCCGAGTACGGAAATGAGAACCGTACCGACGAGAGCCATGATGATTGCGATGAACTTGATACGCAGGGACCGTAGCATGCGATGCCTCCCGCGGGAGTGCTACCCGAGGACCTACTTGATGACTTCCAGACGGTAGCCCAGCATGCGCAGGGTGGTTATCTGGACGGTAGACTCCACATGCTTGATCTTCTTGCGCAGGAACGAGACGTAGGCTTCCACGGAGTTCTCGGAGGCCTCGGAATTGCCGCCCCAAACGCGATTGAGCAGGTCACGCTTCGAAACGACACGCGCGGAGGAACTCATGAGCATCTTCATGACCTCGAACTCCTTGCCAGAGAGGTGCACGGATTTGCTGCCACAGCGCAGGTCGTGTGTGGTGAGGTCGAGCGTGAGGTCACCAAAGGTCGATTCCTCGATCATCACGTCGCCCGTGCGCCTGGTGAGGGCGCGCAGACGAGCCAGAAGCTCCGCAGACTCGAAGGGCTTCGTCATGTAGTCGTCCGCGCCAGCATCAAGGCCATTGACCTTATCCTGCGTCGAAGTGCGCGCAGTAAGCATGAGCACAGGCGTCGAAATGCCAGATCGACGCAGCTCCCGAACGAGCTCAAGTCCATCCATTCCAGGAAGCATGACATCCAGGATGATGGCATCGTAATTGCCGGTCCTCGCCATAGAGAGACCGGTTGGGCCGTCGTAGGTCACATCAGCGCGCGTACCCTCGTCGGCAAGAATCTGGCAGATTGCATCAGCCAGGTTCCTTTCGTCTTCCACAACTAGAGCATTCATGGGCATCCCTTCCCCAAGGTGCCAAACCAACATTATTATAATAGGGCTTATGGCTGAACCATGCTTGAAAGATGACAACTAAGAGCGACTTTTTCGTACATTCAGCAATGTAAATTCACAAAATGCACACTTTAGTTATGGTGCACAAAGCGCTAACATTTACTTTCGTTTGTATGGCTTGGCGACGCAGCCGCACCACAACCTCATCCGCGTCGCATGTACGAAGGAGCTTTCATTGGCAGTAAAGATTCGTCTGGCACGTCATGGTGCCAAGAAGCGCCCGTTCTACCGCGTCGTCGTTGCAGATGGTCGCATGCCTCGTGACGGTCGCTACATCGAGCTCGTTGGTCGCTACAACCCGGTTTCTGATCCCAAGCTCATCGATATCGACCTTGAGCGCGTCGATGCATGGCTGGCTCAGGGCGCACAGCCGACCAATGCCGTTGCCCATCTGATCGCAATCGCGCGTGGCGAGAAGCCGATGCCCGAGAAGAAGGGCAAGCTCTCCAAGAAGGCTGCCGCCAAGGCAGCGAGTGCGGAGTAGTTGTGCCTGCAGATACGGCGGAGCGGAATGCCGAAGTTCAGGAGATGGCTTCAGACAAAGTGGCAGATCTCGTGGAGTACATCGTGTGCGGTCTCGTTGATGACGAGGATGCCGTCTCGATGGACGTGACTGACGGCGAGGACGGATCGCTGATTGAGGTCACCTGTGCGGAGGCCGATACCGGTAGGATTATCGGACGGCGGGGCAGGACCATCAAGGCGATTCGTACGCTCGCACGTGCGCTCGGACAGCGTGTGGGCACCTCGGTAGAGGTCGAGGTATTGGGATAGTCGCCTTGTCGTCCTACGAGCCGCACCGCACGATAGCGCACATCATAAAGACGCATGGACGCAAGGGGGAGGTCGTCGTTGCTGCACGAGACGGCCTCCCTTTCTTGCTTGCTAACGGTATGGAGGTGTGCCTCGTTCCGCCCCCACTCAAGGGTCCGCGACGGTTCGTGGTGACCTCATGCTCTGGGGATGGGGACGTGCGCCGCGTGAAGTTCGATGGCGTTGACGATCTATCGGTCTCCACCCCCTTGGTGGGACGTACGGTCATGGTGCGCCTCAGCGCGTTGCCCGATCACTTCGTCCTGCTTGATGCCATGGCGCTCATCGGACGGGAGCTACACGATAGAAACCTCGGTCCGCTTGGTCTCATAGAGGAGGTCATGCGCGGGCCCGCGAATGACGTGTGGGTCGTGCGGGGAGCTTACGGTGAGGTACTTGTGCCTGCCGTGGATGCCTTTGTGACGGAGATGCCCAACTCGGGACCCATTGTCGTCGATCTACCGGACGGACTGGTGGGAGAGGGAGCTGTCGATGATCAGGTTTGAGGCACTTACGGTTTTCCCCGAGATGTTTGAGCCGTACCTCTCGTCATCCATCATGGGGCGTGCGCGTGCGCGGGGAATCTTTTCCTTCGAGGCGCATGACCTGCGAGATTGGACGCACGACCGGCATCGGACGGTTGATGACGCGCCCTTTGGCGGTGGTCAAGGGATGCTCATGAAGTGTGCGCCGTTCTTTGAGGCACTTCGCGACTTGTCGCGAGCCGACCTGCCGCACCCACACGTTGTGTTCTTCTCGCCCTCTGGCGTTCGGTACGACCAAAGCGTGGCGCAGCGGCTCGCGCGCGAGGAGCGCGTGCTGCTCGTGTGTGGGCGCTACGAGGGCATCGACGAGCGTGCACTGGAGCTGGCGGACGAGACCATATCGATGGGTGATTACGTACTCACCGGTGGTGAGCTGGCTGCGCTTGCAGTCATCGACTCGTGCGTGAGGCTGCTGCCCGGGGCTTTGGGGGACGAGATGAGCGCTTTGGATGAGTCGTTCTCCGATGGATTGCTCGAGTACGCCCAGTATACGCGACCTGCAGATTTTGAGGGGAGGCAGGTGCCTGAGGTTCTTCTCTCGGGCAACCATGCTGCTATCGCGGCCTGGCGGCGGAAGAACTCTGTCGAACGAACCGCCAGATGGAGGCCGGATCTCTTGGAGTCTGCTGGTCTCACCGAAGACGAGTGGGCGCTTGCCCGGTGCGTGATGGAGCAGGAGGAGGGACGGCGGTGAGCGAGAACAACGTTGAGAACGGGGCTACGAATGACGTCCAGGGCGAGGATGGTGCTTCGTTTAACCGCAGACTATTGGGATGGGTTGCCTGGATTGCGGGAGCCATAGCACTTGCCGTTATCATCAGGGTGTTCGTCGCAGAGGCCTACTTCGTTCCCACGGGCTCGATGCTCGAGACGATACAACTTGACGACCGACTGTGGGGCGAGAAGATCAGCTATCGGCTTCGCTCTCCCGAGCAAGGGGAGATCATCATGTTCGACAGCCCCGCGAATGACGGCAACATACTCGTAAAGCGGGTCATTGCTGTGGGGGGGCAGACGGTTGACTTGGTGCAGGGCCGCGTCGTGGTCGATGGTGCGGTGCTCGACGAGCCCTACACGGGCACCAAGGAGTCCTCACCCCTCACTGAGCAGCTTCCGGGCGTCGGACCCATTACATATCCGTATACCGTTCCCGAAGGCTATCTCTGGGTGATGGGTGACAATCGCACGAACTCACGGGACTCGCGCTACTTCGGAGCGATACCGGTCTCGAGCGTGACGGCACACGCCGTTTGCACGTTCTGGCCGCCGCAGAACTTTCGGTTGCTCTAGCGCGTGGCGCCTGACGAAGGGCGGCGCCTGCGCTGGGCGGACAGATGCAAGGAGGAAGCAATCAGCATGAAGGACCTAACCTTTCAGGACATGATTCTCAGACTCACTGAGTACTGGGCAGAGCAGGGGTGCACGGTGATGCAGCCCTACGACTCGGAGGTCGGTGCGGGTACCTTCCACACGGCCACGACGCTACGCAGCCTCGGACCAGCCGCATGGCGCACGTGCTACCCGCAGCCGTGTCGCAGGCCCGCGGATGGACGCTACGGCGAGAACCCCAACCGCATGCAGCACTACTACCAGTTCCAAGTCATCGTGAAGCCTTGTCCGGCAGACAGTCAGGACCTGTACCTGAACTCGCTCAAGGCAATCGGCCTCGATCCGGCCGAGCATGACGTGCGTTTCGTTGAGGATGACTGGGAGAGCCCGACGCTCGGCGCATGGGGATTGGGCTGGGAAGTGTGGCTTGACGGCATGGAGGTGACGCAGTACACCTACTTCCAGCAGGTGGGCGGCATCGAGGTCGACCCCGTTCCCGTGGAGATAACCTATGGCCTGGAGCGCATCGCCATGTACATCCAGGGCGTGGATTCGGTGTACGACCTCGTCTGGTCATATCTTCCTGACGGAAGTCCCATGACGTACGGTGACGTCTTCCACGAGAACGAGTACGAGTTCAGCTGCTACAACTTCGAGGTTGCGGACGTCGATCTGATGCGGCGCAAGTTCGACGAGTATGAGGCGGAGTGCCACAGCTGCCTCGAGGCGAAGCTGCCGCTGCCTGCTTACGACTGTGTCATGAAGTGCAGCCATGCGTTCAACATCCTCGATGCTCGTGGTGCCATATCCGCCACGGAGCGCGCAAACTACATACTGCGTGTGCGCAACGTCGCTAAGGCGTGCTGCGAGGCATATTTGGAGCTGGTCGCATCGCGCGACGATGCGAAGAAGGGGGAGGTGGCGTAGATGGCCGACACCCGTGACTTTTTGCTGGAGATCGGCACCGAGGAGATGCCGTCCCGCCCATTGATGAACGCCCAGCAGCAGCTCCAGAAGCTCGTCGCCAAAGGGCTCGACGAGGCGGGCCTCGCCCATGGCGAGGTGACTACGCTGTCGACACCTCGGCGCCTTGCGGTCATGGTGCGCGATTGTGCCACCGCCACCGAGGAGATTCACGAGGTCTCGCGCGGCCCGAAGGCGCAGATCGCCTTCGATGCCGATGGGAATCCCACGCGCGCCGCCCAAGGCTTCGCGCGCAAGATGGGTACGACGCCTGAAGCTCTTGTGCGGCGTGTCGAGGCAGATGGCAACGAATACGTGTTTGCCGAGCGCTTCGTCGCTTCGGTTCCCGCAATCGAGCTCCTTTCGTCGCTCTGTGAGCACACCATCGGCGCGATTCTGTGGCCCAACTACCGCAGCCAGCGTTGGGGAAGTGAGCATCAGACCTTTGTGCGGCCCATTCGATGGATTTGCGCATTGTTGGGCTCCGAGGTCATCCCCGTCTCGTATGCGGACGTGAGCAGCTCAAACACGACGCGCGGACATCGCGTGCTCGGCGCAGGTGAGCATGTGGTCGCTGACCCTGCCTCCTATGTGCAGGTCTTGCGCGATGCGTATGTGCTAGGCGAGCAGGAGCGCGCACAGGTCATCCGAGAGGGGATCGCGCGCTTGGAGCAAGAGCGCGACGGAGCACGTGTGGATACACCGAAGGCGGTCTTCGACGAGGTCGTCAACCTGTGTGAGTGGCCGACGATCGTGGTGGGGGAGTTCGATGAGGAGTTCCTCGCCGTCCCGCAGGAGATCATCGTGGAGGCCATGCTCACGCATCAGCGCTACTTCCCGATCTACGCGGCAGACGGCAGCCTCACGCGCGAGTTCGTGATCGTGAGCAACGCTGACCCGCGCGTCAACGACACCGTGCGTGCGGGCAACGAGCGCGTGGTGCGTCCACGCCTCGACGATGCGAAGTTCTTCTACGACGAGGACCTCAAGGTTGGTCTCGATGCGTTCAGGGAGCGTCTCGGCAACGTCGTATTCCAAAAGAAGCTCGGCACCGTTTTGCAGAAGTCCGAGCGGATGGAGCAGGTGGCCGCACTCGTTGCGGAACAGTCCGGCGAGGGCGAGGACGTCATCGTCGATGCCGCGCGTGCGGCACACTTGGCCAAGGCGGACCTCGTGAGCCAGGCCGTAGTCGAGTTTACCAGCCAGCAAGGTGTGATGGGTGGCTACTACGCAAAGGCGCAGGGCGAGAACGACCGTGTGGCGCAAGCCATCTCCGAGCACTATCGACCGCGCTTCGCAGGTGACGTACTCCCCACGACGACGGTCGGCAAGGCGGTCGCGGTGGCTGATAAGCTCGACACCATCTGCGGCATGTTTGCCATCGACGAGCCTCCCACCGGATCGGCAGACCCCTTCGCGGTTCGTCGAAGCGCCATTGGCGTCATCAACATGCTGCGCGTAATCCCCGCAACATCCCTGCCGGCGCTCATTGGGGCGGCGCTCGATGCCTACGCTTCGCAAGGGCTTGAGTTCGATCATGATCAGACGGCAGAGAAGGTTGCCGCATACTTCATCGGTCGCTTGAGTGCCATCGCGCGCGAGGAAGGTGCTGACGCTGATACCATCAAGGCCGTGGCAGACACCGGCATCTGTGACCCTGCCGCGTTCCTTAACCGCGTTGCGGCACTGGAGCGTGCTCGGCGCAATCAGCGCGAGGTGTTCGACGACCTTGCGACTGCCTATGCGCGTGCGAGCCACCTTGCTGATGCCTCCCTTGGCATCAGCGTGGACGAGACGATGCTCGGTGACGCAGAGCGCGCTCTTCTCGACGCTGTCAATGAGGGGTCAGCGGCAGTTCAGGAGGCCATCGTGGCGGGAGAGCTCGACGACGCCTTGGCGGCACTCGCTCGTTTACGTGAGCCTATCGACCGATTCTTTGTGGATGTGCTGGTGATGGACGAGGATAAGGCTGTGCGAGAGAACCGCCTGCGCCTGCTCAATCGCTTCGAACGTGCATTCTCGGGCGTGGCTAACATCGGCGCTATGGCAAAGAAGAAGTAGCAGTAGTTGCGCATGCGCGAGGGCCACCCGCTTATGGCACGAGGTAAGGATGTGCATGGGTGGGAGGCCCTCGTTCTTGTGGTTGGGATGCATGACGTTGGTAATCAAATCACAAACGGGGAATGATGCTCCGTCTCGATTGTGGAGAAAGCGTCGAAATAGTGCTCTCGCCGAACTTAATGCACCAATCAGCCGCTTTGGTGGTGACGTACCCTTGAGTTGGGTGCAAACTGTGTCTAGTGTTATCTGAGGCTATCTGGGGCGGCGATCATAGGGGTCGCTCGCAAACGAGAGGAGAAACAATGGCCACACTCGATTTGAGTACAGACGAGGTCGTCGAGGACGTCAAGCCCATCGTGCTCGTGATCTCCGACGCACGTGGCGACACCGCCTATAGCGTGGTCGTTGCGGCTGCAGCGCAGTTCGATGTCGATGCGATGGATATCGCACGGCTCCCGGATGCTAGGAATGTCAAGGACGTCAACACGTTCATCGACGCTCAGGAGGAGGGCCGTCCGATGGCCGTCTTCCACACCTTCACTGACGAGCGCCTTCGCCGCGATGTGCGCCATGCGCTCATCAAGCGTGGCATCCCCTCCATCGACTTGCTCGGCCCTGCCGTGACGGTACTTGCGGGTCTCACGGGCGCTGAGCCCTCCAACAAGGTGGGTGCTCTGCGCGATCGCCTCGCGAACCAGTAGGTCTTCCAACCATAGGTCTTTGGAGCTGCCGCGAAGCAATGGGTTTCGTGGCAGCTCACTTGTATCGAAGTGGCACACGCCAGTCGAACCAATGGCATTTATGGGGATGTCCGACTCGCGAATACCTACTGCATGATTTGGAGGCCCGCTGACATGCGGGCCTCCGGTGTTTGTGCCGGCATGGTATGGGTCCAAGGGCTGAGAGTCTCGAGCACTCGGATGTTGGGGGATGCGAATCAGTTTGCGTAAATCATGGTAAGCGATATTTCAAAGACAATTGTTGCGCGCATTCTGCTAGTGTTGTGTGAGTTTTTAGGGCGCATTTGCGCCGAGGAACGCAACAAGAGGAGTTGTACATGGCAGAGAAGCACGTGTATCGCTTCGGTTTTAACGCCGCGGGCGAGAACGTAAGCGAAGTCGCCGGTGCTACCGTCGACGAGGCAAAGTGGATTACTGGTGGCAAGGGCGCTAACCTTGCCGAGATGGCGGCTCTGGGCCTTCCGGTTCCCGCTGGCTTCACCATTACGTGCCAGACGTGCGTTGAGTATTCCAGCGCCGGCAACGTGTGGCCTGAGGGCGTTCTGGACGAGATCGACGAGTACCGCAAGGACCTCGAGGAGCGCATGGGCAAGAAGCTCGGCGACGCTGATGACCCGCTGCTGGTCTCCGTCCGTTCCGGCGCTCCGTTCTCGATGCCCGGCATGATGGATACCGTCCTTAACCTCGGTCTCAACGACGATTCGGTTCAGGGCCTCATCAAGCAGACCGAGAACCCCCGCTTCGCTTACGACTCCTATCGTCGCTTCGTGCAGATGTTCTCCAGCGTCGTCATGGGCGTCTCCGGCCAGCTGTTCGAGGATGCCATCTCCGCAAAGAAGGCTGAGAAGGGCGTCAAGCTCGACACCGAGCTCGATGCCGACGACCTCAAGGACCTCGTTGCTACCTTCAAGCAGATCTTTGCCGACAACGTGGACGTTGCCGAGTATCCCGAGGTCGAAGTTGACGGCAAGGCCGTCTTCCCGCATGACCCCATCCTGCAGCTCCGCCTTGCTGAGCAGGCAGTCTTTGGCTCCTGGAACACCGAGCGCGCCATCCTGTACCGCAAGCAGAACAAGATTGACGACAATCTCGGCACCGCAGTCAACGTCCAGGTGATGGCATTCGGCAACAAGGGCAACACCTCCGCCACCGGCGTTGCCTTCACGCGCAACCCGGCTGACGGCACCAACGAGCGCTATGGCGACTACCTGGTCAACGCCCAGGGCGAGGACGTTGTCGCTGGTATCCGCAACACCGAGCCCATCGCCAAGCTCCCCACCGAGCCTGGTCTGGAGGAGGCTGGCAAGCAGCTCTTCCACGTGTTCGAGATTCTCGAGGATCACTATGCGGACATGATGGACCTCGAGTTCACCATCGAGCAGGGCAAGCTCTACATGCTGCAGACCCGCGTTGGCAAGCGTACCGCGCTCTCCGCCCTCAAGGTTGCCATCCAGATGGTCGAGGAAGGCCGCATCACCAAGGAGCAGGCAGTCATGCGCGTCGCTCCCGAGCAGCTCGACCAGCTTCTGCACCCGCAGTTCGACGCTGCCGACATCAAGGGCCGCGAGATTCTGACCAAGGGCCTCAATGCTTCTCCTGGCGCAGCCGTGGGCGCCGTCGTGTTCTCCTCTGAGGACGCCGTTGCCTATGCCGCCGAGGGCAAGCCCTGCATCCTCGTGCGTTGGGAGACCACGCCCGACGACCTGCCTGGCATGGACGCCGCTGACGGCATCCTGACCTCGCACGGTGGCAAGACCAGCCACGCGGCCGTTATCGCCCGCGGCATGGGTGAGCCCTGCGTCTGCGGCGCTGAGGCGCTCCAGATCAACGCCGCTGCGAAGACTTGCGCCATCGCCGGCACCGACATCGTCCTCAAGGAAGGCGACGTCATCTCCATCGACGGCACCACCGGCAACGTGTACCTTGGCGAGGCCAAGCTCGTTCGTCCCGAGCTCGGTGGCGACCTGCAGACCATACTCGAGTGGGCTGACGAGGTCCGCCTCAACGAGGAGCGCGGCCGCATCATGGGCGTGCGCGCCAATGCCGACAACCCCGAGGATGCTGCTCTCAGCCGCGAGAACGGCGCCGTGGGCATCGGCCTGTGCCGTACCGAGCACATGTTCCTGGGCGACCGCAAGTACCTCATCCAGAACTTCATCCTTGCCGATGACCCCGCCGTCAAGGCTGACGCGCTCGCCAAGCTCGGCGAGGCCCAGAAGGGTGACTTCCTTGGCATGTTCAAGGCCATGGAGGGCCTGCCCGTGATCGTGCGCCTGCTCGATCCCCCGCTGCATGAGTTCCTGGACAGCCCGCGTGAGCTCGAAGTCGAGATCGCGAAGCTCGAGGCTGCAGCCAAGGCCGTCGACGCTGCCGCTGAGATTGACGAGAAGCTCGCTGCCCTCAAGGAAGAGCTTGACACCGCCGTCGCCACCAAGCAGGCTCTGCTCAAGCAGCTCGACTCCTTCCAGGAGGCCAACCCGATGCTCGGTACCCGTGGCTGCCGCCTCGGCTTCCTGTATCCCGAGCTCAACCACATGCAGTTCCGTGCGATTTGCTCCGCTGCCGCTGAGCTCATCAAGGACGGCGTGGACGCCAAGCCCGAGATCATGATCCCGCTCGTGGCCTTCTCCGAGGAGCTCAAGCACCTCCGCTGGATGTGCGAGGACGACATCAAGGCCGTCTCCGAGGAGTATGGCGTCAAGCTGGAGATCCCCATCGGCACCATGATCGAGCTGCCGCGTGCTGCCATCACCGCCGACCACATCGCCAAGTATGCTGACTTCTACAGCTTCGGCACCAACGACCTCACGCAGACCTGCCTTGGGTTCTCGCGTGACGACGTCGAGTCCTCCTTCCTGGACACCTACATGAACGAGAAGCTCATCAAGACCAACCCGTTCGCCACGCTCGACCGCGGCGTCGCTCGCCTGGTCCAGATGGGTGTCGAGGGCGGCAAGGCCACCAACCCGAATATCGTCTGTGGCGTCTGCGGCGAGACCGGTGGCGATCCCGACTCCATCCAGAAGTACTATGACCTCGGCCTTGACTACGTCTCCTGCTCGCCGTTCCGCGTGCCCGTCGCGCGTCTGGCAGCCGCTCAGGCCAAGATCAACTCCAACGGTGGTCCCGCTACGCTGTAGTGCAAAAGGCGCGTAACCACATGTGTTACTGGGGGGCAGGTCATTTGACCTGCCCCTTTCGTAGTGGAAGGTGGCCATAGGTCCGCACTGCTAAGGTCGATCGTATACTCGCGCCACTTTCGACCGGGCGAGTTCTGGATCGAGGTCGGCACCATCGCCTCTCCGTACCTGCTAATCGCCGCCAAGGAGCTTGGTCTTGGGGCGTGCTGGGTGCACACCGCAACGGGTCGGGAAGAGGGAATTCGTAGACGAGGAGGCTCGAGAATCGCGTGAAGTTGCTAGTAGCGGCTTAGGTGGCTTTGAGCAGGTAGCCGATGAGCCTGTCTGATCCCCGTCGTACAGGCCAATCTCGTAGTCGTCATGATGGTCCACATGCAGTAGGTAGTTGTCGCTCTCGCCGATGAGGCCCTCGTATACGAAGTGCGTCAGCAGCAGTAGGCGTCCCTGTGCTCGTGTATCATGACGAAAGGAATCACGGTATCCGGAAGTCGGCGAGCACGCCGCCTAAGACAAGCGCGGAGGTGCGCCATCCTTTCGCGTGCGCCGCGCGTTGGCCAACGCGCATAACAAGCTCCATGCGCTTTGTGAGAGAATGTCTGGCAAACGTCTCTTGTCAACAACCATGGGGAGGAACGCTTATGCGCAAGTTGTGGTTCGCATTGACGCTCGTCTTGGCATTTGTTCTCGTCGGGTGCGCGATGCCAGCATTCTCGTCCTCGGCACAACACGAGCAAGCATCCGAGGAGGAGTCACCGTTCGAGGAGGAGCCAGAATCCGAACCAGAGCCCTTGGGTAAGAAGCCGCTGAACGATTACAGCTGGGACGACCTGTCGCAGATCTCCGCGCAGATTTCCGCGGCTGAGTCGGACGAGGCAAGAAGGGAGGTCGCGCGTGCGTTTGGTTTGGTTGAGGAGGACGGAACTCTCACTCGTCAGACCAAGCAGATCGTGCTCGACGATACGCGTGCGCTTGACGTGCGCATCGCCGGCATCGGTCACGACGACAAGGCGGATGGGTCTGGCAAGGCGGGCATAACCTTCATGACCGTTGGGGCCATCGACATCCTTCCGATGAACGATGAGGCGACGGTTGTAGGCGGATGGGAGGCATCGCGGCTGCGTTCCGTCCTCAATGGTGAGCAGAAGCAACGTCTCGATGAAGACCTGCGTGCCGTCATCGTGCCGGTGAACAAGCTCACGAACAACGTGGGTATCACCGAGTCATTCGAGAGCGTGACGCCTACTGCGGATGAGCTGTGGGTATTCTCGGTTCATGAAGTCTGCGGGGATGTGACGTGGGATCGCGACGAGTTTCGCGGTCGACGCGGCTGGGAGGACGTGGACGGACTTCTCAACTCCGAAGGTATGCAGTATGAGGCATTCGCGCGCGAAGGAGTGACGGGGGAGAGCGACCCCAACGGCTTCCTCTCGCTTGCGAACTCAACCGGTAAGTCGCCCTGGTGGTATCGGACGCCGTATCCCTTCGAGTTCAATTCGTATGGGAACACGGGATGTGATGGGTACTTCTATCAGGTGATGGACTCGGGGTTCCCAAAGTCGAGAGGCAATCCGCAGGAACCAGCCTCCGTTGTCGTGGGGTTCTGTGTCTAAGCATGCAGTGGTATGGATGCCGCATGCATGTGGCATCCGCATGAAAGGCTTGCGCGAGGATGGATTCTTCGGTAATATACCGCTTTGTGTGTGAAGCTATGTGTCGTTCAAGGTGTGACGGCACCTCTAGAGATGGGAAAGAACATGGCAGTTGATTACATTGGCGCCATCGAGGCGGCGCAGATTCGCGAGGACCTTCCCAAGGTCATCGTGGGCGACAACGTGCGTGTGCACTATCGCATTCGCGAGGGTGAGCGCGAGCGTGAGCAGGTCTTCCAGGGCGATGTCATTCGCATGAGCGGTGCTGGCGCACGCGAGACCTTCACCGTGCGTAAGGTGAGCTTTGGCGTGGGCGTGGAGCGTACGTTCCCCGTGCACAGCCCGAAGATTGCTCGACTTGAGGTCGTTCGCCACGGTCAGATTCGTCGCGCGAAGCTGTACTACCTGCGTGATCGTGTGGGCAAGGCCGCCCGCATTCGCGAGAAGCGCATCTAGGGTCTACGTCGTCCTTTTGGGCCATCTCCCTGCGAGGTGGCCCTTTTTTCTATGGCGGGAGGCAGGCATGTCTGATGCGGGACTGCGTCGTGCGAAGGAGATAGCGGGTCTCATAGCGGGGGCGACTGCTGAGGAGCTTAGCGAGCTGGAGACGCGTTACGCGGATGATCCGCGTAGACAAGTGCGCCATGCACTGGAGGTGGCGCGCAGGCGCGTGCAGAAAGAAGAGGCAGAGCGCGTACGCGTGCGAGGCATGTACGCATATCAGCAAGAGCTTGGTGGCGACGGTGTGGTCATTGGGGTTGACGAGGTCGGTCGCGGTGCCGTGGCAGGTCCGTTGACTGTGGGAGCAGTAGCCCTCCTGGCGGAACCGATCATCTGGGGATTGGATGACTCCAAGCGACTCTCTCCAGAACGACGTGAGTATCTCGCCAAGGAAATCGAGCAACACGCCGTAGCATATGGTGTGGCGCATGTGCCTCCCCAAGAGATCGACGAAAAGGGCATGGCGGTATGCCTGCGCTTGGCGATGACGCGAGCAATCGAGGCTTGCGCCGTTGAGCCGGATTGCGTACTCATCGACGGCAATCCCGTGCATGTCCATGAGCGTGAGCGGTGTGTCGTAAAGGGGGACGCGAAGGTGGCCTGTATCGCGGCAGCCTCGATCGTAGCCAAAGTGACGCGCGATGCGCTCATGGTGGCATACGAGAGCGAGTATCCCCAATACCACCTTTCGGCATGCAAGGGCTATGCGTCGGCGGAGCACATTCAAGCCATCCGTGAGTATGGTCTCTCACCCATACACCGCGCCTCGTTTTGTGGAAACTTTTTGGAGACGCCCCGTCTCTTTTAGCACGGTGCAACTGTCGATACACATATATTCGGAAATCAAAAGCGGCCCTTTAACGCTACTGATGACGCGCGCATTACCGTACCCGAAACAGAACGGGGAAAAAACTGTGTGCTAGCGGGGTAATTCGTGTATGTTGCGTCTGCGATTCTGGCCTCCCGAGAAAAAGGAGGCACAGATGGTGGAAGCACGCATCATAGGAACGCTGGCCGAAATCCTTCCCACCAGCCATAGCTGGATGAAGGACATGGAGGTCATCGGCGAGGGCATCGGCATCGACCTCATGAATCCGGAGAAGCGATGCAACAGTCGACAGATTGGTGACAAGGGAGAGGACGTTGCTGCGCTCTTTCTCGAGCGCATGGGCATCGAGGTTCTGGAGCGCAATTGGCGATGCTCGTTCGGAGAAGTCGACATCATCGCGCGAGATGGTGAAACCATCATCTTGCTGGAGGTCAAGACGCGTATAACGACGAAGAGAAATGATGAGATTGCGCCAGAGCTTGCGGTGGGCAGCCGTAAGCGCGCGAAGTACCAGAAACTCGCGCTCATCTACCTCGCCAAGGCACCGCAGTATGACTCGGTACGCTTTGACGTTGCGGCGGTGAAGCTGATCGACAAGGACACCGCCCGTATACGCTATCTTGCCGGTGCCTTTGAGTGGGATTACTAGCATGGGGACGCTTGGATCGTTTTCGACCCACGCCGCAGTCCTCAGAGGCGTGGAGGCCTTGCCGGTGACGGTAGAGGTGAGTGTCTCGCAGACAATACCGGGAATCACAATCGTGGGCATGGCCGACACCTCCGTCCACGAGGCACGTTACCGCGTCCGAGGCGCAATCAAGAACCGTGGCTTCGAGTTGCCTCGCGTGCACTTTACGGTGAACCTGGCACCGAGCGAGATTCGCAAGACGGGGACTGGGTTCGACCTGGCCATCGCCGTGGCCATTCTCGCCTGTACGGGTCAGATTCCCACGGATGGTTTGGACGAGTGCCTCTTTGTGGGGGAGCTCGGCCTTGCGGGAGACGTGAGCGAAGTCCGTGGGCTTGTCGCATTCGACATGCTCGCTCAACAAGAGCATCTGACCCTGGTCACCGCGAACGCGCGGTTTGCGTCAAAGTCTGGTGCGCTCGCCTGCGATGACATAATGGACCTGCGGAAGGGCGTGGGTGAGCTGCCGATGCTGAAGCCCCCACTCGTCGAAGCCGGGGACGATGAGAGCGACGTGGGTCCGCTTGACTTCGCAGATGTGGTGGACCAGGAGATGGCCAAGCGCGCCTTCGTGATTGCTGCCGCGGGCAATCATGGGCTCTTGATGGTCGGACCGCCCGGCGCCGGAAAGTCCATGATGGCGAAGCGCATGCCTACGATCCTCTCCAAGCTCAGCGACCGAGAGCGTTCCGAGGCAATGCTGATACATTCCGTCGCCGGACAAAGCCTCGAGACCATTCAGACGGGAGAGCGTCCTTTCAGGGCACCTCACCATGCCATATCCATGGGAGGGATGGTCGGTGGCGGTCGTCCCGTCATGCCGGGAGAGGTCTCGCTCGCGCATGCAGGCGTGCTCTTTCTCGATGAGCTGCCCGAATTCGGCCCGCAGGTTCTCCAGTCTCTACGTCAGCCGATCGAGGATGGGGTCGTGAGAATCGCGCGCGTGGAAGGGACGTACCAGTTCCCCTGCAAGTTCATGTTGGTGGCCGCTGCAAATCCTTGTCCCTGTGGGTATCTCGGCGACAGGGACCACATTTGCACCTGCACGCCGGCGCGCATCCAAGCATACCAGGCGCGAATCGGAGGACCCCTCATGGATCGTATCGACGTGCTTGTCGACGTTGCCCGTCCCGCACCCGCTCGCATCATACAGGGCGATGGGGGCACGACGTCGAGGCAGATGGCAGAAGACGTTACTCGTGCGAGAGAGTTTGCCGCATGGAGAATGCGGGACGAGGGGGCAACGGAGCGGGGCCGCCAGGGAGGCGTTGCAACGCTGGGGTTGGATGGTGCCGCGCAGGCGGCACTCGAGGGCATGGCGAAGCGGTTGGGACTTGGTGGTCGCAACATCGTTCGCATCGCACGTGTTGCGCGAACCATCGCAGACCTTGCCGAAGATGAGCGTGTGAGGAAAGAGCATGTGATAGAGGCCTGTGCATTCAGGACGAGGACGTCATTGTGAGGAGGGGCAATGAGTGCTGAGAGATGGGAGCTGGAGCGTGAGGACGAACTCTTTCCTGAATCCCTACGGGAAGAGACGACGCGCCACATAAAGAAGCTGTATGGAGTGGGAGATCCGAGTGTGCTGAATGCGGCAAGCCTCTCGGTCATAGGTGCGCGCAGGGCAACGCCGTATGGCATAGCAATCGCCGAGATGGCGGGGCGCATAGCCGCAGAGTGCGAGGTGGGCGTGGTCTCTGGTGGTGCGATGGGGTGCGACCATGCGGCGAGCAGAGCCGCCCTCGATGCGGGCGGAACTACCGTGATCGTCTCGGGATGTGGTGCCGACGATGTGTACCCGCGATCCTCAGCCGACATCTTCCACGATGCGGTCGAAAGCGGGGGTGCGGTTATATCGCTGAGCCCATGGGGCGCACCTCCCACAAGGTCATCCTTTCCACGGCGCAACGTGGTAATCGCTGCGCTCTCGCCCGCGTTGCTCGTCGCGGAGGCAGGTGAGCGCTCGGGTACCATGAGCACGGCGAACGCGGCATTGGACATGGACCGCACCATCTATGCCGTCCCGGGTTCGATCTTCTCGCCAAACTCCACGGGAACGAACCGCCTAGTGACTGAAGGTGCACTTCCGATCTGCAGCGAGGTTGACCTCGAGATGCGCATATCGATGGACTATGGCGTCATGCGCATCGTGATGGAGGGAGCAAACGCCGAGATGGGTGAGGTTGCCTCTGCGCTTGCCGCATCTCCATGGCGTCCCGACGAGCTCGCGGCGCGCCTTGGGCAATCGGTCCTCACCCTGCTGCAGACGCTTGCAGACTACGAGTCACGTGGTATCGTTGAACATCTCCCGGACGGGAGATACAGTCTGACAAGCGCGGCGTACCAGCAGTACCGTACGACGCCGCGGCTGCGGGGGAAAGGCAGCGAGGGGGAGGAAGTCGCATGAGCAGCGTGGTGAGCGTAGTAGGTGGCGGTCTTGCGGGATGCGAGTGCGCTCTCTCCTTGGCTTCACGTGGCGTTCCGGTGCGCTTGTACGAACAACGGCCCGGGGGGCATGCACCGGCCCACCATACCAGCCATCTGGCAGAGCTCGTCTGTTCCAACTCGCTCAAGTCGATGCGGGAGGATAGCGCGGCAGGCATGCTCAAGGCGGAGCTTGACGCAATGGGCTCGTACCTCCTGCCCTTGGCGCGTCGCTGTGCGGTGCCTGCTGGAGGGTCGCTTGCGGTCGACCGCGAACGCTTCTCCAAGGAGGTGGAAGAGGCGGTCGCCTCATCGGAGTTCATCGAGGTGGTCCGCGAGGAGGTGACGCAGATTCCGGATGGTCGTAGCGTCATCTGTGCCGGACCGCTTTGCTCGCCCCTGCTTGCCGAGGCCATCGCGAAGGCTGTGGGGAACGACTATCTCGCCTTCTTTGACGCTGCTGCTCCTGTCGTAGATGCCGAGTCCATCGACCGCACCATCGTCTTTGCACAGTCGCGCTACGAGGAGCAGGGCATAGGTGACTACCTCAACTGCCCGCTCTCGCGTGAGGAGTACGAGGCCTTCTGGGAGGAGCTGGTCAGCGCCAAGCGCGTGCTGGTGCGCGACTTCGAGCAGCGGGACCTCTTCAACGCCTGCCAGCCCATCGAGGAGGTGGCACGGAAGGGAATCGACACGCTTCGGTTCGGTGCGCTCAAGCCAGTGGGGCTGGTGGATCCACGCACAGGCACTCGACCGTGGGCCGTGGTTCAGCTTCGGGCAGAGAACGCTGCCTGCACCGCCTACAACTTGGTGGGGTTCCAGACCAACCTCACATGGGGCGAGCAGGCGCGCGTGTTCTCGATGATCCCAGGTCTGGAGTCGAGCGACTTCGTGCGCTATGGGGTCATGCATCGCAATACGTTCGTGGATAGTCCTAGGGTGCTTGACGAGACCTTTGCCGTGCCGGGTACTCAGACGCGTCTTGCTGGTCAGATTACGGGCACCGAAGGGTATGTCGAGGCAATCGCCTCAGGATTGCTTGCGGCGCTGAACACGTATGCAGACCTTCGCGGCTTGGAACCCGTCCACCTGCCCGAGACGAGTGCTTTTGGCGCACTCGTGGCTTACGCCACCAATCCGGCGACCCATCCGTATCAGCCCATGCACGTGAACTTCGGACTCGTGCCACCCCTCGGGCGGGGCAGGATGCGCAAGCGGGAACGCTATCGTGCCTATGCTGAACGGGGACGGGAGGACCTCGCCCGCTACCTTGCCCAGAGGGGCGACCTCTTTGGCGCTTTCAGAGACTCAACAGACGATTTGGCAAAGACGGCTGGGAGCAAGGCACACGATGAGTGAGTCGGATGCGGGTTGGTGGCAACTGAGTGAGGAATTCTGCGCATGGCTGGCGAACGTGCGCAACCTCTCTGAGCATACCGTACGTGCATATCGGTGCGACCTCGACTCGTTTGGAGACTGGTGCGCGGCACAGGGAATCGATCCCCTGCGTGCCACCGACCGACGGCTGAGGGGGTACCTTGCACATATGGTGCGCTCCGGCTATGCCGACAAGACCATCAACCGGCACCTCTCTGCGTTGCGCAGCATGTATCGTTGGTTGGAGCGGCGAGGCAAGGTGGTCTCGGCTGCATTTGCGTCCGTGCCCGGCAGAAAGCAGAAAAAGACGCTGCCGAGGACCATGACAGACGAGGATCTCGCTCGACTCCTCTCGGTATGTGACGCGGAGACGCCAGAGGGAAAGCGTGATGCCGCCCTCATCGAGACCTTATACGCGACGGGGGCGCGAATTTCGGAGGTTGCAGGTCTTGTGCCAGCAGACATCGACGCCGCGCAAGGTCAGATTCGCTTGTTTGGCAAGGGTGGCAAGGAGCGTGTAGTGCCGGTCTACCAGCAGGCCCTTGTGTGCCTCGACGACTATCTCGCACATGCGCGCCCCACATTGGTGGCACGTGGGAAGGCGGGCACCCGCGTTGAGGCGCTCTTCGTCTCGACGCGGGGCAACGCCATGAGCGCGGATGCGCTGCGAGCGCAGTTCTCCAAGCTGCTTGGTGCTGCAGGATTGGACGCTCGGCTCAGCCCTCACTCAGTGAGGCACACCTATGCGACGGAGTTGCTCAACGGGGGCGCGGACCTCAAGACCGTGCAGGAACTGCTCGGGCACGAGAGCCTTGCAACTACCCAGATTTACACGCATCTATCTGTAGAACGTCTTAAGGAAGCAACTAAACTTGCCCATCCACGTGCCTAAACAGTTGTGGAAGGAGTATAGGGGACGTCAATATCCACATCGTCTCTACTAATTATTGTGACTGTTAGTGTAAGGTTAAGCGCAATATTGGCGTCTGGAGGTTTATTATGCTTTTGCGTGGAAGAGTTCTGGTCTCGGCTGGGCTTGCCCTTGCACTGGGCTTGGGCGGGGTTCCCGTTGCGGCCTTTGCCGAGGAGACCACTTCCGTTTCTCAACCCGCGACTCTCGACGAGGCGTGGGCAACATATGGTGAGCTGTCTCTGCAGGTCGCAGAGGTTGGCGAGTCGCTCAACGACACCTACTATCGTCTGCAGCTTTCGGAAGAGAACAAGGCTTCGCTGACGAAGCAGATAGAGGAATCCGAGGCTCAGCTTGCGGTTGCCAGGCAGGTGCTCGGCGATCGCGTTGCGGCAAACTACAAGGCTGGCGCAAGCTCGCTGCTCGACATCATACTCGGGACAGAGTCGTTCGAGGGACTCGTTGCAGCCCTGCATTACGTGGACAAGCTGACGAGTGCCGACATCGCCGTCGTGGACGAGGTCACTACGCTCACGAATCAACTCAATGCCGAGAAGACGGACCTAGAGAAGACCGAGAAAGACCTCAAGGAGCTCGCCGGCCAGAAGGAGCAGCAGCTCAAGGACCTGCAAGCATCCATTGAGCAGCAGAAGGGCTACATCGCTGGGCTGAGCGC
Organism: Atopobiaceae bacterium; assembly: GCA_017533825.1. Taxonomy (GTDB): domain Bacteria; phylum Actinomycetota; class Coriobacteriia; order Coriobacteriales; family Atopobiaceae; genus RUG440. The sequence continues at coordinate 103,763 of JAFWIE010000017.1, read as the reverse complement.
TCCGATGCGTGCGGCATTCGACGAAAGGCAGGTTTCCGAGATCGTCGAGCAGCAGGCGAAGGCTGTCGAGGCGCTGGCTGCACAAGAGGCATTGCTTGCAGCGTCTGACGATTCGTCGTCACAGCAAGCAGCAACAACACCAGAGTCGGCCAATGCAGCGAGCACTGCGGCGAGTGTTGCAGCTAGCGCGGCGACCCAATCGGAAACGTCGTCCGCTGCTCCGGCGCAAGACGCAACGCCGTCTCCGGCGCCTTCCGCCAGCGATGTGGCGGCAGCCGTTGCGGAGTCGGCAGACGCTTCGAGCGAGAGCGCGTCCGATGGCGCCTCGAGTACATCCACGTTGTCATCCGATGCACGAGCAAAGATTCTGGAGGCCGCGTACTCACAGATTGGCGTGCAGTATGTGTATGGTGCGAGCTCGCCTGGCGAGGCCTTCGACTGCTCTGGCCTGACGAGTTGGGCGTACGAACAGGCAGGCATCGAGATTCCTCATTCGAGCGTTGCGCAGGCAGAGATGGCGACGAACGTCTCGTCGGCTGATGATCTGCAGGCAGGCGACCTGGTGTTCTACATTGGCAACGTCGGTGCGAGCCAGTCGGGAAGTCATGTCGCGATATACGCCGGCGACGGTCAGGTGATCCATGCAAATGGTTCCGAGGTTGTGGTGAGCGAGATGAACGACAGCTGGACTTCTGCAGGAAGTATCGGCATGGACGACTACGAGTAGTGCTTGCTTAAGTCATCGTTCGTATGGTACTATTGGCAATTGTCGTGCATAAGCACGATATACGACACACGCGTGACGACTCCTCGTCCGTGGTGCCCGGGTTGCAGCCACGGCTCGGGTGGATTGGGGGGAATGACCTCACGCGGAGGACCAACCACAGGAGGTTAACATGGCTGTAAAGATCAACATCCAGACGCTGCTCGACGCAGGGTGCCATTACGGGCACCAGACTCGTCGCTGGAACCCGAAGATGCGTCCCTACATCTTTGGTGAGCGCAACGGCATCTACATCCTCGACCTCAAGCAGACGATCATCAATGCGGACCGTGCATACACCGTTCTGCGCGAAACTGCCGCTCGCGGCGGCTCCGTCCTCTTCGTCGGCACAAAGAAGCAGGCCCAGGAGGCAATCGCCACGCAGGCTCAGCGTGCGGACATGCCCTACATCAATCAGCGTTGGCTCGGTGGCATGCTCACGAACTTCGTCACCATGCGTTCCCGCATCGAGCGTATGGAAGAGCTCGAGACCATGGTCGAGGACGGCCGTATGGCCGAGCGCGGCAAGAAGGAGCAGGCAGTCTTGACGAAGGAGCTCGAGAAGCTCCAGCGCAACCTCGGTGGCGTGCGCAACATGAAGACCCTCCCGCAGGCCATCTTCGTGGTCGATACCAAGCGCGAGGAGATTGCCGTCAAGGAGGCAAACCGTCTGCACATCCCCGTGATTGGCCTTCTCGACACCAACTCCGATCCCGATGTCATCGAGTATGGCATTCCCGCTAACGACGACGCCATCCGTTCTGTCTCGCTCATGTGCGAGCTCGTCGCGGACGCCGTGCTTGCTGGTTCCGGTAAGGAGCAGATCAGTGCGGAAGAGATGGTTGCTGGCGAAGTGACCCCCGCCGTTGAGGTCGCCGAGGCAGAGGCGTCGGCTGCTGAGTAGGATTGTGCATTCACATTTGGTAGTTGATGGGTAACCATAGCTTGCTAAGGAGGCAATATCATGGCTAAGGTAACTGCTGCTATGGTCAAGCAGCTTCGTGAGATGACGGACTCGCCGATGATGGAGTGCAAGAAGGCACTCGTAGAGGCTGACGGCGACATCGAGAAGGCAGTAGACGTTCTCCGCACGATGGGTCTGGCAAAGGCCGTCAAGCGTGCTGGCCGCGACACCAACGAGGGCACCATCGCCGCATTCGTGTCTGAGGACGCCAAGACGGGCGCTCTGCTCGAGCTCACCTGCGAGACGGACTTCGTCGGCTCCAACGCTAAGTTCTGCGACTTCGCGACCGAGCTTGCCAAGGTCGTTGCGGAGCTTTCCCCCGCCGATGTCGAGGCACTCCTCGCGTGCGAGATGAACGGCAACACCGTTGACGCAGAGCTCAAGGAAATGATTCACGTCATCGGCGAGAACATGAAGATTCAGCGCTTCCAGCGCGTTGAGGTGAGCGATGGTGCTCTCGTGAGCTATATCCACCACAATGGCAAGCTTGGCTCCCTCGTGCAGTTCTCCTTCGGCGATCCTGCCACGGCAGAGAACGATGAGTTCAAGACCTTTGCACACGATGTGGCGATGCAGGTTGTGGCTTCCGATCCTGCAGGTGCGACGCGCGAGTCCGTGCCTGCGAACATCATCGAGCACGAGAAGGAGATCTATCGTGCCCAGGCTGCCGAGTCTGGCCGCCCCGAGAAGTTCTGGGATGGCATCGTCAATGGCCGCCTGAAGAAGTTCTTCAAGGAGCGCGTGCTTACCGAGCAGGAGTTCGTGAAGAATCCTGACATCACCGTCGGTCAGCTCGCTGAGGAAGTTTCGAAGAAGATTGGCGACAAGGTCGAGATTGTTGACTTCGTCCGCTTCCAGTTTGGCGAGTAGCGCGTACGTTGCATGACGTAGAGTCGTGATGAGGCGTCCCGGATGTAAATACTATCCGGGACGCCTTGTTTGTAGAGACATTGCCCTCATCTGCTAGACTGTCATGGGTAACGTTGGATGGAGGAATCTTGGCTGACTACAAATATAAGCGTGTCTTGCTGAAGCTCTCGGGTGAGGCTTTGATGGGTAGCGGAGAGTACGGAATCGATCCTGCAGTTCTGCAGCGTATGGCAGATAGTGTCAAGGAAGGGTGGGCCGCTGGGGTTCAAGTGGCAATCGTCGTCGGTGGCGGCAACATCTTCCGAGGGGTCTCGGGTGCTGCGGCGGGCATGGACCGCGCGCAAGGCGACAACATGGGAATGCTCGCTACCGTCATCAACTGTCTTGCGTTGCAGGATTGCTTCGAGCGCAATGGGATGGACTCCCGCGTCATGAGTGCAATCGAGATGCGGCAAGTGGCTGAGCCGTACATCAGGCGTCGCGCCATTCGTCATCTCGAGAAGGGTCGGATTGTTATCTTCGCTGCTGGTACGGGCAACCCGTACTTTACGACGGATACCGCCGCAGCGCTTCGTGCGTGCGAGATTGATGCCGAGGTCCTCATGAAGGCCACGAAGGTGAACGGCATTTACGATGCGGATCCGGTAACCCATCCGGAGGCCACGAAGTTCGATACCATCACCTATGCCGAGGTACTTTCGCGTGGGCTCAAGGTGATGGATGCGACCGCTACTGCCTTATGTCAAGACAATCATATGCCCATTGTGGTATTTAATATGGATGACGCGGATGCCTTTGCCAAGGCTATTCGTGGCGAGCATGTTGGTACGACAGTCGTTGAAGGGATTGATGAGTAAATGAGCAAGCACACAGACGCCGCTGAGGAGCGGATGGACAAGAGCATTGACTCGCTGAAGTACAACTTCGGGCGCGTGCGTACTGGTCGCGCAAATCCACACATCCTTGATGCGATCAAGGTTGACTACTACGGCGTGCCAACGCCCATCACGCAGCTTGCAGGCGTCAAGGTGCCTGAGGCCTCCATGCTGGTAATCGAGCCGTGGGACAAGTCATCTCTTCGCAACATCGAGAAGGCGATTCGCATGTCCGACTTGGGCATCACGCCCTCGAATGACGGTCACTCCATCCGCCTGCCGTTCCCCCAACCGACCGAGGAGCGTCGTCGTGAGCTGGCTCGTGACTGCAAGCAGCTCGCCGAGGAAGCACGCATTTCCATCCGCAACGCTCGCAAGGACGCGAATCGCGCGATCGATCGTGACGAGGAGCTCTCTGAGGATATGCAGGCAGCCGAGAAGAAGCGCGTCCAGAAGCTCACGGACGAGTATGTGGGAATGGTCGACGATCTGCTCAAGCAGAAGACCGCTGAGGTCATGGAGATATAGGTGGAGTTTGACGAAGGAGAGTTGAGGGCGTACTACGACGACGCACCCGACGACATATGCCTCTCCGACATAGACCTCACGAACATTCCGCGCCATGTCTCTATGATTATGGACGGCAATGGTCGCTGGGCGACAGAGCGTGGTCTTGCGCGTCATGAGGGGCATATCGCAGGTGTCGACTCACTGCGCGAAGCGGTGACGAGCAGCGTGCGCCTGGGGTTCGATGTGCTCTCTGCCTACGCGTTCTCGACGGAGAATTGGAAGCGGCCACAACAAGAGGTCGACCTTCTGATGCATCTCTTTGCTACGACGCTCCTCAAGGAGTTGCCGTTGTTCTATCAAGAGAACGTGAGGCTGCGCTTCTTGGGCGACATCACTGCGTTGCCCGAGAAGACGCGTGAGGTGTTTGAGGAGGGCCTCGAGAAGACCGCTGCCCATACGGGCATGGTGTTTGCGCTTGCCGTGAACTATGGTTCGCGAGCCGAGTTGGCACGCGCCGCTCGGCTTGTGGCGCAAGATGTTGAAGCGGGCCGTTTGAAGGCGGACGAAGTCGACGAAGACGAGATCGAGAAGCGTTTGTACACAAGTGGTCTGCCCGATCCAGAGTTGCTCGTCCGCACGTCGGGGGAGCTGAGGTTGTCAAACTATCTACTGTGGCAGCTGGCATATACGGAGTTCTACGTGACGAGCAAGCACTGGCCTGACTTCTCGCGTTGGGACATGCTCCGTGCCATCCGCGCCTACCAAGGTCGCGACAGACGATTTGGGGGAGTTGTCGCATCGTGAGCGAGAAGAGCAAGAACGAATCTGATGCCGTTGGACTCGAGAAGGGCATCGAACGGTTGGAGACGAGGCGCGACTCGAAGGAGGAGCGCCGCGTGGCCGGTGAGCTGAAGGGACAGCGTGCGCGTGGATGGACGGAGCGTCTGCTGACGCGCACGTTGTCTGGCGTCGTCTATGTGGTTCTCATCGTCGCCTGCATCTGGGGTGGTACCTACTCCACCGCAGGACTCCTTGCAGCGATGGGATGGGTATGTTGCTCGGAGTTCTTTAGGATTACGCGCATGGCAGGGCGTCGCCCGTCGGAGATCATAGGGCTGGTCGCCGCAATCGCGTTTCCCATCGCGGCGGCGCTTGCGGGAACGCGCATGGTGTTTTGTCTCATGTGCGTCCTGCTCATCGCAATTGCCATCTGGTACGTTCTGAACCCGCGTGCAAACATGGCGGACGCTGCCATGAGCGTCTTTGGGCCGCTCTACACGTCGGTGACCCTCTCGTGCATTGCCCTGATTCGGACGGGCAATGATGGCTTGGAGGGTGCCATCATCACTCTTGTGGTGATTGGGTCGGTTTGGGTTGAGGACTCGTTTGCATATCTCGTCGGTTCGGCGATTGGCAAGCACAAGATGGCACCGCGCACGTCACCCAACAAGAGCTGGGAGGGCTTCTTTGGCGGGCTTGTCGGCGCAGTGGCGGTGTGGGTCGTCGCCGCATTGTTCCACGTAGGGGGTCTCAGCGTACCCCTTGGTCTGGCATGCGGATTCGTGGAGGGCCTCGTGGCCGTCATGGGTGACTTGTTTGAGTCTCGCATCAAGCGGAGCGTGGGCGTGAAGGATTCGGGCAACCTGCTTCCAGGCCACGGTGGCCTGCTCGATCGTACGGACTCCATGCTCTTTGGCGGCGTGGTCGCCTACTTTGTGCTACTTTTGGGGGGAATCGTGTGATTGAGACGCAGCGTAGGCTTCGTGTGGCCATCTTGGGCTGCACGGGATCCATCGGTACGCAAGCGCTTGACGTATGTCGAAAGCATGCAGACAAGCTAGAGATAGTGGCGCTCACCGCCCATTCGTCGACCGCTGCGTTGGTCGCCGCTGCACGTGAGTTTGGCGTACCATGGGTGGGCATCGCCGATGCCTCGCATGGGAGTGATCCAATCCTACAGGAGCTTCCCGTGGGGACGCGTCTGTGCGTCGGCGAGGGACCCTGTGCAGAGCTTGGTGTCGTGAGCGAGGCGGACTGCGTGGTGCTCGCCGTGGTCGGCTTTGCCGGAATCGAGGCCGCACAGGCCTCCATCAAGGCGGGCAAAACAGTTGCGTACGCAAACAAAGAGTCAATCGTTTGTGGGGGAGACCTGCTCATGCCTATGCTCGAGCCTGGTCAGCTGATTCCCGTCGACTCCGAGCACAGTGCCATATTCCAGTGCCTAGTGGGAGAGGACCACGACGAGGTGAGGCGGCTGTGGCTCACCTGCTCCGGTGGTCCCTTCTACAGCATGAGTCGCGAGGAGCTGCGAGGCGTCACGGCGGCTCGTGCGCTCGCCCATCCCACGTGGAAGATGGGTGCGAAGATTACCATCGATTGCGCCACGCTCATGAACAAGGGGCTTGAGGTTCTGGAGGCGCATCATCTCTTTGATGTGCCCATAGACGACATCCGTGTGCTCGTGCACCGTCAAAGCAGGATTCACTCGATGGTGGAATTCTCCGATGGCTCAGTCAAGGCACAGCTTGGTCCGTCTGACATGCGCATTGCCATCCAATACGGTATGAGTTATCCCGAGCGCTGGGCGGCACCTTGCGAACCACAGGATTGGTGTCTTGAGCCGCCGCTCACCTTTGGCGAGGCGGATGAGAATGCCTTTGGTTGCTTGCGGCTCGCGCGTGAGGCTGGTCGGGCTGGGGGCACACTTCCCTGTGTGATGAACGCTGCGAATGAGGTCGCAAATGCCGCATTCCGCGCGGGGGCGTGTGGTTTTCTTGACGTCGAGCGAATCGTTGGCTCCGTGATGGAGCAGTCGCGGGTCGAGCGGGTAGATACCCTAGAACAGCTAAGGGAGTGCGATGCCCGCTCGCGCGAGATTGCACGTGAGGTTCTGGCGGAGGTATAAGCATGGACATGCTTCTCGGCGGTCTTTCCGCCGTGTTCTGGGGAGTCGTGCTGCTCTCCATCATCGTCTTTGTGCACGAAGGTGGCCACTACGTGGCCGCTCGTCTGTTTAGGGTGCGAGTCACCGAGTTCTACCTCGGACTTCCGTGTCGCCTGAAGCTCTTTCACAAGAGCCGCTCGCATGGCACTGAGGTGGGTGTGACGCCCATCTTGCTCGGTGGCTACAACCGCATCTGTGGGATGGAGCCCGGCGGAGACGACGAGCTGCTTGCCCCTGCCCTTGCGATCGTTCAGCGAGAAGGTCGCGTGAGTGGTGAGGCAGTTGCGGAAGAACTGGGGATTGATGTCGAGCGCGCGTATGCGCTTCTCGTCACGCTGAGCGATTGGGCGGCCATTCGTCCGTTTTACGATCCCGAGTTGGGGGAGAAGCCGACGCAGAGCGAGTATCCGGAATGCTTCGAGACGCTCGCGCGCGATGCGAACCTGCTCACCGAGTACGATGACGGTCACGACTTCGAAACCGAGGGCTCTACGGGCGCGGGCGAGCCTCGGCCGCTTGCAGACCCGCAGAAGCAGCTGGAGGCGGAACGTTCCCATACGTACCTAGGGTGCAACTTCATCAAGCGGGTTGTCATTCTTGTTGCGGGAGCGTTGGTGAATGTGGTTCTCGCACTCACCTTGGTAACGGGCATATACTTCACCACGGAGTACCAGATGCCTGTGAACTCGAACGTGGTGGGTGATGTGGTCGAGGAGTCGTTGGCGATCGACGCAGGCATTGAAGCGGGTGACAAGGTCGTTAGCGTTGCGGGGAAGGCCGTGAGCGATTGGACCGAGCTGGCCGACGCGTTGGATACTGCCCGCGCGGAAGGCGCAGACTTCACCTTGGTTGTGGAGCGCGACGGTAAGGAGCGCGAGCTGGTCGTTGACCTGCCGGAAGGCGAGACGGTCGACGCTATCGGCATCTATCCACAGATGGAGCCATACCACCTGTCGCTGGCTGAATCCGTGCAGGGGGCCTTCAACTACGCCGGTATGGTGGCGACATTCGCCTTGCGGCTTATCATGCCGCAGCACACCATGTCGGTTCTCGAGAGCTCCAGCTCGATCGTGGGGATCTCGGTCATGGCATCTCAGGCGGCTTCCGCAGGATTTGCTGACGTGATCGCGTTCATGGCGGCAATCTCCATGTCCTTGGGCTTCATGAACCTGCTCCCCATACCTCCGCTTGACGGTGGAAAGATTCTGATAGAGATTGTCCAGCTGTTCACGCGTCGCACGTTGTCGATGAAGGTGCAGACGGCCATCAGTTACGTGGGCATCGCGTTCTTTATATTCGTCTTCTTCGTCGTTGTGCGCAATGACATCTTGAGATTCGTCGTGGGGTAGGAATATGAGTGACGTAACGAGAACCGTTATGGTGGGTGGCATCCCCGTCGGTGGGGGCGCTCCCGTGAGTGTGCAATCCATGTGCACGACCGACACCAAGGATGCCGCTGCCACACTGGCGCAGATCAGGGGCCTCGCCGAGGCTGGGTGCGAGATCATACGAGTTGCGATACCGGATGCCGCAGCACTCGATTCATTCGCACGTATCTGCGCCGAGTCACCGCTTCCCGTGGTCGCCGATATCCACTTCGATTATCTGCTTGCCATCGGGGCCGCGCAACGAGGTGCTGCAGCGCTCAGGGTGAATCCCGGAAACATTGGGTCGCTCGAGCGCGTTGATGCCGTTATCGACGCGGCAAAGGAGGCGGGGATCCCCATCCGCATCGGTGTGAATGCCGGCTCGCTTGACCCAAAGATCGCGCAGATGGAGGGATTGTCGCTGGCGGAGCGCCTGGTGCTTTCGTGTGAGTCCTTTGTGAGGCATTTCGAGGGCCGCGGCTTCACGGACGTAGTTCTCTCCGCCAAGGCACACTCTGTTCCGGTGACGATACAGACCTACCGCATGCTGGCGGAGCGCCTTCCGTCGTATCCTCTCCATGTGGGTGTGACAGAGGCGGGAACGCTGCGGCAGGGCACGGTGAAGAACTGTGCAGCGGTCGCTGTACTGCTGGAGGAAGGCATCGGCGACACCATGCGCTTATCGCTGACGGCAGACCCTGTGGAGGAAGTGTACGTCGCTTGGGAGCTGCTCGGCGCACTTGGCCTGCGCAGACGGACGCCCGAGCTGGTGAGTTGCCCCACGTGCGGTAGGACCCAAGTCGACCTTATCGGTATGGCGGAAGAGGTTGAGCGACGTCTGCAGGACGTGCATGCACCCATCAGTGTTTCGGTGATGGGATGTGTGGTAAACGGTCCAGGTGAGGCTCGTGATGCCGACATCGGGATCGCGTGCGGCAGGCACAAGGGCGTGATCTTTGCGCATGGTGAGCCGCTGCGCACGGTTGACGAGGACCAGTTGGTTGACGAGCTCTTCAAGGAGATCGAGGAGCGATTCGGCTCGAGGAAGGATTAAGTGTGAGGAATTACGCAAAGATGAGCGCGACGTATGCGCCTACGCTCAAGGAAGACCCCGTCGAGGCGGAGCTCGCGAGTCACAAGCTCTTGTTGCGTGCGGGCATGATTCGCCGAGCTTCGGCTGGCCTGTACAGCTATCTGCCGCTCGCGTGGCGCTCGATTCGAAAGATCGAGGACGTCATCCGTGAGGAGATGGAGGCCATCGGCGCGCAGGAGATGCTCGTCCCCATGGTCGTTCCCGGCGAGATGTGGCAGGAGTCGGGGCGTTGGGACGTTTACGGTCCGGAGTTGCTGCGCATGCGCGACCGTCACGAGCGTGACCTCGTGATGGGCCCCACACACGAGGAGACGTTCACTGACCTCGTGAAGAACGAGCTTCGCAGCTACAAGCAGCTTCCCGTCACGCTGTACCAGATTCAGGACAAGTTCCGTGACGAGATTCGGCCGCGCTTTGGCCTTATGCGTGGACGCGAGTTCATCATGAAGGATGCGTACAGTTTCGATGCGGACGTTGCGGGCATGCAGAAGAGCTATGACGACCAGAAGGCCGCGTATGCACGCATCTGCGAGCGCTGTGGTCTGCGGGCGCTGCCCGTCGTTGCCGACTCTGGACAGATTGGCGGCGACACCAGTGTGGAGTTCATGGCACTGGCCGAAGCAGGCGAGGCGGCGCTCGTTTGGTGCGACTGCGGCTTTGCGGCGGACGTCGAAGCGGCACGCGCGACGATTCATGTGGACGAAGGACCGGGCACGCAGTGCGAACGTGTCGAGACGCCTTGTGAGGGCACCATTGCCGCGCTGGCGGCGTTCATGGGTGTCAGCGAATCGGCCTGCCGCAAGAGCTTCGCGATCATTGCCGAAGACGAGACGCCTGTGCTGTGTCTACTTCCCGGTGACCACGAGCTGTGCGAGGTCAAGGCAGAGCATGTGTTTGGCCACTACGACGCCATGAGCGAGGAGCAGATGGCCGAGTATGGCCTCGTGAAGGGCTACATGGGACCGATTGGTGCCGATGAGCGCGTTCGCGTGGTTGCGGACGTCTCGCTGCGTGATTCCAAGCGTTGGCTCGTTGGCGCAAACGAAGAGGGTTGGCACATCCAAGGCGCCTGCCCCGGCGTTGACTTTGAGGTCGACGAGTGGCTTGACTTGGCGGAGGCCAAAGAGGGCGATGCTTGTCCTGAGTGCGGCAAGCCCCTCAAGGAGGCGCGCGGCATCGAGGTGAGCCAGGTGTTCCAGCTGGGTACCAAGTACTCGGAGGCCATGGGTGCCACCTTCATGGACGAGAACGGCAAGGAGAAGCCATTCCAGATGGGCTGCTACGGCATCGGCGTGAGCCGCATGCTGCAGGCAGTCGTCGAGCAGAGCCACGACGAGCAAGGCATTGTGTGGCCGGTGTGTGTGGCGCCTTACGAGGTCGAGGTCGTGCCCCTGGATAGCAAGGGCGAAGTCTGGGATGCTGCCGACGCGGTGGGACGCTCGCTCGTTGAGCACGGCATTGAGGTCGTCGTGGACGATCGCAAGGAGCGCGCGGGCGTCAAGTTCGCTGATGCCGACCTAATGGGCTTCCCGTACCAGGTCGTGCTGGGCAGGCGCGGCGTGAAGAACGGCATGGCCGAGGTGAAGGACCGCAAGACGGGAGAACGTGCTGACGTTCCTCTGGCCGAGGTCGCCACGTGGTTGGCAGAGAGAATCGTGCCACAGCGTATGCGCTAGGACTATAGGAATCGCATTGTTCGCAAAGGGACCGTCCTCCAGTGATTTGTTGCCATGGGGGACGGTCCCTTTGTGTGATTCTCTGCTTGGTGTGAGGGCCGCAAAAAAGTCCAAAATTCTTGTTGACCTTCCGTGGTGGTTGTCGTATAGTACTTCTTGCGCGACCGAAGGGGAATTAGCTCAGCTGGGAGAGCGCATGACTGGCAGTCATGAGGTCACGGGTTCGAGCCCCGTATTCTCCACCAGAATTTCTAAACCAGAGTCTTTACGGCTCTGGTTTTTTTCTTAGCTCGATTGTCCGTTGACTGCGATCTCCTGTGGGGAAGCAGTCAAGTTTGCCAAAACGTCGCTGCATGTGCTATGATTCTCATCTACAAGGGCCTATGGCGCAACGGTTAGCGCAGGGGACTCATAATCCCTGGGTTGGGAGTTCGAATCTCTCTGGGCCCACCAGAATGTCAGCAGGTCAGGCAAGCGTCTGGCCTGCTTTTTGTTGGGCAGGAACTGCAAAACTGTGCTACGCTCAAATTCACTATAGCTCTGCGGAAGGGAGACTAACGGTGTCGTCAGAGGCCAAGCGGGTCAAGCTCTTGACCCTCGCAGAAATGTTCTTGGGACTCATCGTCCTGATCGGTGGCATTGTGGCGGTCTTCATGGGTCCGCTGGACGTGGTTGCGGGCATCATCCTCGCGGCTGAGGGCCTCGTCAGTCTCATCTTTGGCGCGAGGGGGGCGCTCATCGCCAACGTTCCGGCTCGCATTGGCAAGCTGGCACGCATCGCGTTGATAATCCAGCTTGTACAAATCGTCAGCTGCGTGGCCATCGGCCTCATCACGGGTGCGGACGAGCAGCACGAGATAATTGCGATCGTTTGTGGCGCACTGTTGCCTGTCATCTCGCTTGTCATTCTGATTCTCTCGCGTGGGATGGAAAAGCATGCTGAGCGATAGTTCGGGAACTTCTGTGGCGACGCCTGAGGACATCATGACCTCTCAAGGTCTCGTCTCCTTCATCGACGCCAGTCCCACGCCCTTTCATGCAGTGGCAGAATCGCGACGTCGACTTGAGGCGGAAGGGTTCTCGTTCATGCCTGAGACTGCCTCATGGCATGTGGAGCCAGGTGGGCGCTACTACACTGTGCGCAATGACTCGAGCCTCATTGCGTTTGTGGTCGGGAAGTACTCAGGCGAGCTGTCGTTTCGCATCGCCTGTGCACATGTCGACTCGCCGGCCTTGCGCATAAAGCAGGTGAAGGAGCTCACAGGCCCTGGGTCCTACGTGCGCCTGAACGTGGAGGAGTATGGCTCACTCATCGAGCGCTCGTGGCTTGATCGGCCTCTCTCGGTTGCGGGACGCGCTCTCGTACGCGAGGATGGACGCATTCGGAGCCGTCTCGTTATGCTCGATCGTGAGGCACTCATCATCCCGAGCGTCGCCATCCACCTCAATCGGGCGGTAAACGATGGGGTCGCGCTGAACCGTCAGGTTGACCTCTGTCCGCTGCTTGCAGCGGGTGGTGGGGGCAGACTTGCAGACGAGACGCCCAAAGGAGAGGCGTCGCTCGACTCGCTGGTGGCGCACAAACTCGGCGTTGATGTTGAGCAACTTCTTGCGTGCGACCTCATCGTCTGCAATCGGCAGCAACCCGTGGTGTGGGGTGCGGGTGGCGAGTTCATATCGGCACCAAGACTCGACGACCTGCAGTGTGCGTATGCGTTGCTTGAGGGATTCTTGGCTGCGTCAGATAAGTGCGCAACGCTGGATGGCGGTGTCTCGGTCCTCTGCCTGCTCGATCACGAGGAGGTGGGGTCACGCACGATGAAGGGCGCGCAATCGACCTTCGTGAGCGACGTCCTGCAGCGCATTGCGTACCGAGCTGACCCCACGCCCGAGGGCTTGCAGTGTGCGCTCAGGAGGTCCTTCATGGTGAGCAGCGATAACGCGCATGCCACACATCCGAATCATCCCGAGCTCAGCGATGAAGGCAATCGCGTCTGGCTCAACGGGGGCATCGTGATCAAGGAGAACGCGCAACAACGCTATGCGACGGATGCTTTGAGCCGCGCGTTCTTTTCGGAGATATGTCGTCGCGCGAATGTGCCCGTGCAGCACTACGCAAACCGGAGCGACATTACGTGTGGGTCGACGATTGGGAACATGCTCGCGAGCGAGCTCGGAGTCCTTACGGTGGATGTGGGCGCTCCGCAGCTGGCCATGCACTCGGCGTTCGAGACGGCGGGCATGCTCGACACTGACTACCTGACGCGCGCATTTGCTGCGTATTTCGCCGTCACGCACACCTTGGAGCCCGACGGCTCGATTCTGTTCTTCGCTTAAGTCTGTAACACACGGGGGACTGTCATCCAAGAGGCAAGACTACGCGGGGGACTGTCCTCTACGGGACAAAATGCCCCCCAGAGGACTGTCCTCTGGGGGGCAAGCACAAGGAAGTGCGAATTACGACGTGACTAGTCGCCGAAGTTGATGCCGAGTAGCTTGGCCTGCCTGACGAGCTGGCTCTCGGGGTCGACAGTCTTCAGGCGGCCGGCGACGATGTCGAGCGGGACGCGCACGATCTCGCGGTTCTTGTCTGCAACCATGAAGCCCCACTCGCCGTTGAGAATGCCGGAGGCTGCCTCGACGCCGACCTGCGTGGCAAAGACGCGGTCTGCGGCGCACGGCTGGCCGCCGCGCTGGGTATGGCCGGGGACGGCGACGCGAATCTCGCGGCCGGTCTTCTCAAAGATCTCGTTCGCGATCTCGTAGGCGACGGAGTGCCCGCGTGAGGCGACCTTCTTCTTGTACTTCTTCTTGGGGAGCTTGGCATCCTGCTTGGAGATTGCGCCTTCGGCCGCAACAATGATGGAGAAGCGGCTGCCAGTGCCGTCACGATGCTCGATGGTCTCGACGACCTTGTTGATGTCGTAGGGAATCTCCGGAATGAGGATGACGTCGGCGCCACCGGCGATGCCCGCGTACAGAGGAATCCAGCCTACCTTGTGACCCATGATCTCGATGACGAAGACGCGGCCGTGCGAGCTGGCGGTGGTGTGGATGTCGTCGATGCACTTGGTCGCGATTTCAATGGCAGAGTCGAAGCCAAAGGTGTAGTCGGTGCCCCAAGTGTCGTTGTCGATGGTCTTAGGCAGCGCGATGACGTTGAGGCCCTCCTCCGAGAGACGGTTGGCCGTCTTGGTCGAGCCATTGCCGCCGCCCATGACCAAGCCGTCGAGCTGGAGCTCCTTGTAGGTCTGCTTCATAGAGGCGACCTTGTCGAGGCCCTCGGGCGTGGGCTCGTCGAGCAGCTTGAAGGGGGTGCGGCTGGTGCCGAGCATGGTGCCGCCCTGCGTGAGGATGCCCTTGAAGTCGATGGGCGTGAGCTTGCGGTAGTTGCCGTAGATCATGCCGCGGTAACCGTCCAGGAAGCCGTAGATCTCCACCGGGCCGTTGAACTGAGCATAGAGGGTCTTTGCAACGCCGCGCAGCGCCGCGTTGAGCGCCTGGCAATCGCCGCCACTCGTGAGCATTCCAATTCGAAGCATGTATCGTCCTCTCGGTTGGGTACAGACAAGGGGTATTGTGGCACGATGTTTTTTCGATGCGATTTCGAAGTACGAAATGCACTAAATCAATAGGCGAACGGTGGTCTTGGCTGTTCTGGGGCGGCTGTTCGCACCCAAAGGTTATGGAGTTGTTTCTCGCGTCATGCCGATGACGCCAGCGATGAGTCCGTTGCGGTACTCTCATTTGGTTTGAGAAAGGTGGCCTGTCATGCGCGTTGCCGATGTACACGTACACATCTACCCCGACAAGATCGCCGAGAAGGCATCGCAGAGTATCGGGGACTTCTACAACATTCCCATGGCCGAGAATGATGGTTCGGTCGCGCGGCTCATGGAGCGCATCGATGGTACCGACATCGAGCGCTGCGTCGTGCATTCCGTCGCGGTGCGCGCAGGCACGGTGAAGAGCATCAATGAATTCATTGCCCGTACGTGTCGTGAGCATTCGCAGTTCGTGGGGTTTATGACGCTGCATCAGGAAACGCCCGACATGGCGGCGGAGATTGAGCACGCCTGTGAATTGGGCCTCAAGGGCATCAAGCTCCACCCCGATACTCAGGGCGTCAATATGGATGACGAACGTCTCATGGAAGCGTATGCCGTGGCAGAGCAGCGAGGTCTACCGATCATCTTCCACTGTGGCGACTATCGGTACGACTACTCGCATCCCCGTCGTCTGAAGCGCATCCTGCATGAGTTTCCCAACCTCGTGGTCAACGCGGCGCACTTCGGGGGATGGTCCATCTACGACTATGCCCTTGAATTCCTGGAGCACGAGAAGTGCTTCTTGGATGTGTCCAGCTCCATGCGCTACATCGGGCCACGCCGCACCCGTGAGCTCGTTGAGGCCTATGGTTACGATCGCATCATGTTTGGCTCGGACTTCCCCATGTGGACGCCGGGCGAGGAACTCGATCTGTTCCGCGCGGTCGGCTTCTCGGAGGGCGCGCTTGAGCGCATGTGCTTGCACAATGTCGAGAGCTTCTTGGGAGTGGATTTGTAACAGCGCTCGCCAACCGTGCCATTGCACGGTTCGCGGAAGAGCGTTGCGTGTGGGGGAGATGCACGTTGGAGAAGAAGAGCTGGTCTGACTTTCTCGATGACTTCGTTGATGACCTCAGGAGCTACGTTGTCCACATCGAGTTGTACGTACGGACGTTGGTGCGCTGGATCGTGACATCGGGTCTCATTGGAATAGCCTCCGGGTTGGTGGGCACCGCCTTTCATAAAGGTGTGGAGATGGCCACCGAGTTTCGCATGGATCATTTCTGGGTGATATGGACGCTGCCTGTTGCTGGTTTGGTTGCCGTAGGAATCTATCGGCTGCTCAAGGTCGAGGGTCTGGGTACCGATACGGTGATTGAGCAGGTGCGTACGGGAGATGGGCTTTCGTTGCGGCTGCTGCCCGCAGTCTTTACCGCCACAATCGTCACGCACCTCGCTGGTGGTTCGGCGGGCCGTGAGGGTGCGGCCTTACAGATGGGCGGCGCCATAGGCCTGGGAGTGGGGCGAACGTTGCACTTGGATGAGCGCGACCGGAGTACGGCGACCATGGCGGGGATGGCGGCACTCTTCTCGGCGCTGTTTGGCACGCCCCTTGCCGCGACCGTCTTTGCCATGGGCGTCATCAGTGTGGGGGCAATCTACCACGTTGCCTTCGTGCCATGTCTCATCGCGTCGCTGGTCTCCTTCGAGACGTCACTGCAGCTGGGCGTGGAGCCCACACGGTTCTTGGTTGAGACGATTCCGGGCATCACGCCGATGTGCGTCGCGCGGGTGGCCTTGCTCGCCTGTCTCTGTGGCATGCTTTCGGCAGCTTTTTGCGAAGCCGTCCACCGAACGGAGCGTCTTGCTCACCGGCGTCTGCCGAATCCTTGGATTCGCGCGGCCGTTGGTGGTGGCGTCATCCTTGCGCTCACGTTGATGCTCGGCACTCAGGACTACAATGGCGCGGGCATGACGGGCATCGTGGGCGCCGTGGAATGGGGGAGTGCAGATTCCTTCGCATTCGTATGGAAAATCATCTTCACCTCGATTACCTTGGCTGCGGGCTTCAAGGGAGGCGAAGTCGTGCCGAGCTTCTTCATCGGGGCGACGTTTGGCTGCGTGGTGGGGCCGCTGCTTGGCCTGCCTGCTGGCTTCTCCGCTGCGGTTGGTCTGGTCTCGGTGTTCTGCGGGGCAACAAACTGCCCCCTGGCGTCACTGTTCCTCGCCGTGGAGCTCTTTGGCGCCGAGGGACTCGTGCTCTTTGCTGTCGCGTGCGGGTTCTCGTTCGTGATGTCTGGCTATTACGGGCTGTACTACTCGCAGCGCATTCTCTACGACAAACTCAAGGCGACGTTTATCGACGCGCATGCGAACGCCTATCACGAGGGCTCGGCACAACGATAGGCCTTCTCTGATAACGCGCCCTTACGTCCAGAGGTCGGTGATGAACAACGGTGACGCGTCGCGTGCCTTGTCGAAACCGCAGTTCTCGTAGAATCCGATTTCGCTGTCGTAGGCAACCACGACGATGCGCAGGTAGTCGGCGTAGCGAGCCTTCACGTGCTCGACAAGTCGTTTGCCGATGCCCATCCCGTGATACTCGGGCCTGACCAGCAGGTAGTGGACATAGGCGGTCATTGACCCGTCGTCCATCGCGCAGATGAGGCCGACGAGGAGGTCTCCGTCCCAAGCGGCGTAGACGGCCTCGAAGTTGCGCATGGCCACCACAAGACGCTCGGGATAGTGGCCTGATGACCATTCCACCGAGAGGAACAGGTCTTGCAGCTGCTCGGCCGTGAACTCATGAGTCTCGGTAATCAGTGCACCAGCCATGGCTCCTCCTTGATAGGCTTAGGTGGTTTCCATACTAGCATTGATGAGGTTGACGTCGGTATGTCCGCTAGGTCATATTCAACCTATGTGAATGCGGGGACGGTGTCGTCCACCCCATGTTGGCTCGAAGCGGAGTACCGCGATGTGACTGGTTCTGACTCACACCGCCTCGTATGTCCTACAATGCATGGGAAGGTTGCCCGGCAGGTGCGGAAGGAGCATCATGACGCAAGCCGAACTCAGCGCGTACGTCCTCGGTCACTTTGACGCCGACTCCAGCCACTCGTTCGAGACGGATCGCAGCGTCACCGTCTACAGTCGATTGGACAACAGGAAGTGGTTTGCCGCCACGAAGAACATCGGGTGCCGCTATCTCGGGATAGAACGTGCGGGTCGCATCGACATTCTCAACGTGAAGCTTGCTCCACCCACGGTCCGTAAGCTCCGCGATCGCGAGGGTTTCCTGCCCGCATGGAAGATGAACCAGAACAACTGGATCACCGTGCTGCTTGACGGGTCAGTGACGGACGAGGAGATTCGCACCCTCCTGGGTAAGGCATTCGAACTTGCCGGAATCGCGCGCAGGCGATAGCGAGCCTCTTGAGCCTTCGGATGGGTTACGATCAGCTCCTATACCACCTGTTTTGAGCGTTTCCTCGGGATTGGCATTGCTGCCAGTTTTGCTTTATCGGTTTCGGACAGCTCTAGGGGCTCTATGGTTCCTCTATCGGGGTCATCGATAGCAAAAATTCTTCGCCGCTTTGGTACACAACATAGCCGCCTGCGATTGCGTCGAGATTCTCGTCACTGCACACGTTGGGGCTTTCGGTGTTCACGCGGATGTTGTCTTCTGTCATGGTTGTTTCCTCTCTGCGTCTTTCGGCTCAGCGTTGGTGAACTACTCAGCAGGTATCTCTTTTCAAACTATCGAATCGATTTTCCTGCGCTTTTGCCAAATTGATTTGAATAATATTCACCTGCTGAGTAGTTGGCGGACGGTCGGGCATGTGGGTGGGTCGGGCGCGTGAGAAGGCCGGGCGCGTGAGAAGAGCAGGCGCGTGAGAAGAGCAGGCGCGTGAGAAGAGCAGGCGCGTGGGAAGGCCGGGCGCGAGGGTGGGCCGACGGAAAGTACATCGCGCTCGACGACCGCTCCGAACCGCGCGAGAAAAAGAAAACAGGTCAGACAATTCGTCTGACCTGCAAAGAATTCGTGGTGGGCGATGCTGGATTCGAACCAGCGACCCCATCCGTGTGAAGGATGTGCTCTACCCCTGAGCCAATCGCCCTTGCGAGTGCATACTCTAGCACACCAACCTGCGGTGTGCAAGGGAAAAATGCAAACAGTCCGTAGACTATGCCACGATGGTGAAGACCTCGGAGAGACCAGTCATCTCGAAGACCTCAGCGACCTCCTCGTTGGGATGCAGGAGCTCCATCGATCCGCCGCGACGGGCAGCGAGCTTCTCGGTGCTTACCAGCACGCGCAGGCCAGCGGAGGAGATGTAGTCGAGCTTAGAGAGATCGATGACGAAGTCGCACGTGGATTCCGGCAGACCGTTGATGGCGGCATCCAAGTCGGGGCTCGTAGCAACCGAGAGCTTGCCATCGAGAACGAGTGTGGCCGTATTGCCGTCTTGCGTGATGGTAATTTCCATGGGTTTCTCCCTTGTCCAGAACAATGCATGTCGCGTATCTACGTCGCTTATGGCATTGTATCATGTGGTACGTTGATTCTCTCCCTCTAACCGGAATTTGGAGGTGCGCAATGAGCGTATTCATAGACGCCAAGGCTCGTATTCTCGCCTGCGTTCATGACTCCGTGCGGATTCTACCCTTCGCGTGTGCGGCGATGCTTGCGTTCTTGCTTGCCGCGTGCGGAGCAGCACCGAACTCGCAGGGGGCCAACAAATCCCCCGACGCCGCTACGGGGACGTCTGTGGGCGATGCCGAATCCGGAGCTGCGGCCAACGATGGCGAGGATGCTGCGACTTCCGAAGTGACGAGTGGTGACAATGGCCAGCAAGCTCCGGCGAGTACACTCGACACGGCAAACATGACTCCTGCGGAGATTCGTGCGACGCTCAATATTACTGAAGACTTTCGCGACGTGTTGATTCACGGAGAGAAGCCCGCCGAGTTCCAGAAGTACATCGTGATGCACGACACCGAGGGAGAGGGTGACGCCGCGAGCGTTGTCGACTGGTGGGCGAACAATGGCAGCTTGGTGGCCTCGCACTTTGTGGTCAACAAGGACGGCAGCATCGTCCAGTGCGTTCCGCTGGACAAGATTGCGCATCATGCGGGATTCGGTGATGCGGGGCACAACGAGGAGTTCGGCGTGACGGATGAGTCGCGCGACGACAAGGAGGGCACGACACCCATCGGTGACTGGGCCCCAGACTACGGGATGAACTCGTACTCGGTGGGTATAGAGATGGTGCACGTAGGCGAGTCGCACCAAGGGTATCCAGAGGAGCAGTTGCGTGCGGTTGATGGACTCATTGCCTACATCGACGCGTATTATGGCTTTCAGAGTGCCATAATAGAGCACAGTGACTGGCGTACGGGCAATTCGGATTGCTCCGAGGAGTTCCAGCCCTACCTCCAGAACCTGCAGAAGACGCGCACGCATGATGGGAGTTGACGGCGTGGAGAGGCGAGACGTGAGTCGGCGCGATCGCCGCGAGGTACGCGAAGGAAGCGTCCGACAAGATGAATCGCGCGGCCAGAGAACGCGGAGACGAACTACGAGGTCGCGCGGAGATACCGATGGGGTATCTCGTC
Organism: Atopobiaceae bacterium; assembly: GCA_017533825.1. GTDB lineage: Bacteria > Actinomycetota > Coriobacteriia > Coriobacteriales > Atopobiaceae > RUG440. The sequence goes on along the minus strand of JAFWIE010000017.1, from coordinate 83,534 downwards.
GCAGGTCTGCACGAGGCGACCTTGATGCAACGGGGCGGCGTGCCGCGACCCGCAGGCGTACCGGCGGAGAGAGGTCACAGGGCGAGTCGAGGGATGCGACCCGGCGCACTCGCGCGATGGAGCCCACGGCGCGGCGCCGCGTGACACGCGATGGCGCTCGGGAGAAGACTCGCGCGTCACTGCCTATCGTGGGCATAGTGCTGGTGGCTTTGATCTGCTTGGGAGGTGGATTCCTCGCGGTGCGCCACCTGATGTCCCTCGGGGAAGTCAGGCAGGAAGAGCAGGAGAGCGAGAAGAGTCCGGAAGAACTCGCGGCAGAGACCGCGCGGGAACACGCCAAACAGATTGTGGATGGGCTTTCGCTCGAAGAGAAGGTGGCGCAGGTCTTTGTGGTTCGTCCCGAGGCCATCACGGGAGTCGAGGTGGCCACAGAGGCAGGCCAGACGACGCGCGAGACGATCTCCAAGAATCCGGTGTGTGGGTTGATGTACTCCGAGCAGAACCTCGTCGACGAGAAGCAGACTCAGAAGCTGCTGAAGAACACGCAGAACTACGTGAAGGATGCGAGCGGTCTGCCAGCGCTTCTGTGCGTCGAGGAGGAGGGCGGCAGCTATGGTCCGGTGGCCAACGCCTACATGGTGAACGCCCAGGTCGCCGGTGCCGCACGGATTGGGGCGAGCAACGAGACAGAGGACGCGCGCGAGGCCGCACACCAAGTGGGAGAGTACTTGTCCGAGCTGGGCTTCAACACCAACATCGCTCCGGTGGCGGACATCGTGAGCTCGGTGGAGAGCGATCTCTCCGAGCGTTCCTTCGGCGATGACCCACAGAAGGTTGCTTCGATGGTTGCGGCGCAGGTGGATGGCTATGCGCGGTCGGGAGAACTGTGCGCGGTGAAGCACTTCCCTGGCATTGGCGAGGCCGAGAAGGACCCGCACAACGGTAGGCTGTATTCCCATCGGACCCTCGACGAGCTCATGGAGCGTGAGGTCGTCCCCTTTGCGGCTGCGATCAAGGTGGACGTGCCCATTGTGGTGGTGAGCAGCATGTCGTGCTTGGAGCTGGGCAACGGCGAGGGGGATTTGCCTTCGTGGATGAGCGAGGCCGTGGTGACCGACCTCTTGCGTGGCGAGCTCGGGTATAAGGGCGTGGTAATGACGGACCAGCTGGACGATGAGGCGATAGCCGACGCGTGCGACCCGGCGGACCAGGCGGTGCGCGCCATCAAGGCAGGTTGCGACATCATCGTCTGTCCCCAGGACTACGAACGGGCATACCGAGGTCTCATCAATGCGGTGGAGGAAGGCGACATCAGCGAGAAGCGCCTCGATGAGTCGGTGCGGCGAATCGTACTGCTTAAAGAGGGACTCAGCGATTAGATGCCAGAGCGGTGGTGCTCATCACCACCTTGGAGGCATCACAAAGGAAACACCTTGCATGCGCATGCGTTCCGCGTGCGCATGCCCTGCGCTATAATGGCAGGTCGGACTTACGAGATCCTGGAGAACCCTTTGATAGCTCTTGCGGACAAGATAAGCAAATCGTTTGGCGGCAACGTGCTATATGCCGACGCCACACTGCAGCTTAACGCTGGCGAGCGCTGGGCGCTGGTTGGCCCCAACGGGGCGGGGAAGACCACCCTGCTCAAGATCATCATGGGTGAGGAGTCCGCCGACGAGGGAAGCGTGACGTTCGCCAAGGACACGACGCTTGGCTATCTTGAGCAGGAGTCTGTGCTGGGGAAGGGCAAGACGGCCCTGCAGGAAGTGGTGGACTCGGCCACTGAGATTCGTGATCTGGAACAATCGATTGCGCGTATGGAAGAGCAGATTGCGAACTGTGAGGACGAGAATGAGCTCGCCCGGTTGCTCGAGCGGTACGGGCATGCTCAGGATCGCTTCGAGCGTCTCGGCGGCTACGAGTTGGATGCGCGCGCCAAGGCGATTCTGGCAGGACTCGGCTTTCCTATAGCCGACTTCCAGAAGCCGGCGGACGAGTTCTCGGGCGGATGGCAGATGCGCATCGCTCTCTCGAAGCTCTTGCTGCGCCATCCGGACCTCTTGCTGCTCGACGAGCCAACCAACCACCTCGACTTGGAGAGCGTTCAGTGGCTCGAGCAGTTCATCGCCTCCTACGATGGAGCCGTGCTGCTCGTCAGTCACGACCGCTCCTTCATGGATGCCTGCGTGAGCCACGTGGCATCGCTGGAGAATAAGCGTCTCTACACCTATGCGGGCACCTACTCGAGCTATCTGAAGCAACGCGAGGACAACTTGGAGCAGCTCCGTGCCAAGCGTGCCGCGCAAGAGCGCGACATCGCGCATATGGAGACGTTCATCGAAAAGTTCCGCTATAAGCCCACCAAGGCGAAGCAAGTTCAGGAGCGCGTGAAGCGCGTCGAGAAGATTCGCTCGGAGTTGGTGGTCCTGCCCCAGGCGCATCAGGCGATGCGGTTCTCCTTCCCCAAGCCGCCACGCACTGGCGACAAGGTCGTTGAGCTGAGCAAGGTGTCGAAGAGCTTTGGGTCGAATCGCGTGTACCAGGGACTCGATCTCACCTTCTACCGTGGCGACCACATTGCGCTGGTGGGACCCAATGGTGCGGGCAAGTCCACGCTGCTCAAGCTCATAGCGGGCGTGCTGCGTCCCGATAGGGGTTCCGTCGAGTATGGCAAGAGCGTCACGAGTGCCTATTATGCACAGCACCAGTTGGAGGCGCTCAATCCCGCGAACACCGTCATGGGCGAGATGGATGCGGTCGCTGCCGGATGGACCAGTTCCGAGGAGCGGCGTCTGCTTGGGGCGTTCCTCTTCCATGGGGATGACGTGCTGAAGCGTGTCTCGGTTCTCTCGGGCGGGGAGAGAGCTCGTCTGGCGCTGGCAAAGATGCTCGTGGCGCCAGACCCGCTCTTGCTGCTTGACGAGCCCACCAACCATCTGGACATAGATTCCGTGGACGTGCTCGAGAACGCCCTCAAGGACTTCGCGGGCACCATCATCCTCATCAGCCACGATGAGCACCTCGTGCGCGCCATCTCGAACAAGATCGTGGACGTTCGCGACCATCATGCGGTCATCTATGACGGCGACTATGATTACTACCTCTATAAGCGTGGAGAGTTGGAGTCCCGCGAGGGGGACCCGACTGGCACCTCTGCGCGCGCGCCGCAGAATGCTGCCCCCGTCGAACCGCAGCGTACGCAAGGGCGCAACGTAAAGACGAAGGAGCAGAGACGTGCGGAGGCGGAAGCCCGCAATGCCCAGAGCAGGGCGCTGCGGGCAACCAAGCGTCGGCTCGAGGAAGTCGAGGCAGCGCTTGCGCCCGCCCAGAAGCGGTATCAGGAACTTATGGACCTCATGGCGACCGAGGAGCTATACAACGACTCGAACGCCTTCGACCAAGCAATGCGGGAGTACGCGTCTCTCTCAAAGAAGATTCCGCTCCTTGAGGAGGAGTGGATTGAGCTCACCGAGAAGATGGAAGAAGGTGCCTGATGGCAAATCACTTCCGCGAAGACGTGGGGAAGACCGCGGTCGCGCCGCGCCGTCAGACGACCATGCGGCGAGCTGCCTACGTCGAGCGGGATTCAGGTGATGGTTACTACCCCTATGCGGAGGAGCCGGTGGTGCGTGGCGGCATCTGTGCGTTGGGCAGGGGTCTCTTCCTGCTCATCGCTTGGGCGGCGCGACTGGCGGCCCTGGCCCTCTTTGTGATAGTCATGCTCAACTCGATGCCCATCCCGCCGATACGCTATTACGTCTCGACGGTGACGGAGTTCATTACCTCATACCTGCCGTGGCACGAGTTCGGTACGCTCTCGGTGGACACGCCGTTCGGTGGGGTGTTTCGCTGTGATCTGTGCCTCGTCTCGTTGCTACTGTTCGTGATCGACTGGGTAGCGTGTCGCATTCGTGCGGCGCTGGTGTAGGGAGGCCCCATGGCGTCCTTCAATCTTGATCAAATCCTGCATATCGCCCTGATGGTGGGCATCGTGATGCTTTCTACGGTCCTGCACGAAGTTGCGCATGCAGCGACGGCGAACGCCTTGGGTGATCCGACGGCCAAGGAGCAGGGACGGCTCACGCTCAATCCCTTCAAGCATCTTGACCTTGTGGGATCGTTCGTGCTTCCCCTGCTGATGGCATTGGTCGGGGGTCCCATCTTTGCGTTCGCGAAGCCGGTTCCGTACAACCCCAATCGGTTGAAGAACCCGGTGCGTGACGAGGTGCTCGTCGCCTTGGCTGGCCCCGCATGCAACTTCCTGCAAGCTTGCATCGGCGCGGTGGCGTTCAGGGCGATGGTGTCTTCGATAGGCTTCACGGGTCTCAGCGAAGCCGCGGTGTGGGGTCTTGACGCATTGGCGACCTACGTATACCTCAACCTCATGCTGATGTTCTTCAACCTCATTCCGCTGCCGCCGCTTGACGGCTCCTCCATCGTGAGTCCCCTGCTTCGAGGCAAGGCACGTGACTGGTACTACGTGGTGCAACGCAACGCCATGCCGGTGCTCCTTGCGGTGATGTACTTGGTGCCCATGGTGTTCCACATCGACCCGGTGGGCATGTACCTCGACGCTACCGCCCAGCCGCTTGCCGTGGCGCTCTTAGGATACTAGCGTGTCGTACCGCGTACGCACGCAGGCATTCACTGGGCCGTTTGACCTGCTGCTCTCGCTGGTGAGCCGCCAGCGAGTCGCCATCGGCTCCATCTCCATCGCGGAGGTCGCTGACCAGTACCTCGACGAAGTGCGGCGTATGGGCGAGATGGACCTTGACGTCGCAAGCGACTTCGTGCTCGTCGCGTCGACACTGCTCGACATCAAGGCTGCGTCGCTGGTGCCTGCCGAGCCCGTTGAGCGCGTGGTCGATCCCGAGGAGGACGAGCTCGCGAACCTCACGCCCGAGATGGCACGCGAGATGCTCATCGAGCGACTCATTGCCTACAAACAGTTTCGCAACGCTGGGATGGCTCTTGCGAGTCGCATGGAGGTGGAGTCGCTCATGCTTCCGCGCACGGCGGGTCCCGATCCCGAGTTTCTCGGCCTCATGCCCAACTTCTTGGAGGGTGTATCGCTCAGGAGCCTTGCGGTCATCTGTGCAGACTTGACGTCGCGGCGCGAGAGCTTCCTACTTGATGCGGAACACGTGGCGGCCCGTCGCGCGCCTGTCGCGCTCACGGTTGCCGCTGTCGACCGCATCACGAGGACGAGGGGGCATGTGACTTTTTCCGAGCTGCTCGACGGCGACATGTCGCCGCAGACGGTGGTCGTCACGTTCTTGGCGATGCTCGAGCTCTTCAAGCGAGGCTCCATCACCGTGCGGCAGGCCCAGACGTTTGGCGAGATAGACATCGTGCGTGTGGAGGGTGCGCCGGCATTCGAGCTGGATGAGGCGCCCTTCACGAGCGTGGGTGAGGAGGACTTCTGATGCGTGAGGTTCAGTCGTTGGATCCTGGTTCGCTCCTAGGGGTGCTTGAGGCGCTGCTGCTCGTCTCGAGCGAGGCAGTTCCCGCGCGAACCCTTGCGGAGGCCGCAAGCGTAACCGAGGAGGAGGCCACAGAGGCCTTGCGGCAGCTCTCATCCTCGTATGCGGATGCGAATCGTGGTATTCAGCTGCGGGAGGTGGCCGGTGGTTGGCGCCTGTTCACGCATCCGGCGCACCACGACGTGATCGAGGCCTACGTGCTTTCGTGGGATCATCGGCGCCTCTCGCAGGCAGCGCTGGAGACCCTCTCTGTGGTGGCCTACCATCAGCCCGTCAGTCGTGAGGGCGTGCGTATGGTAAGAGGCGTCAACTCGGATGGCGTGCTGGCGTCGCTGAAGGAGAAGGGCCTCGTGCGCGAGGTGGGCAAGGACGCTCGTCAGGCAGCGCTCTTTGGCACGACGACGCGTTTCCTGGAGACCTTCGGGTTGCGCGACCTCAAGGACCTGCCTCCGCTCGAGGACTTCGCGCCTGACGAGAAGTCGCGGGAGTTCATCCGCGAGCGTCTCTCGGGGGCGTCAGAGGTGCTTCCCCTGGAGGAGATCGCAGAGGATTTGGACGAGGAGCGCGACCTGCTCTCCGATGGTGCCGACGTTGGGGGAGTGGCCAATGGGTCATAGTGAGGAGCGAATCGTGCCCATGCGCCTGCAACGCTTCCTCGCGCGGGCGGGCGTTGCGAGCAGGCGCGGTTCCGAGAAGCTCATGACGGCAGGGCGCGTGCGCGTGAACGGCCAGGTAGTCCGCGAGATGGGCAGTAAGGTCGATCCTGCGGTGGACACGGTCACCGTTGACGGCTCCGTCGTCCGCTTGGCGGAACGACCCTGTTACCTCATCCTCAACAAGCCCGCGGGCTATCTCACGACGATGAGCGATCCCTACGGACGCCCATGCGTCGCGAGCCTCGTGCCCACGGAGCGCTATCCCGGCTTGTTCCCGGTGGGCAGGCTTGATGGCGACACGACGGGCATCCTCCTCTTCACCACCAACGGTGACGCGGCGCAGGCGTTGCTGCACCCCTCTCGCCACGTTGACAAGCACTATGTGGCGCTCGTGGAAGGTGTTCCGCAGGCGAGGGACGTGGAGCGCCTGAGCCGTGGCATCATGCTCGATGACGGCCCGACCTCGCCTGCCGAGGTGACCGTCCTTGCTCCGGATGACGCACTCTTTCGAGTGGTGGCACCGGAAGGTGCGCGTGGCGATACAAGCGTGGTGGGCATAACGATACACGAAGGTCGGAAGCACCAGGTAAAGCGCATGTTGGCCGCCGTGGGACACAAGGTCCTGGTCCTGCATCGCGACGCCTTCGGCCCGCTCACCCTGCGCGGGTGCAGACGGGGGGCGTGGCGGATGCTCGGCGACGGAGAAGTGCGCGCCTTGGAAGACTTGGTTAAAGACCTCCATAATGCAAAGGAGACTAAGAATGAGAGTGGCAATTGATGGTCCCGCTGGATCGGGGAAGTCGACACTGGCTCATGCGCTCGCCGAGCGCCTCAACCTTACGATGCTCGACACGGGAGCGATGTATCGTTCGGTGACCCTTGCGTGCCTCGAGGGGTCGGTGGACCTCGAGGACGACGAGGCGGTGACGGAGGTTGCGCGGCGCGTGCGCATCGAGTTCCAGACCGTGGAGGACGGCACGCAGCACGTGCTGCTCGACGGGCGTGACGTCTCTGAGGCGATTCGCACGGCTGAGGTGGACGCGGACGTCTCGCGTGTTTCTGCGATACCCGCCGTGCGTGTGGCAATGGTCGAGGAGCAGCGCAGGCTCGCCGCGACGGGCGATGTGGTCGCGGAGGGTCGCGACATCGGGACGGTGGTCTTCCCGGATGCGGAGGTCAAGGTGTTTCTCACTGCCGACCCTGCGGCCCGTGCCCATCGTCGTGCGCTGCAGCGCAACGTGGAAAACCCTGAGGAGGAGCTGGCAATCCTCGAGGACCTCAAGCGTCGTGACGAGGCGGACTCCACGAGAGAGACGGCGCCCTTGGTGGCGGCTGAGGACGCCTACCGCATGGATACCTCCGGCATGACCATCGAGGAGGAGGTTCAGAGGATTACGGAGCTTGTCGAGGCAGCGAAGGCGTCTGTGCCGGACGCGAAGCAGGATGAGATCGGATTCGAGGACGAGGGCAAGCAGAAGGCCGATGCCACGGAGTCTCCCAAGACAGCGCCCAAGAAGGCAACGCCAAAGAAGGCAAGCAAGGATGCGTCGGACGAGGACAAGCCCGCAGGCCGCATGCGCGTCTTTGCCCATCACGAGCCCGACGAATTCTACGATACGGCTGAGCGCGACTTCCCCATCACGTCGCGCGCACTTCTGGGCGTGACCATCGGGGTCTGTGGCATCCTGAGCAAGACCCTTTGGCACTGGAAGCTTGAGGGCGGCGAGAAGCTCTGGAAGGCAGAGGGCGGGCAGGTTGTGGTGATGAATCACGAGTCGATGCTCGACCCTGTGATCATCGTGGTCTCCGGTTGGATGCACGGCAGGCGCATGCGTCCCATCTCCAAGAGCGAGCTGAGCAAGAACAAGATTGCCGAGTGGTTCTTTGCTCGCGTGGGTGCGATTCCCGTGGAGCGCGGTACGGCAGACATCAAGGCGATTCGTCGTGCGCAGCGTGCACTGCAACGTGGCGAGGACATCGTGATCTTCCCCGAGGGAACGAGAATTCACTCGGATGAGCAAGAGGTCACCATCCATGGCGGGTTCGCGCTCATCGCGCAGCTCGCCAAGGCGCCCGTTCTGCCGATCGCCATCGTGGGTGCGCGCGACGGAGCGCCAGGTGGCAACGGGCCGCTTCGTCCCGGTCGAGTGTGGATGAAGGTGGGCGAGCCGCTGACCTTCGACCAGATCAGCGAGAAGAACCGTAAGAAACGCGCCAAAGAGATGGAGCGGCTCGCGATGGAGCGCGTCTATGCGCTCCGTGACGAGCTGCGCGCGGCGCATCCCGGAAAGATGTAGGCGCGCCACGATTCGCGCTACCATAAGAGCAAGGGGGGGAACGGGCATGACAAGAATCATCGTCGCACAGCATGCGGGAGCCTGCTTTGGCGTGGAGCGTGCACTCGACCTTGCGAGTCGTGCGGCCGCAGATGCCACGACCCCCGTCCACACGCTCGGGCCTCTCATCCACAACCCCCAGGTGGTTGCTTCGCTCTCGGAGCAGGGCGTGACGCCGGTCGAGCAGCCTGAGGATGCGGAGGAGGGATCGGTTCTAATCATGCGGGCACATGGCGTCACGCCGGAGGTGGAACGTCGTGCGCAGGCTAGAGGCCTCAAGGCGATAGACGCTACGTGCCCGTTTGTGAAGAAGGTGCACCGCTACGCAGAACGCTTGGAGAGCGAGGGATATCAGGTCGTCATCGTGGGTGAGGCGGGCCACCCCGAGACGGAGGGCACGCGCGGGCATGCTCCCAGTGCAGTGGTCGTCGGTTCTGCGGGGGAGGCACGTTCCGTCGAGCTCGCGCGACGCGTGGGCGTCGTTGTCCAGACGACGCTTGAGCGGTCGGTATTGCGTGAGGTCGTCGGTGTCTTCATCGGGCGCTGCGAAGAGCTCCGTCTCGTCGATACGATTTGTGAGGCGACGAGCGAGCGTCAGGGTGCGGCTGCAGATCTGGCAGCGGAAGCGGACGTGATGGTGGTCATCGGCGGTCGCTCCTCCGCAAACACGCGCCATCTTGTGGACGTCTGCGCTGCCCGCTGCGCGGAGACTCACCACGTCGAGCTTCCCGACGAGCTTGAGGGCGCCTGGTTTGATTCGGCCGAGTTGGTGGGTGTGACGGCTGGTGCGTCGACCCCAGCCGACCAGATTGAAGCGGTGACTGAGCGGATTCGGGAGTTGTGCGGCGAGCGTACCGATTGCCCTGCATGAGGCATCGGACGGCCTGTCGAGTTTTTGCGAGAGGGGCGGCATGTCTGCAGGTTCCCGCAATGAGCGCCGAGCAGATTACGCAAGCACGCGTGAGCGCGTTCAGGGCGCATGGATAGCCCAGGTCGAGGATGGCAGTCCCGCGTGGGAGGCTGGCCTCGAGCCGGGAATGCGTATCGACGCAGTAAACGGACAGGCGCTCACCGACATCATTGCTTGGCGATGGGAGGCGGACGGAGAGGTTGCCGAACTCGCGGTGTACGTTCCCGAGGACGGGCAGGAGTATGCCTGCACGCTTGAACGGGAGCCGGGACAAGACTGGGGCGTGGAGTTCACCGACGTGCTCTTCGACGGTATCCGCACCTGCGTGAATGCCTGCCAGTTCTGCTTCATGGCCATGTTGCCCCCCGGGGTGCGCCCGTCTCTGCTGCTCCGCGACGACGACTATCGCCTCTCGTTCCTCCAAGGGAACTTCGTGACGCTCACCAACGTGACGGACGAGGACGTCGAGCGTATCATACGCTGTCGGATGGAGCCGATGAACGTCTCCATCCATGCGGTGAGCCCAGAGGTGCGCGTGCCGCTCATCGGAAGGCGCGCGATGCGGGGAATTGAGGTTCTCGAGCAGCTGTGCACGGCGGGTATCGAGGTTCATGGCCAGATCGTGCTCTGTGCCGGCATCAATGACGGTCCCGAGCTCGAGCGAACGCTTTCGTGGGTCGAGGCGCGCCCACAGATTACGTCGCTCGCGATTGTGCCCTTGGGATACACCAAGTACTCGCGGCGCTTCTCGTCCTCCTTCTCGGACGATAGAGAGGCCAGTCGTGCGGTGGTGCGCCTGCTCGAGCCGTATCAGGAGCGCGCACGACGTACGTTGGGCGTCACACGCTTCCAGCTCTCGGACGAGTTCTACTTGGATGCGGAGCTTCCGGTTCCTGCGGCGGAGACCTACGACGGGTATCCCCAGTTTCACGACGGTATCGGCATGCTTCGCAGCTTCATGGACGAGACCGACGAACTCGTACGCAATCATGCGGTCGAGATGGCGCAGGTGGCAGAAGGCTTGGCCTCTGTGGGCAAGCGCGTCCTCTTCGTGTGTGGCGAGGCTGCCCGTGACGTCTACGGGGACCTCTGTGGCGTATGGAACTCTCATTCTCCCTTCGGGGATGATTCCTGGGGGGACGGTTTCGAGGCACGTGCGATTCGCAACGACTACTACGGGGGCGACGTCAACGTGACGGGGCTCATCGTGGCAGAGGACTTGCTTGGACAGCTCCCAGAAGACCTCGCGCATGCGGTCGTGGTGCTGCCTGAGGTGATGTTCAACTTTGACGCGATGACGCTCGATGGCGTCTCTGCCGCAACAATAGAGACCGAGCTTGAGCGACGTGGGGCAAAAGTCCTCATATCGGTGCCAAGTCCGCACGCCTTGCTCGAGGTGCTCTCCGCATTGACGTGCCCGTGATGTGTGGGCCTACGCTTCCGGACGGGTTCGGGCAAGGGGAACGTGCTACCATTTGATAGAAGACAGAGGAGGTCCAGATCATGAGCAAACCAATCGTTGCTGTGGTCGGGCGGCCGAACGTGGGCAAGTCCACGCTGGTCAACCGATTGGCAGAGCGGCGCGAAGCCATTGTGCATGGGTCTCGCGGCGTCACGCGCGACCGCTCGTATCACGAGACGGATTGGAACGGCCGTGCGTTCGTGCTGGTAGATACGGGTGGCATAGAGTCCGTGCATTCCAAGGACACGTTTGCCCCGCGCATTCGCGAACAGGCGCTGATGGCGTGCGCAGAGGCGGACGTCATCGTCTTTGTGGTGGACGGTACGGTGGGGGTGACGGACGAGGACGAGGAAGTCGCCCGCGTGGTGCGTCGCTCAAAGAAGCCTGCCTTCCTGGTGGTAAACAAGGTCGACGACCCGTCGAACGAGCTTGCCACGTGGGACTTCTACCAGCTGGGTGTCGGCGAGCCCATGCCCATCTCGGCCGGTCACGGCCATGGCACGGGCGACCTGCTCGACGAAGTGGTGGCGGCGCTGCCACCCGAACCGGACGAGGAGGAGACCGTCGATGAGGACACTTTGGCAGTTGCGATCATCGGACGGCCCAACGTGGGCAAGTCCTCACTCACCAATCGCTTGGTGGGACACAATCGCTCAATCGTGAGTGACGTGGCAGGGACCACGCGCGATGCCGTGGACGTCGTGGTGGAACACGACGGTGCGCGCTTCAGGCTTGTGGATACGGCGGGAATGCGGAAGCGCTCGCAGGTGCACGAGGACGTCGAGTACTACAGCATGGTGCGCGGTCTCATGGCCATGGACGAGGCGGACGTGTGCCTGCTCGTCGTTGATGCCTCGGTGGGCGTCACCGAGCAGGACCAGAAGCTCGCCACGATGGCGGTCGAGCGAGGATGCGGCTTGGTGCTGTGCCTCAACAAATGGGACCTCGTAGATACCGAGCAGCATCGTGAGGAAGTGCAGATGTCGGTGGACCGCCGTCTCGCCCACGCGAGTTGGGTCCCGGTGGTGCGCATCTCCGCGCTGACGGGTCGCGCCTGCATGCGTGTGCTTGACGCCGCGAAGCGTGCGGGGGAGGCTCGTGCGAGTCGCGTGCAGACGTCTAAGCTCAACGCCCTGCTCGACGAGATTCGATCCAGTGGGCACACCATCACCAAGGGCAATCGACGTCTCAAGCTCAACTATGCGACGCAGCCCGCGACGTGCCCGCCCGTCTTTGCGTTCTTCTGCAACGCCCCGGATCTGGTGGACGACAACTTCGAGCGCTTCATCGAGAATCGCCTGCGTGAGCGCATCGACTTGGAGGGCACTCCCATTCGACTTAAGTTCAGGAGGAAGGAGTAGCCATGGGTGGTTTGGTTCTGGCGACCTGCATCGCGGCGGTCGCGTCGTACTTCATCTGCGGCATCCCGTTTGGCATGCTCTTTGCGGCAAAGCTCAGTGGCGTTGACGTACGCAAGGTGGGTTCTGGCAACATCGGCATGACGAACGTCGCGCGCTCGGCTGGTGGCAAGGCGGCCACGCTGACCTTTGCCTGCGACGTGGGGAAGGGCGCCATCTGCGTGCCGCTCTTCCGATTCATCATCGCAGCCCTGTGCCTCGGTGGCGACGTCTCGGCACTCGCAATCGATAGGCCCTTCGCATGGGTGGGCACGACGCTCTTCATGGCGTGTGTCTTTGGTCATGTGTTCAGCCCGTATCTTCACTTCCATGGTGGTAAGGGTATCTCGACGGGTCTCGGTGCCTCGCTGGGTCTGTATTGGCCCATGGGACTGAGCATGTTTGCGGTCTTTCTGATTCTAGTCATCCCCACGCGCCTCGTGTCGCTTGGTTCGGTTGCGGCCGCGGCGTCGGTGCCCATCTTTGGGCTCATCTTTGGCGTCCGCGGGGTTGCCATCATTCCGCTTGTCTTGGTGAGTATCGTAGTCATCCTTGCACATCGCGAGAACATCGGTCGGCTTGTGCGCGGTGAGGAGCGTCGCTTCTCGGTGGGGAAGGACAAGAAGGGGGCGGGTCGATGACGCGCAAGGTCGCGGTGATAGGCTCTGGTTCGTGGGGCACGGGCGTGACGCGCCTGCTCTCTCCCCATGCGGACGAGGTCTTGGTATGGTCGCACGAGCCGGAGGTGGCTCGCGGCATCAACGAGGAGCGGAGGAATCCGCGACAACTCACGGACTTCGAAGTCGCGCCCAACGTGCGTGCGACCTGCGACATGCAGGCGGCGACGGCTGGGGCGGAAGCGCTCCTGCTCGCCGTTCCCTCACCCTTCCTTCGCGCGACTTGCGCCAAGCTTGCGCCGTTCGTGCACCCGGATCTGCCGCTTCTCATCCTCACGAAGGGCGTGGAGCATGGGACGGGCTCTCTCATGGCAGACGTCGTTGCGGACGAGCTGGGCGGACCGGAGCGCATTGCCGTCCTCAGTGGGCCGAACCATGCGGAAGAGGTGAGCAAAGGCACCATTTCGGCTGCGGTGATCGCCTCGTGCAATCGCCAGGTCGCGGAGTACTTCCGAGACCTGCTGGTGTGCCCCGCCTTCAGAGTATACGTGAGTGCCGACGTGCGAGGAATCGAGGTATGTGGCGCCGAGAAGAACGTTATTGCCATCGCCTGCGGCATCGCGGCCGAGCTGGGCGCTGGCGACAATACGCTTGCCGTACTCATGACGCGTGGCCTGGCCGAGGTGACGCGCGTTGCGGTCTCGATGGGTGCCGATCCGCTCACGTGCATGGGGCTGGCAGGAATGGGTGACCTCATCGCCACGTGCACCTCTCGCCATTCGCGCAACCGCACCTTTGGAGAAGAGCTCGCCCGTGGCGTTTCGCTTGAGGAATACCAAGCGCGTACGGGTATGGTGGTGGAAGGCGCGCAGGCCACGAGGTCCATCATCGAGGTCGCCGACAAGAACGACGTGGAGATTCCCATCACACGTGCGGTCAATGCCATTCTCTTTGAGGACGTGCCCGTAGCTGAGGCCATCGACGGGCTTCTGCTCAGGCGTTCCAAGGAGGAGTTCTATGGGTTCACATCCTAACCACTGACGAGAAGTGTCCGTCGAATCGTAGAGGAGTAGCACATGGCACACCAAGTCAGAATTTCCCCGTCCATACTCGCCGCCGACATGCTCAACCTCGGCGCGGAGCTCGAGAGCGTCTCCAATGCCGACTTCATTCACTACGACGTGATGGATGGGGACTTCGTGCCCAACATCTCGTTCGGTCCCGGTCTCCTTTCGGCCGTTAAGCGCGGCACCGACCTCATGGTGGACGTGCATATGATGGTGAGCAATCCAGACGAGGTGTACCGCGACTACCTTGAGGCAGGCGCCGACATCCTCACCTTCCATATGGAGACGGCCAAGCATGCACACCGCATCGTGGACGAGATTCATCGCTACGGACGACGCGCGGCGGTTGCGGTCAACCCGGGGACGGCCATCTCTTCGCTTGATGCCATCATTGACCACTTGGACATGGTGCTCGTGATGTCCGTCAACCCCGGCTTCTCGGGCCAGCAGTTCATTGAGCACACGTTTACGCAGCTGTACAAGCTCACGGCACTGTGCCGCAGCCATGCGGTTCGTCCTCTCATAGAGATTGACGGTGGTGTCTCTGCAAAGAATGCCGCACAGGTCGTGGCGGCTGGAGCCGACGTGCTGGTGGGCGGCAGTGCCGTCTTTGGCGCGCCCGACCATGCACGTGCCGTAGAAGAGATGCGCGAGGCGGGTATGCGCGGCCTCGCGATGAGGTAACGTTCCATGAGCGCGACGAACGTCCGGCGCGTGTACCTCGACTATGCGGCCTCCGCACCCATGCGCGCGGAGGCGCTTGATGCAGAGCGTGCGTACGAAGTGAGTTCGTATGCGGGTGCCAACCCAAATTCCCTCCACACTGCCGGACGCGAGGCTGCGCGAGCGCTTGATAGCGCGCGTCGCGACCTGGCCCGCTGCTTGGGCGGGGGCTTCAGGCCGATGGAGGTGGTCTTCACCTCTGGCGGGACGGAGAACAACAACCTCGCGATTGTGGGGATGGCGCTCGGTGCGCGGGGGAGGGACCGCAGACGCACGCGGGTCATCATCTCTGCCATTGAGCACGATTCCAGCCTGGATGTTGCGCCGACCCTGCGCGACCGCGGCTTTGAGGTCGTGACGGTTGGGCCGGACCGTGCTGGTCGCATTGAAGCGGAGGCACTGCGTCCGTTGCTGGGTCCCGACGTGGCGCTCGTATCGGTGATGGCGGCCAACAACGAGACGGGCGTGCTGCAGCCCATCGGAGAGCTCGCGCGTGTCGCGCACGACGCTGGAGCGCTCTTCTATACCGACGCAGCGCAGGGATTTGGCAAGGTGCCGCTTGACGTGCGCGCCTGCGACGCCGTGGGCGTGGTGGGGCACAAAATCGGCGCCTCGGTGGGCACGGGGGCGCTCTTCGTGCGGATGCGCGTGCTTGTGCGCCCGCTTATGCACGGTGGGGGGCAGGAGCGAGAGATTCGTCCCGGCACCCAAGACGTGCGAGGTGCGCTGGGGCTTGCAGCCGCGGCGCGCGCCTGCTGCGAGGGGATGGACGCGAAGTGCCGGGTGGTGGCAGAGCGGGCAGAGCGCCTCTATGAGGCGGTGTGCGGCTCGTCGCGCATCACGCCGACGGTCGCGCGGGATGTAGGCATCGCGTGCCTGCCGGGCATCGTCAGCCTTCTGATCGAGGGCATCGACTCCGAGTCGCTCGTGCTTCAGCTCGATGCGAGGGGCTTTGAGGTCTCGGCAGCTTCCGCGTGTGCGAGCGGGCAGACGGCGCCAAGCCACGTTCTCTCGGCCATGGGCGTCTCGGGCCTTCTCTCCTCGGGTTCGCTGCGCGTCTCGTTCGACGAACGGGTCTCGCAGGAGGACCTCGACCGCTTCGCCGAAGCACTTCTTGAAGTGGTGAACATGTCTGCGTAGCTGAATCTGGAATGGAGCAACCATGGCGATGTCAATAACCAGAAGATCGTTCGTTTCGGCTATTGCGGGCACCGCCGCGCTCGTAGGCACCTCCTGTGCGTCATCGCCGGTGGATGGCACGTCCACAGACTCCGAAGCCTCGTCCGTCTCTGCCAGTGAGCGCGTGGACGGCATCGTTGCGGCGATGTCACTCGAGCAGAAGATCGCGCAGATGATTATGCCCGCTATCCGCACGTGGGAGGGCGAGGGCAACGGCGTGACCGATCTCTCGGCTGTGCCCGACCTTGCCTCCGCACTACAGAAGCACCAGTACGGAGGAGTAATTCTCTTCGGTTCGAACGTTGTCGACACCGAGCAGACGCTACGTCTGGTGAGCGACCTTCAAGTAAACAATGCCAAGGGCGTGGACGCGAGCACGATGACCACCATTCCCTACTTCGTGGCTGCCGACCAGGAAGGCGGGTCGGTGGCGCGCCTTTCCATGGGTACGCGTGGCACGGGCAGCATGGCTATCGGGGCAACTGGCGATGCCGCCGCGCAGAACGCGCGCGATACAGGCACCATCTTGGGCCTGGAGCTCTCTGCGCTTGGCATCAACCTCAACCTCGCCCCGTGCGTGGACATCATCACCGATCTTGCCGATGCTGGCATGAGCACGCGCGTGTTCTCGGATGATCCGCAGGTCGTGACGGACTGCGCCTTGGGCTTTTCCTATGGCCTCGACAAATCCCGTGTCGTCACGTGCTACAAGCATTTTCCTGGTGCAGGCGACGGAAGCGATGATCCGACGGCTGTTTCCCTCACGCTCGAGCAGCTGCAGGAGGGCGGGCTCATACCATATGCGGCGGTTATCGATAACGGTGCCGCCATGGTCATGGTCTCCGCATGCACCTTCCCCAACATCGATGACGGGGTCACGCTGGCCGATGGCAAGACCAAGGGCTATTATCCCGCAACCATCTCACCAAAGATCGTGGGCAAGATGCTCCGCGAGGAGCTGGGCTTCGAGGGCGTGGTCATGACCGATGCGCTCGAGATGGATCAGTTCTTCGATGAGCCAGGTACGGGCGACGCCATCCTGCCTGGTGGACGTACGCTCGAGGGTTACGTCAACGTTGCCGAGAAGTGCATCGCTGCGGGCTGCGACATCCTGCTGCTGCCTGTCGATCTGAACGGCAAGGAGAAGGTGACGTGGTGCGAGGACTACATCGCGGGCATTGCGAAGAAGGTCACCTCGGGTGCGATAGAAGAGGAACTCATTGACGACTCGGTGAGGCGCATCCTCAATCTCAAGGAGGCCTGCGGCGTCCTCGACCTGGACGTGAGCGGACAAGGCGTGGAGGAGGCCATCGCGAAGGCGAAGGAGTGCGTGGGGTCTGCAGAGCATCATGACATCGAGCGTGACATCGCGGAGAAGGCCGTTACCCTGCTCAAGGACGACGGGGCGCTGCCGGTTCCCGGCAAAGGCGCAAGCGTCGTCATCCTTGGTCGCACCGAGAGTGATGCCACACCGATTGGCTATGCGCTTTCCGAGCTCATGGGACGGGGCGACGTCGACCCGAACGCGCGGGTGGAGAACGCCATTACGGGCAAGGTGACGGGGGCAGAGAGCGCGGATGCTCACATCTACGTAGACCGCTACTATGACCTGGGCAAGGGCGAGCTCGTCTGGTCGGATGGCCTGTCGGATGCCATCGCACGGGCGCAGTACGTGGTATGCCTCAGTACCACGTGGGCAGGTCTTGACGCGCTGCAGGACACAGATGCTCGCGTGCAGGGTGTTGGCCGTGCGCTCAAGGAGGCACGCGAGGCCAGCGCGAAGTTCGTAATGCTCTCCGACAATCTTCCCGTGGACGCGGCACGCTTCCTCGACGCAGATGCCATCGTATGCTGCTATCTCTCGTCCGGCTTCGACGTCGATCCCACCGGCGAAAGCGATTCCGGGAGCATGCGCGCAATCAACGCGAACGTCCCCGCGGCGCTGCGTGCCATCTTTGGCGTTGCTGACATGCCCGGCGCTCTTCCCATTGCCATCAACGCCATGGAGAAGGATGAGAGCGGCGCGTGGGTATACACTGACGAGGTTCTCTTCGCGCGTGGTACAAGTGCGGGCTAAGGCGGACGGTAGCGGCTGAATCACGGAGCTTGGCATGCGTTCCGATGCGGCAGAAGAAAGGAAGTGCACATGAAGCGCACTGTTCATATCCTTGTCCTTGCAAGCTTGGTTGTGGGGATGCTTGCCGTATGCACTGCATGCAGTGCCAAGCGCGACGAGACAGATGAAGAGCCGTCCATCTTCGAGCGGGGAACGTGGGCACTTTCCTCGTTTAAAGGCAGACAGGCGCCGTACCACTACGGTTTCTGCAACTATAGGTACGAGTACAACGAGCGGGGCCAAATCGTGGAGTCGAGAGAGAGTACCAACGCGGTAAACATCGTGAGTGGGCAGACCCTTTACTGCACGTGGTCCGATGATGGCCTCTCCTATGAGTGCTCCTACACGCTCACCATGGGAAACTTTGGCGAGAACAGCGACTCAGGCACGCACGAGGCCACGTTCCAGCCAGAATATGACGGGCTCTCGGCCACCTATACTGCACGCGGTGAACAGATTCCCCGCATATGGGAGTCGGGTGATCGCACGGTTCGCTATGCGCTGGAGTACCGAGATGACGGGACGATCAGGCGCAAGGAGGTCGAAGGCCGCGACTTCGCCGACACATTGGAGGTCTACGACTATGACGAACGAGGCAACTTGGTGCACTACGAGCGTACCAAGTCTGGCGAGGACGCGCCCAGCGAGATTCGGACCTACGACATTGCCTACGAAGGCGACGTGCCAAAGAGCGTAACGGTGACCAAGACCTTCCCATCGGACGACGAGGACGCGACTGACACCGAAGAGGATGCTGCTGCAACTACCCATACCTACGAACTCATGCTGAACACGGACACGGAGGGAAACGTCGTGTCTGCCGAATGTGACGGACGGAAGATGGCCAGCATGTCGTGGGCCTACCTCGAGAGTCCGGACCCCTTGTCGCGCCTACGCATTCAGGCAAATGCCGCTAGCGCGCTTGAGCTGTTGTAGACGACGGGCGCTCATCCACGTGCGTCTCACGGAGGATGGAAATCGGTCGTATTTCGTGTACCATGGGAGGGACGTTTCCGGCAGTATGGAGGTATGCGATGATGGAGCCCGAAGCTCTGCTCAAGTTGCAGGAGATAGACTTGGCGCTCATGCGACATAGGAAGACGCTTGCCTCCATGCCGCAGATGAAGAAGATCAAGGCGGTGCAGGCCGCGCGCAAGAAGCTTGCGGTCCAGACGCGCCAGATTGTTGGCGAGCGCAAGGACGCCGAGATGGACCTCGACGAGAACGAGAGGGCCCAGCTTCGGATGCATGAGCTCGTCGACGAGGCACAGGCCAAGTACGAGTCGGGCGAAGTGGGTTATCGCGACGTGCAAAACCTCGAGGCGCAGCTCACCTCTCTTGCTAAGAAGCTCGAGAAGCGTGAGTTCCAGCACAAAGACCTGGTCGCACGTCTGGAGAAGGCCCGTCTTGCCGAGAAGAACGCCCGTGCATTGGACGACAAGCTGTGCAGCGAGGGAGAAGCTTTGGTGATGAGTCTGAGGGAGCAGACGTCAGACATCGAGCGCGACGTCCGCAAGCTTTCGCTAGAGCGCGAGTCGCTGCTCGTGAACATCACCCCGGGTGTGCTCGAGCGCTATGATGCGGCAATCAAGAAGTTCGGCGGACTTGCCGTCGAGCGTCTGCGGGGGAACGTCCCCTCGGTATGCCGTGTGACCATCTCACCGAGCGTGTTTGGCGACCTCAAGCGTGGTCCGAGAATCGCGGAGTGCCCGTATTGCCACCGCTTGCTCGTGACGGAGGGAATGTTTGACCTCGACTAATAGAATAGAGACAGCATATGCTCAATGACAGAACGCAGATGGATGGCGCGCGGGTGTTGCTGTGCGTGTGTGGTGGCATCGCCGCGTATAAAGCCATCGAGGTACTGCGCTCGCTGCAACGTGCGGGATGCACGGTGCGCGTGGCCTCGACTGAGGGGGCGCTGCACTTTGTGGGAAGGGCAACGTGGGAAGGATTGACTCACACGCCGCTTGCCACCGACCTCTTTGACTACGCTGGATCGGCCATACCCCACGTGGAGAATGCCGGTTGGGCGGATGCGGTGCTCGTGATGCCCGCCACTGCGAACATGATGGCAAAGATGGCCTATGGCCTTGCCGACGACCTTGTGAGTGCAACGCTGCTTGCGGTTCCCGCTGCGACGCCCGTGATTGTGGCGCCTGCCATGAACGTCCACATGTGGCAGGCGCCTGCCACCCAGGCAAACGTGGCAACGCTTATGGAGAGGGGCGTGCAGCTCGTCATGCCGGTGTCTGGCAGGCTGGCATGTGATGACGTGGGCGAGGGAAAGCTTGCGCCGGTGGAGGTGATTGCCGATGCGGTTCTCAAGGCCGTGCGGGAAGCAGTGGCGGGCGAGACGGGCTCGGCGACGAATGCCGGTGCGACATCGCTTGCTGGAGTGCGCGTGCTAATAACGGCGGGACCTACCCATGAGGCCATCGATCCGGTCCGCTACATTGCCAATGCCTCGAGCGGCAAGATGGGCTTTGCCATCGCCGAGGAGGCGGCGCACAGGGGCGCAGAGGTGACGCTCGTCTCTGGTCCGACGTCAATGGCGGCACCGGAAGGCGTCAAGCGCGTCGACGTGGTCTCTGCTGCTCAGATGCACGATGCGGCAGTTGCCGCTTTCGCTGATGCCGATGTCGCCATCTGTGCGGCAGCCGTCGCCGACTACACTCCGAGGGTTGTTGCCGACCACAAGCTCAAGAAGGCGCACGAACGCCTCGACATGATAGAGTTGGTCGAGACGGCAGACATTCTGGCCGAGCTCAGTGCGACGAAGCTCGCTGGCGGGAAGCGTCGCGTGGTGGTGGGCTTCGCAGCCGAGACGAACGATCTCGCACTCAATGCGCAGGCAAAACTCGAGCGCAAGGGATGCGACCTGATTGTGGCCAACGACGTGAGCCGCGCGGACTCAGGCTTTGGGCGCGACACCAATCGTGTCTCGTTCGTCAGCATTGACGGCACGGAGGACTTGCCCACACTGACCAAGCGCGAGGTCGCGGGACGCCTTCTGGACCGCGTGGCGGAGTTGCTTTAGCCATGGGACGCCTCGTCATCGGATGCCACCTCTCCACATCAGACGGATACGCGCGCATGGGAGCAACAGCCGTCTCCATCGATGCGAACACGTTCGCCTTCTTCACGCGCAACCCGCGCGGCGGCAACGCGAAGGCGCTCGACCCTGCAGACGTTGCGGGCTTGCGTGAGCTCATGGAACGTGAGGGCTTCGGTACGCTTGTCGCGCACGCTCCCTACACCATGAACCTCTGCTCGGCGAAGGCATCCGTCGTTGACTTCGCGCGGCGGGCGATGGCAGACGACCTTGAGCGTCTGGAGAGCCTACCTGGCAACTATTACAACTTCCATCCGGGCAGTCATGTGGGTCAGGGAACCGACCGCGGCATCAAGCTCATCTGCGAGGGTCTTGATGGGGTACTTGAAGCCGGGCAGTCGACGACGGTGCTGCTCGAGACGATGGCAGGCAAGGGCAGTGAGGTTGGCCGCACCTTCGAGGAGCTGGCTCGCATCATCGACGGCTGCGCGAAGGGCGAACTACTCGGCGTATGCCTCGATACCTGTCATGTGTGGGACGGTGGTTACGACATCCGCGAGGAGCTCGACGGAGTACTCGATGAGTTCGATCGCGTTATCGGGCTGGAGCGTCTCAAGGCATTGCACCTCAACGACTCGAAGAATCCGCGTGGCTCGCACAAGGATCGCCACGAGAAGATCGGCAGGGGCGCGCTGGGGGTGGAGACCTTCACGGCGGTGGTGACCAACGAGCGACTGGCAGGTCTGCCCATGATTCTGGAGACCCCAAACGTGCTTGAGGGGTATGCGTCCGAGATAGCGCTGCTGCGCAGCATCGCAAGGGAGGCGGCATAGCATGGGCATCCTCATCGGCGGGGAGCGCATTTCGCACGAGTGGCCAGGCAAGCGCGTTCTGGTGGATCAGACGCTCTCGGTGTTCGAGGGCGATCGTATCGGCATAGTCGGTCGCAACGGGGACGGCAAGTCGACGCTTCTCTCCGTTGTGGCAGGGACGCTGGAGCCGGATGCGGGCAAGGTGACCTTCCGCGGGGGCGTCTCGGTGGGTTTGCTGGGACAGAAGGACGAGCTCGACGATGACGCTACGCTGGGGGACGCCGTCGTGGGAGATGCCGCGACGCACGAATGGGCCGCGTCGGCGCGCACGCGCGAGATAATCGCCGAACTCGTTGGCGACCTCGATTGGAACGGGCGCGTGGGCGACCTCTCGGGAGGACAGCGCCGGCGTGCGGACTTGGCACGGCTTCTTATCGGCGATTGGGATGTGCTGTGCCTCGACGAGCCGACGAACCACCTCGACCTGCACACCATCCGGTGGCTGGCAGGGCACCTGAGGCGTCGCTGGCCGCAAGGCGTCGGTGCTCTGCTGGTGGTGACGCACGACCGCTGGTTCCTCGATGAGGTCTGCACGCTCATGTGGGAGGTCCACGACGGTCTCGTGGAGCCCTTCGAGGGCGGCTACTCGGCATATGTGCAGCAGCGCGTCGAACGCCAGCGCCAAGCAGCCGTCGCGGAGGAGCGCCGGCAGAACATCTTGCGCAAGGAGCTCAACTGGCTTGCACATGGGGCAAAGGCCCGTACGAGCAAGCCACGCTTCAGGATAGAGGCCGCGATGGCTCTGGTGGAGCAGGACCCACCTCTGCGAAATCAGCTAGAGCTGCAGCGGATGGCCATGACGCGGCTTGGCAAGCAGGTCGTGGAACTGCGCGACGTCCGCGTTGCGTACCCTCAGGCGAACGGCGAAGAACTCGTGGTGCTGGATGGCATCTCGTGGATACTTGGTCCCGGTGAACGCGTGGGCATCTTGGGCGAGAACGGCGCGGGGAAGACGACCCTTCTGCGTGTCCTGAGTCGGCAGCAGGCGCCTGACGCGGGATGGGTGAAGGTCGGCAAGACGGTGCACTTCGGTCAGTTGGGCCAGCGGCTCGAGCGTCTCTCCGAGTTTGACGACTGGCGTGTGGAGGAGTTGCTTGGCCGCTTCAAGCGCTCGTACCGGGTGGGCGACAAGGAGCAGTCGCCCGAGCAGTTGCTCGAGCGGCTCGGGTTCGCGCGTTCGGATTTCCCGACGTATGTGGGATCACTCTCGGGAGGCCAGCGACGCCGACTTGCGCTGCTGTGCGTGCTAATGGAAGAGCCTAACGTCTTGATTCTCGACGAGCCGGGCAACGACCTCGATACTGACATGCTCGTCGCCGTGGAAGACCTGCTCGACACATGGCCGGGCACGCTGGTGATGGTGAGCCACGACCGTTCGCTGCTGGAGCGCGTCACGGACGACCAGTTCGCGCTCGTGGACGGGAAGCTCACGCATTGTCCGGGTGGTGTGGACGAGTATCTCGAGCGCCTCGACGCACGTGGTGCGCGGGTCGCGGCTGCGCCACGGCAGCGTCGCGAGAAGGCGCAGGCACACGAGGGGCTGAGCAACGCAGAACGTCGCGAGCTCAAGAAGCGACTCGATTCCGTGGAACGAAAAATGGCAAAGCTCGAGGACGAGCCCGATCGTCTGCGTGCGGTCTTGGCACAGACCGATCCTACCGACTTCGAGTTGCTGGTCAAGCGTCAGGCTGATGTGGATGCTGCCGTCGCGCGGCTCGACGAGCTGGAGACGGAATGGTTGGAGCTGTCGGAACGCCTCGGTTTGGCATGATTGCGTCCGAAGGCAATTGAGCGTCTAAGCGCCTATGCCTAGCTCTATAGGAGCCAATGGGAGGCATAGGCGCAACGTGATAGGTGGCACGAAGGGGGCCGTCTCCGGGGCTGGTGGCCCGAAGGGAAGCGTTCTCCGAGAACCGCTCTGGCCGGTTCTTCGCTATGAGAGGGCGTTCTCGACGGCCTTGTACTTGTCGCTCTGCTCAATGGTCTTGACGAGCTTGCGAATGATGAGCACCGGGACAATCAGTGCGACGAGTGTGGCGACGCCACCCACGATCTTGCGAACGTTGTCGAGCAGGGACTCGTCCTCAGGAGCGATGGTCTCTTGATCCATGGTGGGGCCTTTCTGAACAGGTGACGTGTGCGGATAATCAAAGGGTAGTCGGATGCATCCATTCTACCTTACAAGTCGAGGAAGTGTAGCGAAGCCTCAAAGAGGTAGAAGCCAACGAGGCCGATGAACAGCATGTCCGCATATGCCTTGGGCATCTTGCGCAGACCGCGGTCCATGGCGGGGTAAACCCAGAACACGATGATCGTTGCGGCAAGGCTGTAGACGAGTGAGTTCTGGAGGCACACCTGGCCCATGAAGTTGAACGGCATGTCGCGGTAATCCCACAGTTCGTAGTGCTGGTTGGCTACCATGCCGGTCGAGAAGTCGATGGCCGTGCAGACGGCGGCGTTCGCGAGGAACGAGCAGAAGAACGTGGGCAGCTTGCGTCCGTGGAACCGAAACGATATACGGCGCATGAGAGGGTGAAGCAGCAGCACGACCATGGCAAGCGCCGTTCCCTCCGCAGAGAAAGGGAAGAGCCACTGGTCCCAGAGCATCGCGTTGGTCGGATCGTAGCCACCCATGAAGACGCCTGCCACGATGAGGCGACAGAAGAGCATCTCTGCCCAATGACCGAGGAACGAGAAGACGATGAAGTAGATGATGGTATCGCGCCAGAACGGCCAAGTGTGAAGGCGCTTGTAGTAGCGCAGGTGCTGCCAACTGTTGCCCTCTCCCTCCGGCTCCATGTCGAGCGGCTCGCAGAGCACCTCGTCCACATGCTCGGAGAGCGCGAGGTAGCCAATGACGGTGCAGGCAAAGACGTATTCCACGGCGACGAGGGCGACCGTAGCAAAGTCACCAAGGCGTGCAAATACCGGTGCGCTTCCTCCGCAGGCGATGCCGTCGATAGCGGAGAGTGCGACGCACACAAGCGTCGAGGCAATGCAGAAGCGGCGTGCAAATGCCGCGCGCTTGTAGATGAGCCACAATGCTTGTGCTGAGGTTGCCATCTGGATGATGGCCCGCAACATGGAGAGGTCGTATACGTAGCCAAGGTCGCCGAACGGACTGATAAATGCGGCATAGAGCAGGCCTACGGCGAGGACAATCGCATAGTAGGCCTGCACCAGACGTGGACCGATGCCAAGGGGTTTGGAGTCGGCTCGCATGCTACTTGGGCATCCCGTACTCGAGTAGCTCGTTGACGGTGATGAATTTGTAGCCCTCGTCAGCGAGCTTGGGAAGTGCCTGTGAGAGAGCCTCGACGGTCTGTGAGCGGTCGCCACCTCCGTCGTGCATGAGCACCACGTTGCCGGGGGAGACGGTGAGGATGCGCTCGGCTATGGTTTCGGCACCGGGCCTACGCCAGTCCTCGGTGTCGACGTCCCAGCCGACCTCGACGTCCACGTAGTCCCAGAGGTTCTCGATGGTGTCTCCGTTGAAGTTGCCACCGGGCGCACGGAGGATATGGTCCGGTTCCTCGCCGAGGACGTCCTCGATGGCTGCGTAGCCCTTCGTGACCTCCTGCACCTGCTCGGTAGAGCTCATATTGCCGATGTCCGTGCCGCCGCCGCTGCCTTCCGCGTGGTCCCAAGTATGGGTGCAGATCTGGCAGCCCATCTCGGCGGCGCGCTTGATCAGGTCCTCGTGACCCTCGATCTGGTTGCCGATGGTAAAGAAGGTCGCTTTGGCGTTGTTTTGCTCCAAGACATCGAGAATTTCCTCGGTGGACTCGTCCCAGGGGCCGTCGTCGAATGTGAGCGCGATGACCTTGTCGTCGGGCTTCGCCGAGTAGATAACGTAACCGGCGTCGACGGCGGGCTTGGTGACCTCCTCAACGGTCTTGCCAGACTGCTTGCCGGTCTTGGTGGTCTTCAGGCCGTCCTCGCCGTCGCTCAAGAGGTGAATGGACCCATTCCAATACCCCGAGAAGCTCGTGTCGCCCTCGGCGCGCTCGTAAGGAATGGTCTCCTGCTTCTCATCGTACTCCTCCGTGGTATCGGCGCCGTCACCGATCTGTACGTCTGAGTCAGCGGGTATCTCCTCGTCAACGCCCAAGGTCGTGCCATCGATGGTGGCGGAGCACAGGTCGCCATCACCCTTCGAGAGGAGCGACCCGTCGACGGCCATCAGGTTGCCGGGCTTCGGAGCCTCGACGATACCGTCCTCGACGAGGCTGCGCGGGGTCGCACTCCGTGCGACGGTGACCTCCCGACCGTTTACCACGAGGTGCTTCGTGGTGAGGTGGCGGATGAGGAAGAAGCCCCCGATGCCGATGATGAGGACCGCGACGGTGACGATGGCGGCGGTGCGAGCGGGATTGCCGCGGCGTTTGCGCATCGCGTTGTGCAGCTGGTTGTTGCCAGCGGAGTGCCGACGCTGGGCTTGCGCTTGCGCCGCAGGTATGCGTTGGGATCGCGGATCGAGTGGTTTGTGTGCGTGTTGGCGAGGCGCTCCTGCCTGTGCGTGACGACTTGTGGCGCCCGTACCTTGGGCACGGGTTCGCTGCTGTGGGTGACGTGTTTGCGTGCCTGTGCGTGTCGCAGCTCCTCGAGAAGCGCTCGCCGGGCGTCTACGCCTGGGTTGGCCGCTGGTGGTCGCGTGGTCATCGCTCCTGCGTTGGGGCCGCGGACGCGATTGGCTCCTGTCGTCACCTCTCGCACCCGTCCTTTGGTAGTCTCCTTGGTTGCGTCTGCTCGACGCGCGACGAGTGGGTTCGCCTTGTTGGCTCGATCGAGTGCGACGAGCCTCGTCCTCATTCATGCTGATTCTCCCTTGCTTTCTTGTAGGTGCGTTTCGTTGCTACATGTGTGGAGCACCATGCTAGCAAATATGGGCAAAGGCAGAGGCCTTCTTCTGTCTTGCCCATGGAAATCGCTGGAGTTGTTTCTCGTCAACACTTAGATTCTTCGCTTGAGGTAAGGTCTAGTCTTACATGATTGCAAACGGGCAGCGGAAAGGGGTCGCAATGGGTGATGCGATGAGGTTTCGGAGCAATGTAGTGTGGATGGGCGCGGTCGTGGCGCTGATCGTGCTGAGTATGGTGAACGTGCTGCTGCTCTCCTCTTGCAGTAGCGACGAGCAAGCCGCGCAGCAGGCGCAATCGGCTGAGCCGCAGAACGCGGAGGCACAGGCGTCTGCTTCTGGGGAGTCCGTGACCCAGACAGAGGGTGATTTGAGCGAGAATTCAAGCGAGTCTTCAAGCGAAGGCACGCGGCATGTCGCCTCGGGTGACTACCTCTTCCTCGTCAACCGCGATGAAGAGAATGCGATTCCCGACGGTTGGCTGGATTCCATCGAGCTCGTTGAGGTCGAGAACCAGCTGGGCGAGACCTACACTGTCGAACGCAAAACGGCCGAGGCATACGAATCCGCACGAGACGAGCTCGAGGAGGAGGGCATCCACGCCTGTCTCAACTCTGCGTACCGCAGTCGCGAGACCCAGGAGTCGATCTACGCAGAACAGGCTGAGAGCTTCGGCGAGCAATATGCGGCGGATCACGTTGCCCCGGGCGGCCATTCCGAGCACGAGACGGGCATCGCCATTGACGTGATTCTGATCGTCAACGGCGAGGAGCTGCGCAGCATCGAGCAGATGGAGGCTCATCCCGAGGAGCTTGAGGAGCTCGACCGCGTCATGGCAAAGCATGGATTCATCCTCCGCTATCTCGACGGCAAGGAGGACATTACCGGATACGACCCCGAGCTGTGGCACTTCCGGTATGTGGATGACCCGGAAGTCGCGCAGGAGATCATGAGCCAGGGAATCACCCTCGAGGAGTATCTTGGGAAGGAGTAGGATCCAACGAGCTACTGTGGCATGACGTTAAGGTAGCAAAAAGCATCGTGTAGCTTGCAAGCTTATAGGTTTCTGTAATGTCGCGCTGCTAGCATTACCTCAGCAACGGGAAAGCGCCACGGGTACTGTTCCCAAAAGGGATGTTTCCCAGTGAGGCGCAGGCACGGGAGGGAATGTCCCTCCCGTGCTGCCTACGGAAAGGAGCCACGATGTTCACGTTTGTCACTACGCGCAAGGGATTCTTCGCCTTGGCGACCTCGATGGCTGCCATGCTAGCAGGCTGCGCAGCTGAAGGGCAGGACGATGCGGCGCGGACGGAAGCGGAGGGTAGTGCTGCAGCAAGTGCCGAGCCGAGTGCCCGCGAGTCGATAACGGACGACAGCAACGGCGGTCACGCAATCGCCGTCAGCGCAACCACGGCGGACTACGCCTCGGTTGACGTTACCAAGACCGGTGACGACGACGGTGACGAGGCGGACTTCTACGGGACGAATGCGGCAGTGTACGCCGAAGAGGGCGCGACGCTCAACTTGGATGACATTACCGTCACTACCAACGGCGCGCATGCGAACGCGGTGTTCAGCTATGGCGAGGGCTCAACCATCAACATCAGCAACTCGACCATCGAGACCTCGAGCAACAATTCTGGCGCAATCATGGTCACGGGGGGCGGTACGCTCATCGCGTCGAACGTGACGGCACACACGGTGGGCAACTCTTCCGCGCCCATTCGCTCCGACCGAGGTGGTGGGCTGCAGCAGGTGACGGGCGGATCGTTCACGAGCGATGGCATGGGCTCACCCGTTATCTATTCCACGGCCGATGTGCAGGTCACCGGCGCCTCGCTGGAGTCGACCTCGGCGCAGGGAGTTGTCGTCGAAGGAAAGAACTCGGTGGCCCTCACGGACTGCGACCTCGTCGCCAGCAACACCTCAAAGAACAGCGACAAGTCCGATTGGTATCAGGCAGTGATGATCTACCAGTCCATGAGTGGTGACGCGGCCGAGGGTGCAGCAAGCTTCCTAGCAAAGGGAGGCACGATCACCAATGCTCATGGCGACGTGTTCTTTGTGAACAACACCGTGTGCACCATTGGGCTCGAAGGCGTGAGCATTACCAACGAGGATGCGGGAGGCAATTTCCTCCGTGCGGCTGCAGCGGGGTGGGGCAACGAGGGGTCCAATGGCGGCCAGGTCACCCTTAAGGCGCGTGGGCAACAGCTCGATGGAGCGATGCTTGTGGACGAGGTGTCCAACCTCAACCTGTACCTCTCGGAGGGCTCTACGTTCGTTGGCTCAATCAACCCTGACGGTGCAGCGGGTGAGGTCTATGTCGAGGTTGAGGATGGCAGCACGTGGGAGCTCGCTGCCGACTCCTACATCACGAGTCTGACGTGCGGTGATGCCGCCATCAAGCTCAACGGGTTCGTGCTTACCGTGGGCGAGGCTGCCTATGAGGAGGGTACAACGTCTGAGGGTGAGCCCATCGAGGTGCAGGTGAGTGAGTCCACGGGTGGTCCTGGTGGCAACGGCGAGCCGCCCGAGAAGCCGGGTGAGGGTGGCCCCGGAGGCCCGGGGCAGGGCGGCGAGCCTCCGGAGAAGCCAAGCGGCAATGGCGAGCCGCCGGAGAAGCCAAGTGGCGACGGCGAGCCCCCAGAGAAGCCCGCCGGTGAATAGCCGATGAATAATCCACGACGGGGGCAGCGGGGACATTCCACCTCGCAGCCCCCGGTTTTGCCTCTCCGGATGTGCGCCCGCGCGGTCGAGTGGGCCCTTTCGCTACATCCTGTGCGCGTTGATGGGGCCTGGAATCGTTAGCGTACGGTGACGTAGGCCTCGTAAGGCAGGAGAATCCCGTCTTCGTGCGTCGTGTAATTGCCGATGAGCCGCGTTCCAGGATTCTCGTCCCAGAGGTCACAGCGCTGCTCCCGGTCGGTCCAGTTGCACGCAACGGTGAGGACGCGGTCTCCGAGGTGTCGTTCGTAGGCCCAGATCGAGTCGCTGTCCTCGAGCAGAGGATGGAAGCTTCCGTACACGACGATTGGATTGCGGTGGCGCAGCTCGATGAGCTCCTGGTAGTAGTAGAACACCGAGTCGGGGTCGGCGAGGCAAGCCGCGGCATTGATCTGGTGATAGTTCTGGTTGACGGCAGGCCAAGGCTCGACGTCTTCGGTGCAAAAGCCGGCGTTGGGGGAGGCGTCCCACTGCATGGGGGTGCGCGCATTGTCGCGGGCGACCGCGTCGAAGCAGAGAAGCAGCTCCTCTGCGCTCAGAATGCCCTTCTCCTCGACGAGCTCATGCCAAGCGTTGACTTCTTCCACGTCAACAAGCTCCTCAGGACCCGAGAAGTGCTTGTTCGTCATGCCGAGCTCCTCGCCCTGGTAGATGTAGGGGGTACCCTTCATCATGTGAAGGCAGGTGGCGAGCATCTTTGCGCTGAGGACACGCCATTCGGGGCGATCGTCTCCAAAGCGTGAGACCACGCGCGGTTGGTCGTGGTTGTCCCAGTACAGGCTGTTCCATGCCACGCCCTCGAGACCGAGCTGCCAGCGGTTAAAGATACCGCGCACCGCGGGGAGCTGTGGCTTGGCGTAGCCCCATTTGTCATAGAGGTTGCCTGACGTCGTCGCATCACCATCCACGTGGTCGAACTCAAAGACCATGTTGAGTTCGGAGCCGTCGGCGTTGGCGTAACGCTTGGCCTCGTCGATGGTGACCCCGCCGGTCTCGCCCACGGTGAGCAAGTCGAAGCGGCTGAGGACGCGCGTGCGCATCTCCTGTAAGTACTCGTGCACGTGCGGTCCGTTACACACGTGTGTCCCTAAGGGTCCGTTCGCAAAGCTCGGATCCTTGCTGATCATGGAGATGACGTCCATGCGGAACCCGTCGATGCCCTTCTCGCACCACCAGGTCATCATGTCAAATACCGCATCGCGTACGGCGGGGTTGTCCCAGTTGAGGTCAGGTTGCTTGCGGCTGAAGCAGTGGAGGTAGTACTGCCCGGTTGCCTCATCGAGCTCCCAGGCGGGACCTGAGAAGACCGACTGCCAGTCGTTGGGCTCGCGTCCGTCCACGGGATCGCGCCAAATGTACCAGTCGCGCTTGTCGTTCGTGGCTGACGAGCGGCTCTCGACAAACCATGCGTGCTCGTCGGACGTGTGGTTGACGACGAGGTCCATCACGATCTTGATGCCCAGACGATGGGCAGCGGTGAGGAGGTAGTCGAAGTCCTCCATCGTGCCAAACTCGTCCATGATGGCCCGGTAGTCGCTGATGTCGTAGCCGTTGTCGTCGTTGGGGCTGGCATACACCGGGCTGAGCCAGATGACGTCGATGCCAAGCTTGGCGAGGTAGGGGAGATGTGCAGTAATGCCATTGAGGTCTCCGATTCCATCGCCGTTGCTGTCGGCAAAGCTGCGCGGGTAAATCTGATAGATCACGGCCTCTTTCCACCAGGCACGTGCTTCGTCTTGCGACTGCATGGGTTCCTCCTTGCGTGGTAGTATCGGATGGTGATTATTGTTGCATGAAGAGAATCGAGATGCATCATGAGAACGCGTGTGAATCGCCTGATCGTTGTGGCCGTCAGCCTGTTTGTCTTTGCCGCGCTTGCCGTGGGTTGCGGGGGCGGCCCTGCGGTTGAGGGCTCGTCGAATGATGGTGCTATTCCGGAGGAGGCTGCCGTGGAACTCGACCCGCACTCGGCCAACGTAGTCAAGTTGCTGAGCGACCTTGTCTATGCGTACGAAACACCTGCCGCCGATTCTGAACAGGTCATCGATGCGGACCTTGAGGCCGTGCTGACAGATGGGCAGAACGATGCCGAGGTCCTGCGGGATGTGACTGCGCACTGGAAGCGCGTGTACTTGGATAAGAGCTACCAGCTGTGCCTGTGGGGTGGCCAAGAGTTTGCCCCCGAGCTTGAGCAGGCGGGGCTGGTGGATTCCCCGACGCACGCCTTCGTGGTGCTCGGGTACGAGCTGAAGGACGGCCAGATGCAGGACGAGCTCAAGAGACGCTGCGAGGCTGCCGCGGCGGCGGCGCGCACCTTCCCGAGTACGGTGCTCGTATGCTCCGGAGGGGCAACGGGCAAGAACAATTCCGCGAGAAATACGGAGGCCGGTCTGATGAGGGACTACCTCGTCAACGTCTGTGGCATCGACGAGGGCCGCATCCTCGTGGATGAGCGTGCCATGACGACGGCGGAGAACGCGTTGAATACCATGGAGATGTTGCGCCAGGCTGGCATGGAGACCATGACCATCGTCACTTCATCGTATCACCAGCGGTGGGGGCAGGCCGTGTACAACACCGTTGCCAGCCTCTATGGACGCGACCATGGCTATCGTCCCCAGATGCTCGCTGACTACAGCTACGACACGTTGCCCACAAACCCGGTATACAAGCAGGATGCCCGTATCGCAGTCATGCAGATTGCGCAGATACTGGGGCTTCCCAAGGAGGCAGTGCAGGCACTGCCGCCGGCTCGCTAGAAGGCGGCCCCGAATGAGGCCCACTGGGGTTACCCCAGCGGGCCGTTGTAACTCATGATTCCTTGCGGGTCGATTGTCGGCGAGACCTAGGCCTTGTAGAACTTTCCCGCGTTGGTCGCGAACTCGCCCCAGTCCTGATCGTTGGGGCGTGGCATGTGGCCGCCGCCCAAGATGTGGATGTGGAAGTGCTTGACGCTTTGGCTCGCATCGTCACCGGTGTTTACGAGGATGCGGAAGCCGTTTACGAGGCCTTCCTGCGCGGCGATTGTCTTGACGACGGAGAAGCAGTGCCCGAGCGTCGCGGGAGGCACGTCGTCGGTGATGTCGCGGTAGTGGTCTTTGGGGATGATGAGCACGTGGGTGGGCATGAGGGGCTCCATGTCGCGAAACGCGATGCACTGCTCGTCCTCGTACACCTTGTTTGTGGGGATTTCCCCGGTGGCTAGCTTGCAGAAGATGCAGTTCTCGTCATGCATGGCAGGTTCCTCGATTCCGATGATCGTGGCCGAAGGAAGTGCCCATGGTACACCTTCGCAGCGAATCCATGCTTCGGGAGGGATACAATGACACACGATGGAATCGAGGCTCGGAGGTGCGTATGGGTCTTCTCTCGTTTTTGCGCGAGCTCGTCGATGGCGGCGGCACTGCGGAGGACAAGATGGTTCGTGCCGAGCTCGAACAGGTTCGTGCACTCGCCGAAGGGGGAGGTGGATCGATGGTGGAAGGTGTGCAGGAGGGTGATCGTGCGCCACTGGGCCCCAAGCTGCGCCGTCGCTATCGGTTTTCGGGAATGGTGCAGGGGGTTGGCTTCCGGTTTACCATCACGAACCTTGCCAATGCGGCCGGTGCGACGGGCTGGGTGAGAAACGAGCACGACGGCACCGTCACTGCCGAGATTCAGGGAATCGTGGAGCAGATAGATGCCGTGATCGCTGGTCTCGACCGCTACTACAATAGGCGGACATTCATGGGTGGCTTTACCATCGCTGATGTTCGGGACCTTCCCCTCGTTGCCGACGAGCTGGAGTTCTCTCCTCGGAATTAGCTGACAGCGGGGATAACGAGAGGGCAGGCCGCCGGTCATGCGCCAGCCGCGTCGGGTGGCCTGCCACGTTTGCTGCCTTAGAAGTTCATGCCGTTCCATCCGAAGTTCGCGGTCTCGCCGTACTTGATGTAGATGCGGGCCGGATCGACGCCAAGCTGATCGTTGAGCGCATCGCAGATGACGGGGGTCATGGCGTTCCATGCGGCGCGTGGGACCGCCTCACGCGCAAAGACATCGACCGTCACATAGGCGGCAGGCGCGTCGTTGGTGCCACCGTGGTAGGTGGGAACGTTCTCGTCAAAGAGGCACATGAGCCACGTCTCGCTCTTCCCGGGAACGGATGCGATGGCGTTCCCATAGGTAGCCTTGAGGCTCTCGCGCGCGTCGGCGGGGATGGGCGTGGACGAATACGTGTGGATGACCGGCATGGCGATACTCCTTAATCTGGTTGCGATACGGGCATAGACGGTTAAAATCGTACTCTGTGTCAGGATAGCAAAGGATGCGAGGAGCATGTGATGGCAGAATTCAAGAGCGACATCCAGATTGCGCAGGAGGCCACGATGCTTCCCATCACTGAGGTGGCTGCCAAGGCGGGCCTCTCGGAGAACCAGCTCGAGCACTATGGGAGGTACAAGGCGAAGGTCGACATCAATTCGATGTCCGCGCTGCCCGCCCGCGCGAAGCTCATTCTCGTGACCGCCATCAACCCGACGCCGGCTGGAGAGGGCAAGACCACCACGTCGGTCGGCCTAGCGGATGCCCTGAACCTTACCGGTCGCCCGACCATGCTTTGTCTGCGTGAGCCAAGCCTTGGCCCCGTGTTTGGCGTGAAGGGAGGAGCTGCCGGCGGTGGGTATGCCCAGGTAGTTCCCATGGAGGACATCAACCTGCACTTCACTGGCGACTTCCATGCCATAGGTGCGGCCAACAACCTCATCGCCGCCATGCTCGATAATTCCATCAAGTGGGACAACAAGCTAGGCATCGACCCGCGTCGCGTCATCTGGCGCCGCTGTGTGGACATGAACGACCGCCAGCTGCGCAATGTGGTCGATGGCATGGGCGGAATCGTAGATGGGATGCCACGTCAGGACGGCTTCGACATCACCGTGGCGTCGGAGGTCATGGCGGCGTTCTGCCTAGCCACGGACCTCTCCGATCTAAAGGCACGACTCGGACGCATGGTGGTCGCTTACACCTACGACCGAAAGCCCGTAACGGTGCACGACCTCAAGGCTGAGGGTGCCTGTGCAGCGTTGCTCAAGGACGCCATCAAGCCCAACCTCGTCCAGACGCTCGAGAACAACCCCGCCTTCGTGCACGGTGGCCCCTTTGCAAACATCGCCCATGGCTGCAACTCCGTCATCGCGACGACCACAGCCATGAAGATGGCCGACTACGTGGTTACTGAGGCTGGCTTTGGTGCCGACCTCGGAGCGGAGAAGTTCCTCGACATCAAGTGTCGCGCCACGGGTCTCGCACCGTCTGCAGTTGTGATTGTGGCAACTGTGCGTGCCCTCAAGTACAACGGCGGCGTTTCCAAGGCCGACCTGACAGCAGAGAACCTCGAGGCGCTCGAGGAGGGCCTGCCGAACCTTTTGCAACATGTGTCAAACATTCGTGACGTCTTTGGGCTTCCCTGTGTGGTCGCCATCAACGCGTTTCCCACCGACACGCAGGCCGAGCTTGCATTGGTGGAGGCAAAGTGTCGCGAGCTGGGTGTCAACGTGGCGCTCAGTGAGGTGTGGGCCAAGGGTGGCGAAGGAGGCCGGGCACTGGCAGACGAGGTTGTGCGCCTGTGTGACGAACCCAACGACTTTCGATGCTCCTACGACCTCGATATGAGCATTGAAGAGAAGCTCAACGCCATTGCGCGAAGGGTGTATCACGCCGATGGTGTCGATCTTGTCGGCACGGCGCGCAACCAGCTCAAGCAGCTTGAGGAGCTCGGTTTTGGCAACCTGCCCATCTGCATGGCAAAGACCCAGTATTCCTTCACCGACGATCAGACGAAGCTCGGTGCTCCCCATGGGTGGAGGCTCACGGTTCGCAACCTCAAGGTCAGTGCCGGTGCGGGCTTCATCGTAGCGCTCACGGGCGACATCATGACGATGCCGGGTCTACCGCGCGTTCCTGCCGCCGAGCGGATCGATGTGACCCCCGAAGGCAAGATCGTGGGCCTCTTCTAACATATGCCCATATAACACATGTTGCATTTGACATTTGTGGCGATTTGTTGTGAGAACGATACCATAGCGTGTTTCGTTCGTGGAATGGATGCATCATGGTTGCACGTCCGCGCGTCCTTTCCCGTTTCCACCGCGGACGACTCCTTCCTTTGTCCCCATCCAAGGCCCTCTTGGGTGGGGACATCTCTCGTTGGTATGCTTATGATGATATATGCTAATGATGAATGCATCCAAATAATCAGTCCGAATGCCTCTGGGACAAGGTGTGGTGCAACGAATGCGATCGATACGTACGCGAATGACGCACATGACCGTATGTGTGATCGTTGTCACCGTCGCCAGCATGCTGATTCTCAGCGTGCTCTTCATCCAAAGCACTGACCGACATCGTGCTCCACGATACGGAGGACACGAGCAGTCTCGTTTGGTTTACCGTTCCCAAACACGAAGGCGATGCCGTCTGGCTTCCTCCGCACATTACCGAGGACCTCGACGCGCATGTGATTTCCAGCAACGTTTCCGTCTTTTGGCTAGGCACGTTTGTTGGTGTGGTGGGAATCGAGATCGACTACTCTACCATGGCCAAGCAGGTGGAGAGCATACGCCTCTACAACAATGGATATGTGTTCCTGAGTGACGGTCGCAGTCAACAAAGACAACCTCAACTACGACTATTCCTACTCGACCACTTCCCCGATTGGCGTGTGATTTAGTATGCGGATACGTCGGAGTGCCTCAAGGCAGTTGCTGACGGACAGGTGGATTGCGTCCTCATCAGCGACTATCGCTACAACAACATCGCACAGCTGTGCGAGAGGTATCGACTTGTCACGTGGTCAACTGGAATGGAGATGGATTACTGCTTTGCGGTGAACCGCGACCAAACGACCCTGTTCTCCATCTTGGCCAAGGTAACGGCCATGGTGCCGATGTCAACCGTTGATGCGGCATTGACGCATCACTTTACTGAGGATGCCGGAACCAGCGCCTTCGACTCACTCAGCTGGATTCTCATGGTCGTGGTGGGGTGCGCGCTTGCCTTGGTCGCGTTGGTGATCCTCGGGGTGCTGCTGCGTGGCGCTTGGGCAGAGAAGGGTAAGGGACGCCGGGGGAGGATTCCCACGAGGAGCGACTTCGCGCTCTTCGATGACTTGCCCTTCTCCTATTGCGTCTACCATGTGACGCACGCAGAGCACAGCGAAGTGTACGACACCGAGGTACTCTATGCCAATTAGCGATTCTCTGAGCTCGGAGGACTCCCGGTGGATGCGGTCGTGGGCCGTCGCGTGAGGGAGTTATATCCGTACTACACGGAGGAGTGGTACCAAGACGTCAAGCGTGCGGCCATAGACGGCGAGGTGGTGGAACGCGCTTACACGGACCCGCTCAGCGGAAAGAAGCTTCGCTTCACGGTCCAACAGGTTGTCTCTCCCGGGTATTGCGCAATGACCTATGTCGAGACGTGAGGCGCCCAGTGCAGCAGCCACGGGCAATTGTCATCGCTGCTATACTGAGCGCCGCAGGTGGTACGTCACATCCGTGCACGCACGAATTCATCCACGATGGACAGGGTCTGCTCCGTCCAGAACTCCGGGCCGCCGTGGTCCGCACCGCGCAGAAGGTACAACGCGCTCTCGTGTCCCGTCTCCTGCAGCCGCTGGTGCAGATAGACGCTGCATTTGGTGTTGACCGTGCGGTCTTTGGTGCCATGTATGATGAGGACCGGTGCGATGGTGGTCGTCTCATCGATGTTGCACTTCACGCTGAGCGTCTCGCGTGCCTTTTGGTCTTCGTTGAGGTCCACGCCGCCCATGACCATCCCCTCAGGTGAGGTGGGGGCGTTGTGGTCTGGGGTGGAGGGGTTGGCGTCCTCGAAGGTGAAGTCGGTGGAACCATAGTAGTTGACGATGCAGGAGACCTCTGCAGAGATGCCAGGGAAGAGGTTGTGCTCGGTGTCGTCGTCGTGCAGGATACCCGCATACACGGCGGTGTGACCGCCCGAGGAGTCGCCCATTACTGCCATGTGCGTGGGATCTACGGCATACTCAGCGGCATGCTCGCGCATGAAGCGGATGGCGTTGCGGGCATCGCGTACTTGATCGGGAAAGACGCCTATGCCGCTCTCGCGGTATTGCACGACGGCGATCACATAACCCTTTACCG
Source organism: Atopobiaceae bacterium (assembly GCA_017533825.1). Classification (GTDB taxonomy): domain Bacteria; phylum Actinomycetota; class Coriobacteriia; order Coriobacteriales; family Atopobiaceae; genus RUG440. The sequence continues at coordinate 45,917 of JAFWIE010000017.1, read as the reverse complement.
CAAGGCGTGCGATGCAGGGCAGGTTGGCATAGACGTTTTGCGTCATCCAGGCGGATCCCTGCACATAGACGATGCAGGGGTAACTGCGCGATGCGGCACGTCCGGGCTTTGGCGCCTTGTAGTTGCGGCTCGTGGGAATGAGGATTTGCAGTACGCGCGACACGCCTCCCACGCTTTGGTATTCCACGTCGGGGACGTATCTCACGCCGACTTCGTCGCCGGTGGTGTCGAGCCAACTGGCTCCTGGAACGTCCTCTTCGAATGCCGGGAACTCATCATACTCCCAGGCCTTTAGCTCCATTGTGTGCTCCTCTCTGGATGCATCCGGTTGCCGCATGGAATCACTCACATTGTGCATTTACAATCACACTTGATGTTACACAAAGTCGTGGGCTTTGGTTGCTCATGACCGTGGGTGGCTCCAAAGATAGTGCGGACACGCTTGGTGTAGGGGTTAAGATTGGTCTTGGCAGCGTCGCTTAGACGCGGCAATTGCTCGTGGTGTGGCTCCTGGATTGTGCTCCTCCCCTCCACCCGAATAACCTCCCAAAGTTGTCTGATTCGGCCGGTTTCGTGCGCTTGTTCGGATTCGGTCCGGACTAAAACCGAATAAACTCCTCGAAGTGGCCGATTCAGTTTATTTTGGGAGGTTGTTCGGGTTGGCCATTACTCATGCGCTATGGCTGCCAAGGCCGCCGACCGAATAACCTCCCAAAGTTAGCTGATTCGGCCGGTTTCGCGAGGTTAATCGGATTCGCGCTGCACCCAATCCGAACAACCTCTTCGGAAGGCCTGATTTGGCTTTTTTTGGGAGGTTATTCGGCTGTGTCGCCAAGCGTTCCGATTGCGTGCCAGCTCGCAAGTTTCGGGACCGATAATCCCGCGGCTATTTTGCCTACAAGCGAGTAGTATAGGTTCGTGTCGCTGTGTATGGGCGCTTGCCAAAGGCGGGCTCCGTAACGGCATCTCGGCACGAGACTGCACCATATTCGCCCCTGGAACGAAGGATTCCCCCATGAAGCTCTCTCGTACGCTCTGCTCGGCACTCGCGTTCACCCTGAGTCTGTCCCTCATCGGCTCGCTCCTCGCGCCGGCGGCCGCATCCGCAGAGGAATCCGAGTGGGGGGTGACTGCTCAAGCGGAGTCGCTGCCGAGGAAGTTCGACCTGCGAGAGCGTGGCGTCGTCACGCCCGTCAAGCGGCAGAACCCCTGGTCTACCTGCTGGTCCTTCGGAGCAATTGCGGCAGCTGAGTCGAGCATCCTCTCCGACATGGGCAAGACCTACGCAGATACTGGTTTTGACCTCTCCGAGAAGCACGTCATCTACTTCTCGATGAACCCCATAACGGAGGCACAGAGTGGGTTCCAGTACGATGAGGGCCTCTACCACTTGGGCGCTGAGGGCGATACCAATGCCGCTTACCGCACAGCCAATAGCATCGTCGCTTCGACGCTCTTCTCGACGGGTGTGGGGCCGTTGCTGGAGAGTAGCTTCCCCTACCAGAACAATGCGGGTTTGACCGAGTATGAGTACATGCAGAAGCATCCTGACGAGTGGAAAGAGCTCGTTAAGGCTGAGGTCGAACGCAAGAACGACATGACGCTCGCTGAGCTTATCAAGAAGAATTCGGCGAACCCCAATTATGCGAAGACCGAGGCGCAGTACCTCCAGAACTGTTGGAACAACTACATAGATACAGTTAAGGAGAACGACTACTACTCTGACTACCTCGATTGGTCGCTTGAGTACTCCCAGCGCGACCAGTCGAACGGCTTCGTGCTGATCGATGGCAACGCGCTCCCCGAGTACGTGGAGCGCAATGCAAACGGCAAGTGGGCCGGACTCTCGCAGCATGCCGTGGAGGCCACGAAGAAGGAGCTCCTGAAGGGTCGCGCCGTATCCGTCAGCTTCTGCGCCGACTCGTCATCTCCTGGTCAGTCAAGCGCCAATGGTAAGTACATCGAGCTTAACAACTGGGCGCACTACACCTACGACAACGTCCAGTCTAACCACCGGGTGGCGATTGTGGGATGGGATGACGACTACTCAAGGGAGAATTTTCTCTCCGGCACGGATGCGAATGGCAGCAGCAAAACCCCTCCAGCGAATGGAGCATGGATCGTAAAGAACAGCTGGGGCAGCGAGACGGACGCCGCGAGCAACGCGAACGGTCGGCCAATCTCCAAAGGCACATGGGGCATCAAGAATGCCGAGGGCAAGAGCACAGGCTACTTCTACCTCTCCTACTATGACAAGAGCATCAGCAGGCCTGAGTCGCTGAAGTTTGGGACCGACCTCTCCGAGGGTGACTATTTCTCGATATACCAGTACGACTATCTGCCGGCGGATGACGGCTTCTACTTCGCCACGAGCGACGGCCGCGTGAGTACGGCCAATGTGTTCACTGTCGACCCCAACGGAGATGAGGTGCTCACCTCGATTGGCCTGCGCACCTATGCCGAGAACACCACGGTAGAGAACGAGGTATACAAGCTGCCGGAGGGAGTGACTAATCCCGAGAAGGGAGAGAAGGTTGCGTCCTTCGTCAAGGCTTTCGAATACGGCGGATTCCATCGTGTGGCGTTGCCGAAGCCAGTGAAGCTCGATCCGGGCTCGCGTTTTTCCATTGTGAGCACGGGTTACGTCAAGCGAAGTGACGGAACCCTCAACTATGGGTTGGCCGCGAACAAGGCAGACAGCCAGGCATACGCCCAGAAGAAGATCAATGCGGGCGAGAGGAATTGGGTATACGGCAAGTCCGTTATCAACAAGGGCGAAAGCTATCTCTATTGGAAAGATGGCTGGTACGACTGGCGCGAGTGCATTGACAATGGATTGAACGTAGGCGGGCTCAAGGCACAAAGCGAGAGTGCCGGGGAGATGGAGCCGCAGAGCGAGAGTGCCGGTGAGCTGGAGGCACAAAGCGAAGCTGCGAGCATCAATGTGGTGGAACCACAGAGCGAGGCTACGGACGCCAGCGTGCAAGACCCGCAGAGCGAGGGCGAGAACGGCAGTGCGGTGGAAGCTCCGGTGGAAGCACAGGGGGAAGATACCGAAGCGGCTACGCAGATCGATGACGAAGACGCGAATGAGGCTCCTGAGCAATCCGAGTCAGTTGTGGAGGATGCAGAGGACGCTGAGGAGAAGGCACTCGAAGCAGACGAGGACGTTGCGGCGGATGGCCTAGGCGAAGGAGCCGGTGTAGAGGAAGCTGCCGAGGCCGACGCGGCCAACGGCTTGGTCGCCCAGTCGGAGATGATCGATGTAGGCGAGGACGTTGCGGAGGGCGACCAGATGCGGGCAGCTGGGGAAGCGAATGCCGAGACCGAGGGGATGGATACTCAGCCAGAGATAGCCCAGGCGGACGAGGCTGAGTCCCCAGCAGAAGAGATGGCGACCATCGAGGCCGAGTCCCAGTCCGAGGCGATGGAGACCACAGAGACTGAGTCTCCAGCCGAGGAGACGGGAGCCGCCGCGGTCACGCCTCAGGCTGACGAGCCCGCGACCGCTCCGGCCGAGCAACCGGTTACGTCCGAGCAAGAGATGACCGATGGACTGGTCGCGCAAGCGGAGTCCACGCAGGCGAGCGAGGCTGATCGGTATCCGAGCACGATTGAGAAGGGCGACTCGGTAGTCGATAACTTCACGCTGAAGGCATATACCATCCCTGCGTCTGCGTACACGGAGGGAAAGACGAAGACCGATCCCGCGCCGGTTGGTGAGATGCTTTCCGATGAGTATAGCCTCAAGGACAAGGGGGCGAAGGTTGGTGCGGGTGAGACGTGGCCGGAGGATGGCTTTACTGACGACGCATGGGAGAATGCGGGCGAGTCAAGCAGAGACCCCGGGCTTCCGGGCATGAGCAAGGACTTCTATGACGAGAGTTGGGACGGCAAGGATCCGAATGCAGTTGAGGAGGCAGCCCCGCAGGATCAAGGTGCGCAGTCGAGTGGACAATCGACCCAGAACACTCAGACAAGCAAACCCGCTGCGCAGGCGCCTGCCGCACAAACGACGTCCCAACAGAGACAGAGCACGACAACTGCGAGCACGTCAAAGGCGACGCCCAATACTGGTGATGATTCGGATGCCCCGCTGATGTCCCTCGCGTTGGTGGGAGCCTGCGCCCTTGCCTGGGGATTCTCACGTAGGTGTCGTGCCGAGGACTAGCGGAATTGGATGACTTGGGGGTTCGGGACATGGGCAAGAGCTTGTTGGACGGGACGTGCAAAGACTTCGCGACATCGCTGGCGGCCAAGGAACCCGTTCCTGGTGGTGGCGGGGCGGCTGCGCTCGTCGGTGCGCTTGGCGTGGCGCTTTGCTCGATGGTGGGCAACTATACCGCCGGCAAAAGGGCTTACGCCGACGTTGAGGACGATGTCCAACGGATGCTCGGCGAAGCCGAAGGCGTTCGGCGGCGACTCATCGAGCTCGTTCAGGAGGATGCCGATGCGTTCATGCCGCTCAGTCAGGCCTATGCCATTCCGCGTGACGATCCCAAGCGTGCGGAGGTCCTCGAGGAATGCACCAAGATGGCATGCGACGCACCGCTCGAGATGATGCGCCAGACAGTCAAGGCCATAGCGTTGCTCGAGGAGATGGGCCAGAAGGGTTCGCGCATGCTTCTCTCGGATATTGGATGTGGGGCGCTGTTATGTCGGGCGGCGCTCGAGGCGGCGAGCCTCAACGTGTACGTGAATACCAAGACGCTCAAGGACCGTGAGTTTGCGCGTGCCGTCGAGCAAGAATGCGACGACTTGCTTGCCGAGTACGGTGCCCGGGCTGAGGCATGCGCAGCTGACGTGCGGGCACGCATTCGAGGCTGATCGGACGTTGCGAATCTGACGAAGAGGAGAATCTAGATGGCACGTGTTCTGAAGGGATTACCGGTAGCGCAGGCGATGGGGGAGCGACTTGCGGTGCGCGTTGAGGCGCTTGCCAGGCAAGGCCTTACACCCACGCTTGCCATCATTCGTGTGGGGGAGCGTAGCGACGACTTGGCATACGAGCGGGGTGCGTGCAAGCGTTGCGACTCACTGGGCATCGACGTGCGCAGAATCGTGCTCCCGGTGGAGTGTGCCCAGCAAGAGCTGATGGACGCTATCGAGTCGGTGAATGCGGACGATACGATTCAGGGCTGCCTGATGCTGCGCCCGCTGCCTTCGACGCTTGACGAGGTGGCGGCTTGCGCGGCGCTCGATCCTGCCAAGGATGTGGACTGCGCGACGGCGGGCTCCCTCTATGGGGTGTTTGCGGGTGAACCCGTTGGGTTTCCCCCGTGCACGGCGGAGGCGTGCGTGGAGCTCCTCGAGCATTACGGCTATGAACTCGAAGGAGCCGATATCTGTGTGGTGGGACGCTCCCTCGTCATAGGTAAGCCGGTAAGCATGATGCTCCAGGCAAAGAATGCGACCGTGACAATGTGCCACACGCGGACACGTGACCTGGCGGCAAAGTGTCGCGCTGCAGACGTGCTCATCGTTGCTGCAGGTCACATTGGGACGGTTGGTGCCGATGCGGTGCGTCCAGGACAGGTCGTCGTGGATGTGGGCATCAACTGGGATGATGAGGCAAACCGACTGGTGGGTGACGTCGACTACCAAGGGGTGGAGGGCATCGTCGATGCTGTAACGCCTGTGCCCGGTGGCGTGGGATCGGTGACTACGGCTGTCCTTGCGAAGCATGTCGTGGAGGCAGCGGAGGTTGCTCTTGCGCTTCGGTAGGGTTTGGTGCGTGATGGTTTATGGGGAACTGGGAATTGGAATGTGACGAGGTGCGCCATGGCAACACGTGAGGAGATGGTGGAGGACTACCGACAGCGGATTCTCTCGCAAAGCATCGATGACTGCATCATCGAGGAGGGCGAGGGCCCAAACATCGTATTGCGCAGTAGCGTAGCGAATGGAGAGGTCAACTTTTACGACATTGATGACCAGACGGTCGTCGAGCTGCGGCTCGATCAGATTAAGGACGGCTCGTCGCTCTTCTTCCTCCATTTTGAGCTTCAGGATACGGAACGCGCTATGCAGCTCTTCCTGCAGATGGTCGACACGTTGGAGAAACGCCGCAATCGAGAGGTACGACACGTGCTGCTGTGCTGCACGTGCGGTATGACGACGACCTACTTTGCCAACAAGCTTAACGAGGTGTCAATCGAGCAGGATGCGGGGTATGACTTCCAAGCGACCTCGGTGGAGGACGCCATGCAGCGTGGTGGTGACTACGTTGCCGTGCTGATCGCACCGCAGGTTGGGCATAGACTCAGGGAAGTTCGAGAGGCTCTGCCGGGTGTCGTGGTCATAGAGTTGCCTGCAACGGTGTTCGGTTCCTACGATGCAAACGCGACGTTCGGGATACTCGTGGATGCGCTCCATGAGGCAAGGCGGACGGCGGAGAGTGACCTCCGCTTTGCGCGCGGTTACGACAGCACGAAGTCGGTGCTTGCAGTGAGTTACGTGCATCGTGCTGATGAGTCCACGATCAGCTATGTGGCGATGACCGAAGGTAAGGAGCGCGCGCGAGGGATGATCGTGCGCGACACGTTTGATGAGGATGCGCTTCGAGACTTTATCAGTACGCTTCGCTTGGAAGGCTATGCCCCGCAGGACTTCGACGCGGTGGGCATTGCCCTTCCCCAGACGATTGGCCGGGAATCGGCGTTGGCGGGCTCTAGCGAGGGCGCGCTCTCTGCGGACACCGCAGAGCGGCTGAGCAACATGTGGGGTGTGCCCGTGTACCTGGACAACAACGCCACCGCAGCCGCAGCGGGGTGTTATGTGGTACAGCAGGAGTTTGACAACCTCGTCTTCCACGCGCAGTCCATCGGTGAGATCGACTGTGAGCAGGGCTATGTTCTTGATGGAAAGCCGCATGTCGGACGATGCGGAAGGGATGGGAGCTTCGCACAGTTTGCCGGGCGATTCAAGCTGTCGATGGACCTCGAGGATGCGGCTTGGCGCTTCGATGGGATGAGGGAGCTTGTCGCACACTACCTCGGTGCTGCCATATGCACGGTCGCACCGGATGCAGCCTTCGTCTGGTGCGACTTCCTGCCCGATATGGATGAACTTCGTGAGGAGCTTGCCCAGATCGTGCCAGAGGATTCCATCCCGGAGCTCATTCCCATCTCGAACTACGATGCCCTCACGCTCATGGGAGAGATGGCGTTGTGTCTCCAACGTCTGGTGACGCCGTAGACAGGTGGGTTGTCATAAGGCGATTCGCGAGGGGCAACCGCTTTTGGGCCAATGCAATGCTCCCTGTGGTAACATGCCGTGCGAGACACTGCGGGAGTTCGTCCGCTAGGCATGGATGAGGAGAGTTTTGATGGTTGAGGAGCGAGCATACGGTCCCATCGACAAGGCGCGTGTCGAGGCGGCTGTGCGAGAGTTCTTGCTTGCCATCGGGGAGAATCCCGACCGCGAGGGGCTTGTGGGAACGCCGGATCGCATTGCGCGGGCTTGTGAGGAGATCTTTGGCGGGTGCCAGGAGGATCCAAGCGAGTACCTGCTTCGCCAGTTCAGCGAGCCGGGCAATGAGGATATGGTCATCGTTCGCGACATTCCCTTCTCGTCCATGTGCGAGCATCACCTGCTGCCCTTTACCGGTCGTGCGCACATTTGCTACCTGCCGCGTGATGGGCGCATCACGGGCCTCTCGAAGCTAGCGCGTTGCGTGAGTGGCTATGCACGTAGGCCACAGCTTCAGGAGCGTCTCACGCAACAGATCGCTGACGCACTCGTCGGGCGACTCGACCCGCTTGGGGTGTTGGTGGTGCTCGAAGCGACGCACACGTGCATGACGATGCGGGGGATTCGTGCGTCGGGATCGCTTACGGTGACGAGTGCCGTGCGCGGATGGTTCAAGACGGACCTCAAGGCACGCGAGGAGGCCTTGCGACTCATCGGCATGGGCGTGGCTTCCATTGGGTGAGAACTCAGGTCGGGCGAGCGACCGCAAGCGCGCGTTACGACAAGCGTTGCGCGCAGCTCGCGCGGCAATTGCGGCGGACGAGCGTGCGCGCATTGATGCCATCATAGCGAAGAAGATCCTGTGCTCATGGGTGTGGGTTGATGCGACCGTGGTCTACACGTATCTTTCGTTCGGATGTGAGGTGGACACGCGGGCACTCATCGAGCATGCGTGGCGCGAGGACAAGCGCGTAGCTCTGCCGCGCTGCGTTCCTGGGACGAGGTCGATGCGTTGGTTCTTCGTCGATTCCTACGAGGGTCTAGAGAGAAGTCCGATGGGGATTGAGGAGCCGCCCATCGACGCAACGCGCGTGGCACCTGCGGTCGGATGCGCGACAGCGCTCGCCCTCGTGCCGGGGCTGGCCTTCGATGCGCAGGGCTTCCGCATCGGCTATGGCGGCGGTTTCTACGACGGCTTTCTTGCGGGGTTCGAGGGCATCTCCGTGGGAATGTGCCGCATGCAGTTCATCGTGGATGACCTTCCCTCAATGGGTGTTGTTGAACCGCACGACCTACCGGTGGACCTGATTGCGTGCGAAGATCGTGAGCTAAGCACGTGTTCTTATAAGCGAAGGAGATGAGCGGCATGGGAACCTATACGACGCCATTCGAGGTGGCTACGCTTACCTACGAGCAGTCCCTCAAGCGCTTGCATCAAGCGCTGAGATTTGGCATATGCCCGCTCCTCGAGACGGTGGAGGACATGCTCGCCGAGTTGGGTGATCCTGACCTGCAATTCGACAGCGTTCAGATTGCGGGAACTAATGGCAAGACGTCTACTTCGCGCTATACGGCTGCGATTCTGGCGGGGGAGGGGCTACGCACGGCGCTCTACACGAGCCCCGAACTCGTGAGCTACACCGAACGCATGGAGGTGGGTGGCACACCCGTGAGCGAAGAGGCCTTTGCCCATGGCATCGCCTGTGCCAGTGAGGCGGGGCGTCGGGTGAACGAGCGTCGCTCAGCAGCGGGTGAGCGCCCCTACGACATAACCGAGTTCGATCTTCTCACCGTGGCTGCGATGGTAGTCTTTGCAGAAGCGGGTGTGGACGTAGCCGTGCTTGAGGTGGGCATGGGTGGACGTTGGGACGCCACTTCTGCGGCAAAGTCTATCCGTGCCGTTGCAGTGACGGGCATCGGGCTCGACCACATGCGCATCTTGGGCGACACGCTCGAGCAGATTGCGGGTGAGAAGGCCGCCGTCATCAAGCAGGGGCGCACCTGTGTGCTCGGTGTGGGCACGGCGACACCTGATTCGGTGGAAGACGTGTTCTTGCGGCAATGCGAGGCGGAAGGTGTGGTACCAGTGCTGGTCCGGCCGGATGATTTGGCGGACGCCGAGGGACTCATGCACGCGGGAACGCCGCGTTCCGATGCCGAGTTGCCGCACGCGAGTTTTGTCATCGATGCGCGGCCCACGCGCATCGGAGAACCATTACGGCTCGCGGTGCGTACTCCGCGGGCGGAGTACCACGGGATCGAAGCCCTCAAGCCGGCTTACCAGGCGGCAAACATCACGTGTGCGGTAACGTTGGCCGAGGAGTTCCTTGGCAGGCAACTTGACGCAGGTGCGCTCGTCGACGCGGTGATTGCGTGTCCTACGCCGGGACGGTTCGACGTGGTGCGTGCCGATCCGCCGGTGCTTATCGACGCGTGCCACAACCCGCAGTCAGTGGGGGCGTTCCTCACGGCAATCAGGGCAATCGAGCCGGAGGTTGGCAAGCGGCCGTGCCTGCTCTGCGCCGTGCTGGCCGACAAAGATGTGGAGGGCATCGTGTCACTGCTTGCTCCGGAGTTTCCGGCAGTCGTGTGCACACAGACGAACTCGCCACGCGCGATGGTTGCCGAGGAGCTCGCTAAGCTATTCCGCACTCAGGGATGCGACGTGCGGGGTATCTATGGGCTGGTCGATGAGGCCGTCTGTTCGCTGGCGGATGAGGCGTTCGTCGCGTGCGGCTCCATCACGACGGCGGGAGCTGTGGCCGCCATCTTTCGCGGCTAAGGTGTACGGACGAGGCCATGTGGTCAATGGCACGTAAGGAAGGGGAGACCATGTATGAACTAAAGACCGAGGCGTGCTTCGACAGTGCGCACTTTCTTACTGACTATTACGGCAAATGCGAGAACTTGCACGGACATCGATGGCGGATGGTCGTGTACATCGCGCAGGAAGAGCTACATGCGGAGGGCACAATGCGCGACATGGTCCTAGACTTCGGCGTATTCAAGCGAGAGGTGCGCGCACTCGCAGATGAGTTCGACCATACGTTTCTCGTCGAGGATGGTTCGCTTAAGCCGCAGACTGTGGCGGCACTAAAGGATGAGGGCTTCTCGCTCACTTGGCTGCCGTTCAGGACGACAGCAGAAAATCTCGCGCGCTACGCTTGCGAGCGCTTGCGTGCGCGCGAGATTCCCGTGGTGCAGGTGGAGATGTACGAGACTCCCAATAACTGCGCCATCTATCGGTTCGACGCGAGGCTCGGGGCCTAGAACTCGACGGTACGCGGTGCGTCGGTGAAGCTGGAGAAGGTCGCCGTGCCGTTCTCGATGCCGTACACGATAGTGTTGCCGTCACCGACGGCGTACATCTTCTTGAGAGCGGGGTAGGCATCGAGCATCGAAGCCGCTGCCTCGTCGGACTCGTTGGCCACGAGCGTGCCGCTCACGCGAATCCATGTGCCCTTCTTGAAGCCGCAAATCTCGAACTTGGGGTTGGCTTCGAGCTGCTTGGCGACGTCCTTGCTCTTGCCGGTCTGGATGTAGAGTTTGCCCTCGTAGATGTGGGCGGTGCCGAACGGCCTCACGCGCGGCTGATCGCCGTCGGTAGTCGCCAGATAGTAGGTGCCGCAGTCCTTGAGGAACGCGCAGACCTCGTCGATTGCTGCCATAGTCACTCCTTCTCTATAGGTTGCGTGCCATGCAGGGGGCAGTTCCCTTAACGTCATTGTGACACAAAGAGACGAGGCCGTTTGCAACGTAGCCGGTTTAGGTGTGGATTCTACGCCGACCCGCACGTCACTCGAGCGTCATGGCGAGTTCGACCTCGTCGTCGTATACGGCGCCCGTTGCGGTGAACCCCTTCTTCTCGTAGAGGGCAAGGGCGACTCGATTGTCTTTGTGGCAGGTGAGAGCGATGTGAGCTGAGTCGCCGATCGGCTGGTACTGGTCGCGGTAGACGTATGCCTGCGCGAGGCTCCTTACGGGATGGGAGACCCATTCCTCCTGTCCGGGCGCGAGGCTGAGGTTGAACGCGTCGACGAAGTTGTCCTCCGTGATGGGCTTGAGCCCGACCAATCGATTCCTCCATAAAACATGGATCCGTTTGCTTCCCGTCACTACACGAAAGCCTGCATGTGCGTCGCGTCTCTGCGCCGAGGTTAGCTTGACAACTTGCCATAATCAAGACGTGACCAACGTGACTCGAGGACAGCGGGGGAGTGGCGATGTTTATCCGGAGGCCAAAACTACTCATTGCTAGTGTGATTGTCATGGTCTTTGGCCTTGCGATGTTCTCTGCCAATAGACCCGAGAGAATCGGCGGGGTTGCCGACGAGCTCGTTGAGGCATCAGCCGTTCTACCAGAAAACGAGGGCAAGCTCGTCATCGTCTCTGGTACGCCACAGCTGGTGGATGGTGGAGTCATCGTCGATGAGGAGGCGGGCCTGCGGGTCGAGAATGCCGTCGACTACCTGAGGCTTCCTCTTCAGAAGGTCTACCGACTGAAGTCGCGGGAGGTCGTGGTCGACAAGGGCGAGGACAAGGTATCGGAAGCCGACGACGTGAAGAGGACCGAATACTACGTCGCGAAAGAGTGGGTCATAGCGAGCCAGCAGCGCGATGCCGTCATTGACAGAACCACCGTGCGGTACGAGAACCCCTCGCCTGTGAACATGGATGTCTTCACCGCCTCCGGCGACCTGCGTGTTGCCGGCTTCGCGGTGAGCTACGCTGACGTCTCACGCTACATCACTACCAATGAGTGCCGGTTCACGCAGCAGGAGCTGGCGGCGGCCTGCGGGCCGTTCATCACGCGCAGCGAGCTCGACCTCAAGGTGGTGGACGAGAACGGGGTTGGCATCCTCTCGAGTGGTGACGAGGTCGGGGATGTGCAGGTGCGCTTCTCGTACGACACGCTGGAGAGTGCCGAGCCGGTGACCCTCGTCGGAAGGCAGCGTGGGGATAGGATCGTGCTTGAGGAAGAGGAGCACCTCAGCGACGCCGAGCATGTGCAGCCCGGTATTGTCTCGAGGGAGGAGTTCCTGGATGCCATCTCCGCCGAGGATGCCTCCTCAAGGGGGTATGGCGTCGGTTTCTGCGCGCTGGGGGCTATTCTGTTCCTGGCATCGTTGAACCTGGGCAGAGGCTAGAGGGTAGGGTCATATCACATGAGACATCGTGCGCGGGTAGATCATGGTGCAGGCGGACCCCGAGAACTACTTCTGAGCGATGGAGCAAAGAAAGGCCACCTATGCAAAACTGGACCAGGTTCCATTGGACATAAGGCTGGTGCGAAGCCAATCGTAGAGGAGGAAACATGGATTTCGGCATTCTCTCGGAAGAGCAGAAGGCTAAGGTCAGGGCATGCAAGACGCCCTAAGACATGCTCGCGCTTGCCAGGGAAGAGGGCTACGAGCTAAGCGAAGACGAGTTGGACGCCGTTTCGGGTGGCGGGTTCTGGACCGAGGAGAAGAGCAATTTTGCCACGACGCAATATGACTGCAATAAACTCGAGTGCAACAGCTTCGGTTGCGACAGAGTGACTTGCGGGCAAATCACATGCGCTGGATATGACCACAAGTAGTCTGAGACCGCATTTGCATAATAGTGGTAGCGAGAGTCACGGTTAGAGAGTATGCAATGCGACAGGCGGACTTCCATGGCGGCCTTCGCTACGGGAGTTGCCCGTGGGCACCACTCCTAGTGCTTTCGACGCATCGCGTCGAGTTGTCGCTGGTTGATGACGGTTGTCCGCCTGTTTAGGCTGGCGCGCTGCATGTTCTCGAACGCGTATTTCTTTGCCTTCGTCATGTCGCTGAAGCGGTCGATCACGTTGCCCTTCAGGTCTATGACCTCATAGCGCGTGTTGCCTTCGGTCTGGGTGTCGAATACGTATCCGCCTGCGATGCCGTCGAGCTCTTCCTCGTTCATCTCAATCTTCTCGTCTGCCATGGTTGGTGCCTATCTCTTTGGTTGGCCTTCTTTGTCGTTGGCGGTTGTACACAGGGGAGCGCCCGCCGTCTCAAAGATTTCCTCTCGGCACCAAAGTCCATGGGCGCACTGTGCCCGCCACCGCACCACGTGAGGCATGCTCGAATAACCTCCCGAATAACCTCCCAAAATAGCCCAAATCGGCCCATTCGAGGAGGTTGTTCGGAATGGGATTCGGCCGAATCCGAACAAGCTCGCGGAATCACCCGAATCAGGAAACTTTGGGAGGTTATTCGGGCGCGGGGCGCACACGCCATAGCGCATATGGTATGGCCTACCCGAACAACCTCCCAAAATAAACCAAATCGGTCGCTTCAAGGAGGTTGTTCGGGTTTGCCCCGAGCCGAATCCGAACAAGTTCACCAAACCCCCGGAATCAGACTCTTTTGGGAGGTTTTTCGGGCGCGCCCCGCGATCGGGCAGCTTGGTGGCGCATGCCGCCCGCGGGACGTCGCCGCATTTCACTCGCTCGCGGCACGCCTGCACATCGCGCGCGGCGCGCCTGCACCCACTGCTTTAGCGTGGAAGGTTGCTTGGCTCAAGCTAAGAAGCCAAGGTGCTCAAGAAGCACCTTGGCGCCGATGAGGATCAAGATGACGCCCCCGGCAATCTGCGAAGGACGCTGGTAGCGCATGCCGAACTGGTTGCCTACGAGCACGCCCACGATGCTCAGCACGAAGGTGGTGACGCCGATGAGGGCAACGCTCAGCCAGATGTTGACGGAAAGCGACGCGAAGGCGATGCCGACGGTCAGGGCGTCGATCGAGGTGGCGATGGCGAGCAGCAGCAACTCTCGTACACTCACGCCTCCGCTTGCCTCGTCCTCCTCCTCGCCCGCGATAGCCTCGCGAATCATGCCTCCCCCGATGAAGGAGAGCAAGCCGAATGCAATCCAGTGGTCGATGGGCTCGATGAGCCAAAGGAGCTGCGTGCCCAGTGCCCAGCCGATTAGCGGCATCCCGCCTTGGAACCCACCGAACGCGAGCGCCAGCACGAGCGTCGTGCGCCAATCGATGCGTTTCATCCCAAGTCCCTTGCACACCGAGACCGAAAACGCATCCATGCTCAGTCCCACGGCAGTCAAGAACAGTTCTAGAATCCCCATGCGCTATCTCCCCCGGCAAAGTGTTCGCAAGGGGTCCACTGCGAGGCTACACCCCGATGGGATCCCTTGATTTTCCATGCGCCACCCCCCGGTTGTGCATGCAAAACGTCAAATACCATAGCATAGCGTCCCCAACGGGCAGACATGGGATATAGTTTTTGGTCACACACGGAAGGGGAGGTCCCACATGAGCACTATCGACGCGTTTGCCTACGGTTCGCTTGGCGCGCTCGCCCCCGACTTCGACGCGGGTGAGGAGCCGCTGGAGGGGGAGGACGCGCTCGGCCTCTTCATGGAGTGGCTCGACGGGCGGGGCATCGAGCTCTGGGACCATCAGGAGGAGGCGCTGCTCTCCCTTGCGATGGGCAACCACGTTGTCTTGGGCACGCCGACGGGTTCGGGCAAGTCCCTCGTCGCCATGGGCATGTGCTTCATGGCGCTGTGCGCGGACTACACCGCCTACTACACCGCACCCATCAAGGCGCTCGTCTCCGAGAAGTTCTTCGACTTGGTGGACATCTTCGGTCGTGACCTCGTGGGCATGATCACCGGTGACGTCTCGATCAACGCTGGGGCGCCCATCATCTGCTGCACGGCGGAGATTCTGGCGAATCAGGCCCTGCGCGAGGGCGAGGATACGTCCGTTGCGTGGGTGGCGATGGACGAGTTCCACTACTTCGGCGACCCCGACCGCGGCTGGGCGTGGCAGGTGCCCCTGCTCACGCTTGCAAGGACAAAGTTCCTGCTCATGAGCGCGACGCTCGGCGACATGACGGCCATAGCGGAGCTGGTGGAGCGCCAGACGGGTACCGACGTTGACCTCGTGACTGACGCCCCGCGTCCCGTGCCCCTCTCGTACGAATTCGTGGAGACCTCTCTCGAGGCGACGGTGGAGCTTGCCCTGCGCAACGGCGACGCACCCCTCTACATCGTGCACTTTGCGCAGGATGCCGCCCTCAAGAGCGCCCAGGCACTCGCGAGCTTCGGCGTCTCGTCCCGCGAGCAACGCGATGCCCTGCGCGAGGCCTGCAAGGGGACGCGCTTCTCGACGGCGTTCGGCAAGACGCTGCGTCGCCTGTTGCTCATGGGTGTGGGCGTGCACCACGCGGGCATGCTGCCGCGGTATCGGCTGCTGGTCGAGAAGCTCGCACAGCAGGGCCTGCTTCCCGTCATCTGTGGTACGGACACGCTCGGTGTTGGTATCAACGTTCCCATCCACACGGTGCTGCTCACGGCACTCGCCAAATATGATGGCAAGCGACAACGGCGCCTGAACGCGCGTGAGTTTCACCAGATTGCCGGACGCGCGGGAAGGGCCGGCTTCGACACGGAGGGCGTCGTGCTCGTACAGGCGACGGAGTACGACGTCGAGCGGGCGAAGGCGCTTGCCAAGGCTGGCGGCGACCCGAAGCGCGCCCGCAAGATCAAGACGCGCAAGCCGCCCGAGGGCTTTGTGGGCTGGAACCGGCAGACCTTCGAGCGCCTTGTGGAATCCCAGCCCGAGCCGTTGCGCCCTCGACTCAAGGTCACCCACTCCATGGTGCTGGCAGAGGTGGCCCAGGGTGGTGACGCATGGGAGCGCGTACACGACCTCATTGATGCCTCAATGCAGACGGACGAGCAGAAGCTTGCGCTGCGCACGCGCGCCGACGAGGTGTTCGCGACGCTTATGGATGCTGGTGTGGTGGTGCGTGAGGAAGGGGAGGACGGCTCCGTCGACTTCTACACGACGATCGACGTGCCCGACGACTTCGCGCTCGACCAGCCGCTCTCTCCGTTCCTCTTGGCGGCACTCGAACTGCTCGACCGCGAGTCCGAGGCATACGCCTATGACGTCATATCCTTGGTGGAGTCCACGCTGGAGCAGCCGTACCAAATCCTGCGAGCGCAGGAGAAGGCGGCTCGCAACGAGGCGATGGCCCGTATGAAGGCCGATGGCGTGGACTACGACGAGCGTATCGAGCGTATCCAGGAGGTCACCTATCCCAAGCCGCTAGAAGAACTCATCGCTGCGGCGTTTGCCACGTATTGCGAGAAGGTCCCGTGGGCGAACGACTACGAACCCATGCCCAAGTCGGTTTTGCGCGACATGCTCGAGACCGCCTCGGACTTCAAGACGTACATCCAGCGCTGCGGCATCTCGCGCGCCGAGGGCATCCTGCTCCGCTACCTCTCGGAGGCGTATCGTTCCCTTGCACGCACGCTGCCGCTCGAGGCGCGTGATGAGCGGCTCGAGGACATCATCGCCTGGCTGGGCCTCGTCGTGCGTTCCGTCGATTCGAGTCTCGTGGACGAGTGGGCGCGTTCGGGCGAGTTGGACGAGGACGCCGGCGCCCCTCCGACCGATGGCGATGTGGTGGTCGCCGACCGACGGGCCGTCACCTTGCTCGTGCGCAATGCCCTCTTTGCGCGTGTGCGGCTCGCCGCCCATGACGACTGGAAGGGACTTGGCGAGCTCGATGCAGAGTGGGGCTGGCCTGCGCCGCGCTGGCACACCACGCTCGATGCGTTCTACGACGAGCACGAGGATGTGCTGCTCGATGCCGATGCACGCTCGACACAATTCTTTGAGGTCGACGATAAGGATGAGAAGGCTGCCCACGTCTGGCACGTGCGACAGACGTTTGCCGATGCCGAGGGCGACCACGACTTCGGCATTGCGGCGGACCTCGACCTTGATGCGACGCAGGAAGCAGGAGAGGCTGTATTCACCAACTATCGCGCAGGCTTCGTGGAGGATCTGCGACAATTCAAGGAGGACTAAGGATGGCAGTAGATGATGCGGCACTCACCGAGGACGAGCGTGCCGAGCTTGAACAACTGCGGGCAGAGAAGGCAGCGCGCGAGGAGGCCGAGCGCGCCCGGCAGGAGCGCGCTGAGCTCGAGCGGCTGCGGGCGGAGCGCCAGGCGCGAACCGAGGAGGAACGCGCCCGGAGCCTGATGGAGCCCGGGGACGACCTGTCGATGCCGGTAGGACAAAAGATCGTTCTGGCGGGCGTGGCGATAGCCGTTCTGCTTGCCGTGCTCATGCTGGTCTTCGGACCCAAGTAGAACGCGGCTCGTTCTGTTACCAGATTGCCCTTTTGGCGCCTTGCCCGACGAGCTGTGGTAACATTCCAGCATTGCGAATCCTTCAGCGAGAAAGGCCTGACAATGGCACTCACCGATCGCACCGTCCCCACGGACGTCGCGCTCAACACCGACTTGTACGAGCTCACGATGGCTCAGGGCTTCTGGGAGTCCGGTCTCGTGGACGCACAGGGCTGCTTTAACGTCTTCTTCCGCGAGAATCCCTTCGGTGGCGGCTACGCCGTCGCATGTGGAGTCGGCCAGATTGCGGAGCTCGTCGAGAACCTCCGGTTTGACGAGGAGAGCATTGCCTACCTCGCCTCCGTGAAGGCACCGGGTGGCGGCCCCATGTTCAAGGAGGGCTTCCTCGACTACCTGCGCGACTTCAGGCTCCACGTGGACGTGTGGGCCATTCCCGAGGGCGACCTTGCCTTCCCACGCGAGCCCATGGTGCGCGTGCAGGGTTCCATCATCGAGTGCCAGTTGCTCGAGACGGCGCTGCTCAACCTCGTGAACTTCCAGACGCTCGTGGCCACCAAGGCTTCTCGCGTCGTCTATGCTGCGGAGGGCCATCCCGTCTCTGACTTCGGTTTGAGGCGTGCGCAGGGCCACGATGGCGGCCTGGCCGTCGCCCGCGCCTCCTACATCGGTGGCTGCGGCTCGACTTCCAACGTCCTCGCCGGCAAGATCTACGGCATTCCCGTCTTTGGCACGCATGCGCACTCATGGGTCATGGCGTTCCCCACGGAGCTCGACGCCTTCCGCGCGTTCGCGAAATCGAGTCCCAAGAACTGCTGCCTGCTGCTCGACACCTATGACGTGCGTCAGGGCATCAAGAACGCCATCATCGTGGCAAAGGAGATGGAGGCTGCCGGTGAGCGGCTCAGTGCCATCCGCATCGACTCGGGCGACCTCGCGCGTCTTTCCAAGGAGACGCGTGCCGCCTTCGACGAAGCCGGGCTGCCGTATGTGAAGATTTCCGTCTCGAACGACCTTGAGGAGTACACCATTCAGTCGCTCTTCGCGCAGGGCGCCCCTATCGACACCTTCGGCGTCGGCACCAAGCTTGCCACGTGCGACCCGCAGCCTGCGCTTGGCGGCGTCTACAAGCTCTCCGCGACGCGCGGCTCGGACGACGAGCCCTGGCGTCCCGTCATGAAGCTCTCCGAGCAGGTCTACAAGCGTACCATTCCCGGCGTGCAGCGCGTGCTGCGCTTCGAGGATGCAAGTGGTTGCCCCGTGGGCGACATGATCGTTGACGATGCCTGCGACACGGGCAACCGTGCAGCAATGGTCGACCTCATCGATCCCGTCACCGTGTATCGCCTAGAGGGATACACTTCGCGCGAGCTTCTCCAGCACATCGTTGCGGACGGCAGACGCGTCGGCGAGCTCCCGACGATAGCGGAGGCAAAGGCACGCTGCAAGGACGCCATCATGCACCTCGACCCGGCGACGAAGCGCTTCCTGAACCCGCAGACGTATCCCGTCGGGCTTGAGCGCGGTCTTTCTGACCTACGCCAACGCCTTGCGTCGGAGGAGGCTTCCGTCCGCTGAGGCGAGGATGCGATATCAGTACCACCAGTAACAAATAAAGGAGTACCTCAATAATGCTCGAAACACTTGAGCGCCTTGTGCGCGACGCCTTGTCCGCGGCACAGGCGGAAGGAGACTTGCCCGAATTCGAGGTTGGAGACCTCGGCTTTGAGCGGCCGGCAGACTCTGCACATGGCGATTGGTCGTCAACGGTGGCCATGCGTTCGGCGAAGCTCGCACGACGCGCGCCGCGTGCCATCGCGGACGCGATCGTTTCGCACTTGGCTACAGGTGGCGCGATCGATCGCGTCGAGATAGCGGGTCCGGGCTTCATCAACTTCTATCTGAGCACGGCAAGTGCCAACGACGTCGTGCGACAGATTCGTGAGCAAGGCGAGGACTTCGGGCGCTCCACGCTGGGAGGAGGCCAGCGCGTCCAGGTGGAGTTCATCTCGGCGAATCCCGTGGGTCCCATGCACATCGGTCATGGGCGCTGGGCGGCGCTGGGCGACTCGCTCTGCAACGTGATGGAGCATGCGGGCTACGACGTGCAGCGTGAGTACTACATAAACGACCATGGCAGCCAGATGGATGTGTTTGGGCGCTCCATCGAGCAGCGCTACCAGCAGCTCTTTGGTTTGGTGGGGCAGGGTCGTTCGCTCGATGAGGCCTATGCCGAGCTTTTGGCTGACCGCGAGGCGTTCGTGGAAGATGAGAACGACGAACGCCCGCAGAGCCACCCTCTTACGGATGCCTTCCTTGCGGCACTGGGCGAGAACTCATACGGTGGGGATTACATCGTCGACCTTGCGCTGCACTTCGCACGCACGAAGGGTGACGCCTTGCTGGCCCTATCGGAAGACGAGCGAGTGGCCGAACTGCGCGAGCAGGGCTATCTGCTCATGCTGGAGTCCATTCGGAACACCTGCCACGAGGCGCGTTGCGACTTCGACAATTGGTTCTCGGAGCGCTCGCTGTACGTTCCCGACGAGGACGGTAAGGATGCGGTGCATCGCGCCTTCGACAAGCTCGAGCAAATGGGACATCTGTACACCACGGAAGATGGTGCTCTGTGGTTCCGCTCGACCACGTTCGGCGATGACAAGGATCGCGTGCTCGTGAAGTCGAATGGCGAGTACACGTACTTCGCCTCGGATGTTGCGTACCACTGGGATAAGTTCCAGCGCGTCGAGCACGTCATCGACATCTGGGGTGCTGACCATCATGGCTACATCAAACGCGTCGACTCTGCCTGCGAGGCGTTGGGCTACCCGGGTGGCCTTGAGGTGTTGCTCGGACAGCTCGTCAACCTTCTCCGTAACGGTGAGGCAGTCCGTATGTCCAAGCGTAAGGGTACGATGGTCACCTTCGACGAGCTGTTACACGAGGTCGGGGCAGACGCCACACGCTATACGCTCGTGTCGAAATCTGCGAACCAGATGATTGACTTCGACATCGAACTCGTTAAGCGCCAAGACAATTCGAATCCCGTCTATTACGTGCAATACGCGCATGCGCGCATCTGCTCCATCCTGCGTCGCGCCGCGTCTGTTTCGGCTGACGAGGCCGCACAGATGGGCATGGACGAAGTTGCTCTGCGCGCCGTGGGGGACGAAGTCGACCTTGGCTTGCTTGCCGATCCGAGCGAACTTGCCCTCACGCGCAAACTTGGCGAATTGCCGGGATTGATTTCCGGTTGCGCGCGTGATAGAGCACCTTTTAGGCTATCGCACTATGCGGAAGACCTTGCGGGGGCATTTCATGGGTTTTACACACAATGCCAAGTGTTATCATCACAAGGAAGGCCGGTCGAGCCCTCGATTTCGAAGGCCCGACTTGCCCTCTGTGATGCGGTTCGCATCGCTCTCGCGTTGGTTTTGGGGCTTGTGGGAGTGAGCGCACCGACTCAAATGTAAGCATTATGTGGAGACAGGCACAAATTACACATCTGGAGTCCCTCATTATGAGATACAACATGACAAATATAGTCTTTTCGTAGTATGGTATTACTAGATTTGATTATGTGGCCCCTCGAACGGAGAGCCGAGTAGGAGGTCCTCATGGAGCTACGTGAATACTTGTCCATACGAAGGGCGTACAACCTCGTAAGGCAGCAGACGGAGACTTCGCGTCGGCTCACATTCGAGGAGTTTGCCATTCTCTGCAAGCTCGACATGACGGACTTTCCCGTAAAGACGTCAGACATTGCCGAGTACCAAGGTGCGTTGCGGCCGACGATGACGCATCGGACCAACCATCTGGCTAGCCTTGGTCTTATCGACCGGGGCGAAGGTGACGTGGACCGGCGCAATATCGTGTGCAGTATCTCGGAGGATGGGCGCGAGTACGTGCGGGAGCTTTCCTCCCGCACGCGAAACAAGATCTCATCCGGCCAACCGCTAGCGCGCATCTCAGCCGACCGTCTCAAGGTGTACGTGGATGCCATGGGCACCGTGTACTGCACGGCGGGTGAGCTTGTTCTCATCAGCCTGCTTGCCAGCGAGGATGAGAGCTGCACCATCACGGTGCTCGTGGAGAGGCTTGGCCTGCTGCAACCGACGGTTTCGATGTCTGTCTCTGCCATGGTAGAGAAGGGCTTGGTCTCTCGAAGCAGGCCGGCGGGCTCTTCGACGCGCTCACTCGACATCGAGCTCACCGAGAAGGGACGCGAGAACGCCATCGCGCTCGCAGATCGAATCAGCGGCATTGTGGTCCGTCGTAAGCCACGCACGAGCGAGGCGTAAGCTGTGACCGGGTGTTTGTCTGAAGGGTATCCCACGGACAAACGCCCAAAAGGTTCAATGGGCATGAGGATGAGAATCATGTGCCGTTCGTGGAATGAGCCTGTCTATTGTTCGCGAAGTGGTGTATCGTAGCCTCGCATACAGGCGCGTGGCGCCACTCGCTTGAACTCACTCAATCAATACTCATCTCACAAGCAATAACAATCAATAAGGTGCGTTTGTACCGCATGAAGTTAGGAAGGTTATGCCTATGGCCGAGGAGACCGAAGCTATTGCCAGCGTCGAAGAACGCATCGTTGTCGATGCGAGCGAACCATCGGTGGGCAAAGAGTCGGGTGATGCAGCGAAGAGGGACCGTTCTGAGGACGAGCAGAGGCAGCCAAGGCAGGAGAATGCCCAGCTCGCCATGCAAATAGGAGAAGAAGGCGCTCCTCACTCACAAGACGCCCAGAACGCTCCTGAGGCGCCAACTGCGCCCGAGCAGCAGAGTTCTGGCGAAGGTCAGAGTCCCCAGGAACAGCAGCAGGGCGGGCAGCGCAAGCGTAGGCGCCAAGGCAACGGGCAGAATGGCAATCCGCAGAATCGTGGCAAGAACAACCAGCAGCGTCAGGGGCAGCAGAACAGGCGACGTGGGCGCCGATCGAACCAGCCAGAGCCGAGCGTGGAGCCCAGCCTCAAACGCGAGGAACTCGAGAAGATGAAGGTAGCCGAGCTGCGGGCGAAGGCGGCCGAGCTCGAGATTGACTACGTCGGCAAGCGCAAGGCGGAGCTCGTCGACTTGGTGTACCAGGCTGCCGCGATTGCCGAGGGCTTCAAGGCGGTTCAAGGCGTGCTCGACATACAGAATGATGGCTATGGCTTCATCCGTACCGGCAACTACATGAAGGGCGATAGTGACGCCTTCGTGCACCAGCAGATCATTCGTCAGTATGGCCTGCGTCCCGGTGACTATATCCAAGGGACGTTGAGTCCCGCTCGCTCTGGAAACAAATACCCGCCGCTGGGACGCGTCGAGTCGATTAACGGCCAGCCTCCAGAGAACGCACGGAAGCGTCCGCGGTTCCGTGACCTGACGCCTATCTATCCCAACGAGCGGTTGGTGATGGAGCATGGCAAGGATTCCATCACCGGACGTGCAATTGACCTGGTCGCACCTATTGGGAAAGGCCAGCGAGGGCTTATCGTGAGTCCTCCCAAGGCTGGCAAGACGACGGTGCTCAAGCGCATCTGCCAGTCAATCGCGGCCAATAACCCCGAGGTGCACCTGTTTTGCCTCTTGGTTGACGAACGTCCCGAAGAGGTTACAGACATGGAGCGCTCGATCAAAGGCGTGGTCGTAGCATCCACGTTCGACATGCCAGCCGAGAACCACACGGCGGTATCCGAGCTGGTCATCGAGCATGCGAAGCGCCTTGTCGAGCAGGGCGAGGATGTCGTAGTCGTTCTCGACTCCATCACGAGATTGGCGCGTGCATACAACCTCGCGCAGCCTGCAAGCGGTCGCATCCTCTCCGGTGGCGTGGATTCGGCGGCGTTGTATCCGCCCAAGCGGTTCCTGGGTGCGGCGCGCAACATCGAGGGAGGTGGCTCGCTTACGATTCTGGCGTCCGCCCTCATCGACACCGGATCAAAGATGGACGAGGTCATCTTCGAAGAGTTCAAGGGCACGGGAAACATGGAGCTCAAGCTCGACCGCGAGCTTGCTGATAAGCGCATATTCCCTGCAATCGACCCCGTGGCGTCGGGCACGCGTAACGAGGAGCTGCTCATCGATCCAGAGCTGCAGCCCTTCGTGTGGGGCATTCGACGCGTGCTCTCCAACATGAACAATATCGAGCGTGCAGAGTCCGCGCTCGTCAAGGGCCTGAAGCAGACCGACAACAACCAGGAGTTCCTCATTCGTTCCGCGAAGAAGGCACAGCAGACGGACTATCTGTAACGTCGACGGAAAGCCCCTAGCGTTTTTGCAAGAAGTGGCCCTCGGGAGACGATTCCCCGAGGGCCATTGTCCATTTGGTAATCGTCTCTCAAGGGCCAGCGAGACTCAGCCAACGGGCTTAGCGCCGGAAGAGAAGGTCCTCAATTGCAAAGAGAGCACGTCGCGGCAGAAGCTTTGCAGCGATGGCCGCGGCTCGCATGTCCAAGCTTGGAATGCAGACGGGATGTCCGAGAAGTGACGCAACCGTGGCGCGACGCACGACGGTAGCCACGTCTTGGAAGCCGATGCGGCACATGGATGAGGCAGTGGCGTCGTCGCCGGGATTGTCGAGGAAACCGGTGCGCATGAACTTGGGGCACACTGCCGTCACGCGGATGCCTCCGGCGCGGAGCTCTTCGTCGAGCATGCGCGAGAACTCATATACGAACGCCTTCGTCGCAGAGTAGACCGTCAGGTATGGCTGGGGAACGATGCCCGCGATTGAGGCGATATTGATAATGCGTGAACCTGGCTGCATGTGGGGAAGTACGAGCGAACAGACCTCTACCAGTGCCAGACAGTTGAGTCGGATCATGGTGGCGGATGCGTCGCGCCCTATCGACTCAAAGCTGCCAAACTTACCCATGCCCGCGCAGCTGATGAGCCACTGGATGTGACCTTCACAGGAATCCAACTCCTGTGCGAGCTTGTCGAGGTCAGCTGCGTTCGTCAAGTCAAGCGAGAGGGGCCGGACGTGAACGCCTTTCGCAGAAGTGGCAAGCTTATCGAGCGCGTCTTTGGTTCTGGCTATGGCCCATATCTCGTCGAGAGGGCCTCCTGCTCCCGCCGCCAGCTGTGTGACGAACTCCTTGCCGACCCCTGAGGAGGCGCCGGTAACTATGGCTATTTGCCTCATAAACCATCCCTTCGTGTTGTTTCCAACGCACGTTCCCGTCGCGGAATATTATTGACCACGTACGAGGTTGCATAATCCCAAGCATTCGGGTAACACTATACTTGAAATGCGCAAAAGCAAACTACAACGGAGCCTGATATGCAGTCTAAATGGAATGCGAATCGCATGTGCGTCTCTCACAGCATGTTCCATGGTGCTGTCGGCGCGATTGTTGCCACGTTGATAACCCCGACACCTGCTTGGGCGATGACGTACGAGGAGGCGGTCGAGGCGGTCACCTCGTCGCCAGCCAGCTTTGGTGCGGGTGCTGTGGCGGGTGGTTTGGCCGTGGGAGTCGTATCGCACATGATGCACAAGCGCTCACATAAGCGTGCTGAGCACGAGCCCCACGAGCAAGAACTCCCGATCCAAGAGAAGAACGAGGAACATCCCGTCCAAGACACTCTGGGCGACACGGATCAGCCTACGAGCGCCATCAACATGCAAGCCTTGATTAACGACGAGAAGAGCGACCTCGGGGAGACGGGGAGGCACTTTGCGCAGGCGCCGACTCACGATGCAGACGCCGCGCCGGAGCGTCCCCCCACGGCGGTGGCAGCGGGAAAACCCGTCCCGGAGCCGACAGCAAAGCCGTTGCAGGTGCCGCACGTGCAGGACCCAGTGGTGCAGGATTCGTCGGCTAGGCGGCGTGGTCTCGACACAACGCTGGGCGACCTGCTGCATGTCGCTGATGACAATGACTTCCCCATCATAGAGCGTGGCGAGAGCTCTCTTGAGCTTCTCGGCGCGCGCGCCGAACTCGAACGGACGCACTCCATGCAGGTCCTCAAGAGTATGGACCGCAGGACGCGTGCGAAGATGATTGCGAAGCGGCTTCCCAACATCGGCAACCTCAACGCCGTGGCGGACATCTCGCTCAATGAAGCGAAGGGGGATGACGTGTCCCCAGATACGTCGGCTGCGCTTCCCCTTGATCCTTCCGACAGGGTCGAGATGATTCTGCAAGAGGAACTTAAGTTCAATGAGGCCCGGGTGGCGAGGGAGTATTCGCGGTCGAAGCTCGTACTGCTCAAGGGAACGGGTAATGGGTCAAGTTCGGCGAGCGAGAGTTCGCTGAGCTACAGTCATCGTCCAAGGGGCAAGCATTTTGCTCCTGAGTCCCGGGAGGCATAGCGTGGCGTTCCGGGACAACCGAAGAGTCTTTTGGACCGTGCTGTTCATCCTGTGGCTGTGCGTCGTGTGGGGTCATTCGATGCTGCCGGCGGATCTATCGTCCGAGGAATCCTCGTGGGTCGTCGCGTTGGTCCGTCCGTTCTTCTCTTTGTTTGGTGTCACGGATGGCCATGTGATGACACATGTCATCCGCAAGGGGGCTCACTTCACAGAGTACGTGATTCTCATGCTCATAGGGGTGAAGTTCGTGCGCGAGTGGGCGCAGAGCAAGCTTGGCACATGGCTCAGCACGGTGGCCATCTGGGTGTGTGTCCCGATGGTTGACGAGACGATACAGAGATTCACTCCGGGCCGGGCGCCGCGCATCACGGACGTCTGCATCGACATGGCGGGCGGGTTGCTCGGTATGCTGATATCGCATGCGATCCTTAAACGTGCGAAGCCTCGGTGAGTGCCTCCGCACCTGTGGTTGCGCGCAGAATGGTCACCCACATACCATCCACCAAGCCGTCCACGGCCGTGGCCACGCGCCGCGCCGCGTCGTCCCCGTCACAGAGCGCCAGCATCGTTGAGCCAGACCCAGAGATGACGAAGGCGCAGGCTCCGGCGCTGAGGGAACGCGTACGGAGAAGGTCATAGTCAGGAATCAGGAGCATGCGATGCGGCTCGTGGAGTTTGTCATGGCATGCCTTTGCGATGAGGTCGACGTCGCCGCGTTCGAGTGCGTCAGCCATGGCGACGCAGCGGCCCATCTGCCATACGGTCGTGTGCATGGGGACCGACGTGGGAAGGGCCTTGCGCGCCTCCTCGGTCTTGACCTCGTAGGGTGGCGCCATGGCAACGAAACGGAGGTTCTCGCCAACGGGCATCACGGCAGCATAGACCGTTCCGGCTTCGACGAAAGAGCTGGTGAGGCCACCGTAGACGGCCGGTGCGACGTTGTCTGGATGTCCCTCGATGGCAGTGGCTATATTGAGTGACTGAGCGCGGTCGAAGGGCCTACCCGAGAAAAGCAGCGCCGCTATGACGCCCGCCACCACGCACGTGGAGCTGGATCCGAGCCCGCCCGAAAGTGGCAGTGGCGAGTTGATGGAGATGGAAAGAGGTCGCGCCGGCGCGTCAAGCATCTCACAAGCCCGCTGGTAGGCCACCCATACCAAGTTGTCCTCGTTGGCGAAGCGCGCTAGACAGCCACGGACTTCGAGCGCTGCGGAGGGCTCGAACGTAAACGTTGCCCACAAGTCAAGGGCGATACCCATCACGTCGAAGCCCACACCTAGGTTCGCCGAAGTGGCGGGGACCCGAATGACGACCGTTCCCGTGTCGCGCGGTGGAAGGGTCCCCTCTATGGCCTCGGAATACGTGAGAACGCGTTTGTCGCTCACGCAAACACCCGCCTGCAGGCGTTCTCGACGAAGGCGTTCATCTCGTTCTGATCGCACACGTCCGTGTGGCGCTCAGGTGCCGTCCTCAGTCCTGCGAGCTGGGTCGGCGCGACGGTCCCCGTGAGCTTCTGGAGGGCATCCATGCAGGCGAAGCCGTCGAGTTGCGCAACGTCGGTGCCGAGGGCGGCAAGGACGTCGGCAGAGAACTTGTAGGGTGATGCCGTCGAGAGGCAGACGCGTTGCCTGCCCGCATGCTGGCGGGCGTCGAGCACGGCCTTGCCCACGGCGGTGTGGGTGTCGATGAGGATGCCGAGTTCCTCCCAAGTGGAGCGAATCGTACGACGGGTGGCCTCATCGTCGGCAAAGCCGCACCCGAAGCTCGACTGGAGCTTCCTGAGTATGGAATCGGAGACCGTGTACGTGCCCTTCTCGGCGAGGTCCTTCATGTAGGAGGCCACCAGATCGCAGTCGCCGTCGCTCAGATAGTACACGAGACGCTCGAGGTTGGACGAGACAAGGATGTCCATCGAGGGAGATATGGTCTTGTGGAAGGTACGGCGACGGTCGTAGGTGCCCGTGGTTATGAAGTCGGTGAGGACGTTGTTGGCGTTGGATGCCACGATGAGTCTTCCTACGGGAAGGCCAAGCAGCTTTGCGTAGTAGCCGGCAAGCACGTCTCCGAAGTTGCCGGTCGGCACGCAGAAGTCGATTTCCTCCCCGACCATGATGACGCCCGCACGGGCAAGCTGCGCGTATGCGTCGAAATAGTAGGTGACCTGTGGGACAAGTCGTCCGACGTTGATGGAGTTTGCGCTCGAGAGCACGCAACCCGCGTTGGCCAAGCGATCTCGAAGCGCTGCATCGGCAAAGATGTGCTTGACCTCGGTCTGTGCGTCGTCGAAGTTGCCACGGATGCCGCACACAGCCACGTTGCTTCCGCGCTGCGTGACCATCTGGAGACGCTGGATGTCGGAAACCTTACCGTCGGGATAGAAGACCGTCACACCGGTACCTTCCACGTCCGCGAATCCCTCGAGGGCAGCCTTGCCCGTATCACCGGAGGTGGCGGTGAGGATCATGACGTTCTTGCCGTCGCCCGCCGAGGTACGCGCCACGCTCATGAGCCGTGGCAGCATTTGGAGTGCCACGTCCTTGAAGGCGCAGGTCGGGCCATGGTAGAGCTCGAGGAGCCAGTCGTCGCCAAGGGCGGTGAGCGGTGTGATGGCCGAGGTGTCCCATTGGTCGCCGTAGGCTCCGCT
Organism: Atopobiaceae bacterium; assembly: GCA_017533825.1. Taxonomy (GTDB): domain Bacteria; phylum Actinomycetota; class Coriobacteriia; order Coriobacteriales; family Atopobiaceae; genus RUG440. Next base: position 17,633 of record JAFWIE010000017.1, on the reverse strand, counting down.
CACGCACTGGGCAATCTCGTCCGCGGTGTAGTCCCCGAGGAGCGCGCCGAGGACGAGACGTGCGATCGCGTGGTACTTTTGCGCGCACACGTGGGAGAGGTCAAGCGATTGGGTCCCTATCTGGTCAGAGACAAAGAGCCCTCCGTCGGGGGCGATACCGGTGAGGATTGCCTGCTTGCTGCTCATGACGCGACTGGCGTTACGCGTGCTGTGATACAACGTCTCCACGATGGACTCCCTGCTGGTCGGTCTGCAAAACGCCCTTTAGTATAGCAAGCATGACACATTAAGGTGACGAACTGTTTATCCACGGTCTTTGGTTCTGGGTTATTGGTGTATGCTTTACCAGTTTCATAGGTCAGACGTACGTAAGAGGTCTGTATGAGAATAGCTCTCCTTGGCTACGGAACGGTGGGTCGCGGCGTGGACGGTATCATCCGCTCGCGCGTGCCCGAGCTCGAGGTCTCTCGCATACTCGAGCTGCCCGATCGTCTCACCGATCCGCGCATGACGTCAAACGTTGACGACATCGTCAATGACGATTCAATCGACCTTGTGGTGGAATGCATGGGCGGCATCGAGCCAGCGCATACCTTCATTGCTTCGGCGCTTGCGGCAGGTAAGCACGTGGTCACTTCAAACAAGGCGGTGGTCGCTGCGCACTTCGGCGAGTTCGCAGAGCTTGCCGAGAAGCACGGTGTCGCGTTCCTCATCGAGGCGTCCGTGGGGGGTGGCATTCCCTGGATAGCCAGCATCGAGAAGGTTCGGCGCATTGACGAGGTGACGTCGTTCATGGGCATCATGAACGGCACCACGAACTACATCATGGACTCCATGAGGCGCGATGGACTCGACTTCGGCATTGCGCTCGGTCGTGCGCAGGAGCTCGGTTATGCAGAGCGTGACCCCTCCGCCGACATCGACGGCATTGACGTCGCAAACAAGACGATCATCTCTGCCTGCGTTGCGTTCGACGTGGACTGCGTGCGGGAGTTTCCCGTTACGGGCATTCGCACGGTGTCCAAGCGCGACCTGGACCTTTTCGCGTCGCACGGGCTCATGGTCAAGCTCTTTGGGCGCGGCGTGTGCAAGGATGGCAAGTATGCGGTGGCGGTCGAGCCCGTGGCAGTCCCTCTGATGTCGCTCGAGGCGGCCGTGCCCTCAAACTTCAACCTCGTCTCGCTGGAGGGTGGCACCATTGGGCCGCTGAAGTTCTACGGCCAGGGTGCGGGAAGCCTCCCCACAGGCAATGCCATCGTCCAGGATGTGCTGGACGTCGCTCGTGGTCGGCGGCAGCGCTACGACTTCTCGCGTGGCCTCACGTATGAGCCCGCGCTGATGACGTGCGATTATATTTATCGCTCCACGGTGAACCCCGCACATGGCGACGCATGGGCACCAGGAGCATGGCGAGTTCGCAACCTGACGGCGGAGTCCGCTCGTCGGTTGCTCGAGGAGATCTGGCAGCAGGATGCAACCGCCTTCATGGCGGCTCTACCTCAGGAGGTTTAGCGTGATCAAGGTAGCGAAGTTTGGCGGATCGAGTGTGGCGGATGCCGCGCAGTTCCGTAAGGTAAAGAGCATCGTCGAGGCGGACCCCGATCGCAAGTTCGTCGTGGTTTCGGCTTCGGGCAAGCGCGACGGCGATGACAATAAGATCACCGACCTTCTCCTGCTCGTGAACGCACACATCCAATATGGCGTGGACTGTGCATCGCTTCTGGCGACAATCGAGCAGCGCTTCTTGGACATCGCGCTCGAGCTTGACCTCTCTTTCGACCTTGCGACGGAGTTCATGCGCATCGTCGACCACCTCAAGGAGTTCTCGCCTGAGTACATTGTCTCGCGTGGAGAGTGGTTCACTGCACGGCTCATGTCCGAGTATCTGGGGATGCCCTTCGTGGATGCGGCGGATGTGGTGGTCTTCCATCATGACGGCACCATCGACATGGTGCGCACGCAAACGAAGCTGCGCGAGGCCGTCATCCATACCGGCGGGTCATTCGTGCTCCCTGGCTTCTACGGCGCGACCGTGGATGGGCAGATTAAGCTCTTCAAGCGTGGTGGGGGAGACATCACTGGTGCCATTCTTGCCCGTTGCATCGACGCGGGGCTCTACGAGAACTGGACTGACGTCTCGGGCTTCCTCGCGGCGGATCCCCGCATTGTGGAAAGCCCGCGCGGCATCCACCGCATCACGTTCGAGGAGATGCGCGAGCTGTCGTATATGGGTGCCTCGGTGCTGCAGGAGGAGGCTATCTTCCCTGTGCGCGAGGTCAACATCCCCATCCAGATCAAGAACACCAATGCTCCGGAAGAATTCGGTACGATCATCCGCGAGACGGCGAACGAGCATGCCCGCGAGCACCTGATCACCGGCATCGCGGGCAAGAAGGACTTCGTGGGCATCTACGTGCAGCGAGCGCACATGTCCAACGAAATCGGTTGCGTAAGGCGTGCGCTGAGCATCCTCGAGCGCTACGGAGTGAGCGTCGAACACATTCCGACGGGCGTTGACTCGTTCTCCATCGTAGTCAACGGCAACGACGTCAAGGATACCATCTACTCGATCGTTGCCGACATGCAGCGTGACGTGCAGCCGGACTCGATCAACGTGCTTCCCGGGCTGGCGCTCATCAGCGTTGTCGGGCGCAACATGAGTCGGCGTGCAGGTACGTCGGGACAGATTTTCGGCGCGCTGGGAGAGGCAGGCATCAACATCCGCATGATCACCCAGAGCTCGCAGGAGATAAGCATCATCGTAGGCGTGCAGAACGAGGACTTCGAGAAGGCGATTCGTGTGATTTACGACCGCTTTGGCGATGCGGTGGTCGTACGCGAGAGATAGCGACAACCCATGCCTCATGCGGGCTCCCGAGACCACACAGTCCTTGGGGCCCTCGGGCAGGAAAGGAGTAGGCAATGGCAGACAAGGTGGTTGGCATTCTGGGTGCCACAGGCGTGGTGGGCCGGCAGATGCTCAAGTGCCTCGAGGAGCGTGACTTCCCCGTCGGTCGTCTCGTTCCCCTCGCAAGTGCGCGGTCGGCAGGGAAGACCATAGCGTTTCGTGGTGAGGAGGTGACCATCGTCGAGGCGCAACCAGACGCGTTCGAGGGCATCGACATCCTACTGGGAGCTGCCGACGACGGCACAGCGAAGCGTCTCCTGCCCGAGGCGGTAAAGAGGGGCGCCGTATGCGTGGACAACAGCCACGCCTTCCGTCTGGACGAGGATGTGCCGCTGGTCATTCCCGAGATCAACGCCGAAGACGTCAAGTGGCACCACGGCATCATCTCCAACCCCAACTGCGCTACCATCATCGGGCTCGTGCCGCTGTGGCCGCTGCATAAGGCTGCGGGCATCACGCGCATCATTGCCAGCACCTATCAGGCTGCGTCGGGCGCGGGCATGCCGGGACTGGTCGAGCTTGAGCGCGAGATGGGCTGCGTGGCAGCTGGCGAGCCAGTGGGGGAGACCAAGCCATTTGCCTACCAATTGGCGGCGAACCTGATTCCCCAGATTTCGAGCTTCAAGGAAGAGATGTACACAGACGAGGAGCTCAAGATGGGGCGTGAGGGGCGCAAGATTTGCCACCTGCCCAATCTGCGTGTCAACTGCACGTGCGTGCGCGTTCCCATCATGCGCTCGCATTCCGAGTCGATTACGGCCGAGTTCGAACGTCCGATCTCGCCGGACGAGGCACGCAGCCTCCTCGAGGTGGCCCCGGGCGTCAAGGTCGTGGACGATCCTCAGAACCTGCGCTATCCCATGCCGTTGGAGACGAGCGACCAAGACCTCATCTACGTGGGACGCATCCGTCGCGACATGTCGGCACCCGATGGCGTCAACGCGCTGACGCTCTTCTGCTGCGGAGACCAGATACGCAAGGGCGCAGCCACGAACGCTGTCCAAATTGCGGAGCTTCTGTAGCGTCGATACAGGCTATCTGAAAACTCCCAAGGGGGGCAATCCCATGGCGACAGTATGTCCCATGGGATTGCCCCCCTTGGCTTGTCCTTAGTCGGTTACGAAAGAACGGTGCAGGAATTCGGCGACCTTGCACTTACGCCGACTTACGCGCCGCAAAATCATTTAACAAAAAACAGGCCAGACAAGCGTCTGACCTGCGGATATTCTGGTGCGCCCTGAGGGACTCGAACCCCCGACCTTCGGATTAGAAGTCGCGTGAGGGGCATGTCTGCGCGTTCTACGTGGTCTATTGTGCATGTTTACCTGCCCATATATGTCTGGAAAGCCCGAAAATACTAGTCGAAAGTAAGCGACAGGGGTAACATGGGGGTAAAGGGCTGGGGTAAACGTTTCGGGACGTTAGAGCGACGGGGAGGGGAAGCCGTGACGGACTTCTACACGAGCGCGCACATGTTGGAGCGAAAGCGCACGGACGCAGAGGGAAGGGTCAGGACCGTATACCAGGGGGTGCTAAAGTATCGCGAGCCCAATCCGCAATACATGCCGGACCCACGCACTCCGCAACAGCGCCGCAAGGCGTTCGGCAAGCTACCCAACAAGCTGTATGAGCCGGACCCGCGCACGCCGCAACAGAAGGCAAAGACGGTAGGAAAGCAGATCAGGAAGGTGCTCGACGCCAAGACCAAGACCGCCGCGCGGCGCGAGCTTGAGGCGTGGCGCGAGCGCATGGAGGCCGAGCACGGAACGCCGGACGCCAGCCTCACCGTGAGCGAGTACACGAAGAGGTACATAGACAGGCGCGAGCGTTGCGGCGAGCTAACTCCCACGACCGTACTCGACTACCGGAGCACGGCGGGCTACCTCAAGCGCGGCGAGGCCATAGGCGACCTGAAGCTGCGCGAGCTCGACGCCGCACGTGTGCGGCTGTGGGAAACGTCATTGCTCGACACCATAAGCGGAACGACGGCGGCCAAGGCCCACAGGCTTCTAAAGATGGTTCTTGAGGACGCTGTAAGCGTTGACGTGCTGCAGGCCAACCCGGCAAGGTCCGTGAAGCCGCCGAGGCGCACGACGGGCAAGCCCAACGCCTTAGATGCGAACGGACGAAAGAAGGCTATGGAGGCGCTAGCGTCATGCCAGCCGACACCCAAGGTGGTAGCGGCGCAGATCGCGCTCTATTGCGGGCTCAGACGCGGCGAGATATGCGCGTTGACGTGGGAGGACGTGGACCTCGACGGCGGAGCGTGGGACGATGCGAGCGACACCGGGCCAAAGCTGCGCGTTTGCAAGGCCATCGGCGAGGGCACGGAAGGGATGTACCTAAAGGAGCCGAAGACCGAGGCGGGCACGCGCATCGTGCCACTTGAGGGTGACTTGATTCCGTTCCTTCGCGCAAGGCGCGAGGCGATGCGCGACGAGTGGCTTAGGTGCATGCGCAAGGCGCAGATCGACGAAAAGCACATTCGAGAAGAGGACTTCTTGAGGCTCTACGTCTGCGGCGACGTATCGGGAGCCTACTATCACCCAACGAGACTCAGCAAGGAGTGGGCATCGACCGCGCGCGACTTGGGGCTAGTGGGCACCGAAGGCCGCATAGTGACGTTCCACGACCTCAGGCACACGTACGCCACGAACGCGATAACGCGCGGTGCGGACGAAACGAGCGTGGCCGCGAACATGGGGCATTCGTCCCCCGCCGTGACGCTGGGCATGTACGCAAGCCGAGACGTGGCAGCACAGCGTAGCGCATCTAAGGCAGTGGCGGGCGACCTCGACAGCGCGGCACGCGGGAAGGTGCTCAAGTTCGCACCGAGACACACGGGCACCGAGGGCTAGCACTCGCCGAAAACTAGCCAGGGAACGACCCGCAGGTGGGGAGAATCCCGTCCGGATCCGGACGGGAGCGACGTTGTTCTCCGCCGTGCAGGGCACTGCGGCCGCGCCGAGTAGCGTAACCAATCCGTGACGCAACCCTCGCGGCGCCCGGCGATGCGGACTCGATATCCGTGCCGAGTTGCGTAACGGTTTGGGTACGCAACTTCTGGCGCGACTCGCCGACGCTCTAGCCAGGGAACGACCCGCGGGCGGGTTTCGTGGCGCATGGATCCACTCGCAATCGCGCCGAGTTGCGTACCGGATTCGTTACGCAACTCGTGCTAGCACTCGCCGAAATTAGCCAGGGAACGACCCGCAGGTGGGGAGAATCCCGTCCGGATCTGGACGGGAGCGGCGTTGTTCTCCGCCGTGCCGGGCACTGCGGCCGCGCCGAGCATCGTACCGAATCGGGCACGCTATCATCACGCCCTCACGGCAATACGGTTGCAATTCTCATGTTTGGTTGCGTACCCAAAACGGTACGCAAAAAATGCCGAGTTGCGTACCCAAAACGGTACCCTCAGTGTACCGAAAATGGTACGCTCAGCGTACCGAATGCGGTACGCAACTCGCGAGTTGCGTACCCATAACGGTACCCTTATAGATTCTTTTAGAATTAATAGAGAGGAACGAATCCGGTTTTTAGCGTCTCTCGACCATGCCGTGCAAACGCACCCCGCGACACGACACGTTAGGAATCGCCGCGACCGTCAACGGCCACCGTCTCACCGTGACCCTCGACACGCAACTCATAGCCGCAAACCTTCGCAATCTTTGCGAGCGTGGAAGCGCCAACTCCGCCATCACGTCTAAGCGTTGCGGAGAGGTACGTCGGATGCTTGCCCATGGCAACAGAGATGGCGCGTAGGCTCATGCCGCTAGTGCTTGCCATGTGCCGAATCAAATCTAACTCGTTCACCGCCAACCCCCCGAACAGTCTACGTCATGGGTTCACTCTAGCGGAGGTGCAGACCAACAGTGATGAATCCATATTCTGCACATTTTGTGAAGAACGAAAATTCTGCATAGTGAAGAATGTACGTTCTGTACTCTAGAGACGGGAAAGCCCCCCACGCCTAACGTTTCGGGACGGCCAGCGCGAGGGGCGAACGATGGGAGAGGCGACGGGGAGTCGTCGCGACTCGAAAGGAGGGTAGCACAGATGCTGGACGCAAACCAGACGATCACCGTAGCCGAGGCAAGTCAGGCAGTTGTCGCCGCGCTTGCGTTCGCGGAGCTGGGCATCGGCATCAGCGCAACGGAGGAAGGCGGCGCGTTCCTCCACCCGGGAGCGGGCGTGTGCGTGCATCTTTGCGAGACGGCAACGGAGCTGTTGGCGCTTGCGCAACAGATGGCGGACGGCCTGCGGGGCGTCCCGCGCACCTACGGACGCACCGACTACGATCTCACTGTACTTGGCGGAGCGAACGACGAACCCGCCACGCATACGCCGACGAACGACGCCCCGCTCGACTCGGAAGAGGTTCGCGCCACAGATGCGCGCAAGGAGGAACGGACCACGCCAGCGGGCACGGAACAACCAGGCAAGGAGGCTTTGCAAATGAAATCGGTGAAGACGCTGAGGACCGAAGGCCTGAGGGCCATCGGCGAGCTGAGGGAACGGGGAATCGAGCCGAGGGCATGGGACGGGGGCGACACCCCCGACTGGCCTAGCGGTGAGTGGGAGTGCTGCTTGTGCGGGCAGACGTTCCCGGTGCTCTACACGCCGGAGGGCACGGAAACCCGAATCGGGATGAACAACCCCGCACCGTTGGGAAACGCGGACGATGATGTGTGCTGTGCGTCATGCAACCAAGCCGCTGTCATGCCGTCACGCATCGCGATGGGCAACCCGAAACATGGCACGTCGCCGCGCACGCTTGCGTACTTCGCGCACATGATGCAGAGCGGGCTGTGGGTCGACGTGACACCAACGCAGGAAGTGGCGTCATGAGTAGCGCAGACGTGGGCGACACCTACGACGCCGCATGCGGGGCCCTGGCGCAACTGCGATTTCTCCACGCTGCGTTGTGCGGAGAAGATGGACTTTTCCAGTATTGCGGCGCACAAGAGGGGGCGGCGATCATGGTAGGGGATGCGATCGAGCCGTTGGCCGAGGCGCTAAATGCGCTGGGGTCGCTTATTCAGGAATCGGACCGAGAAGGGGTGTGAGCACTGATGAAGGGCAAGACGAAGAGGGATAGCGCGGAGACGCCGTTCATGAGCGTTGCCGAGGCGGCACAGCTTGCGGGAGTGTCCCCTCGCACGATCATCCGCATGTGCGTCGATGAGCAGTTGCCAGCCGTCAAGATGCGGCGCGTCTGGCGGATCAACCGCGCCAAGTTCGCGGAGATGCTGGGCATCGACGTGCCGCAGGCAGTGGCGTAGGCACGCGATCAACCTCGAAGGGAGGCGGCGACGCATGAGGACGAAGGCTGTTAGCGGGGAAGGGTTCACCAAGGCGTACGCCGTCACCCTTCGCAAGGCGCATGAGGCGGGATTGAGCGCCAACGAGATCCTCGTGTACCTCACGATAACGCGCTACAGCGCCGAGGATGCCAGCCGTTCGGCGTCAATGCCCACGACCAGAATAGCCGAGACGTTGGACATCGAAGAAGTGGCGGCCCGTAAGGCGCTTGCATCTCTTTGTCGTAAGACGTTCTCATGGAACGGGGCGGCGGTCCCGGTGTTGACCAGGACGCGCAAGGGCGGCAACGGTCGCACGGCGAGCTACCGCGACAACATCACGGCATACAGGCTAAACCCGGCAGCACCGGCACCGGGCAGCGCGAGCCCGGCGCCGACGAAGGTGGGCGAGGCCGCGGCAGCCAAGGCTGCGACCAAGGCACGAATGCATCCGTGGGCGGATCCGGCGAAGGTTGACCGAGCCCGCGAGCTTCAGAAAAAGCTGATGGCAGCACCGGACGGCAGCCTATCGAAGGCGGAGGACGCGGAGTTCTGCGCCCTGGACGATGAGGGGTACGTCCCCATCGTGAACCGGCAGCACCTTCTAGCGGACAAACGACACAAGGCATGGGAGGCGCGACATGGCGCCGACGTGCTGCGCCTGGTGCCCACCGGCACCGATGGCTAGCAAACCAGGAACGACTAGGAAGAACGGCAAAGACGACTTGAGAGAGAGGGACAACATGGCCACGGAGGAAGCGAGCCAGGCAAGCGGCGAGCCGCACGTCATAAACGCCATAGATGTGCTGGATCGGGCAAACGCCGCCATGGATGAGTTGACGTTCATCTATGCGGCCTTCTCGGAAGAGTACGACGGCGGCGAGATCATGATGCACGACGGCGCCTCATCCGGTGCGTGCTACATCATGCGGCGCGCCCTCGACGCCATATCCGACGCGCTGGACGTGCTGAAGGCTTACGCGAAGGTTGGGGGCGCGCATGAAGCGGGCGACCGATGAGCCGACCACGCGCGAATCAGCGCGACAGGCTATCGAGATAGCAAGTCTGGAGCTGTTGACGTGTGCGGGTGCGCTGGAAGACCTTTGCACGATCATCGTTGAGGCGATGGGCAACGGGGAGGATCACGCCGACCTGGTAAGCGTGACTCTCGACGGCATGGCGGCCAAGCTGCGCGACATTGGGCGCGGACTTCTTGAGGCGCAACCATAAGGCTAGGCACACAGACGAAAAGGGCCCGCGTGGGCCCTTTTCGTCTGTGTGCTTTGCCGCGGTTTGCCGTGATACACCGTGATACACGAACGCACACGGCGCTACGGAAATGCCGATTTCAGCGACGCTCGTAACGATTTCAGGCCATTTCGGCGCAACCATGGGCAAATACTCGAAAGCGGGCATCGCGAACGGCAGGGACGCCCAGAATCGCCAGTCACACCGGACAGCCCGGCAACATGGCCAGCACATGCGCCCGACCAACGACCGAAGAGCTCACTCCTTCCGGGCGCTTTTGGCACTCTAAACGTGGCCCCCCATACCAAGGATTGACCACTTCACAATCGGCACACAAACCCGAAAATGATACGGAATGTTCTCGAAAATGCCTTGCATGCAGCCGCGATGACTTGCATTCGCCATCCTTATTGTACCAAAAATTATTATGAGCAAAAACCCAACCAAAACCCAGTCGGTTTTTCGCATTTCCGCAGGTTGTGGCATTAGTTCCGATAGTGGTAGATTGGACTCAACGGCGGCACAGTCGATTTGTAAGGATGTGATTATGAAGAACACTGGGAACAGGGGGAACATGAGTGCCGACCTTTTCATGAGAGTCGGCGAGGCGGCCGAGATCCTGGGCGTCTCACAGCAGACCGTTACGCGCATGTGCCGGGACGGCGAGTTCGCGGCCGTCAAGCTGCGGAGCACGTGGCGGATCAACCGCGAGGCGTTCATGAGGCAAGTCGGGCTAGCCTAGTTCGACTTCTTCACGGGCGGCGGCGTGATGCAACAGTACGCTGCGATTCTTCCAGGCTAAGGAGTTCCAACATGTTGACGAAAGACTCGGAAACGAACGATGCGAGCAAGCTCGAAGACCTGCGCCAGCGCAAAGCAGGGCCGAAGGCGGAGGGCGGCAGGCCGGGCGCGATCGACGTATCGCAATTCAGGTTCTGGCGCTAAGGCAATCTGAACGAGAATGCCCCCATGTGAGGGCGATCACACAGGGGCATAGACAACGTTGTAAGCGCGGACACGAACATACAACGCTTTGGACTATAGCACACCTTGCACCACCAACGTCCCGACGCCGGGAACATGGGCCCCACAGGCACTAGGCCACGTTACGGGCATCATGTTCCCGGCGTCGGGTCCCATCGCGGAATCTCCTACCCAGAGGATCTACCAGCCAATCGCAGACCATACCAGGAGCGGACACGATGAGTAAGGGCGGAAAACGATCTAGGAGGATTCCCCCGCCAGACTGGCCGGGCATCATTGGCGACCATCCAACCGCGGGCCATGTGGTGTACATGAGCGCCGTTGAGTTTGCCTGGCGTCAGGCGGCGCGGCACTGGCTGCAAGGAATGGGGTTCGACCCTCGCCTTGAGCGCAGTTGTCTGGACGTGCTCGACTGGATCCCGTACTTCATCCAATCAAACGAGGTCACCGAGGACGGCCAGACGTTCGTCTGCGTGCCGTTGACGGAGCTTTGCAAGGTCGCCGGCATCGGGTCGCGCCATACTGCCATGAAGGCCATGAGCCTGCTGTCGCAACCGACTGGGCCGCTCGTCCTCATAAAGGATTGGCCGAAGGGTCTTCGACTGGGCAAGTGCTACACGATGCGCATACCTTCCATCGACGGTGAGAACACATGTGCAATAAGCCCGGGGCTAATGCACATGAAACCGATACGAGACATGTGCACCAACTCTAGAGTTGGTGCACATGACAACGATGTTGAAAACTTCGGCACATGTGCAATAGATGGCTCTTCATGTGCAATAGATGGCTCTTCATGTGCAATAGATGGCTCTTCGTGTGCACGAACCCCTAGGACTAGTGCCCACTCTTTATCTTTATCTTTATCTATAGGGGAGGATCACGAGCGAATCCGGGAAGACGTAGAGCGGTTCAAATCAAGCGGCTGGAAGGGTTGCCGACCGGCGGCGTACCACGAGATCGCGACCGCGAGACGTAGGGAACGGGCGTGCAACCCCGAAGACCTTAGCTACCCTGATGGGTTCCTGCTTGCAAGCCTGGAAACGTCCCCAGGTTACTTCCCTCCCGAGGACTACGTGAGGGAGCGTGCGGCCGCTGCGGACGATTCCGATCTGACGGAGGATGAGCGGAGCACCTTCTCTCGTGCCCTCAGTGACGGCACGGCGCAGTTGTCCGCCGCCGACCTCGACGCCCGCGAAGGGGATCGCGAGCCCGCGACAGTGGGGGTCGCCTCATGAACGGGAGCGAGCTCGTCCGGATCCGCCACACCAAGGACGGCACGCCCTATGCGCGGCCGTACCTCGGAACGACCAGGGACGGCAAGCCCTGGCGGCCGTACCGGGAGTTTCCAGGCATGGGTGATGCCGAGGCGCTGGAAGCCGCCCAGGTGTGGGTCGCGGGGTTGCTAGACGATTCTCGCGACGTGCAGGGCATGACGTTGGGCGAGGCGCTGGAGAGATACGTCCGGCGCCTGGAGGCCACCGGCCACGCGCCCAACACGGTGCGCACCTACCGCAGGTGCGCCAAGGTGTACGCCGCCAGCGTCGCCGACATGCCGCTTGCCGAGGTTGACGCGCAGACGATGGACGATCTTCTCTTCCACCTTCTTACCGAGGGCGGAAGGGACGGCAAGGGACTTTCGAGGTCCACCGTCTCTCAGGTCAAGCACTTTCTCAGCGGGGCATTCAGGCACTACGCCGCCATGGGCGCGATGCCTGGCAACCCCATGGCTTCGACCATGCGGATATCGACGGCGGGGGAGGTCGCGCGCGCGTTGGATCCCGGCGACCTACGCAAGCTCTGCGCCGAGATAGCCAGGGCGCTACACGAGGACGGCACCGACAGCCGCAACGTGTTTAGGAGAAACGCTGCGCTTGGGATGCTGCTTGCCCTCAATGCGGGGGTGCGCGTCGGCGAGGCGTGCGGCCTGCGCCGTGCCGACCTCGACGCCGAGGCCCGCGCCGTCAACGTCTGCGGAACCGTCGTGGAGCCGGACGGCTTGCCACCATACCGGCAGACCACGACCAAGAGCAAGGCAAGCCGGAGCGTGCCGGTGCCAGCATCGGTCACCGAGGCGGTAGGGGAGCACCTTGTCTGGCAGCGCGCTTACCTCGCGCGGGCCCGGCGAGAGACGCCGCTTCTCACCCTCGACGGCACGTGCATGAGGCCGCGCGATGTGTCGGGAGAGTATGCCAGGGTGCGCGACGCGCTTGGCATCGACCGGACAACGACGTTCCACTCCCTGCGCCACACGCACGCGAGCGGTTGCATCCGAGCGGGCATCGACGCGCGCACCCTGCAGGAGCGGCTAGGACATGCCGACGTTGCCACGACCCTGCGCAAGTACGGCCACCTATGGCCGGGCCGTGACCGCGAGGCGGCGGACGCCTTCGGCGCGTTCCTGGACACCATCACGGAGGGGGAGGGCGATGGGGCCGCCGACGTTGCCGGGGGCTAGGGCCACGGGCCCGCCCCCGCGGAGCCGCAAGAAGCGCCGCAAATCCGGTGTGCCAATGGACTGTCAATGACACACGGGAAGGCGGGAGCAAACGCGCAGGTAGATGCGCGAATCACAGGGCGTTCGCCCTGATAAGAACTAATTATCCACGTAGCGGGCAGCAGTTTAAAACCTTGATGAAGAACGGACGGGTTGAAATGGAAGAAAAGACGGAGCGCAGAAGTAGCTATCTGGTGTTCGACACACCGGACGGGGAAGCGGAGTGCTCTAATGCGGTGGGCGGTGGCTATCTTCCGTTGGTTGACTCCACATGGGCGAACTCAGTAGGTGACGGATTCCAGATAGCGGGGTTGGAGCTTGCGGACGGCTTGGCCACGTCGGCGCTTACGACGGCAGGGAAACGATCGTTAGACAACGGTTTGGGACCGTATGAAGGCCCGGGCACGAATGCCGTTAACTGGGCCGAGCTTGCAGTGATTGGCGACCAGAGATACATGCGCGAGGTTGCGGCGATACGCAAGTGCGCAAACGAGAAGGACCAGCGCGCCGAGCTGTTGAAGGATATTGTCGACTTTGGCCTATGGAGCTATCCACTTGCGGCGCACGTGCATGTAGTGAGACACGATGCCGACGAATGCTATATGGGCACCATATCAAAAAGTCTCAAGAGTGCGGCAAGCGAGATACGGGCAGCGCAAAGGCTCGACAGCACGCCGCTTGAAGATCTCTATACAGAGCTTGACTGGGCAACTTACGATGGGATCTACGAACTTGTGGAGCTGTGGGACGATCTGCGCGCGCACGTGCACGAGGCCATAGGCCGCATAGCCTGGGGCGAGGTGGATGGCGGCGCATCCGGAGAAGAAGAGTTGTCGCTGGGCGAGGTCGCACGGCTGCTAGGAGTCAGTGAGGAAGCGGTATTGTCATGGCTTGAGGACCCGGGCGTAATGCCGGCGCACATCGTTGACGAGATATGCGACCGCACCGGCCTAACGCTCGAATACCTCAGATGGGGCGTAGACCTGCGAGGTATGGGCATACAGGAGCGGGCCACGCCGCGCGAAGTCGCGATTCTGTATGCCGACATGAGCCGTGAACAACAGGCAGCAATCACACGGCTAATGCTTGATGCGACGTGCGCAAACGACCTTGAGTGCGCCCATACGCAGGACGCCATGCGGAAAGTGAGTAACGCGCTCGAGGAATGGCAGCGCGAGGACGGCGACCTCGAGCGCGAAGGCGCGGACGAATGATTCGAGGCGCTTTGTGGGACGTGGCGGTGGGTTGCACTTGTGTCCATGCGCTGTGCTACGCAGAATGAACCGTTGACCAACGACGTTTTACGGAGGATTGAGAAGTGAACAGAGATGCGCTTATCGAGAAGGTATCTTGAGCCCGGTTGGTTCAGGGAGAAGCCGCCCGCGCTCTGGGAATACTAGCGCCGACGCTTGGCAGCTCTGGGAAAGGTGAGAGGATATGGGCAAAGGCAAGAGTGAGATGGGCCGCACGTTCGCACCGGGAAGGGTACGCCGCGCCGACACCGCCGCCGCGCGCGCTTGTGGCCACGAGATCCGATGGCTCATGTCGGGCATGCAGCTTGGCCGGCGCCCGCGCCCCGAGGCCGAGGGGGCAGAGGCGTACCGCGCCATGACGCACGCGGCGATGGACGAAGTGGGACTAGAGCTAGTGCGGCGCGCGCGAGAGATAGCGGAGCGGATAGCGGACGCACGCGGGTTCGATGCCTACGACCTCGCGCGGGCGCTCGACCGCCTGGAGGAATGGGAGGGCGACGCGGCGCGCGCGCTGCGTGACGGCGGAGACGCGGACGCCCTGCGAGAGAGGGGCAAGGAGATAGCCGACGAGATCAGCGAATGCGCCTACGACCTCATGTGACCGCGTAAAACAGTCGCGCCCGTTGCATATCATTGAGCCATGGGTGCGACGCCGAGGACGATGCACGATTGAGCAACACACGAAACGAGGTAACCACCATGGGCGAACAGTACGACCAAGAGATGCGCGACTACGTTAGCGACCTGCTTGGCACCGGACGGCACGCGATTGTTAGAGACGTGGCGTTTAGAACCGGCGTGCCAGCCGAGATCGTGAACCTGCTGAGCGGCGAGGATGCGGAGACGTTGACGGAACAGGCGCGCGCACTCGCGCAAGAGATGGGCGACCCGCGCGCCACGGGTGCCCCGTCCATACCAGAGGCGGGCATGTTCCCCCGCGACGAAAGAGCCGACGACGAACAACACGAATACATCCGGGCCCTGTTCAACAGACCTTAGCAAACATCGCCCAGACGAACACGCCGTCAGCACGGAGGACCACGAGCCCGTACCCGCAGGTGCGGGCTCGTTCCTTAAGCCGTGCATGGGCGCTGGATCCACGCCGGGCCCGTGGCCACCGGCACCCACGGCCACCACATGCAGCACGAGCTGCGCGCCACCCTCACCAACGCCGGAGCAACAGCTGCGCCGGAGCAACAGCTGCGCCGGATCCACGCCGGGCCCGTGGCCACCGGCACCCACGGCCACCACATGCAGCACGAGCTGCGCGGCGACCGTGCTTTCGAGTATTTGCCCATAGTTGCGATGTAATGGCCTGAAATCGTTACGAGAGCCGCGGATATTGGCATCTGGACGGAGCAAGGACGCGAAACTATCATTGGGCTAACGGGGACGGCACATCAGCACCGCGAAGGTGCGGCGCCGTGGACGCCGCAATCGGTCGCCTTTACGGTGGATGAGGAAGCGGTCGTAATGCCCTCCGACCGCGACGAATCCGAGACACCACAGACTCAGCCGGTCCCCCGCCGCCGCCCGCGTTGGTACCCGTCTTCGGGGAATGCACCGCCAGCGCGCGGCGAGCGAGCATGGCGCACCGAATTGCCAACGCGGGCAATCAACCGTGAGTGTGACAACGCGCCCCGATGCGTTATGATTACAGCGTCGGAGAAAGCCCAGGTTAGCCAGGATCAGGGCAAACCTCCGACTTTCTGTGTGTCACGACACTTCATGACAACGAGTGTTGTCCGTTCCGTCGCGCGTCGCGTCGCCCGTCGCCCGTCGCCCGTCCCGTCGCCCGCCCGTCCCGTCGCCCGCCCCGTCGCCCGCCCGTCCCGTCGCCCGCCCGTCCCGTCGCGCCGGGGGTGGGGGTACCCCCTCCCCGCCCCCTAGAAGCCCTCCGTGGGCGCATAGGGCTAATTTAGAAGGGCGTTTTTCCGCCAAGGGTCCGAATCGCGCCACAAAGCGCGCACCAGCCCGCGAAGGGCGCTACAATTCTTGTCCCCATACAGTGCTATGCAGTAATTCCCCGCAGGTAGCGGGGACACGGACACACGACGAGAGGCAGGTATTGGGATGGCACTTGATAGCATGATGGGCCGCGGCATCATCAAGACATGGGAACAGGGAGAGCGTTCTGGATCGGCACAAGTCGGAATCGCGATAACGCGCGCCGTCGCCCTGGCGGAAGCGCTCGAAGGCATCACGGACAAGGACATTCGCCAATTCGTCGCAGACAACTCCACGACCATGTGCGCACAGCCCCACAGCGCGACGTCGACCGACAAACAGCTAAAGGCGTCCGCCAGAATGAACAGGTCTATTGCGGCTGATACGAGACGCGACATTGCCGTTTTCAAGCGTAGCCTCGACGTGCTACAAAACATGGAGTTTGCGGGCAGCTTGAAGGCGATAGCAGCCGCACAGGCCAAGGTTATCAAGATGCTTGACGCGCAGGCTAAGGAGCTAGAGGACGCGGCCGACAAGGCGACGAAGGAGCTTGAACGCAGAAGCCAGGAGAGGGCGCGCAAGGCCAACCCCGGAGCAGATATTGACGAGCTCAACAATCGCATCAGCGAGCTTGAGGCGCTAATCGAGGAAGTCAAGCGGCGGCAGTAGCACGCCATCAGGGGCGTTTGTGCCAGACTGGGGAACGCCGATCAAGAGGCCGCACCGGCGTTCATGCGCACAGTGCGGCCTATTTGCCATGCCAAGGGGTGCGAAACATGCGTAGGGATGCGTTGAGTCAGGTCGCCATCAACATGCGCAACGCGACGGCCAAGGCGCTATTCGAGTCTGCGCGCGCCGCAAGCGAAGAGGCGCGGGACATTAAAGACTACCTAGACACTTTGGAGGCGGCTGCGACGAAGGCGCGCACCCAGAGATACGAGCCCGGTGCGAGCCCGTCATATGGCGACCGCATAGGCGGCAGCGTTTGCGGCATGGTTGACAGCGAGGCGAGGCTACGCCGCAAGACGGAAGCAAACTACGCACTGATCGACTTCGCGTGCCTAGTGCTCTACGGCGACCAAGACGGGCTGTTGGGTCTGGACAAGCGGCTGGGCACGCGCGAGGCTAACGCCATCTGGCACCGGTACCTGGGAAACGAGACATGGAACGTCGTTGGCAAGCACATAGGCAAATCGAACATGACAGCGCTTCGCTACGTCCGTAACGGTCTCGCCGCCATCGACAGCCAGGGGATTGTGCGAGAGGCCACGCGGGCGGTGCTAACGGGCACGCGATAAACATTGGCAAAGTGGCCGCGCGCGGGTGATATATACATAATGCGTTGCTTTTTCGGGCTCAGTCCTAAAACCTGTAGGTGACCGCTATGCCGCCAACGTTTCCCTGCCAGGTGAGTAGCGCCTGCTCGAGTCGAAGATTTTGAGGAAGAAGTACTCGTCGTCTGGGTATCCGTAGCCGGCGCGACGGAGCTGCTT
>JAFWIE010000100.1 GCA_017533825.1 Atopobiaceae bacterium | reverse complement strand
TGCAATGAAAGGTAGTAATCAGAAATCGTTCCATCAAACCCCAATTCCATTTGAGTCTCCGTCGCGAAATCCTTAAGCCAACCCGTGCCATCAAGGCTCACAAGGGCTTCCGTCGAGAGGTCCCACGACAAGCCCGTAACGGCATTTTCAGTCCAGTCTCCTTCCGAATCCTTTGTCGTTACGTCCTCCACGGTGGCGGCCATGTGTATATTGCACGTCGAGGCATAAGCCACAGTTGCAAGCGCGGGCCCGGAATCTACCAACAATCGCAATTTCTGTCCTTTAATCGTTGCCATATCGAATAAGATAGTGAGCCCCGCCCTTCAAGAGCAGGGCTCAGGTTAAGCAAGAGGGCCTGTTCCCGTAAACTGCACAGATAAAGTGCTGTTCTGACGGTTGGCAGCCGTAATGTTCACATCGGTGATATAGGCAGTTCCAGTACGCTTGATGGCCGCATTCTGACCCACGCGGTTCTGAGCACCACTCGTTTGGTCAAACGTCAACGTCACAACCGTCTTGGAAATCATCAAACTCATCAGCGACACCGGAGTGGCACCACCGCCAGCGTCTGCCAAGGTCACAAGGCTCTCAGTCTGAGCGTCCCACGACAGACCAGTAACCTCATTCTCTGCCCAGTCGCCAGTGCTGTCCTTTGTCGAACTGTCCTCCGTCTGAGCAGCTACGTGAAACGTGCAACTCGTCGCATAGGCCACACAGTTGCCGTTCACCATCACACGCAAATTCTGTCCTTTAATCTTAGTCATAATCGTTTTCTGTTTCACATACGAACGTCAGCAGTTGCCAGTAGCACGGCTTGTCCGAATCATACTGCACACCCTGAGCCTGCAACTGCATGCTGTCAGGAATCAGCGCATAGTCAGCATCTCCGGACTCGCCCTCATGAGCGCGAAAATAGTCACACAATGTGCGTCGAACCTCAATGGCCATGTCAGCCAACTCGGGCCGAGTCTTCGCTGCAATCTCCACGCCTATCGTCACCTGGTCCGTCGTCCCGTCAAAGTCATCATCCTTTGTCCAGCCCTGGTTGTTCATGCCGTCGAACGATACAATCACATAAGGCAAATCCGCATTCTCTGCCTGTTCGTCAGGAAGCGCAATCGCAGTGTTATACACATCGCCCGCTGGCAGCCTACCTATCAGCGCAGCATTGCTACGCAAGGCCTTCACAAAAATTATGTCCGTCTGGAGACTCATGCTTCCGTTCTGATTTATAAAAAACTCCGGCGGTCAGCCCGACCCTTTGCTCCACGCATCGGCGGCCAACCGCCAGAGTCCACTTTAGAAAGAAATCTAAGAGAGAGAAAATTCAGTGTTTAACCGCCAATCTCGCTAGAGCTGGCAGGCTCCACGAGCTTGATGAGCTTGAATGCCTGTGGCTTACCAGAGGTTTTGCCGTTGACCTTGCTTGACATCTCAACCAGTGAATAGTCGAGACCCATGCCGAGGGCAATCACGTTGCGGTCGAAGTTGGCGGAGCTTGTTCCGTCGATATTGAACTCAATGCCATCAGCGTACACCTGCTCGTTCAGGTAGCCGAAGTGACCGATAGCAATGTAGCGCACGGCCTTCTTGTTGTCACCCTCACCAACGAAGTCCTTGGAAGCCACACCGTTTTCGTCGATGGTGTAGTCAACGAATGGGCTGATGTGGTAGCGGTAGCCTACGCACTGGCCGTCCTCGATGACGGTGCGGTTGGAGTCGGTGGTGCCGGGGATGAGCTTCGTGAACTTCAGGTCAACCTCGGTAGTCTTGTCGAAGATCATCTCCGGGTCGCCTTCAAATCCGAGATCATACATCTCGGCAACCTCCTTGGCGAGGTTCTTACCGATGTTCTCGTCGAGGGGCAGCTCCTTGACGGTCACCTGTGCGAACGGCGACTGCAACTTGGTGTAGTTGCCGTGGGCGTAGATGTGGAGGGCGCGGAAGATGGCCCAACCCTTCTGGAACTTGTAGGTGATGAAGGCGATGATGTCGAAGGCAGCGTTGGCGACGGCGCGACGGCTGACGGGTACGCTGGCAGCGACACGCTTCGGAGAAGTGGTGATGTTGGCGAAGTCGAGAGCCTGCTCAGCCACCTTGGTCACCTCACCCTCGACGGTGAACTTCACGTCGTTGATGCTGTAAGGGATGACCTGAGTGCCGGTCACGCCTGTCACCATCACGAGGTCTTCAGGCAGTTCGATGCCGGGCACCTTGGTGTCGATGATAGGCTTGATCTCGACGGGAATCAGGCCGCCTGCCTCCAGGTTGGCCGTGATGTTATTGTCTTCGCCTTCGCCGTTGTTGATGGCGTTGGCCAGGATGGTGGTGGCGTTGGCTGCGCGGCGGTTGGTGAAGCAGTCGTTGACCATCTCACGAATCTTGGCGCCGTAGTCCTCGCGCTCACGAATCTGCTCCAAATCCTTGCCGGTGGCCATGGCCTTGGCACGGGCTGACAGGCCTGCACTCTCGCGGACCAGAGAATCGTACTCGATGTCCTGACTGCGCTGCTCAGTCTTCAGAACCTCCAACTCACGCTTCTGCTCGTCGGTGATAGTACCCTTCTGCTCCTCAGAAGTCAGGGTGCGCATTTTA
The DNA here is from genome assembly GCA_017533825.1 of Atopobiaceae bacterium. Taxonomy (GTDB): domain Bacteria; phylum Actinomycetota; class Coriobacteriia; order Coriobacteriales; family Atopobiaceae; genus RUG440. The sequence continues at coordinate 893 of JAFWIE010000100.1, read as the reverse complement.
GCCTCACGCACGTTGGTCTTCTCGTCCATCTCGTCGAGCTTGGTCATAATTTCCAGCTGACGCTTCTGGATGTCTGCTTTAGTCATTTTTGCCATAACTTAAAACGTTTTAAGGGGTTAGTATTCGAGTGATTCTATGATTGCATCGTTCAGGCGGCGGGCACGGTTGCGCTGGTGGCGACGCCGTGCTGCCATGCGCTCATGACGCTCCTGCTCTTCCAGTTCGCGGGCCTCACGCTCCTCGTCGGTCTCGCCCTTATCGTCGGGGTCGTCGTCGTTCTTGTCGTCGTCGGGGTCATCGTCGCGCTGGTCGTCCTTGCCGCCACAGGCCCTGCGCTGAGCCTCCTCTTCGGCAGCACGCTTGGCGGCTTCCTCCTCGGCCTTCTTCTTGGCTTCGTCGCCACCACACTCGCGCTTCAACTGCTCCTCAATCGCCTTGTCGATAGCCTCCGAAGCCTCACGCAGTCCGACGGTGGTCTGCTCGTAGGCGGGGTGGGTGACGATGGCGACATCATAGAGGCCGGTGATTTTCTTCACGTGGCGCAGCCATACCTCCTTGCCGTCCTCTATGTCGTTGGTCTTCTCGTAGCTCACGCCGTTCTCCGAGTCCTCCCAGTCGTCCTCGAAGGCGAAGGACATGCCGGTGATGTCGCCGCGCTTCATCAGCTCCAGCGCATCGTTGGCGTTGTTGGTGCGGGGCAGGTCGCAGCGGCAGTCGATGCCGTCGCCACGGAGTTCAAGAGAGAGGGTGTCCCGGTCCGAGTTGCGGAAACGTCCGAGCACGTCGGGCACCATGTTCGAGTGGTTAAGATTCAGGATCACGTCGGACTTCGCCAGAAGTTCACGGCTGATGCAGCCAGGCTCCAGAATCTCATACACCTTGCGTGTGGAGCT
>JAFWIE010000016.1 GCA_017533825.1 Atopobiaceae bacterium | reverse complement strand
CACCTTCAAGGCCACGGCCGCGGGCTCCTACGTCGCCTACGCGACGCTCGATGCCAACCACTGCTGGGCCGACGGCTCCATGGCGGGGAAGACCATCAACTGGGAGATCGCCAAGGCCCCCTCGTCGGTCTCCATCGCCGCGCAGACGAAGACCTACACCGGGAAGACAATCGCCTACTCCGGCAAGGTGACGAAGTCCGGCTCCTCGGGCAAGGTGACGTACCGGTACTACCGTGACAAGGCCTGCAAGAAGGCCGTCACGGCACCCAAGGCCGCGGGCACCTACTGGGTCAAGGCCACCCTCGCCGCCGATGCCAACTACGCCACGAAGACGAGCGCGGCTGTCAAGCTCACCGTTGCGAAGGCTGCCAACCCGCTCACTGTCAAGGCCGTCGCACGCACCGCAAGCGCGAAGACGCTCAAGACCAAATCCGTCACCGTCACGAGGCCAATGAGCGTCTCCAAGGCTCAAGGCAAAGTGACGTATAAGAAGGTTTCCGGCGACGCGTATCTCACCATCAACAAAACCACCGGAAAGGTCACCGTCAAGAAGGGTGCCAAGAAGGGCAAGCACACCATAAAGGTCAAGGTCACCGCCGCCGGCAGTGCTAACTACAAGGCTGGTAGCAAGACCATCATCTGCAAGGTCACGGTGAAGTGACGTAAAGGGGACTACAAAGGGGACTGTCCCCTATGTGGTAGAAGTACCACATAGGGGACAGTCCCCTTTGTGTCAAGATGGGTGCTACGTCTCACTGATCTCGCCCTCGACGTGGACGTTGTGGTTCACGGCCGCGTCGTAGGTGCTTGCGCGCATGACCTCGCGCATGTCGACGCCAGTCGCGTCGCTCATGGTGTCGAAGACCTGCTTGATGACCACGGGCATGGCGCCGGAGATGCGCGAGACGCCCGACTCGCCGTTGGCGGAGCCCGCGTCGTACACCGAGACGTTGTCGATGCTCGAAAGCGGCTGCGCGACGGCCGCGGCGACCTCGGGCAGGACCTTGATCATCATCTCGGCCATACCGGCCTGGTTCATCTTCTGCAGCGCCTCGGCGCGCTTCTCGAGCGCGGCTGCCTCGGCCTCGCCCTTGGCGCGGATGGCCTCTGCCTCTGCGACGCCCTTGGCACGGATGGCCTCTGCCTCTGCCTCGCCGCGAAGCTTGGTGGCGCGTGCCTCCTGCTCGGCCGCGTAGACGGCCGCCTCCGCGTGGCGCTTCTCGGCCTCCATGGCCGCCTCGGCCTCTTGGATCTCCTTGTACTTGTCCGCCTCGGCGCGCTTCTTGACCTCGGCGGCAAGCTCCTGCTCGCGGACGCGGACGGTCTCGGACTTCGCGCGGGCCTCGGCCTCGAGCACGGTGCGCTGCTGCTCCTGCTCCTGAATGTGGTAGGCGGCGTCCGCCTTGGCCCGCTCGGTGTCCTCGACGGTCTTGAGCTGGGCCTTCTGGATGGTGAGCTCGTTCTGCTTCACGGCGATGTCGCGGTCGGCGCGCACGCGGGCGTCGTTGGCCTCGCGGTCGGCCTCGGCCTGCGCCACCGCGACCTCCTTGTCGGCGTTGGCCTTGGCGATGGAGGCGTCCTTGCGGATCTTGGACGTGTTGTCCATGCCGAGGTCGTTGATGAGGCCGTGCTCGTCGGTGACGTTCTGGATGTTGCACGAGAGGATCTCGATGCCGAGCTTCTCCATGTCCTTGCTGGCCTTGGCCATGACCTGGTCGGAGAAGGAGTCGCGGTCGGTGTTGATGGAGCGCAGGTCGAGCGTGCCGATGATCTCGCGCATGTTGCCCTGCAGCGAGTCCTGCAGCGACGCGGCGATGGCCTCCTCGCTCATGTTGAGGAAGTTGCGCTCGGCGAGGAGCATGCCCTCGGGGTCGTCGGTGACGTGCACCTTGGCGACAGCGTCGACCTTGACGTTGATGAAGTCGTTAGTGGGGATGTATTGGTCGGTCTTGATGTCGACGGAGATCTGCTTGAGGCAGAGGCGGTCGGTGCGCTCAAAGAAGGGGATCTTGAAGCCGGCGCGACCGGTGAGGACGCGGGGCTTGGCGTGCAGACCCGAGATGATGAGCGCCTCGTCGGGCGATGCCTTCACGTAGCCCGAGAGGAGGAAGGTGGCGCAGATGATTACAAGCGCCACGATCAAGATGAGCAATAACGGGCTTAGTCCGAACAACATGCTAGGCTCCTTTCAGCCAAACACAAAACGGTAGAGAAAAATATACCCGTGCCTACCCCGCCCATGCACGACTTCCGTGAACGGTAGGCGGGGCACTTTTCCTTCAGGTTCATTTTGGCGAAGATGGAGAGTTGATATACTCCTGACACGGCATCCGGCGTTAGGAGGGATTCCCCCTATGAGAAAGAAAACAGTCCTCGGGTCGCTTGTCATATTCGCCCTCGTTCTGGTTTTTGCCTGCGCAGTCGCTGTCCGCGTTCCCCGCGGCGGGCATGAGGGGCTTGCGCCCGAGAAGGCTGTGGCGGCCGATACGCGACCGGCACGCAGGGGTGGGCCTGCGGGTGAGGGGAATCCCCAAGACGGGGAGATATCTGCGAGGGACACGGGGCCGGGGTCCGAGGATGCCAGTCGCGCCGAGTCCGTAGGTGCGACGGGTCTCGGAGACGACGGTGCCGCGCCGGCCGGTGGGGAAGAACAGGACGAGTTCGAGCAGGATTCCGGGAAGGAACTGGGCGAGCCTGATCATACGCGGGGCGGGCAAGGCACGACTTTGGAAGGGTCCGAGGCGCCCGAGGCGGCCCGTGCCGACTCGCGCAGCGTCGTGCTGGCAGGTGCCTCAGAAGCAGATGCGGGTGAGGAGGTCGGTGCCCAGACTGTCGGGGAACCCGCTGTTGGCGGACCGGCAGAGGGCAGAGACGGCGATGTGGACGAGTCCTCCGCGCAGTCCGGCGAAGAGGGGCCGGAAGACGGAGGCGAGGAATCCGTTGACCTCAGCGTGGCGGGGTCCGAGGAGGACGAGCAGGTGTTCGAGCTCCCGGAGGGCGCAGCCTACGAACCGGAGGAGGTTCTGCTGAGCGTCGATTCCGGGGCAAGTGCGGAGGACGTAGAAGCGCTGTTGGCCAAGGTGCCGGGCATCGCGGCGCAGTCCGTGGATGCGGCGGACGTCTCGTCCGGGCTCCTGTGCGTCGAGCTCGAGCCCGGCGCGTCCGTGGAGGATGCTATCAACGCCGTGCGCGCCGCGCGTTCCCATCGATGAGGAGGCACCGGGACAGAACGAGGCGCCCATCGACGAAGAGGCACCGGGACAGAACGAGGTCGCGCCCTCCGAGAACGACACACTGACGGACGTGGAGGAAGAGCCTCTGGTCCCGGGCGAAGGCGAGGGCGAGGACGAGGACGCCGCGGACGACGCGCCGGACAAACTCGAGGACGCAGACGCAGCGGAAGCCGCGATGAGCAAAGGGAACCGTTCGGTCGACACGCTCAACACGGAAGCGGTGGTCTTGGAGACCCACGAGAGCTCTGCGACCTCCAGCTCACGCAACGCCACCGCTGGCGACCGGTCGGCCCCGAACCGCATCACCATCGACGACCCGAAGGCAGACAAGCTCTGGGGCCTCGAGAGCATGCGGGCCGACGAGGCGTGGTCGCTCGCGAGGTGCGAGGGGCAGGTCTCCGTGGCGGTGGTCGACGGCGGTTTCGCGCTCGACCACGAGGACCTCGCGCAGAACGTTATAGCTGGGAGCGCCTATGACGCGTATGCCGCGTACGAGGGGAGGCTCGATGACGTGGGTTCCCCGCCGGACAAGTACCACGGGACCCACGTCGCCGGGATCGTCGCCGCCGCGGCGAACAACGGCACGGGGGTGGCCGGCGTCTCGTACAACGCGCGGATCGTGCCCATTAACTGTTTTGACGATTCGGGACATTCCAACTCCCTCCTCCTTGCCCTGTCGTACGACTACATCATCAAGAGCGCCAAGACGTACAACATCAAGGTCGTGAACATGAGTCTCGGCAGCGTCCGGGGAAGCGACTCGTTCGAGGACGACGTGCTCCTGGCGAAGGTGAGGGAGGCGCACGAGAAGGGCATCGTGACGGTGGCCTCGGCGGGAAACGAGATTGCGCACGCGGACGACGATGGCTTTAAGGTCAAGGATGCCGCCCCTCCCTTCTATAATCACCCGGGGGACTCCGCGAGCGTGGTGGGAGTCATTGCCCTCGAGGGCATCGCGTCCGATGCGGGCAATGACGCCTCCGGGGCGTACGAGGTGCGCCGTGCCGAGTGGTCGAACTACAACGTCTCGGGACAGGGAGGGGCAAACACCCGCAAGGGCAAGAACATCTCGGCGCCGGGCGAGGACATACTGAGCACCGTATCCGAAGGCGTCGGCAATACAGGGTACTATGCACTTGGCGGCACGTCCATGGCCTCGCCCTACGTCGCGGGCGTCGTGGCACTGGAGTTCGCAGCCAACCCAGGCCTCTCCGCCGACGAGGCCGTGGACATCCTCTGCCACAGCGCCCACGACCTCGGCGCGCAAGGCTGGGACGAGGAGTACGGCTTCGGCGAGGCCGACGCCTACGAGGCCGTGCGCATGGCGGCGGCCGGTGGGGTCACGGCAGGTGCGGGGGAGGCGGGCGAGGTCGTCCTGCGGCTCGTCGTGCCGGAGGGCGGCTACTCCTACGACGGCACCGCCCGAGAGCCAGACGTCGAGGCGACACTCATCGGCCCGGAGGGCGGCTCCGTGCCGCTCGTGCGAGACCGGGACTTCGCGGTTGCCTACGCGGACAACGTCGACTCCGGCTGGGCGACTGCGACTGTCACGGGCGCGGGCGACTACGAGGGGGCGTTCCGCCGGGACCTGCACTTCACCATACGGGAGCGACAGGGGCGGAGGCGCCACATCTCCAGCGAGGGCATCGAGGTGGAGATTGCGGGGAGCTATACCTTCGAGGCGCGCCCGTTGTGCCCGTCTAACATTTACGAGAACAACGTTACGGTAACAGACGGCGGAAGACTGCTTGTGCTGGAATACGACTATCGTGTCTTGGGATACGAGGACAACGTGGATGCGGGAGAGGGCGTCGTCATCATCGAGGGCGCCGGCGCGTACGAGGGCGTGCGCCGCGAGCGCTTCGCCATCGCCCGGTGTCCGATTGACGATGAATCGAACTCTTATGTGTACGGCAATGGCGTTTATACATACACCGGCGAGCCGATACAACCCGACATGCAGTTGAGTAGGTGTTTTCCCAATGGCGCGCGGGTTGGCGGAATGGTCGCATACGACCTTGACCTCGTGGAGGGCGTCGACTACACCCTCACGTGCGTAAACAACGTGAATGTTGGCACGGCCACGGCTACCTTCACGGGCATCGGCAACTATACGGGGACAATAACGCAATCGTTTGACATCTACCCCGCGAGCATCGACAGTGCCGTGATCAAAGATATCCCCGACCAAGCTTACACAGGCAAGTCGATAAAGCCGGAACCCACGGTCACAGTCGACGGCAGGATTCTGAAGAAGGGAATCGACTACCTCCTGTACTACGCCGACAACATCGAGGAGGGCGCGGCGACCGTTTTCGTGTGTGGAATCAGCAACTACGAGGGGACGACGATGGCCACGTTCTACATCGTCCCCGCGAGCATCGCCAAGGCAAAGGTCTCGGCTATCGCTGCGAAGGCCTACACGGGCAAGGGGATCGAGCCAAAGCCCAGGGTCACGCTCGGCGGCAGGACGCTCAAGCTAGGCAGGGACTACGAGCTCTCCTACGCTAGGAACACCAAGCCCGGCACCGCGACCATTGTCGTGTCGGGAATTAACGGCTACGAGGGGACGACGAGGGCCACGTTCCGAATCGTCCCCGCGAGCATCGCCAAGGCAAAGGTCTCGGCCATCTCTGCGAAGCCCTACACCGGCAAGGCGATCAGGCCCAAGCCCAGGGTCACGCTCGGGGGCAGGACGCTCAAGGCGGGCAGGGACTACACGCTCTCCTACGCCGGGAACACCAGGCCCGGCACCGCGACCGTCACCGTCAGGGGCAGGGGGAACTACAAGGGGACGAGGAAGGCAAGGTTCAGGATCGTGAGGCCGACCGTGGGCTACAGGGCGCACCTCCAGGGCTCGGGCGACCAGGGCGCGGTGCGCGACGGCGCCGTCGCCGGCACGACCGGCCAGTCCAGGAGGCTGGAGGCCGTCTGGATGGGGCTCGGGAAGGGCTTCCCGGTGCCCGGGGGCATCCGCTACAAGTCGCACGTCCAGGGCTCGGGCTGGGAGAGGGGCTGGGCGAGGGACGGCGGGCGGTCGGGGACCGCGGGCGAGTCCAGGCGGCTCGAGGCCGTGAGGGTCGAGCTGACCGGGCAGGTGGCGAGGCGCTACGACGTCTGGTACCGCGTCCACGCGCAGGGCCTGGGCTGGATGGGCTGGGCCAAGGACGGCGCCAGGGCCGGCACCACGGGCCAGTCCAGGCGCCTCGAGGCGATCCAGGTCGTGATTCTCCCCAAGGGCTCCAAGGCCCCGGGCAAGACCTACGGGGGAGTCAAGCAGGCCTACGCCAAGGCGTTCGTCTCGTAGCGGGGCGCGACGGTAGCCGGAAACGACGGCGGCCGTCGCGCGCGTGGGCGGCGTGGGGCATTCCGCATCGGGTTGCTTCACGCCGCCGTCACACATGGCAACGCCCGGCTCCGTGGTGTGTTGACAACTGGAATGGAGCGGCGTAATCTAATCAATCGCTGATTCAAGGTGGCGGTGCTGCGCCGCCTTTGTCGATACAGAACAAACGATAGGTACGAAGGAGAAACGCTTTGCCTACCATTAACCAGCTTGTCCGTCAGGGACGCAAGTCCGTTGCGTCCAAGTCCAAGAACGCGGCACTTCAGCACAATCCCCAGAAGCGCGGTGTGTGCACCCGCGTCTTCACCACCACGCCCAAGAAGCCGAACTCCGCCCTGCGTAAGGTCGCCCGTGTGCGCCTGGTCAACGGCATCGAGGTCACGGCTTACATCCCCGGCGAGGGCCACAACCTGCAGGAGCACTCCATCGTGCTCATCCGCGGTGGCCGCGTGCGCGACCTGCCTGGCGTTCGTTACAAGATCATCCGCGGCGCCTACGACTGCGCGGCCGTGCAGAACCGCAAGCGTGCCCGCTCCCGCTACGGCGCGAAGCGCCCCAAGTAAGCGGCATAGTCCACACACGCAAGATTAAGTACTAGGTAGAGGAGATAACATGCCGCGTCGTGCAGCAGCAGTCCGTCGTGAGGTCATGCCGGACGCAAAGTATAACAACCGTCTCGTCACGCAGCTGATCAACAAGGTCCTGCTTGACGGCAAGAAGTCCATCGCCGAGCGCATCGTCTACGATGCCTTCGACATCGTCGAGCAGCGCACCGAGCAGGATCCCCTGGCCGTCTTCAAGAAGGCCATGGACAACGTACGCCCCACGCTTGAGGTCAAGCCCAAGCGTGTCGGTGGCGCCACCTATCAGGTGCCCATGGAGGTCAACTCCCGTCGTGCCACCACCCTCGCCATTCGCTGGATGGTTAACTTCTCGCGTGCTCGCAAGGAGAAGACCATGGCTCAGCGTCTCGCGAACGAGATTATGGACGCCGCCAACGGCGTCGGTGCCTCCGTCAAGCGCCGTGAGGACCTCTTCAAGATGGCAGAGGCCAACCGCGCCTTCTCGCACTACCGCTTCTAGGCCTTCGTGTAAAGCCACGAGGCATGATTTGGAGATTTAAGTTCTATGGCAAAGGCTAAGTACAAACTCGAAAAGCTCCGCAACATTGGCATCATGGCCCACATCGACGCGGGCAAGACGACCACCACTGAGCGCATCCTTTACTATACGGGTAAGACGCACAAGATTGGCGAAGTGCACGATGGCGCTGCCACTATGGACTGGATGGTTCAGGAGCAGGAGCGCGGCGTTACCATCACCTCTGCCGCCACCACGTGCTTCTGGGGCGACTACGTCATCCAGATCATCGACACCCCGGGCCACGTCGACTTCACTGCTGAGGTCGAGCGCTGCCTGCGCGTTCTCGATGGTGCCGTGGCAGTCTTTGACGCGGTTGCCGGCGTGCAGCCTCAGTCCGAGACAGTCTGGCGTCAGGCGGGCAATTACGGCGTCCCGCGCATTGCCTTCATCAACAAGTACGACCGCGTTGGCGCGGACTTCTTCCACGCCATCGAGACCATGAAGGACCGCTTGGGCGCCAATGCCGTCGCAGCGCAGATTCCGATGGGCGCTGAGTCGCAGTTCTGGGGCCTTGTTGACCTCGTCACCATGGAGGCGTGGGACTTCAAGGAGGATGCCAAGGGCATGATCTACCCCGAGAAGCTCGACGAGATTCCCGAGGAGTTCGCAGAGCTCGCACAAGAGAAGCGCGACGAGCTGCTCGACGCCGCTTCCATGTTTGACGAGGAGCTCGAGGAGCTCGCCCTCATGGAGGAGGAGATTCCCGTCGACATGCTTAAGGCGGCCATCCGCAAGGGCGTCCTCGCCGGCGAGCTCAACCCCGTCTTCGTGGGCTCCGCCTACAAGAACAAGGGCATCCAGGAGCTGCTCGACGCCGTCGTCGACTACCTGCCCAGCCCGCTTGACGTCAAGTCCATCGACGGCGTTGACCTCAAGGGCAACGAGGACCATCGCATCGCTGACTCGAAGGAACCCTTCAGCGCCCTCGCGTTCAAGATCATGACCGACCCCTACGTCGGCAAGCTCACCTACTTCCGCGTGTACTCCGGCCAGGCCGAGGCAGGCAGCTACGTGTACAACTCCGTCAAGGACAAGCGCGAGCGTCTGGGCCGCATCCTCGAGATGAACGCCAACGAGCGCGTTGACCGCGAGAACTGCTTCGCCGGCGACATCGTCGCGTGCGTGGGTCTGAAGAACACCACGACGGGCGACACCCTGTGCGACGAGAAGCACCCCATCATCCTTGAGTCCATCGACTTCGCGGCGCCCGTCATCGACGTTGCCGTCGAGCCCAAGACCAAGGCTGAGCAGGAGAAGATGTCCGTGGGTCTCGCCAAGCTGGCCGAAGAGGACCCGACCTTCCAGGTGCGCACCGACCACGAGACCGGTCAGACCATCATCGCCGGCATGGGCGAGCTGCACCTCGAGATCATCGTCGACCGTCTGCGTCGCGAGTTCAAGGTCGAGTGCAACGTCGGCAAGCCGCAGGTCGCCTACCGCGAGACCGCCGGCAAGCCCGTCAAGCACGTCCAGGGCAAGTTCGTGCGCCAGTCCGGTGGCCGTGGCCAGTATGGCGATGCCGTCATCGACATGGAGCCGCTGCCCGCTGGCTCTGGTTACCAGTTCGTCGACGCGACCGTTGGCGGCGTGGTGCCCAAGGAGTACATCCCGTCCGTGGACAAGGGCATTCAGGAGGCCCTCAACTCTGGCGTCATCGCCGGCTATCCGGTGCAGGACATCAAGGTGACGCTGGTCGACGGCTCCTACCACGAGGTCGACTCCTCCGAGGCGGCCTTCAAGGTCGCTGGCTCCATGGCCATCAAGAAGGCCCTCAACATGAGTGACCCGGTCCTCCTCGAGCCCGTCGAGGCCGTTGAGGTCGAGACCCCCGAGCAGTACATGGGCGACGTCATGGGTAACCTCAGCTCTCGTCGCGGCAAAATCGAGGGCATGGAGGACCGCACCACCACCAAGGTCATCAAGGCCAAGGTGCCGCTGGGCGAGATGTTTGGGTATGCCACCGACCTGCGCTCCCAGACGCAGGGTCGCGCGAGCTACACCATGCAGTTCGACTCCTACGAGCCGGTGCCCAAGTCCGTACGCGACGACATCGTCGAGAAGCATGGCGGGAACGCCTAAGTAGTATCCGTAGCCTACGCGGGGCGAGAGGCCCCGCACTCAGGAGGTATAAAGTGCCAAACCAGAAGATCAGGATCCGCCTCAAGGGCTACGATCATGAGGTTGTCGATCAGTCCGCCAAGCTCATCGTGGACACCGCCCAGAAGACTGGCGCGCGTGTGAGCGGCCCCATCCCTCTGCCCACCGAGCGCAACCTGTACACGGTCATCCGCTCGCCGCATAAGGACAAGGACTCGCGCGAGCAGTTCGAGATGCGCACCCACAAGCGCCTCATCGACATCCTCGACCCGTCGAGCTCCACGGTCGATAGCCTCATGCGCATGGACCTTCCCGCGGGCGTCGACATCGAGATCAAGCTTTAGTAGCTGTATAGCCAGTTCCCAAAGCGCTCCCCCTCGCGTCCTGCCAGACGCGAGGGGGAGCGCCGCTATTATGCGTATACTATGAGCGTACTGCAGCGACTCGAACGAAGGATCTCGTGAGAAACACATCTACCAAGCAACGGAATGTGGCGCTGATCGTGGTGTGCGCGCTGCTCGGAGTCGGCGCCGCGCTGTGTTTCTTCGACATGCTCTACGTTGTGGGACACATCGCAAACGACCGAGCGGCGTATGTGGCCATTATTGTGGCCGTAGCAACGCTGCTCGATGCGCTGTTCATGTTGGTTCTGATCGTGGAAGTCGTTGCTCTTTGGCGCGGCGAGGTTGCGGATACCACCGACGCGGTGAACAGGTGTCAGAGTCACGCCATTGCATCCTGTGGGTTGTGCATCATCGATTGGATTACCGATTCGCTCGCCGACAATGCCGTCAACGAGTACAGTCTTTTCGTTACGGTTGCCACATGCATCGTGATAGGCGCGTACTACTTCCTCGTGAAGAGCATGAGCCATACGACGTTTTGGGATGGAATCCGCGAGACGCCCCAGCTGAGTCCGTATATTACTGTGGGAGATGTCTACATGGAGTTCACGCTCGATGCGAGTACGGGTCGGCTTCGCCCTACAAAGCCAGGCGCCACGACGTGCGTGACGGTGCTCACGATTGATGAGTACCTTGAACAGGCGCCGGCCAATATCATCCAGCAGATTATCCATACGTTGCGGGATGTGCACAGGAGCTCGTGCATTCAGCTGGGCGATGCCGTGTTTGGCAGTGTGTTCATTGCAGCAGAAGTGCAGCGAGCCGCTGGGTTCGAGACCGATGATGACCTGCGGTTCTCGTATCAATTCCTCGATGGGATGCTGACGCTCATCATGCCAGAGGATGGCGTTGAGCGGATCTTCCTGGCCCAGTCGTTGGTGGACCAGTATCTGGCGAAGAGCATGGCGCTATCGTTCATCGCCGAGATGGTTGTTATGCTGGCGCTGCGCCTGTATAACTGGCTGAGTGCATACGAAAGCAGGCTGCTCAAGCTTGGGGAGAATCTCAATGATGAGGTATACGAGATGCCGAAGGGTTTCTCCGAGTTTATTGGGAGCGTCCGGCGGGAGTTGGGTGCCATTCAGGCGTTTTGCCGTCAGACAGGCGACATGCTGGAGGACCTTACGCAGGTTGCACGCAATGGAGGCTACGAACGTGCGGCGAACCAGTGTGCCACCATGTCGCGCCAGATTGCGCGCCTTGCCTTGGATGCGGCTGACGTGCGTGACCTTGCGGGAGAGATCCGCGCTGGATTTCAGGAGCGCATCGAGGTGCGTCAGAACAACGTGATGTCGATGCTCACCATTGTGGAGACGGTCTTTACGCCGCTCGTGCTCGTTACGGGTTGGTATGGGATGAACTTCGTGAACATGCCCGAACTCAAACTTCACGACGCATACTTCATCGTTGCCGCAGCTCTCATCTTCATCATTGCTGCCGAGTTCGCCTACTTCAAGCGTCGCCGATGGTTCTAGCTGGTAGTGCCGCGCCCCATCATGTCCTGATTTGCTGGCTTTTGCGCTGGTGTGGAATGCGTTGGTGGGAATCGACGTTGGTGAGGCTTGGCCCGCCGCACGAACGCCAAAGCCCTCCAAAACTACCTGCACCAGCGCCAAAGCCAGCAAATCGAGCCTCACGAACGGAAAAGCCAACCAAGGGTACCCGCACCAACGCTGATTGCCGCCAATCAATTCCACACCAACGCCAATCTCAGCCGAGAGAGCGGTGCACGACTTGCGCATGCATCGTCCGGGACGCTAGACTTGCGCACGATCGAAGAGACCATTCCGAATTCGTAATCGAAATCATGCGCCCGAGTGCCCGGGTCGGACGGAAGCCAAGAGATGCCATCGCCTTTGGCTGCCCCACGAGGTTAACGTTCCGCAATGGACGCTCGTTCGGCATATTCGGACGGACAATCGCTGCACGGCACGGGTGTGCGGATCGCTTCTTCCCTCCACGTGGCCCAAGAGTGACCAATAAACTATTAAACCAGATACAAAACCCCAGCTCAGCGCGATGTGAATTGAAATTTGATGTGACAATTGGTCACTGCATAAAATACACAGTGACCAATTGTCACATCAAAAGTGGTAAAACCCCAGTTGGCGTGTCGGAGGCACCCATTAATTGGTCACTATTGCTTAGACGTAGCGTCGAATCGGACCGTGTAACGACGCGGTCGTGCCGCGCGACCTCGGGTACGTGCCGCTCCGGGCGGATTATCGACACGAGAGCGGCGCGCAGTCTCGGGCGGGGCGTCGCTCGGGAGTAGCGGCGACTCGCGAGGAGCTTCGACTCGGGTGCAACGTGTGATTCTAAACGGGTCCAGCTTCGGAGACAACGCGCCGAACCTAGCACGACGCGGATGGACTACTTTGCAAGATTGACGTCCCATCAAGAAGCTTCCGTTCTTTATGCTAAGCTAGTGACGCTTAAGCTGAATGGTTTTCAAGAAAGGAATTATCAGATGCGCACGAGAATGAGAAGGACGCTCGCGCTTGGATTGAGCGTGCTCATGGCCCTCGGTACCATGCCGACACAGGTGCTGGCGGAGCCCACTGTGATTAGTGCTCAAGCTGTTGCTGGTGACGTGTACGATGATTTGAAGAATGACTATGCGCAGGCAAAATCAGCTGCTGATGCGGCGGCAGCGACGCTTGTGCAGAAAGAAGACGCTTACCAGTCTGCGGTCGAGGCGCTGAGTGTCGTAGAGAACGAGGTGGGCGAGGAGTACACGCGCCTGAAAACAGCTGCTGACGCGGCGCAGGATGAACTCGATGCCGCCAAGGTGAACCGAGACGCAAAGCAGGGGGCACTCGAGTCTGCGGAGACGGCTGCGGCGAAAAATGCCGACGACATTCTTGATGCTGAGGCAGAGCTTGCAGAGGCGCAAAGGGTCGCAAACGATGCGCAGGCTCCCGTGACTACCGCTGCAAACGCGCTCAAGGCAGCCCAAGGTGAGTACGATGCTGCGACCCAGGCGGTCAACGACGCACAGGATGCTGTGGACGTGATTGTCAACGCTGCGGAGGCCAAAGCCGCGGAGGGGAGCGTAAGGTTCTTCCGCGAGAGTGGATCTGCTGCGGCCGAGAGCTATCTTACCGACACGACCACCGTCGCCTGCGAGTGGGATGGCGCTGCGCTCGGTACGTTCGCCAGCTTTACGCAAATTGGCAGCGCAACGGACGCTACCGCGCTCGAGAACATGCTCGAGGCACTTGACTGGATTGAGTACTGCAACGAGAACTATCGCACCCCCAATGGGCTTCCAGCCTACTTGGTCTCGGACAACATGATGGCGAGCGCACAACGCAACGCGAACTTCTCGACGACATACTATCAGCACGCTCTTGACTCGTCTGGCTTTATGAACATGGCTGAGGAGGGCGGCAATGCGATGGCGGAGAACCTCTACTACACGGGCATAGGCAAGGAGGAAGCGTATCGGGGCTGGTACGACGAGGAGAAGGCAATCTTCGATGCTGCCGTTGCCGAGAATCCAAGTCTCGAGCAATACCGCGGAAATTTGCGCGGGCTACGTGGTGTTGACACGAATCTTGCGAGTCAGGTTGGCCACTACTTCAACCTCGCGAGCCCGACCTATACCGTGACTGGCCTTGGACTGAACTCGGGTGTGAACGGAGCTGCTTTGCAGCAGTTCATACACCCTTGGGACAACGATCCGACGAGCGCGGGAACGACCTACACAGTTGAGGAGTATCGTCAGCGCCTGCAGCCATACTACGATGAGCTGAGAGGCGATGGCGTAGCGGCAAACGAGAAGCAGGCACTCGCGGACGCGCAGGATGTGCAAGCTGAGAAGCAATCCGCGCTCGAAGAGGCCGAAGCAGCTTTCGAGACTGCGGATTCTGCGAAGAGGGCAGCAGATGAAGCCGTGGCGTCGATTGAAGCGACGTTGGCGGAATTGCGGGGTCAGACGGCTGGGCTGGAGTCAGCGGCCGCTGCCGCACAGACGGCGCTGAGCTCCGCCGAATGGAACCTCTCCACGAAGCAGGATGCCTATGACGAGGCAAAGGCCGCGCTCGACTCGTTCGACGGGACTGCACGAATGAATTCTGCCCAAGAAGCCGCAGCTGCAGCAGAGTCCGAGCGTGACTCGGCGCAGGCCGCCAAGAAAGCCGCCGATGCCGCGGTCGCCGCTGCGAAGCAAGCTCTTAGCGCTGCGAGAAAGCTTACCAGTGCCAACACCACTATCGAGGGCGTGGCGAACGCTACCTACAACGGCAAGGCGCATACACAGAACGCGGCCAAATTCTCCGTGACCATGACGAAGGATGGCAGGAGCCAGACCTACGAGCTCGTTCGTGGCACAGACTACACGGTGACCTACTCCGCCAATACGAATGCAGGTACGGCGAAGGTGACCTTCACGGGTAAGGGCGACTACGAGGGCAGCGTGACGAAAGAGTTCAGCATCGCCCCCGCAGCTATCACTTCCGTCGATGATATTGCCGATCAGGTTTACACCGGAATAGCTCGCAAGCCCGCCCTTGTGGTGCGAGCCGGCAACCTCAAGTTGGCAGCGAGCGACTACACGGCGACTTTCGCAAAGAACACCAATGCGGGTACCGCGAGCGTCACCATCAAAGCGAAGGGCAACTTCACGGGCACCAAGACCGTAAACTTCACGATTGCTCGTGCAGCGATTGCCGTTCCCAAGGCCACGAACCGCACGTACAACGGCAAGGCGCAGGTCGGCGTCGCGAAGGGCGCGGGCTACACGCTCGCCGGAACGACGTCCGCGACCAACGCGGGCAGCTACGTGGCCACGGTGACTCCGGACGCCAACCACAGGTGGACCGACGGCACGATCGAGGCAAAGACCATATCGTGGGGCATCGCCAAGGCGGCCTCGTCGGTCTCGATTGCTGCGCAGACCAAGACTTACACCGGCAAGCCGCTCGCCTACTCCGGCAAGGTGACGAGGAGCGGCTCCACTGGCAAGGTGACCTACAAGTACTACAGCGACGCGAAGTGCACCAAGGCCGTCAAGGCAGCGGACGTGAAGACCGCGAAGACCTACTACGTCAAGGCCTCCCTGGCCGCCGACGCGAACCACAAGGGGGCGACCAGCAAGGCCGTCAAGTTCGTCGTCGCCAAGGCCAAGAACCCGATGGCCGTCAAGGCCGTCGCACGCACTGCGAGCGCGAAGACGCTCAAGTCCAAGCCTGTCGCCATCAAGAAGTCATCGGTGAGCGTCTCCAAGGCTCAGGGCAAGGTGACCTACGCGAAGGTTTCCGGTGACGCATACCTCACCATCAACAAGACCACCGGCAAGATCACCGTCAAGAAGGGTGCCAAGAAGGGCAAGCACACCATAAAGGTCAAGGTAAGCGCAGCCGGCAACAAGAACTACAAGGCCGGCTCCAAGACCATTGCTTGTACCGTCACCGTGAAGTAGCACGCGCCACAACGGCGACCACAAAGGGGGCGACCACAAAGGGGGCTGTCCTCCGTGTGTCAAAATGACACACGGAGGACAGCCCCCTTTGTGGCCCTTTGTGGTGGCCCCCGCGTAGCCTTAGGCGAGGGCCTCGCGCAGCGCGGCGATCAGCATCCGCTCGCTCTTCTCGGCTTCCCCATCGCTTACGGCGATGACGTCGCACGCCTTGAGCAGCAGGTCGCGATACTGGTCGCGTACCGCAGGGTCTATCTGTGCGAGCAAGGTCAGCGCGCTCTCCTCGTCCTCTTTCGCGTAGGCCGTTGCGACGGGCGCCGCCGATTCGTAGAGCTCTCCGAGCTCCCTGGGGGTATACGACGTGTCGAACATGGCGTTGAGCACCTCTGCCTCGGGGGTCTCGAAGACGCCGTCGATGCTCATGACCTGTAGCGCCACGGCAAAGAGGTCCGCCTCGAAGTAGACTGCCATCGGACCGAGCGCGCCCAAATCCCACTGTCCCGAATTCTCGAGCTTGTCGCATGCGAAGAAGAATGCCTCCCTGTCCTGCGAGAAGTGCTTAAGCTCAATATCCGCCTTGGTATTCATTGCGTTTCCTCCCTATGGATTTGACCCCCGGTTGTCGAAGCACATGCCCCTATGCTATCACGTGGCCGGGAAATAGCCCACGGGGGTTACCTCTCGTGGGTCGTTAACCGCTGCAGCTCGTCGTACTGCGCATAGAGCCGCTGGGTTCCATTCTCCAGATGATAGTAGTGGACGACGTAAGGCACGAGCAGCACGAGAAACAACGCCATCAGCGCAGCGGGCGCGATGCTTGGCGAGAGAATCGTGACGATTGCGGTGGCGAGTTCCATAAGGGCGAACGCCAAGGTGACGAGCAGGTGGATGAGTCGCTCGTGTTGGAAGAACCCGATCTGCACGAGATGCTCTTGCGTGATGCGTTCCCAATCCGTATCGGACGGTTGGTCAGCAAGCAACGCATCGATGCGCGCGATATATGCGTTGAGCCGCTCTCCCATGGCGCTCCTTGTGGCAGGTGGTGTCGTCCTTTGCCGAGAGTGTATCATCTTCGACGGGCGGGGACGCGGCGACGGGCGGAGGCGCGGCGATGGGCGGAGGCGCGACGACGGGCGGAGGCGCGACGACGGGCGATGACGCGACGGCAGGAGACGCGATGACGGAGAAGGAACCACACGTGGAACGCTACCAGGACATCAACGCGCAGACCATAGACCGCTGGATTGCGGAAGGATGGGAGTGGGGAACGCCCATCGGCCACGAGGCCTACGTTCGGGCATGCTCCGGCGATTGGCAGGTGCAGCTCACGCCCACCAAGCCTGTCCCCCGGGGTTGGCTGGGTGACCTGCGGGGCAGGCGCATACTCGGCCTTGCGTCGGGCGGCGGACAACAAGGGCCGCTCTTCATGGGGGCAGGAGCAGAGGTGACGATACTCGACTACTCGAGTGTGCAGCTCGCCTCAGAGCGCGCAGTCGCCGAACGCGAGGGGTACGGCATCGAGCTGGTGAGGGCCGACATGACGAAGCCCCTGCCCTTTGCTGATGAGGTGTTCGACCTCGTGTTCAATCCCGTCTCGATCTGCTTCATACGCGAGGTGGAACCGCTGTGGCGCGAGGTGGCGCGCGTCCTCAAGCCGGGCGGAGCGCTACTGACCGGTTTCGATACCGTCGTAAACTACTTGGTGGACGAAGCGGAGGAACGCATCGTGTGGCGGCAGCCGTTCGACCCGCTGACGCAGCCGGAGGCCCGCGCGTTCCTCGAGGCCGATGACGCGGGCATGCAATTCTCGCACGGCCTGAGCGAGACGCTCGGCGGTATGCTCCGCGCGGGGCTAACGATCGTCGACGTCTACGAGGACACCAATGGGGAAGGGCGTCTGCACGAGCTTAACGTGCCCACCTACCTCGCCGTGCGCGCTACGAAGTCCTGACTGCAATGATTGTCCCCCCGCACTGGGCCGCGATTATGCCAAGATGGCGTCAATCTGCTGTCGCTTGAGGCGATTGGCGACCTCGAGCTTCCACGCAGGATAGCCGAACCCGGGGTCTTCGTACTCGAAGTCCTTGAGTGCGATGAGCCTGTGCCGCATGTCGGGGGTCAGGAGGGCACGGGCCATGCCAACAAAGCTCCGTCCGATCTTTGGGCCTTGCATCGAGAAGTACTCATTGAAGTCATCCTGCTCCATGAGGTGGGGCAGCAACGCCATATTCTGGTCGAAGAGTGGCGCCATCCGTATGACTTCTCCGGTGTCGTTGTCCACCAGGAATCCGTAGTTGCCAGCGTGTCGGTCCACATTGGCGCACACCGCATCCATCACGACCATTTGGCGGAAGGGTTCGTCGCCGCCATGCTCGGCGGCGAACGCGAGGACGTCGTCGATGCCGAAGCGCTTGTCGAAGAATCGGATGATGGGCACGAAACCTTGGTTCTCTGAAGTGAAGAGGGGACAGTCGGAGGCGAGCTTCTTGTGGTAGGTTCGTAGGGTATACGGTACGTGATCGATGCCGGCTGCCTCAAAGATGTCCGAACAGAGCTTCTCGGAATACGGCTCGAACCCCGCATTTGCGTAGCCGGATGACCCCCGCTTGATGAGGTGCGGACCGTCCTGCTCGCGCACCCAGCATTTGTCGAAGGATCCCGAGGTGCCGAACTCGGGTGAGGTACTCGAGAACTGTCTGCCATACATACCCACCCCATCAAACGCGATGCGGGCGACCACGTCGTCGAAGCTGTTGCGATAGAGCGATACGTCATTCCAGCAGAGGCCGGAGCCTTCTCGTCGCATCCAGAAGGTGTCGGTGAGCGAGACGCAGCGTATCATGTCGATGAATCCTCGGCGATTGTCGATGCCGAGCTCTGCCATGAGGCGCTTGATGGAGGTGCGGTGCTTAGCTATCTGGCGGTCGTCAATCCAGTCGTCAACTGTCGTAAATCCATAGGGTAGGTAGTCGTCGAATTGTTCAACAACGCTATAGGAATAGTCGTCAAATGACTCGCGCTCCTCAATCGTCGCGACGACGACGTCTTTGTTCATCAGCTCGTACATGGCGGCTCCTCTCGCGTGAACGATTCTATCGTAGGGCCACATATGTTCCAAGCGTGTGTCCAACGTTGGCGTGCGCGAGAATCGATGCTATAGTGAGCATACTGCACTCGGAGAGAGGTCGAACAATGGAGTTCGTTGACGTGGACAATCGACGTGACGTAGCCAATCGCATCCGTTCCCTGCGCGAGGATAACGACATTACCATCGAGGAGATGGCTGAGGTCACCGGGCGCTCCGCCAAGGAGTATGCCGCGCGTGAGTCGGGCGAGATGGACCTCACCTTTACCTTCGTGTACAAGTGTGCCAAGCGCTTGGGCGTAGACGTGGTCGAGCTCCTGACGGGAGAGTCACCGAGGCTGCGGCATTACGAGATCGTGCGTGCCGGCGAGGGCCTGCCCCTCGAGCGCAACACCGACTTCCACTACCTTCACAAGGCGCCGCACTTCCGCAACCGCCTGGGCGAGCCGTTCCTGGTGGACGTGCCGTACCAGCCCGAGAGCCAGCATGAACCCATTCACCTCTCGTACCATGAGGGGCAGGAGATGGACCTCGTGCTCAAGGGCCGACTGCGCTTCCGCTTCGAGGACCACTTCGAGGAAGCTGGCCCTGGCGATGTGCTGTTCTACGATTCTGGTCGCGGTCACGGGATGATTGCCATCGATGGCGAGGATGCCCAGATCATGGCCGTGGTGTTCAACCCCAAGGACGCAGAGATTATCTAGGCATCGTCCCCTTCTTGGGACGGTGCCGTTAAACAACGACGGGCGCGCCGCGGGCCGGTGCGCCATGCGGCTGTAAGGCCGCCTTGTTCTGTTTGTGTCTATCGATAATCTTTGCAAAGGATGCCTATACCATGCGCTATTTGAGTGAGAACTACCTGTCCGAGAGCCGCGATCGCAACGGGCAGGTCGCGCACCTGTCGCTGCATTATCCGCACACCTTCAACTGGGCCTATGACGTGGTGGACGACATCGCCGAGGTTGAGCCGGACAGGCCGGCCATGGTGTGGTGCAACCCCGAGGGGGAGGAGCATCGCTTCAGCTTCGGCGACATCAAGTACTGGTCCGACAAGTGCGCGAACTTCCTCGTGGCGCAGGGCATCCGCAAGGGCGACGCGGTGCTCGTCATCCTGCGCCGCCATTATCAGTTCTGGATTGCGGCGGTGGCGCTGCACAAGATAGGCGCCCTGCTCGTGCCGGCAACCTTCATGCTGCGCGAGCACGACCTGCAGTATCGTCTGGAGTCCGCGGGCATCAAGGCCATCATCTGCACCGATGCGGGAACAATCGCCGACGTGTGCGACGAAGTGGCGCCGCACTGCCCCGACCTGCAGATAAAGATCTTGGTTGCAGCCGGCGGCGCTGGCTTGGCCGTCGACCAAGAGGGCTTTGATCCCGCCCCGCACAAGGCACTGAGCGGCCCCGACGGCATCTGCGCGCTCCGCTGCGAGCGGCCCGGTTGGGTTGACTTCAATACGGGCGTGCGCTTGGCGAGCGACTTCTGGGGACGCATCAACACCACGGTCGACGAGCCGATGATCATGTACTTCTCCAGCGGCACGTCGGGCAACCCAAAGATGGTGCTGCACAATTACACCTACGCGCTCGCGCACACCATCACCGCCAAGCTCTGGCACAACACGGTGGGCGACGGCGGCCTGCACTTCACCATCGCGGACACCGGATGGGGCAAGGCCGTGTGGGGCAAGTTCTATGGCGCGTGGACGATGGAGTCGTGCGTCTTTACCTACGACTTCGACCGCTTCCACGCGCACGAGATCCTCGCGCACATCGACGACTATGGCATCACCACGCTGTGCTGCCCGCCCACGATGTATCGCCTGCTCATGCGCCACATGCAGCATGAGGAGAAGACCCAGTACAAGCTGACGTCGCTCGTCTACTGCACCACGGCGGGGGAGGCCCTGAACCCCGACCTGTATGACTTCTGGAAGCGCGAGACGGGCCTTACCATCTACGAAGGGTTCGGCCAGACGGAGACCCCGCTCACCATCGCCAACCTCAACGGTTCGACGCCCAAGCCGGGCTCCATGGGCAAGATTGTGCCGCTGTACGACATCCGCGTGCTGCGTCCCGACCACACCGAGTGCGAGGACGGCGAGACGGGCGAGATCTGCATTCGCTATGACCCCGAGCATCGGCCCGAGGGCATCATGATGGAGTACTATCGCGATCCCGATAAGACCGCCGAGGCCATCTTTGATGGCTGGTACCACACGGGCGACACCGCGTGGCGCGACGAGGACGACTATCTGTGGTACGTCGGTCGCAATGATGACGTCATCAAGAGCTCCGGCTACCGCATCGGCCCGTTCGAGATCGAGAGCGTGCTGCTGGAGCATCCCGCTGTGCGCGAGTGCGCCGTCACCGGCGTGCCCGATCCGGTGCGCGGCAAGGCGGTGAAGGCGACCATCGTGCTGCACTCCGCCTACGAGGGCACGCCCGAGCTCACCAAGGAGCTGCAGACCTACGTCAAGCGCGAGACGGCGCCGTACAAGTACCCGCGCATCATCGACTATGTGGACGAGCTGCCCAAGACCGTCAACGGCAAGATCCGTCGCATCGCCATCCGCAAGCGTGACGAGGAGGCTTCAGTCGCGGCGAACATGCGCGACAAGAAGGACGGCCTGGTATAGGACGTGCAAAGGGGCGCGTCCCCGTGACAACCGTTCTTGTGCTGCGGCGCAACGTGCTGGGGGGCCTTGTCCTACTGTGACAAGGCCCTCCGGCCAAACCATTCTGTGTCCACGGGGCTTGCTTGTCGCCATGTGGCATCCTCGTTCCCTTGGATCCGGCCATGACGAACTCGAAGAAGATTGCACGAGGCACCGGGGATCCGAGGCCCGAACCATTGGTTCATCAATGTACGCGGATGGCGAGGATGGTGATGTCGTCCGACTGGTCGGCACCCTCGCTCCAAGAGGCCAGGTCGGCGCGGATTGCGTCATCCAGGTCGCGCGGCGGACGATGTGGAGCTGGTGGCGGCATGGACGCAGTTCTTCATGGTGACGTTCGACACGCATGGGGGGAGCAGCGTCGATGCACAGATCGTCGAGGTCAATGCATCGGTTGCCGAGCCTGACGAACCCACACGTACGGGATACACGTTTGGCGGCTGGCGCACGTCGCCGGACAGCGAGACCGACTACGCCTTTGATACGCCAGTGACGGGCGACCTCACGCTGCACGCTGCGTGGGTGCCCGAGAAGCGCACGGTAACGTTCGATGCAAATGGCGGCTCCGTCGATCCGCAATCGGTGTCGGTCGATTACGCCACCACGGTAGCCGAGCCGACGCCCACGCGCGAAGGATACGCATTCGTGGGCTGGGAGCTCGACGACGAATACTTCGACTTCAACACGCTCGTGACGGATGACCTGACGCTCGTCGCGCAATGGGTCAAGCTGTGTACGGTGTCCTTCGTGGGGTGTGGCGGAACGGCGCCCGACCCACAGACGGTGGTCGCAGGCACCATCATGGAGGAGCCGACAAGCACCTACGACGACCATCACGCCTTTGGTGGCTGGTACACGAGCGACGAGTTCCGCGACGAGCAGCGGTGGGACTTCTCGAATCCGATCGAGGACGACCTCATGCTCTATGCGCAGTGGACTGCCGAGACCCATACCGTCGCGTTTGTCACCAATGGTGGCATGCCGCATCCTCACATCCAGACGGTCGCTTGCCCGGATGCTGGTTGATCCTGCGGACTACGACGATGACGTGTACGTGTGGCTCGAGTCCGTGCTTCTTGCGCGCGAGTCGGTTCCTGAGGCGGATGCGAAGGCGCTTGTGGCGCAGGCCGGTGAGCTGGGCGCGGAGGAAGGCGTGTGGTTCGACCTGTCGCTCAACATGCGCGTGGGCGAGCAGGGCGAGGTGCGAAAGCTGCACAAGACACCCAAGCCCGTGAAGCTTTCCGTGGCGGTGCCTGAGTCGATACGCGCGGGCGAGGGCGTGTCGCGCACGTTCTACCAGCTGCGGTATCACGATGACGCGGCGGAGCATGTGGCCACGACCGAGGGAGACACGCTCGAGTGGGAGAGCGATCGCTTCTCGACGCACCTCATTGCATACAAGGACGCGCAGACGCCCGCGACGGCAACCCCCGCGGCTGCGACACCCGCCACGGGAACGACGTCAACCACGACAACGACGCCGACCAAGACAACGACTACCCAGACTCAGGGTCGTACGACGCTTGCAAGCACGGCCGACCCCTCGGTCAACACCGGAGCCATCGCTCTTCTCGGCCTCCTCGCCTTCTTGGGCGGCGTGCGAAGAAAGAAGGCGGCACACTAGGATGCCTTGAGGCTGCTGAGCCTTCACGCAGCGGGGCGTGAGCCGATGTGGTTCACGCCCCGCTGCGGATTCCGGCCTTTGGGCTCTGGTCTACGAGGCCTTGAAGTTGTAGATGGGATGTAGTCGCTCCACGATGTCGACGGCCTCGGAGATGGGTCCCAAGATGTCGTCCGCCGACTTGTATGCGCCCGGTGCCTCGTCGAGCGTCGCCGCGCTCACGGAGGTGGTGTAGACGCCCGCCATCTGTGCCCGATACTCATCGAGGCTCAACTGTTCCTTGGCCGCAGTGCGCGAGAGCACGCGCCCGGCACCGTGCGGTGCCGAGAAGTTCCAGTCCTCGTTGCCGCGACCACGCGCAAGGACCGAACCATCGCGCATGTTCAGTGGGATGAGGACCAATTCGTCCTTGTGCGCGGCGATGGCGCCCTTGCGCAGGATCATCTCGCTGGTATCGATGTAGTTGTGGATGGTGTGGAAGGCGTCGCGGTCGGCTAGGTTGCAGCGGCGGACGATTTCCTCGGCCATCAGCTCGCGGTTGCGCCGCGCGAAACGCTGGCAGATGGCGATGTCGTGCAGGTAATCGTCCAGGTAGCTGCCGTACAGCCAGCAGAGGTCGGCGGGCGCGTCGGGCTTGCGCTTCTCCCAGCGAATCCTCCTGAGCGCTGCCTGAATCTCCTTGCGACGGCCCGCCGCCTTGTACGCAGCGATGAGCGCGTCTCGCTTGGTGAAGTACTCCTCCTTGCCTCGGTGCAGCTCCACCGCCAGGTGCTGGTAGTGGGATGCGACCTGCGTGCCGAGGTTGCGGCTGCCCGAGTGGATGACGAGGTACTTGGTCCCGTCCTCGGCTTCGTCTATCTCGATGAAGTGGTTGCCGCCGCCCAAGGTGCCGAGCGAACGCTGCAAACGCTTGGTGTCGCGCAGTGCGCGGTAGCAGCGCAGTTCCGTGAGGTCGAAGCGCTCCTTGCGACCCTCCCACACATTGAAGCCCGAGGGCACGGCGTGGCATGCCTCGTCGAAGGCAGGCAGGTCGATGGGGTGCCGGCCTAGGTCCACGGTGTACATGCCGCAACCGATGTCTACGCCCACGATGTTGGGCACGGCCTTGTCGGTCACGTGCATCGTCGTGCCGATGGTGCAGCCCACGCCTGCGTGGGCGTCGGGCATGATGCGCACGTGCGCCCCCTCGGTGAAGGGCTGGTCACACATGGCGCGGATCTGGTCTATGGCGGCTTCCTCGATGCACGTGGCAAAGCAGGTGGCCGTCTCGTACGTGCCGGGGATGATGAACATTGGCTTTTCCTTTCTCCTTCGTGTGCCGTGCGCGAGTGTGCGCAACAAACCGCACGAGCGTGCGCAACAAAAAAGCGCGGACTGGGTTGCGTCCCAATCCGCGCCTTGAGTGACCTTGGCTCACTCTGCTTGGTGTTTCCTCCAGAGCGGGAATGCTATGAGGATGGCACCTGCGAGAGAGGACCAGAGCGCGAGGGGCGTCGTGGGATCGGCGGTCTTGGGAAGGGGTTGTCGGGTGTCGCCGATTGGGCCGCCGCTGGTCGTTCCGTCAACCGCGTCATTCGCGCAGCCGTAATAGGCCGGGTCGCCATCCGCATAGAGCTCGACGTCCTCGCCGTCGCCGGTGTCCACGTACCAGACGGTCTGTCCGTCGATGTCACCCTGCTTGACCTCGCCGTTCTCCTCGTTGATGAGGTCGATGCCTGTTGCCGACCACACGCGGTAGGGGTCTTCGTCATATTCCTCGTCGGGAGCCTCGACGCTGACGTTGGAGTGGTTGATGGTCATCTGGCC
The DNA here is from genome assembly GCA_017533825.1 of Atopobiaceae bacterium. Lineage (GTDB taxonomy): Bacteria > Actinomycetota > Coriobacteriia > Coriobacteriales > Atopobiaceae > RUG440. The sequence goes on along the minus strand of JAFWIE010000016.1, from coordinate 34,631 downwards.
TTGCGATGCCATCGTTCCCTCGATGTCGATGACGGATTCGCGGACCTCCATCGTGCCACCCGCTTCGATGCGCGTGTATTCGTTGTCGTCACCTTGCGCGACGCACGAGGTGTCGATTCGCGTGTTGCCCTGTGCCGATCCGATGGTCGCCTTCTCGCCTTCGACGTTGACGGTCACATGGTCGATCGTAACGTCGCCCCGTCCGCTCGAGATCCACGTGTCCTCCTCGTCCTCGCCGAGGTTGAGAACGTCGTTCTTCTGGCAGTCGGTGCCGCGGACGGTGATGTTCGCATCGTCGACGCCTTTGATCTGCTCAAAGTCGTTCTTGCCGGTGACGTTGATGGAGACGTTGGCACGGTCGCGTGCCGTCACCTCCTCGAACTCGTTGTGACCATTGGCGTTGATGGTCACGTTGGAGTTGTCTTGCGCAAAGACGTCTTCGACCTCATTCTCGCCGGCAAAGTTCATCTGGACGTTGGCATCGCCCTTTACTGTGACGTCCTCAAGGTCGTTGCCACCGTTGAAGTTCATCGTCAAATCTTGGTCGGTTGCCAGCGTGTATGCCGTGACGTTGAACATGTCGAGCAGCGATTCGTTGAGCGTTGCCGTGCCGCCACCCACCTCGTTCGCGCCTTCAGCGAGCTCGGTCTCGTCAACGCTCACTGATGCGAAAGCGGGCGAAGGGAGCAAGAGACAACCAGCCGTGATGGCAGCAAGTGCCACGGTGCCTACGCGGTGGCAAGTCCTCGATGCTTTGTGGGCCATTTTTCCTCTTTTCTGCGTTTAGAACGAGACATGTCATACAATACGTCGTATAAGAACCAGTGGGCAAGTAAAAATCGGATGGTTCTTTGTAGATTGGAGATCACAATGAAGAAGACGGGTATTTCGTTCGTGGTGGCGACGGCACTGGCAGCGACTCTGGGGTTGGCGGCGTGCGGCGGCGGCTCGGCTCCGGCGAGCGAGCCGGCACCGGCACAGGAGACGACCACGACGAAGGCCGCACCTGCAGAGTCGGCTCCCGCAGAGACTGCTCCGGCCACCGAAGCCGCTCCGGCTGCTGAGGCTGCGCCCGCTACGGAGGCCGCGCCTGCGACCGAGACTGCCCCGGCACAGACCACCACCCAGCAGACGACCCAGTCCAGCTACATCGATGAAGCCGCCGCCAAGCAGGCTGCGCTCACTCACGCGGGTATCGCCGAGGCTGATGTAACGTACTGGGGCGTCGAGCTCGATACCGACGATGCCACGCCTCACTACGACATCTCGTTCCACGTGGGCATGACTGAGTACGAGTACGACATCGACGCAACGACGGGGGCCGTGATTAGCTACTCGTCCGAGGTTGACGACTAAGTCAAACCTGATTGCTGGTCCGTGACCGCTAGGCCAGAGTGGGGTCGTGGTAAATATAAGCCACGACCCCACTCTGGCCTAGCGGTCACGGATGTTTCGCGCGTGTGACGTGCTTGAGTGCAACGCTCCAAAGGTGGTAAAACTACTTCCATGGAAAATGCTGCGCACATATCGTCTGTAGAGCTTCTCTCCGCTCAGGGCCTGCTGCTTCTCTAGGCGCTTCCGCATGCAAGCGGTTGCGCCCATAACCCTTTTTGCAGACTGTTTTGTGTTCGCGCATGTCCCCCATTCCCAGAACGGAGAAATCCATGAAGCTCGCATTCTCTACGATTGGTTGCCCTGCATACGTGTGGACCGACATCTATCCCATGGCCAAGGACCTTGGCTTCGACGGCATCGAGATCCGTGGGGTCGCAGGCAACGAGTATGCGCCGACTGCGCAGCCATTCCGTCCCCGACAGCGTACGCGTACCAAGACGCAGCTACGCCAGCTTGGGCTCGAGATTCCGTGCTTCTCGCTCAGCTGCGAGCTGTACAACGAGCCGGGTCGTGCCGCCGCCCTCTCTGAGGTCACGGACTACCTTGAGCTGGCCAGCGATATGGGCACGCCATACGTGCGCGTGCTGCTCGCGCGCGACATTCGACTCACGGGCATCAGTGACGATCAGCCGGTGATTGACGCGCTGCGCGAGATGGGCGACATCGCCTCGATCTACGATGTGTGCGTGCTCATCGAGACCGAGTCCGACTATGCGGATACCGCACGTCTCGCGCGGGTGCTCGACGCGGTCGACTCTCCGCATGTGGCAGCGCTCTGGGATATGCAGCACCCGTATCGGCTGTTTGGCGAGTCCCCCCAGACCACCATCGCCAACTTGGGCAAGTATTTGCGGTATTGCCAGGTAAAGGACTCCGTGGTCGTAGATGGCAACATCGAGTATCGCATGATGGGCGAGGGCGACATGCCCCTCACGCAGATGTTCGACGCCCTGCGCGATGCCGGCTTTGACGGCTACCTCTCCTTCGAGTGGCCGCGCAGGTGGGCGCGCAACGTGGCGAAGGGCGAGCCGGGTATCGTGTTCCCGCAGTTCATCAACTACATGCGCTCGTACTTCCAGGGCGGTGCGGCGGAGCCGGTTCCGAGCGTCGTACAGCCTCGTCGCGAGGTGGCCGCCACCATCGCATACGAGGGCGAGCTGCAGCATTCGCTCACGAACGACGGCACCTATCCGTGGCCCAAGGAGCACCTCATCGACTACACGTTCCCGCAGGTACTCGACCACATCTGCAAGCTGTATCCCGAGCAGTATGCCTTCCGGTACACCGAGCCCGACAGCCACTACAACCCCGAGCCCGACGCAAATGGCGAGTACTATGTGCGCACGTATCCGCAGTTCCGCGACGACGTGGACGAGTTCGCGCGTTCGCTCATCGCGCTGGGCGTGCGTCCGGGCGACAAGGTCGCCATCTGGGCCTCCAACGTGCCGCAGTGGTACCTGACCTTCTGGGCTGCGGTGAAGATCGGCGCAGTGCTCGTCACCGTCAACACCGGTTACAAGATTCACGAGCTCGAGTACCTGCTCAAGCAGTCGGACACGAACACCCTCGTGATGATCGACTCCTACAAGGGCACGAGCTACCTCGACATCGTCGACGAGCTCATCCCGCAGCTCGTGGGCTCGCGTCCCGGCGAGTGGGTGAGCGAGAAACTGCCCTTCTTGCGCAACATCATCACCATCGACGGGCCGCATGACGGCTGCTATTCGTGGGGCGAGGCCTTGGCGATGGGTTCTCCGCAGCTGCAGCCTGAGGTCGACCGCCGCTGTGCCAACATCGACAAGCACGACGTATGCAACATGCAGTACACCTCCGGCACGACGGGCTTCCCGAAGGGCGTCATGCTCACGCACTACAACGTGGTGAACAACGGCAAGGCCATCGGCGACTGCATGGACCTCTCCACGGGCGAGCGGATGATGATTCAGGTACCCATGTTCCACTGCTTCGGCATGGTGCTGGCCATGACGGCATCCATGACGCACGGCACGCAGATGAGCCCCATTCCCATCTTCAGCCCGCGCAAGAGCCTCGCCTGCATCACCAAGGAGAAGATCACCTGCTTCCACGGCGTCCCGACGATGTTCATCGCCATGATGAACACCCATCCCGCCTTTGAAGAGACGGACTTCTCGCACATGCGCACCGGCATCATGGCCGGCAGCCCCTGCCCCATCGAGAAGATGCGCGAGGTCGTCGAGAAGATGCACATGCGCGACATCTGCATCACCTACGGACAGACCGAGGCGAGTCCAGCCACCACGATGAGCAAGACCACCGACACGCTTGAGCAGCGCGTGGCGACGGTCGGCCTGCCAATCTTTGGCGTGGAGTGCAAGATCATCGATCCCGAGACGGGCGAGACGCTCGGCGATGACGAGCCCGGCGAGTTCTGCAGCCGTGGCTACAACACCATGAAGGGCTACTACAAGATGCCCGAGGCCACGGCCGCGACCGTCGACAAGGACGGTTGGCTGCATTCCGGCGACATCCTGCTGCGTCAGCCGGACGGCTACTATCGCGTGACGGGCCGCGTCAAGGACATGATCATCCGTGGTGGCGAGAACGTCTACCCCAAGGAGATCGAGGACTTTCTCTATACCTTCCCCAAGACCAAGGACGTGCAGGTCATCGGCGTGCCCGACAAGGTGTACGGCGAGGTCGTCTGTGCCGAAATCATCCTCCGCGATGGCGAGACGGCGACGGCAGAGGAGGTCAAGGAGTTCTGCCGCGCACGCATCGCCAAGGAGAAGGTCCCCGAGTACGTGGTCTTCGTTGACAACTATCCCATGAACGAGGCGGGCAAGATCCAGAAGTACAAGATGCGCGAGGAGGCCGTGGACCTGCTCAACCTTCACGAAGCGGCCAACATCGAGACGGCGTAGGTGGTGCTTGATGGGGCGACGAGGCCAGCCGAAGGTTCGCAGCGGGCTTTCGAGGCGTATGTTTCGCTTTTTGCTCGCTGGCTCGGCTGTGCTCGGCATCATCGTGCTCGCCCTCGGCCTCGGGCTCTATGTCCAGACCTCGGCGCGTCGCTACATATCCAATTCGTTCATCGTCTCGCGTGGTGCCGCAGCCGCCCTGCAGCGGGTGACGGACATCGAGCCCTTGGTCGACGACGTCATTGAGACGTATCGGTCGCTCAATGACGAACAGCGCGCGCAGGTGGGGACCGACGTCTACCGAGCGCACTTCTCCTCCGTGCTGAGCAGCGCTGACTACCAGGAGGTTTCTGCGTTGCTGCGCGACTTCTGCGAGTCCGGCGAGATGGCCGACGTCTACCTGGGGATGTACGACGAAGAGACGAACGCCCTGGTCTACATCGTCGATCCGTCGCAGGCCGATGTGAGGTTTCCCGGCGATTGGGAGCACGTGAGGCGGGAAGAGATCGAGCGGTTCTTGTCGTGGGATGGCATTGGCATGCTCTACGACGTGGGCAGCTTCGAGGGCTATGGGTGGTTTTGCACGGGCGGCATGCCCATTTGTGACAAGGATGGGCGGACCTGTGCGTTCGTACTGGCGGATGCCTCGCTTATGGACGTCGCCCATGGCGCGCGCAGCTTTGTGGTGCGCTACACCGCTGCGCTGGTTGTCGTGGTCGCGCTCATTGGATTCACGCTCATCCGGAGCGTGGATCGTGCAATCGTAGACCCAATCAATGCCATCACGAGGGCGGCGGAGGACTACGCGCGCGACAAGCGAGAGGGAAGGAGCGGGATCGGGCACTTCTCGTCGCTCGACATTGCCACGGGCGACGAGGTCGAGGACCTTGCGCATGTGATGGCCAACATGGAGCAGGACATCCAAGACCACGAGGTTCGTCTCACGAAGGTCACCGCGGACCGGGAACGCATGATCACGGAGCTCTCGCTTGCGGCGCGCATACAATCGAACATGCTCCCCAGCGAGTTTCCCGCGTTTCCCGAGCGGGACGAGTTCGACATCTTCGCAAGCATGAATGCCGCGCGCGAAGTGGGCGGCGACTTCTACGACTTCTACTTCGTGGACGAGGACCACCTGTGCCTGACGATTGCCGACGTATCGGGCAAGGGCATTCCTGCGGCACTCTTCATGATGGCATCAAAGATCATCCTTGCCGATAATGCCATGCAGGGGTATTCCCCTGCGAAGATCATGCAGAATACCAACGATGCCCTCTGCACGAACAATCGGGACCAGATGTTCGTGACCGTGTGGCTGGGCATTCTGGAAGTCTCCACCGGCAAGCTCACCGTGGCGAATGCGGGTCACGAGTATCCGGTGATTCGGTGTACCGGAGGAGACTTCGCACTGTATCGGGACCTTCACAGCCCCGCTCTCGGGTTCATGGAGGGGATTGGGTTCCGCGAGTACACGCTCCAGCTCGAGCCGGGTTCGTGTCTCTTCCTGTACACGGATGGCGTGCCTGAGGCGACTAACGGGGACGACGAGCTGTTTGGGCTCACGCGCATGCTGGAGACGCTCAACAGAGAGCCGACCGCGACGCCGGAGCGGCTACTTCTCAATGTGAGGGCGGACGTTAATACCTTCGTGGGCGGAGAAGAGCAGTTCGACGACCTCACGATGCTCTGCCTGGAATACTATGGACCGGCTGCTCGCCTTCACCTATCGGGAGCGATTCTTTACGCAATGAGGGAGCAAGCAGGAGAGGAATGACATGCAACTATCGCCAATCACGGTACTTGTGGGACATGCGGGCGTGGGCAAGACCAACGTGGCGTTGGGCCTCTCGCTGAGGGAGGCGGCGGCAGGGCGTGACGTGACGCTTGCAGACCTCGACGTGGTCAACCCGTACTTCCGCTCAAGCGACTATCCCGAGCTGCTAGCCTCGTCCGGCGTTCGGCTCATCGCGCCGGTGCTCGCGCGTACCACGCTGGATACGCCGAGCCTCACGGGCGAGCTGGATGCAGCCATCGCACAGGTTGCCGCCGACCCTGAACGACGCCTCATCTTGGATGTGGGCGGTGACGATGACGGGGCGACGACAATTGGCCGCTGGTCACGCATGCTGGCCGAGGCGGGCGCGCGGGTTCTCTACGTGGTCTCGGCGTTCCGTGCGCTCACCACGACGCCCGAGGATGCGGCCGCGTTGCTGCCTGGGATCGAGGATCATGCGCACCTCAAGGCGAACGCCATTCTGAACACGTCCAATCTGGGGGACGAGACCACGCCGCAGCACGTCGAGGCGGGCATTGACTTCGCAAAGCGCGTTGCCGAGCTGTGTGGGCTGCCGCTTGAGGGCACCATCGTGCCTGAGGTGGCCGGGTACGAGACCGATGACCCCAGCTGCCTCATCATGCCGCGGCATGTGCGCCTTCCCTGGGACTGAGGACCACCACGGGTGACGCGGAGAGGCCAGTTCCCTTTGCGTCACAGTGGGTACGAGTCGTCTGCGAGCGCGTACTCCTCGTTATCCCGAAGTATGTAGAGGTCGACGGTGTCCCACGCCACGCGGTTGAACGCGGAGCGAAAGCGAACGTCGAGCTTCTCTTCCACCTGCCCGGCAAACACGCGGTTGGCGGCATGCACGACGTCGCGCTCGGTCACGTCATGAGTGGTGATTTCCTCGACCTCGCGCGTCACCTGCGCAAGTCGGCGCTGCGAGAGCGCCAAGCCTGTCTCTGCCTCCGTCGAGGTTTGGTAGACCCCGACGCTTGACTCGCTCACCTGCTGGATCTCGTCCTGCTGGCGACGACGTTCGTCCTCCATAGTTACAGGGATGACGGGCACGCCCATCATCATGGGGCCTGCAAGCGAGAGGATCGCGAGTACCGCGGCGACTTGCCGTGCGGTGGGGAGCTGTGGCCTGTAGGGGATTCTCCCCAGCGCCTTGTCGAGGTCGTTCGTCATGCGCTCATCCAGGGTACGTCACGTGTTGGTCGACTCCTCAAGGGTAGCATACGTGCCGCGTTGTCACCTGGCGTACACTGTTTGTGCTGCACCCGCCAGAGAGAGGAGCTACCGTGTCCGTTACGAGCGATATGGTCCGCAAGATGTTCAAGGAGGGCGACGACGTTCGCGATGCCGGCCTCACCACGCCTGATGACGTCGTGCGATGTGATGACATCGTCTATGCCGACGACGATCCGTGCCAGCAGCTGGACGTGTATCGCCCTCGCGCCGCTGAGGGCAAGCGACTGCCCGTGATCGTGAGCGTGCACGGCGGGGGCTGGGTGTATGGAGACAAGGAGCGGTACCAGTGGTACTGCATGAGCCTCGCCCAGCATGGCTTCGCCGTGGTCAACTTCACCTATCGGCTGGCGCCGGAGCACAAGTTCCCGGCGAGCATGCTCGATGCGAACGCGGTCTTTGCTTGGGTGCTCACGCATGCGGACGAGTACGGGTTCGATGCCGACCACGTCTTTGCGGTGGGCGACTCAGCTGGCGCGCACATGCTGGCCATGTTCTGCGCCGCCTGCACCGACGCAGACTATGCCGCGCAGATCGGCATAGAGCCGCCGGCGAGGTTCGTCCCCACGGCAGTCGCCCTCAACTGTGGAACCTATCGCATCGTGGCCCACGAGCCGATGGGCGACCCCATGCTCGACCTTACGAGCAACCTCATGGCGGACTTCTTGCCTGGTGGTGGCACGCCCGAGGAGTTCGACCTCATCTCGCCGATCTTGCGCGTCAATGGCAACTTCCCCCCGTCGTTCGTGATGACGGCCGAGGGCGACTTCCTGCGTCCCGACGCGCTGCCGATGGTCCATGCGCTCGATGCGGAGGGTGTCGAGACGTGCTATCGCTACTATAAGAGCGCGGAGCGCGAGCTGGGCCATGTGTTCCACTGCAACATGTGCCTTGCCGAGGCTGCGCGGTGCAATGCCGACGAGTGCGCGTTCTTCAAGTCGTTTGTTCGTTAGGGAGCATCATGCATGACTCGAAACCGCGTACGCACGTCACGCGCAGGAACTTTCTGAGGGGCATCGGCCTATTCAGCGCACTGCGGCGTTGGCCGCCTGCTCGCAGGCTGCAGATCAGGCAGGGGAGGATGCGACGATGGCTCGAGGCACCGTCGCGACGCCGCTTCTTGCCATCATCCATACCAACGACACCCACGGGCACGACGTGGAGGTGAAGTCCAGCGACGAGCTGGAGGGCAACTTCTCCATGGCGACAGTCGCAGCCCTCAAGGCCGACTGGGAAGCGAAGGGCTATGAGGTGGTGCTTGTGGACGCGGGTGACGCCACGCAGGGTACCCCGCTCGTGGATACCACATTGGGCGCGCCCGCCATTGCCTTCATGAACTCATGTGGCTATGAGCTCATGGCCGTGGGTAACCACGAGTTCGACTGGGGGGTGGATGCGCTTGTCGCCAACGAAAAGCAGGCATCGTTCCCGTACCTTTCGGCCAGCTTGCGACCATACGGTGCCCGATGAGTACGCCGAGCCGCAGGGTCGCATCGCTATCGTGGGCGTGTAGTCAGGGGACCCGTCGTTGCTCGGCCCCTTTTTACATGAGCGGTACCCCCTGCTCGGCTGTCCGAAATCGGCGGCATGCTGACCGCGAAGTGTACGTTGTGGCAGGGGGTCTCACGGGGCCTAACGGAAACCGAGTCCTGTTCTGGAGAAGTCATCACCATCCGCGACAAACCGACGCGCGAAGGGTACACGTTCCTCTACTGGAAGGGCTCGGAGTATTACCCGGGTGACTCCTACACGTAGTGGGTGACCACACGTTCGTGGCTCAGTGGGAGAAGGACGACAATCCCACCACGCCCACGACGCCTACGAATCCCACCAAACCCACGACGCCGACTACGCGTACGACCACGACGACGTCCACGCGCAGCCCGCTGCCCGACACCTCGGACCACAGCCTCTTCGGCTGGCTCTTTGGCTTGCTCTCTGGTTGATTGCTTGTCCGCAGGGCTTATGCGCCGGGCCGCCCCTTCTGCAGAAGAGTTTGCAGAAGGGGTGGCCCCTTTCGTCTCCTTTGGACAACCAGAGAATAACCCTGAAGGTATTCCCACGCGAAAAGGGATGATCCCCGCGTGAGCATGGGCGTGTGCCATCGCGAACGCGCGCCTTTTGTTAACATTCCTTTGCATGCGAGAACAAGACCTATAATGGCAGTTTGCCAATACCCCTAGGAGAGAGAGGGAGGGAGAATGGCACGAATCATCGTTGACGACGTGCACTGCAAGGGATGCGGACTGTGCGTCGCCGCCTGCCCCAAAGGGGTGCTTGCGCTGGATACCGAGCGCATCACGCCAAAGGGCTATCATCCCGCAAAACAGGTAAAGGACGGATGCATCGGCTGCTCATCGTGCTACATCACCTGTCCTGACGTCGCGATTACGGTGGTGAAGTAAATGGCAGAGAACAACAAGGCCCAAGAGCGCGTCCTCATGAAGGGCAACGAGGTGCTGGCCGAGGCGGCCATGCGCGCTGGCTGCCGCTTCTTCTTTGGCTATCCCATCACGCCGCAGACCGAGCTCGCTGCCTACATGGCAAAGAAGCTCCCGCTCATCGGCGGCACCTTCCTGCAGGCCGAGTCGGAGATCGCGGCCATCAACATGGTGTATGGCGCCGCGGCCGCAGGCGCGCGCGTCATGACCAGCTCCAGCTCGCCCGGCGTCTCGCTCAAGGGCGAGGGCGTGAGCTACATGGCCGGCGCCGACTGCCCCGGCGTCATTGTCAACGTCGAGCGTGGCGGCCCTGGCCTCGGTGGCATTCAGCCCTCGCAGTCCGACTACTTCCAGGCCACGCGTGCCCTCGGCCATGGGGACTTCTACATGCCAGTGCTCGCGCCCTCCACGGTGCAGGAGATGGCCGACCTCATCTACGACGCGTTCGACCTTGCGGACGAGTATCGCACGCCCACGATGATTCTTGCCGACGGCATGATCGGCCAGATGATGGAGCCGGTACTGCTGCCGCCCGAGCGCGATCCCGAGTCGCTGCCCGCCAAGCCGTGGGCGACCTCCGGTCATAAGGGCGAGCGTTCGCACAACGTCATCAACTCGCTGTACCTCTCGCCCGAGAAGCTCGAGCAGACGAACTTCGAGCGCTTTGAGCGTTACGCCGAGATTCAGGAGAAGCACCAGCGTCAGGAGCTCATGGAGTGCGATGACGCCGAGATCGTGGTCGTGGCGTTTGGTGCCGCGAGCCGCGTGGCCCGCACCGCCGTTCGCGAGGCGCGTGCCAAGGGCATCAAGTGCGGCCTGCTGCGTCCCATCACGCTGTGGCCGTTCCCGACCAAGGCCATCGACCAGGTGATTGCAGGCGGCGCGAGCAAGTTCCTCTCCGTCGAGCTCAACATGGGCCAGATGGTGCAGGACGTGAAGCTTGCCGTCAACGGTCGCGCTTCGGTCGACTTCTTTGGCCGCACCGGCGGTGTGCTTCCCACGCCCGAGGAGGTCCTCGCGGCCATCGAGACCGTGGCTGCCGGCGAGAAGGTCCAGCAGTCCGCCGAGCCGGGCGCCGTGGGTTCGCTGCTCCCGCATCAGCAGCATCGCAAGAGCGCCTACGAAAGGGGTGAGTAGCATGGCAAAGCCCAATTTTGGCCCCGTCACGCTTCCCGACTACCAGCAGGAGCGCATCGGCTCGCAGATCGCTGAGGGCGAGACCATCAAGGCCGCTCGTCCGCATGCGCTTACCGATGCCATCTTCAACTATTGCCCGGGCTGCACGCACGGCATCGTCAACCGTCTGGTCGCCGAGTGCATCGACGAGCTGGGCATCGAGGGCAAGACCGTGGGCATCGCGCCCGTGGGTTGCTCCGTCATGATGTATGACTTCATGAACTGCGACATGATCGAGGCCTCGCATGGCCGCGCGCCCGCGGTGGCCACCGGCGTCAAGCGCGTCCACCCCGAGAACGTGGTCTTTGCCTACCAGGGCGACGGCGACCTCGCCTCCATCGGCACGGCCGAGACGGTCCACGCTGCCACGCGTGGCGAGAAGATCACCGTCATCTTCATCAACAACGCCATCTATGGCATGACCGGTGGCCAAATGGCGCCCACGTCGCTGCCCAACCAGGTGACGCAGACCTCGCCGTATGGTCGTGACGTGTCCAAGGTGGGCTACCCCGTGCGCATCGCCGAGATGGTCTCCACGCTCGATGGCGTCGCCTACGTGGAGCGCGTTACCTGCGACACCCGTCAGCACATCCTGCAGGCCAAGAAGGCCATCAAGAAGGCGTTCCAGAACCAGATCGATGGCATCGGCTACTCGCTCGTCGAGGTTGTCGCCACCTGCCCGACCAACTGGGGCATGACGCCGCTCGACGCCTTCCAGTGGCTGCGCGACAACATGCTGCCCTACTATCCGCTCGGCGTGTACAAGGATGTCGTGGCTGACGGCTTTGCGAATGCCGCCGAGGCCGCGCTTGACCGCGCCAAGGACTGCCCCATCGCGCAACAGGGAAAGGAGGCCTAGCCATGGCCGAGGAATTCAACCACGAGCTTCTCTGCGTGCTCTCGGGCTTTGGCGGACAAGGCCTGCTCTTTGCCGGCAAGGTCATGGCCAACTGCGGCCTCATCGACGGTCGTCAGGTGTCGTGGATGCCGAGCTACGGTCCCGAGATGCGTGGCGGCACCGCAAACTGCAGCGTCTCGCTCTCTGACGATGCCATCGGCACGCCCTTCATCACCAAGCCCACGGCGCTCATTGCCATGAACCAGCCGAGCGTTGAGAAGTTTGCTGCCTCCGTGCAACCTGGTGGCACCGTCGTGGTGGACACGACGCTTGCCATGAACGGCACCGATGGCGTGGAGCTGGCCGACGACGTGACGGTCATCGCCTTCAAGGCCACCGAGCTGGCCGAGGAGGAGGGCCTCAAGGGTTTGGCAAACATCATCTGCCTGGGTAAGCTTTGGGCACAGACCCACTTCTGCACGCGCGAGGTTGCCGAGGCGGCCATCGCCAAGTGCGTGCCGCCCAAGCGCCAGCACCTGCTCGAGCCCAACCTGCGTGCCTTTGCCCTTGGCGCAGACGCGTAACGGCTCATAGAGGTCCAAGAGAGGGGCAACCCCTCATGGCAACAAGCTGCGCGACCGGGAATGTCCGCGGTATCGAGCGTGTGCCACGAGGGGTTGCCTCTCTTGTGCTCCCAAAGCGTACAATGTCCTTGCTTGCCATCATGCCGGGAGGATGACGCTATGGATGAACGAGGCGCAAGGGAACGCGTGAGAGTGATTCTTTCTGAGTTGGTGTTCTTTCTCAAGAATGCGCTCTTGCTGTTCCGGCAGAACTTCAAGGTAGTCACCGTCTTCATCCTCTTCTGCTCCGTTTTTTCTCTGCTGGCAACGACGGTGCTCACGTCGGTGACCACGAAACTCCTCATGCTCGTGACCGGCAATACCTATATCTCGCCCGCCAACTTGCGTGACGTCATACTCAATCCGCCTTCTATCCTCGTGCTTCTTGCCGAGCAAATCATTGCGACCCAGATTGCCTTGTTCCAGATTAGCGGACTGCTGCACGCGTTCTCGATGGGGCAGTTCGGGCTCGAAACCGACCTCGACAGCATGTTCGCGACCGCTCTGAGGACTTGTCGCAAGGCGGCGTATCCCAAGAACTGGCTCATCGTCGTGTTTCTACTCGTGTTGATGCCGCTTTCCAAGGTGATGCCGCTGGCGGGCTCGACCTACAAGCTCATCGTGCCGGGATTCGTTAACCAAACCATCGACTACACCGTGCTGTACAACATCGCGTACAACATCCTCTATTCCATTCTCTTGTGTCTGGTGCTTGTGTATATCTTCTCCATCAACATCTTCGTGCTTCGAGACGTCGACTTCATGACGAGTTGCGCCGAGAGTAGACGGCTTGGCAAAGGACGCTATCTCAAGACGGTGCTGTTTCTGGGCACTCTGATGCTCCTCACGAACTTCCTCATCAACAGCGTAGCCTCTGCCATCACGATCAACATATCGGAGTTTGTCGCGCTGTTCAGTAGCGCCGGCGGTATCGTTACGCGCTCTGTGGCGGTGGGGACCTACACCTATGCCCTGCGGCAGCTTCTGCAGAGTCTGTTGATACCCGCTGTGAACAATGCCGGCCTTGCTGTGTGCTTCTTCCTGTACCTCGACGAAGCAGAAACCATCGGCACGCTCTCGCGCGAGACCTTCAGACGGCGGAGTGTGCCACGGCCCGTACGGCGGGCCATCTCCGCCGTCGCGGGAATCGTGCTCGTCGGTAGCGGCTTCTTCCTCGCGACGCATTATGCGTACTTAGGTCAGACGGTTGACCGTCCGCTCGTCTGTGCACATCGCGGAGACAACGTCAACGCGCCAGAGAACACCATGCCTGCGTTCGAGCTTGCCTACAGCGAGAACCTCTCGTGGATTGAGCTTGACGTGCACCAGACCTCGGATGGCATCATCGTCTGCAGCCACGACTCGAGCATCGGGCGCGTGACTGGTCACGATCTGGAGATTTGTGAACACACCTATGCGGAGTTGGCGCAGTACGAGATGGGCGAGTGGATGCCGGGCATATACGAGCACGTTACTATCCCGACGCTCGAAGAGGTGCTCCTGAGCGCCAGGGCGCACGGCGTCAACGTGCAGGTTGAGCTCAAGGGCAGCAAGGGCGACAAGGACTTCGAAGAGCACGTTCTGGAGGTCATCCAAAAGACGAGCATGCACGATAATGTAATGGTGATTTGTCAGGATGCGAGCCGCATGATGCGTGTAGCCGAGCTCGATCCCACCATAACAAAAGGGTACTGTATGTTCGTCGCACAGGGTAGGATCGAGGACATTCCCTACACGGACAACGTCACCATCGAGGAGTCGAATGTCAACCCCGACCTTGTGAGGCGGCTTCATGATGAAGGCATCAAGGTCTTTTGTTGGACCGTCGACTTGGAGGATACGGTGCAGTACCTCGTGAGCTGTGACGTCGATGTAATCGGAACGGACAACCCCCTCTTGGTGAGTGCTGCGCTCGACCACGCCGACTATCGTGGAGGCTTGCCACGCATTCTGAACATCTTGCTTAATATCATGGCAAACATGGCGCGATGAGTGCTTGGCTGTTCTTGCGCCTCAGCATCCTCAGATTTGCCCATCTTGGAGCGGGTCTTGGAGCGGGCTGCCGTGGTTGGTTCGAACTCGATCTTCGATGGGGCATGGGTCACGCTAAAGCGTTAGACTGTTTCGAGGACTAAACGCTTTGCAGAAACCTAGGTTGCGAATCACTATCAACAGCAAAGAGGATGCCTGAGCCATGCCGCAGATTTCGATTATCGTGCCATGCTTCAATGAGGAAGAAAGCCTTCCGCTGTTTGCGAAGGAGCTTGATCGTGTGGCGCGTGAGATGAGCGAGGAGGATGAGCGGCTCACCTTTGAGCTCATCTTGGTGGATGACGGTTCCGCGGATGGCACCCTCGAGGTCATGCGTTCGCTCCAAGGTGCGCCGTGGAAATGTTTCGACGTGCGATGGACCTCGTTCACGCAATTTCGGCAAGGAAGCGAGCATGTTGGCTGGGCTGCGTATGGCACGCGGAGACTACGTAACCACTATGGATGCCGACATGCAAGACCCTCCCTCGTTGCTTCCAAAGATGCTTTCAATCCTCAGAAACAACGATCGGTATGATTGTGTGGCGACGCGGCGCATCACGCGTGTAGGGGAGTCACTTGTGCGCTCGTTCTTCGCCCGGCTGTTCTATCGCATTATCAATCGCTTGTCCGAGGCGGAGTTCGTGGATGGGGCACGCGATTATCGCCTTATGCGGAGGCGTATGGTGGATGCCGTGCTGAGCTTGGGGGAGTACAACCGCTTTAGCAAGGGAATCTTCAGCTGGGTAGGATTCGAGACCTGTTGGATTGAATACGAGAACGTCAATCGTGTCGCAGGCAGCACTAAGTGGAGCTTCTGGAGCCTCGCTCGATACTCGGTTGACGGTATTGTGGGGTTTTTCTACGGCACCATTGGCGTTTGCCTCGGTGCTTGGTGCGGTGTTTAGCTTCGTGGCACTGGTATTTTTGGTGGTGGTAGTCATACGCGCCTTGCTCTTTGGTGATCCGGTTGCCGGCTGGCCGTCCATGATGAGCGTCATACTGCTTTTGGGCGGGCTCAATCTGCTGGTATTGGGGATTCTGGGCCAGTATTTAGGGAAGACGTATCTGGAGACGAAGGCTCGTCCGCCGTACATCGTGCGGGAGACGAGCGATATCCCCAGTCGCGAGGGCGACACCGAATCAAGGGAGATGCGTTCGTGAATAAGCGTGTGCTGAGTGGCGAGGCGTCGGTGCTGTACAACCCAAATACAGGAATGGGGACCAATGCGTGGGGCATATACTCGTACTACTTGGCAAGCCCCGTGAACCTCTTGTTGCCGTTTTTTGGCGGCGACCGCATCACGCGCTCTTTGTGTTCGTGGCAACGGCGCTCAAGCTGGGGTGCATGTGTTCAACGATGGCATGGTACCTCAGGCGTCGGTTTGGGCTGTGGCGCACGCTAGCGTTTGCCTTGGCCATGTGTTTCACTTGCTCGACGTGGACCATTACCCAGATGAGAAATCCGCAGTGGCTCGACGCGCTCGTTTTATTGCCGCTGTTGGCTTGGTCCGTGCACGTGCTCATACGCGACCGGCGATGCACCCCGCTTGTGGCAACGATTGCCTACGCGGTCGTGACATGTTGGTATACGGCATACATGCTGCTCGCCTTCCTGTTCCTGTTTTTTGCGATGGAAGCGATAGCTGCAACGGCGCACGGTGTGGAGGCACGCCTGGTGTTGAGATGCTTCGGACTGCTGGTGGTATGCGTGGCTACGGGACTTGCGCTCTCTGCCGTTACATTCTTACCCACGGTGTTGCAAATGCTCGGAACGAATGCGCCGGCGACGGCGCCCATGACCGTTGATGCCGCATGGAGGGAAGTGCTTTCGGGAACGGTGATCTTTGGCTGGCAACGTGATGCGCGTCCCCAGCTGATTGCCGGGACTTTGCTGCTCGTATTGCTGTTTGCGCTGCCGTTCGTACGTAGTGTGCCGCTGCGCGTGCGGGTGACGTCGGTGCTCTCTGCTGTGTTCCTGATGTTGGGAACCCAGAATGCGGGATTGCAGCTCGCATGGAGCGGCTTTTGACCGACGATGGGCTTCTACAATCGCATGTCCTGGCTGTTTGTCTTCTGTCTTGTGTGGGCAGGTGCATGGGTGTTCCGTGCGCTTCAGGATAAGGTGGCGCGTCCGTGGGTGCTGGTGGCAGGTGGGTGTGGCGCATGCCTGTGGACGGCGATGGTATACGTGCTGTGCTCGTACGACTACGCGCATGGCGTGGTGATTACTGGTGCGTGTGTCCTTTGCGGTGTGGCATGCCTGTTGTTTGTCTTGAAGCGTCGGGGAACAGTGGTCGGGAGTGTTTGTTGTGCCTTGTTCTGTTTGCTTGTATGTGGGGAGCTCGCGTGGTCGTGTCTCGTGTGCGTCGGGACTCTGTATGTTGGTCCGACGCAATCCTCCGTTGATGATGCCGTCAAGCAGTCGCGTAGCCAGGCCATGGAACTCAAGCGGTTTGATTCGACTTGGTGTCGTGCCGACAAGACGTATTCTCGGGTTGGCTATGCTGCACGTAACGAGGACATGGCGTTTGGCTACAATGCCCTCTCTACGTACTGCTCTTCCCAGAATGGCCGTGCGGTGGCGTTCCTGGAGCGTATGGGCTATAGCAGGGAGAACGAATTCTCGGTTAGCTATACCGATGCAATCCCCGTGATGGATTCCATACTGGGGGTCCGTTATGTCTCTAGTGATGAGTGTCCGGCAGGATATGTGGATGTTGGTCTCATGTCCGTGGATGCCGATGACGTATGTGAGCTTCGTCCGGAAGGGACGCGGAAGGCGCAAGCGCGTGGTGAGCTTGCCATGCGCTAGGCACAGGTGGCGCAGAGTTCGGCGGGACATGTCGTGCTTGACTATGAGTCCGACGAAGATGGTTATCTCCTGGTGAGCTTACCAAACGAATCCGGTTGGTCGGTAACGGTAAACGGGCGAGCTGCGAATGTCGAGCAGGCATATGGTGGTGCGCTCATGGCAATACCGGTGTGTACCGGATTGAACCACGTTGAGCTTTCCTTTGTGCCAAGGGGTCTCGTGGTGGGAAGCACTGTGTCTGCGATCTCGGTGGTTGTGTGTCTTGTGGTGAAGCGGAGTAGGCGGCACATTGCCTAAGCGTCATCTTGTTTTATGCCTTGGTCTCACCGTAGAGTTCTGCTTCGGAAAAGCCAAGGTCTGGCGCATCTTGGACACTCATCGAGCCAGCGTTGACCTTGTCGCGCAGGTGCTCGAGGATTGAACGACGCCTCTCGACGTACCCATCGGCGTAGCCCTCGACGTACCCATCGGCGTAGCCCTCGTTATACCCCTCGCGCATGGCTTCCTCGCGAAGGCGTCTGAAGGTTGTGGCCTCGTCGTATGTGGACAAAAACATTTCCCGCACTTTTTACCTTCTTGTCTCTTAGATTCTCGGCGAGCACGCCATGACCAATGCAATGATCGACTGCCTTGCTGATGGCATCCCGCAGTTCCATCGTGGTAAAGCGGTCCAGGTTCCGCGTTGCCTGAGTACTTTGCTGCTACTGGTTGACCTCGTCGTGCAGTTCTTGCTCGGAAAACCCAAAGTCCAGCGCATCTTGGACACTCATCGAGCCAGCGTTGACCTTGTCGCGCAGGTGCTCGAGGATTGAACGGCGTCCCTTGTCGTACCCCTCGTCGTAGCCCTCGCGTATGGCTTCCTCGCGAAGGCGCCTCAAGGTCGTGGCCTCGTCGTATTCGGACAAAAACATTTCCCGCACTTTTGCCTTCTTGTCTCGTAGATACTCGGCGAGCACGCCATGACCAATGCAGTAATCGACTGCCTCGTCGATGGCATCTCGTAGTTCCATGTATCTATTATAGCTACGTATGAGCTTGACAAGATGGGCATAATCCGCGAGCGTTTGGCATGCAGTCATGAGCCTAGGGTTGTGGCCTGCGGTCACGTTGAGGACCGTTATGGTTACCTCGACGTCGCCGGGCCCGCTGGTGAAGGCGTCAGAGAGGCGCATGGTTTCCTTATCTGGCCGCTCTTCCTCTCCTACGAAGAACACGAAGTAGCGTGGCGTCGGCAGCTTGATGAGCGACCGCCCAAAGATGCTGCGATCCTGGCGCTCAACCCAAGCCGTATACAGATGGGCGAAGTACGTAAGCCCACGCAATGGCATGTTTGGATTGTGCGTCGACTGATGTTCCCACAGGATCATCTGATCGTCGATGAGGAAAGAGATGTCGTTCTTGACGCTCATGTATATGACGTTGTCGAGCGTTGTGAGTTCAAGAAGGCCTGGATCGTCGTAGTCCTTCCCACTGAGAGCGTTGTACAGGCTGAGCGTGTTCAACTTGTTCTCTTCGGTGCCGAAGAGGTCGCGAAAGATAGTGTCCTTGTGGTTTCGATTGGGCGAGTGGACGTGTGTCGTGCTGACCGTACCCATGTCGATAGTGCTGCTCTCATTGCTCATGCATCCTCCCTGCATAATGAACCGGTGTAGTGGCTACTCGCTACCGTAGGAATATCCGAGGCGATCGAGAACTAGCTTGCGCTGCTCGTCTCTGAGAATGTCGTTCTCTCTGCAGGTGTGGGCCAATTGTTCCAGCTGTTCAAGGGTCAGCGAGTCCGCAATTGCGGCCAGTGCGTCGACGGGCTGTTGGCACGGTATCTGACCGAATTCGACGCAAACATCGTTGCGACTTGCCTTGTGCACATCCACCCACGAGGGCAGGGTTCTGCGCACGCGTCGCATGGTCGCGACGGAAACGCTTCCCGGTGTGTAAGGCATGAGGTCACAGAGTGCTAGTGCCGATTTTCCCCACAAGTAAGAGTCTTCTCCGACCAACGCAATGGCAGCGGCAAAATGTGAGAGGCGCGTCGGCGAATAGTCGGCGAGACGGTAGACCCCATAGCCCAAACGTACGAGACGTCCATCCTGACAGAATCTCGTTACCTCGTTCGTGCGGAGTCCGAGGTCGTCCGCAATCGTTGCAGTAACGATGCCGTAATTCTGCAGAGCGCGTTCGCGCAGCAGGTCGTAATGTGTAGTGTGTCCCATACCGCACCCTTTCTTCCGATGCATCACCATGACATCAGTATCCACTACCTTTTGTGGGGTGTCAATAGACTTACATCAAGAATTGAGTACTGGTAGAGAAGAAGCAGTTTGCGCTTCAAGCTAACCTATGCATTCTTACCCAGTAATGAAAAGCAACACTTCATATGATGTCAACGGTTTTCTCGTCAATGGTTGTGCCCTCCCTACCATCTTGGTGCGAGCGAGATTCTAATGATGACATTATACTTACATGGCAATTCTGCTTCAGGATGCGACTTCTTTGGTAGTTAAGCTCATACTGCTCATTCATCGCATATAACGCATATGCAATCGAAGCATAAAAAAAATTCTCATGAAGCGTAGTTTTGACTTGAAATAGAAAAAGAACATAAATTAAAATATTTTTAGCTTAGTGTGCGAGCCATGGCAAAGGCTCGCGTGAGTAAAGGGGGGTATCATGCGAAGTTCGAAGAAAAGGCGAACCGTAAGAGCCGTACTTGCCGCGATACTCAGCGTGGCAATGGCGGTGAGCGGTGTGCCAACGAACGCGTTGGCAGAAGCCGCAAGGGAGGTGAGCGGTCAAAGCGATGGCTGGGAGATGCCGGACGAGCAGGTGACGTCCGAGCAGTTGCGTGAGCGGGAAAACGAATCGGTTCCGGAAGAGGAGTCGACCGGTTCGTCCGAGCAGCCGCAAGAGCAGACAGAGCAGGACGTTCCTGAGCCCTCGGGCGAGGATCCTCCAGCCGGTGACGAGCAAGTACCCGAGCCCGCGGACGAGCAGGTGCCTGAGGAAGAGGCTCCCGACGGCACGTATGTCCCAGAGGAAGAGGTGTCCGCAGAGGGCGAGAACTCCACTGAGGAGCGCAATACTGAAGATACGCTAACCTTCGAGGACAACAGCATTAAGGTGACTGCCACACTTGCAGACGCATCGGCGCTTCCTGCCGGTACCGAGCTCGTCGTTACCCCTGTAACGCCTACCACTGATGGTTACGACTACGATGCTTATATGGGTGCCCTCAATGATTCCGTCAAGAAGGAAAACCCCTATAACGAGAAGAATACACTCCTCTACGACGTGTCCTTTGTTGCTGCGGACGAGGAGGGGAAGGCCATCGAGGTCGAGCCTGCTGAGGGTACCGTCACGGTGAACTTTGAGTTTAAGCAGCAGCAGCTCTCGGATGACCTGGGCGCAAAGAAGGCTGACGACGTTACGGTTACGCATCTTCCCGAGTCGGATGGCAAGATCGAGGTCGAGAAGATCGCTGACGCGACCGGCACGGGCGAGGAGCAGATCGAGATTACGACTGACAGCTTCTCTGTCTACGCCTTTAGCTATACCGTTGACTTCACCTATGATGACTTCACGTACAGCATTGCAGGCGAGACTAACATCCTGCTGAGCAAGCTGTTCGAGATTCTGGGCATCGAGGAAGACGTTGCAGACGTCAAGGATGTGACCTTTACTAATACTGACTTTGTGAAGGTCGAGAAGAAAGGTGACGATTGGCTGCTCACGAGCCTTAAGCCCTTTACCTCGGATGAGACCCTCACCGTCGAGCTCTTCAATGGCGCGAAGTACGTCATCGCCGTGACGGATGCGCAGGCTCAGAAGCTCACGGAGACGTTTGAGGAGTCATCCTTCAATCTCGATATTGGCGGTCAGTTCAATCCGTATGCCAACTTTGGCCTCGTGGCCTTCGACAGCTTGGAACTGCGGGCTCATACGAATTCGAACTTTGCAACGAAACATCTGACTACTAACGTTAATGCCGGTACTCGAATCCCGTCTCCTGGCGAGGTCTTTTACATCGGGGAGAGTATCAATAAGGAAATGACGTTTGACCTGAATGCGAATACGGGGGGCTACAACGGATCTAAGGTGGTCTTTGGCAAAGACATACTACTGGATGTGGGAGCCGATGCATACGTTAACGGCGGCCAAAAGCTAACCGTTAATGGACCGAGTGGGGATCAGCTGCGGGACGTAGTTGTTTCCGAGAGTGATGACAAGAAGTTTATTGATCTGTCTGCGTGGCAACAAGCAGTTGCAGCACTATCAGCCGACTTCATGAGATTCCCTTCAACGCAGATTTCAAAACAGCAGTCGACGAGTAGTGACTACGTGTTATTCGTTGAGCGTACCAATGCTTCCGTGGCAAGTCTAAACCTCGATGCCAGCGACCTGACCGCAAAGATTAAGATTGACGATAGAGCGGTCAGCGATCGAAGCCACATTATGATTATCAACATAGACGCGAAAGGTCAGGATTCTGTCGCCTTGCCTGGTCTAGAGATTGAACCCAATACAGACGGAAATGGAATAGCCTACACCGGTGAGCTGCATGACAGGTGGACTCAGGGCAACTTTGTAATTAATGTAGTTGATTCCACGCAGCAAGATGGAATGTTTAGGGGTACGTTCACAACGGATGGCGCTACCTCGGCATCTATTATTGCTCCGTATGGTACGGTTGTGGCTGCACAGAACGTCAACGGCATTATTCTTGCCGAAAATATTAAAGTAATCGCAGAGTTCCATCGCGACTCAATTACCTACACAAATAAGATCACGGTAAAAGGCGGTCTCAAAGCAGCGAAAGAAGTGAATGGCAGCAGGGAGACTGACCAGACATTTGACTTTGTTCTGGAGAGCATTGACGGGTCGCCAATGCCCGAAGGCGCAGAAAACGGAAGACTGACCGCCCAAAATGAGCTCGATGGCATGATCATATTTGGCTATCTTGACTTCGCGACTGCGGGAGATTACCGCTATAAACTCTACGAAGATGTACCTGTTGATGGCGTAACGCTAGACGATGGCAGGGTGTTAAAGTCCGGCATCGTTTACGATCCGACCCAATATATTGTTGTGGTTCATGCCACGGATTCGGGTACGGGTATCGGTATAGGTGGATACACGATATATGATGCCAGCACCAACAAAGAAATTAAGACCATAACCTACGACGAAGGCAAGACTGGCGTTGTGACGTTTGAGAATAGCACTGCGAGCGGTACGGCGTATATAAAAGCTACGAAGCAGTTCTCATCGGGGTGGCCGGAGGGACAGACCTTCCAATTCAAGCTGACTGGCAAAAACTTCATAAGAGAAAATGGCACTGATGGTGGTGTTCCGGGTATGTGGGATATTGTGGACAAGCCTTCTGGTGCTGGTACAGTCATTGACTATTCAAACAACAGTATGACGGTGACCGTCAGCGAAAACAGTCCAACTGTCGTCTTCGGTGGGCTCAACCTGATTCAAAACGGCGCTATTCAGCAGGACAGGCTCGGTACATACACGTATACCATCCAAGAAGTAATTCCCGCAGGAGCCGATTATTCTGCAGACCGCACTATCGCTACTAAGGATGGCATTGTTTATGACGCAAGGGAGCACACAGTTGCGGTTAAAGCTATAAAGTCTGGAAACGAATATGCCGTAGTGGTGTTATACGACGGAACTGATTCCAAGCTGACGGTTACAAATACAAATACAAATTACGAGATTGGTAAGCTTACCGTCTTGAAGCATGTCAGTCCAGATGATGCGGCTTCGAGCGCCGGTGAAGATGCAGAGTTCAAAGTCACTGTCACAAACGCCGATGGGCAGTACATCAACGCTGACGGCTCGACCTCCACGAACAAGGTTGAGTTGACCGTCACTCCACGCACGCCGCTCGTGATTGAGGGGCTGGCGCTTAGAACAACGTATACCGTCACTGAGACTGGGCAGGCCACCGTTAATCGATGGCACTACACGGCTACGGGTTCCACCATTACCGGTAGCGCTACGCTTGATGCCGAAAACAAGGAAGCCACTGTCAATCTAACGAACAACTATGAGCAGTATGGTAGCCTCAACGTGAGCAAGTCCGTTACGGGCGATGGAAGCACAATCGAAGGTATCTCCAGTAAACCGTTTACTATATATGTCGAAAAAGACGGCACGTATTACTGGATGGGAACCAGTGGCATAGAATCCGGCACTACCAAAACTGGCAGCACGATCATTGGTCAGGGGAGTGTGACGCTCGCAGGGTTACCGCTTGGTACGTACAACGTTACAGAGGATGAAGCCGGTGCTAAGGTCGATGGCTATAGTCTTGATGTGACGACAGGCAGCGCGATAGTTACTGCTGATGAAACGGCTAACGTTGCCGTTACCAACAACTACACCAAGCAGGCAGACAACAAGACCTCCGTCTCGGGTACCAAGACGTGGCTTGACGGTGGGAAAAACCACGACAATGCCAATGAGGTAACGCTTACGCTCAAGCGGACAAGCAGCAAGTATACGACGCCTCAAGCAGTCACCGCTACGCCCGCTTGGAATGGAGACACCTACACGTTTGCCAATCTCGACAAGAACGATGACGAGGGCAACCCGTATACGTATGAGGTGACCGAAGGCGCAATCAATGGCTATACGTCAACCAAGGTTGAAGGCACTAACAATTTCGTAAACAAGAGCGACGAGAAGGTATCCGTCTCTGTCGAGAAGATCTGGAACGATTCGAACAATCAGGATCAGAAGCGTCCAACGAGCATAACGGTGCGATTGCACGCGGGCAGCGAACAGGTGGGATCGGAAATCACCCTTTCCGAGAGCGACCAGTGGAAGCACACGTGGTCCGACCTCTATAAGTATGACCAAACGACTGGTGCTGCGATTGTCTATACGGTTACCGAGGACGAAGTATCGAACTACTCGACTCAAATCACGCAGAAGGACAACTCCGAGAACAGCTATGTTGTCACCAACTCCTATACGCCTGGCCAGACTTCCGTAACGGTTGAGAAGGAATGGATTGACGGCGACAATGCGAAGCGCACACGTCCCGCATCCGTGAGCGTGCAGCTGTTGGCGGATGGAGAGGCTTCTGGCGGTCCCGTAACGCTAGATGCGAGCAAGAACTGGGAGTATACATGGACCGGTCTTCCTGAGAAGAAGGACGGCAAGGCGATTGTATACACGGTTTCCGAGGAACAAGTGAATGGGTATGCCGCACCCGAGATTACGGGCAGTGCTGAGCAGGGATTTGTCATAAAGAACAAGCTGAGCGGAACGGTGGAAGTATCCGGTACCAAGACGTGGCTTGACGGTGGGAAAACCCACGACAATGCTAAGGAAATCACGTTGACCCTGAAGCGTAAGAGTGCCAAGCCCGACTCAGTGGAGGAGAGCGTCGAGGCATCGGCGACGTGGACAAACAACACGTACACGTTCGGCTCGCAGCCCAAATACGACGACTATGGCTACGAGTATACCTATACCGTGAGCGAAAGGGAGATCGAAGGCTATTCGACAACGCAGGACGGCTATAACATCACGAACACGATTGAGCCCGCCGGCGTGACCATCACGAAGCAGTGGAACGACTTTGCCAACGAGGATCATTCTCGGCCGACAGCTGATTCGTTCAAGGCCAAGCTCAATTTGTTTGCCAAGGTTGGCGAGGGCCAGAGCATTGAGGTCACTGATGTCTATGCAAATGATCTTACGGTCACAGACAATAGCAATGGTACCTATACCGCCACTTGGGCAAACCTGCCCCAGGTTGACGAGAATGGCCAGTCAATTGTTTACACGGTTACCGAAGACTCCATCACGGGGTACACCAGCTCTACGAATGATCCAATCTCTGATGGCGGTACCCTTATTAACACGCACATGCCGACCATAGACATACGAGGACATAAAGTTTGGGATGACGAAGAGAGCGCGAAGGAAACGACGCGCAAGCCCATCACTGTGCAGCTTCAAAGCAGGAATGGTGATGGAGCTGAATGGGCTAACGTGGAGGGAAGGACCGCTGTGCCAAGTGGTGAAGATCTCTCGTTCGCCTTCGAAGCGTTGCCCAAGTATTATGGCAACACCACCGATACCCTCATTCAATACCAGGTAGTTGAGACTGAAGTGCCCGCTGGTTACACGGCGACTGATGGCAACGCTTCAAATGGCTACACCATCACCAACAGCCTCAAAAAGGGCGAGCGTGTACTGCCCGTCGAACTGACGATTCATAAGACCGATGACAAGAACGTGAACCTTCCCGGAGCGGTATATGAAGTAACTGCGACGGGAGAGACGCAGACGGGTTCTGAATGTGGCGAATACACTACTGATTCGGATGGCAAAGCGTTCGTAACCTTTACCACGCCTGGCACGTGGAAACTTGAGGAGAAAACAGCACCTGCAGGTTACCTGCTGAACGATGCTGAGTATGTCATTGTCGTTAACCAGAGTGGTGACGTAGAAGTCAAGCTTGAGGAAGATGACGTCTGGACGTGGATCTATCACCTGATCTTTGGTTCGCCACAGCTTGCCGAGGGCAACGTGCTCAATGTTACGGACGCTCCCACGAGGGTATCCGTCTCCAAGACCGACATCGCCAACGGCGAGGAGGTCGACGGCGCGACCATCCAGATCATCGAGACGGTCAAGAAGGAAGACGGCACCACCGAGGAGAAGGTCGTCGAGCAGTGGGTCTCCGGCAAGGTAGAGGGCGAGGAGGGCCCGCACCTGATCGAGGGCCTGAAGACCGGCGTCGAGTACACCCTGCGCGAGACCGTCGCCCCCGACGGCTACGCCGTCGCGACCGACACCACCTTCACCATCGACGAGACCGGCAAAGTCACCACGACCGGCTCCATCTCCGAGGGCGGCGTGCTCCTCGTCGAGGACGCGAAGACCAAGGTCAGCGTCTCCAAGACCGACATCACGGGCGAGGAGGAGCTCAAGGGAGCCCACATCCAGATTATCGACTCCGAGGGGAAAGTCGTCGAGCTCGACGGCGAGAAGCTCGAGTGGGACTCCGACGGCAGCGCGCACGTGGTCGAGGGCCTGAAGACCGGCATCGAGTACACCCTGCGCGAGACCGTCGCCCCCGAGGGCTACACCATCGCGACCGACACCACGTTCACCATCGACGAGCGCGGCAAGGTCAAGGTCGGAGACACCGTCGTCGAGGACAACCACGTCCTGATCAAGGACGCCAAGACCAAGGTCAAGGTCTCCAAGACCGACATCGCCGACGGCGAGGAGGTCGAGGGCGCGACCATCCAGATCATCGAGACCGTGAAGAAGGAAGACGGCACCACCGAGGAGAAGGTCGTCGAGCAGTGGGTCTCCGGCAAGGTAGAGGGCGAGGAGGGCCCGCACCTGATCGAGGGCCTGAAGACCGGCGTCGAGTACACCCTGCGCGAGACCGTGGCCCCCGACGGCTACGCCGTCGCGACCGACACCACGTTCACCATCGACGAGCGCGGCAAGGTGACCACGACCGGCACCAAGACCACCGACGGGGAGGGCAACACCGTCCTGCTCGTCGAGGACGCGAAGACCAAGGTCACCGTGTCAAAGACCGACATCGCCAACGGCGAGGAGCTTGAGGGTGCCCAGATCCAGATCGTCGACTCCGAGGGCAAGGTCGTCGAGAAGTGGACCTCCACCGACGAGCCGCACGTCATCGAGGGCCTCAAGACCGGCGAGGAGTACACGTTGCGCGAGACCGTCGCCCCCGACGGCTACGCGATTGCTACCGAAACCAAGTTCACCATCGACGAGCGCGGAAAGGTTACCACGACCGGCTCCGTCACTGAGGGGGGCGTGCTCCTCATCGAGGACGCGCTCACCAGAGTCAGTATCTCCAAGGTAGATGTTGATGGTGGCGCAGAGATTCCAGGTGCCAAGATTCAGATTCTGAATCAGGATGACGAGGTGGCTAAGGACATTCACGGCAACAAGGCGGAGTGGACTTCCACCACGCAGCCTCACGTCGTCGAGGGTCTTAAAGCTGGTACCTACACCCTGCATGAGGTCATAGCTCCGAACGGCTACACCATCGCCACCGATACCACCTTTACGATCGACAAGTATGGCAAGGTGACTACCGAGAGCACCCACACGACCGACGGGGATGGCAACACCATCCTGCTGGTGCAAGACGCGCGAACCGAAGTCAAGGTCTCCAAGGTGGATATCGCGAACGATGTCGAGCTCCCGGGTGCAACGATTGTCATAACCGACTCGGAGGGAACGATTGCAGACAGCTGGGTTTCTGCCGTTGACGACTCGGAGACGGAAGAGAACGAGGCCATCCACGTCATCAGGGGTCTCAAGACGGGCGAGCTCTACACCATGACCGAGACCGTCGCGCCCGACGGCTACAAGATTGCAACCGCTATCACCTTTACCATCGATACCGATGGCAAGGTAACCGTTACCGGCGCACAAAAGAAGGACGGCGTCATTCTCATCAAGGATGCCCCGACCACTTTCACCGTTTCCAAGACGGCTATTGCTGGCAGCGAAGAGCTGGCCGGTGCTGAGCTCCAGATTCTCGTCAAGGATGAGAACGACGAATACAAGGTCGCAAAGACCGCTACGGGCGAAGAGCTCTCCTGGACGTCCGGCGATACGGCGAAGACTATTACTGGTCTCAAGACCGGTGTCGAGTACACCCTGCGCGAGACTGTCGCGCCGGCTGGTTACACCATTGCCACCGAGATTACCTTCACCCTTGATCAGGACGGTAACGTAATCGTCAAGGGTAAGGCCGTGGAAGGAAACGCGCTCCTCATCCAGGACGCTCTTACTGCGGTCAAGGTCGCCAAGACCGACATCGCCAACGGGGAGGAACTCGAGGGAGCCACGATTCAAGTGCTCGACGGCAAGGGCGAAGTCGTAACCACTGCCACCGGCGAGCGTCTTGAGTGGACCTCCACCACCGAGCCCAAGCTCATCGAAGGCCTCACGGCGGGTACGGAATACACCCTGCGCGAGACCGTCGCCCCCGAGGGCTACGACGTCACGACCGACATCAAGTTCACCATCGATGAGGCCGGCAAGGTGACGACGACCGGCAAGACGACCACGGATGCCGAGGGCAAGACGGTCTTCTTGGTCGAGGATGCCAAGCCTGCCATCGAGAAGTATGTGAACAAGGACGTTCACTCCGACCTCGATGCGTTCGACTCCACCTTCACCTACGACATCCTCGCATTCGTTACCGGCGATGCCGACAAGGTGGAGATCTACGACGAACTCATCGGTAACATAAACTTTACGCAAGGCGTCGAGGTCAAGGTTGCCGACATGGGCACGACCAACGACCACAAGGCAAACGGGACCGTGGACACCGATGGCGATCCTGTCGAGGCAAACGCAGCGATCGAGGGCAAGAATCTCAAGGTCACGATCAATGATGCCAAGAGCCTGCGCAACCACTGGGTCAAGGTGACCTTCACTGCCAAGCTCAACAACGCCGAAGGCGCCGTGAGCACGTGGGCCGAGTACGAGGACGCAAAGAAGGCCATCAACAACAACGGCACCGTCATATCTGAGATTGCCAAGCACAGGGGCATCGACAACAAGGCTAGCTACAAGGTCTTTATCCAAACAGATGGTACCGAAACCCCCGACGACACCAGCGACGACAAGTTCGAGGATCGCCACGAGCGCGAGTCGAACGTCGTAACGGTGACGCCCAAGACCACCACGCTACAGGTCCAGAAGAAGTGGACCAACAACAAGGGCAAGGAACTCAGCTGGCCCGCGGGTGCTGAGGTTACCGTTGAACTCCTGTTTGACGGTGCTCCTACGAACAACATCAAGGCCCTCACCGCCAGCGAGACGAGTGCGACGTTCGCGAACCTGCCAGTCTACGAGGGCAAACAGTACGGCGTTGCCGAGGCGAGCGTCGTAGGCGTGCCCGCCGGGTTTATCACCACGGTAGCCGGAAGTGCCGCTGATGGCTTCGTCATCACGAACTCCGAGGCTGGGCCCGAGGTAGAGAAGTATGTGAACAAGGACGTCCACGCTGACCTCAACGCGTTCGACACGACCTTCAACTACGACATTCTGGCGTACGTGACCGCCGACGCTACGAGCGTAACCATCACTGACGAGCTTGTCGCCGGTGTCGAGTTCGCGAATGGTGCCGACACGCGCGTCACCGTGGTCG
The DNA here is from genome assembly GCA_017533825.1 of Atopobiaceae bacterium. Classification (GTDB taxonomy): domain Bacteria; phylum Actinomycetota; class Coriobacteriia; order Coriobacteriales; family Atopobiaceae; genus RUG440. Next base: position 5,206 of record JAFWIE010000016.1, on the reverse strand, counting down.
ACCTCGGCGAGGAGAACGATCACACCGCATTCGGCACCGTGAGCAAGAACGGTTCAAACGTCGAAGCGACTCCAACGATTAATGGCAACAAGCTTGAGGTCGAGATTCCCGACGCGAGGAGCTACCGCAATCACTGGGTTAAGGTCACCTACATGGCCAAGCTCAACAACGGCGCTGTGGGTAACTGGTCGCAATACGAGACCGCGGCACAGCAGATTCCGGGCAACGGCACGGTAGTGAGCACTGCGTTTGCCAACGGCCACAAGGGTGTGCCCAACACTGCACGTTATGCCGTCTACACTGCGAAGAGTGGCGAGGGCGAGGGGCGCAAGCCGACTTACGAGGACGAGACCAACACCGTGACCGTAACGCCCAAGACCACCGAGGTCTCGGTCGACAAGAAGTGGCTCAATGCTGAGCGCGAGGATATGGCATGGCCGGCTGACGCCTCGATTGAGGTGGAACTGCTGCAGGGCAAGGACGTATACGATACGAAGACGCTGGCCAGCGCGACGCCCGTTACGTTCACCGACCTGCCTGTCTACGAGAACGCGGCAAAGCAGTATTCCGTGCGCGAGAAGGTAGTGCCCGAGGGTTACACGGCCGAAGTGACCGGTACCGCTGCTGCAGGCTACACCATCACCAACACAATGAAGTCCCAGGACGTAAAGATCACCAAGGCGTGGGACGACTTCAGCAACGAGGACAACAAGCGTCCGAGCGCGAAGGACTTCGCCCAGTATCTGCACCTGTGGGCAAACGACGTGGATGTAACCAGCACCTATGCAAGCAAGCTCACGGTGGCCGACAAGGGCAATACCTATGAGGCACAATGGACTGGTCTGCCCGCGATGGATGGCATGATGCCCGTTGTCTATCAGGTTTCCGAGGACAAAGTGCCTGGGTACGCCGCAGTGACGCAGGGTCGCGTGGATGCGAATGGCACCATCACCAACAAGCACGTGGTCAAGACGACCGTCAGCGGCCAGAAGCAATGGGCGGATGACGCATCCAAGGCCACAAGCACGCGTCCCGAGTCCATTACCGTCAACCTGTTGCAGAACGATGCCAAGATCGACTCCGCGAGTGTTAAGCCGAACGAGAACGGAGAGTGGCTCTTCTCGTTCGAGGATTTGGACAAGTACGACGAGAACGGCGAGCCGTACACCTACACCGTGACCGAGGACGAGGTCAAGGGTTACACGCCAACCGTCGCGTCTGACGCGACCCGTGGTTTCGTAATCACCAACGAGATCGTCGACCATCGTGATGACGAGGCACCCGTGGAGCTCACCGTTCGCAAGAAGGACGCCGAGGACGAGAGCCTCAAGCTCGCAGGCGCTGAGTTTACCCTGACGCGTACCGACAAAGAGAACGTCACCCCTGTTGTTGCCACGACCGGTGAGGACGGCACCGCGACGTTCACCTTCGCAGAGTCCGGCACCTGGTCGCTCAAGGAGACCAAGGCTCCCGCAGGCTACACGCTCAGCGACAAGACCATCCAGATCGAGGTCAAGAAGGGCGAGATCGAGAGCGTGACCTACGATGAGGGCAACGCTGTGTGGTCCTGGCTCTACAACCTGGTGTTCTCCAAGCCCGAGGTCACGGACAACGTGCTTGAGGTCGAGGATGGCAAGACTGCGGTCAACGTGTCCAAGACGGATATCGCAGGCGGCCCCGAGGTCGCAGGCGCGCACATCCAGATTCTGGATGCAGATCAGCACGTCGTGACCGAATGGGATTCCGAGGAAGGCAAGACCCACGCGGTCAAGGGCTTGACGACGGGCGTCACCTACACCCTGCGCGAGACCGTCGCCCCCGCGGGCTACACCATCGCCACCAACACCATCTTCCAGCTCAACGCCGACGGCACCGTGGCCACGCTCCAGGAAGAAAACGCTGCCGCGGTCAAGGACGCGCACACGGTACTTGTCGAGGACGCCAAGACCGTCGTGAAGGTATCCAAGGTGGATATCGCCAACGGCGAGGAGGTTGCGGGCGCGACCATCCAGATCATCGACTCCAAGGGCGAGGTTGTCGAGCAGTGGACCTCTGCGGCCGACAATGAGTCCACGGAGGACGTCGATGAGGGCATCCACACCATCGAGGGCCTCAAGGCCGGCGAGCAGTACACCCTGCGCGAGACCGTCGCCCCCGAGGGCTACACCATCGCCACCGACACCACGTTCACCATCGACGAGAACGGCAAGGTCAAGATCGGAGACACCGTCGTCGAGGACAACCACGTCCTGATCAAGGACGCCAAGACCAAGGTCAAGGTCTCCAAGACCGACATCGCCTCCGGTGAGGAACTCGAAGGTGCCCAGATTCAGATCATCGACTCCAAGGGCAAGGTCGTCGAGAAGTGGACCTCTACCAAGGATAACGAGTCCACAGACAACGTCGACGAGAGCGTCCACGTCATCGAGGGCCTCAAGACCGGCGAGGAGTACACCCTGCGCGAGACCGTTGCCCCCGACGGCTACGCCGTCGCGACCGATACCACCTTCACCATCGACGAGAAAGGCAAGGTCACCACGACCGGCTCCGTCACCGAGGATGGCGTGCTCCTCGTCGAGGACGCGCTCACCAAGGTATCCGTCTCCAAGGTCGCCGTCGGCGGCGGAGAGGAGCTCGCGGGTGCAAAGATCCAGCTCATGCACGAGAATGCCGAGGGAGAGCTCGAAGTCGTCCAACTCGGTGGCAACGACGTGGAATGGACCTCCGAGAAGGGCAAAGCGCACGAGATCGTTGGCCTAAAGGCTGGCGACTACGTGCTGCACGAGACCGTTGCTCCCGCTGGCTACGCCATCGCCACCGACATTGCCTTCACGCTCAATGCGGACGGTACCGTCACCACCAAGGCGAAGACCTCCAGCTCCGGCGCCATTCTCATTGAGGACGCGCTCACGACGGTCAGCATCAAGAAGACCGACATCGCTGACGGCTTCGAGCTGCCCGGCGCAAAGATGAAGGTCGTTTACGCGGGTGATAACGGCGAAGAAGAGGTATTCGACCAGTGGGTGTCTGGCGAGGAGGCTCACGAGGTCAAGGGCCTTGTCGCAGGCGTCGTCTACACGCTGCGCGAGGTCGTTGCACCTGCGGGCTACGCCATCGCGACCGAGACCACGTTCGCGCTCAACGCGGACGGCACTATCGATGCCAGCAAGACGTCGACGAAAGTTCAGGACGGTGAGCTGCTGGTCGAGGACGCCAAGACCAAGATTACCGTCTCGAAGACCGACATCACGGGCGAGGAGGAGCTCAAGGGCGCGCACATGCAGGTGCTCAACGCCTCCGGCGAGGTCGTCGTGCTCGGGGGCGAGAAGCTCGAGTGGAACTCCGACGGCTCCGCCCACGTCATCACGGGGCTCAAGACCGGCGTCAAGTACACCCTGCGCGAGACCGTGGCGCCCGAGGGTTACACCATCGCGACCGATACCGAGTTCGTTATAAGGGAGGACGGCTCCGTCACGATCGGCAAGGAGACCATCGAGAACAACCACATCCTCATCAAGGATGCCAAGAACCGCGTGCTCGTGTCGAAGACGGACATCACTGGTGACGAGGAGCTTGAGGGTGCGCGGCTGCGCGTGCTTGACTCCAAGGGCGTCGAGGTAGACGCGTGGACGACCAAGAAGGACCAGACCGGTACCGTCAAGCACCTGATCGAGGGCCTCAAGGTCGGCGAGACCTACACCCTGCGCGAGGAGGTCGCTCCCGACGGCTACACCGTGGCCACCGACACGACCTTCACCGTGGACGAGAAGGGCAACGTGAGCACCAAGGGCGCGACCACCACCGACGGGGATGGCAATACCGTGCTGCTGGTGAAGGACGCGAAGACCAAGGTCAAGGTCGCCAAGACCGACGTCACCGACGCGGACAACCACGAGATCGCCGGCGCGCACATCCAGATCATGGCCAAGGGCGAGGGAGACGAGCTCGAGGTCGTGAAGCTGGACGGCAAGCCGCTGGAGTGGATCTCCGAGGAAGGCGCTTCTCGCGAGGTCGTCGGCCTCACCGCGGGCATCGAGTACACGCTGCGCGAAACCGTGGCCCCCGCAGGCTATGCCATCGCCACCGACGTGACCTTCACCATCCAGCCCGACGGCACCGTCAAGGCGAGCGCCCCGGTTACCAAGGACGGCGTGATTCTCGTGCAGGACGCCATCACCGAGGTGAGCATCTCCAAGCATGACGTGACCAACGACAAGGAGCTCGCGGGTGCCACCATCCAGATTCTGGACGGGGACGGCAAGGTCGTGGAGCTCAAGCGAGGCAACAAGACCGAGAAGCTCGAGTGGGTATCCACCACCGAGGCGCACGTGATCAAGGGCCTTGCCACAGGCGTGGAATACACGCTGCACGAAGAGACTGCGCCCAAGGGCTACAAGGTCGCGGCCGACACCACCTTCAAGATCAACGCGGACGGCACGGTGGAGACCAAGGGCGCGACCATCGCCACCGCCAGCGGCAAGACCGTGCTGCTGGTCAACGACGCCATGACCACCGTCAAGGTGTCCAAGACCGACGTGACGGACGAGGACAACCACGAGCTCGCCGGGGCCACCATCCAGATTCTCTACACCGACGCCAGCGGCAAGGAGCAGGAATTCACGAGCTGGACGTCCACCAACGAGGCGCACGAGGTCGTAGGCCTTGAGGCCGGCGTGGAGTACATCTTGCGCGAGACCGTGGCCCCCGACGGCTACACCATCGCGAGCGATACCAAGTTCAGCATCGACAAGGACGGCACCGTCAAGTCCGGCGGCACCACGGTCCAGGACGGCCACCTGCTCGTGAAGGACGCGCTCACCAAGGTCAGCGTGTCCAAGAAGGCCGTGGGCGGCGAGGACGAGCTGCCCGGCGCAAAGATCCAGATCCTGGACGGGGACGGCGAGGTCGTCGAGCTCAAGAAGGGCGACGAGACCGAGAGGCTCGAGTGGACCTCCGGCACCGAGGCCAAGGAAATCGAGGGCCTCAAGACCGGCGTCACCTACACCCTGCGCGAGACCGTGGCCCCGGACGGCTACACCGTGGCCTCCGACATCGAGTTCGTCATCGAGCCCGACGGCACGGTGAAGGCCGACGGCAAGCAGGTCAAGGGCGGCGCGCTGCTCATCGAGGACGCGCTCACCAAGGTCAGCGTGTCCAAGAAGGCCGTGGGCGGCGAGGACGAGCTGCCCGGCGCAAAGATCCAGAT
>JAFWIE010000015.1 GCA_017533825.1 Atopobiaceae bacterium | reverse complement strand
GCGCGATCGAGGGCGGCATCGTCCGAGACGATCTCGCTGTAGAGATACCCCTTGAGCGTGAGGCTCTTGCCCAGCACGGAGAACAACGGGAACGGCGTCGGTTCGCCGCTGAGCGCGCCATATTCGAGCAGGATGCCGCCGCGTGCCATGCTCTCGGTCAGCGGCTCGAACGACGGGCCTCCGACCGGATCGAGCACCACGCGCGCACCCTGACCATCGGTTATCTCCATCACCCTCGCTACCAGATCCTCTTCCCCGGTTGCGACGACATGATGTGCACCGGCATCGATCAGGGCCTGGCGCTTGGCGCCGGTACGCGTCGTCGCGATTACCGTCGCGCCGACCATCCGCGCAATCTGGAAGGCAGCAAGGCCGACGCTGCTGGAGGCAGCAGTGACGATGACGAAATCGCCCTCGCCGAGTTTCGCCTGCTCCACCAGCGCACCCCAGGCGGTGACATACTGCATCCACACGGCCGCCGCTTCCTCGAACGACAGCGCCGCCGGATGCTTGACGACGAGGCGGGCGGGCACGTTGGCGACCTCGCCATAAGTGCCCCAGCGCGCGATATCGAGCGGGGGGATGACGCTGACGGCTTCGCCTTCCGCAAACCCGGTCACGTCCGCGCCGACCGTAACGACAGTGCCGGCAGCCTCATAGCTGTAGCGGCCTGCAATGACAGCATCGCTTGCTCACAATATTGGCCGCCTTCTAACTCGGTTTAACTGAGACACACGCGGCGCGCTGGCGCACGCTCGCTGATCGTGAGCGCACGGTGCAGCAACGGACCCAAAATGCGGAGCATCGGGCGCACGCTGGTTGAGACGACGTCCTAGCTGGCCAGAAATGCGGTCACGGCCGCCTTGAACCGGTCGGGCTGGTCGAGCATGACGAAGTGGAAGCGATCGTCCATGCGCTTCAGCGGCCTTGCGGCCCCTCGGAGGGCTAATTGGCTTTGGGAGCGTTCAGGGACCGGATCATCGGGCCGAACACGTCGCAACCCCTTTGCCTACACGAGAGATCAAGGACCAGATTACGCCCGGAGCCGTCATTGCGGCCGCTGAATGTCCAGAGCAGGCTACGGCGTTCGGGATATCGGGAATCAACAACGTAGTAGGAGGCCATGCCCGCCTTACGTCCGTCTAGTGTGAGCTGCTCGGCCCTGTAGTTTGCCCCCGAGCTGGCGATCGGCAAGGTCGACCCTCGCCGCGTGACGGTGAACAAACCCTCGAAATCGGGACCGCGCAGCAGGAACACGGGATCGTCCACCGGGTCTTTTCCAGCCTCCAACACCGCGCCCGGAGGCACCGCGACCGTGCAGCACGAGGGTATCCCGACCGACTTCCAGCCGGTCGGGACCTTTGGTTGCGGCGTGCTCGGCGAGCACGACACCAGCAGCAATCCCGCTGCCGACCACGCCGCAACCCTCATATCAGCGTACTCCGTAGGCGTTACGAAGCGCCGTCGTCTCCGTCGAGCACGGGGTGCGACGCACCACACCGGCGGGCTGGGTATAGTGCATAACGCACGCCGTGTTATTGGCTTCTCCGAAGCCCAGGGCATGGCCGAGCTCGTGCGTCATGGTCGACTCATAATCGAACGAGCTGGAGGGTGGATTGGACCGGGTACTCGGGCAATGGAATCGTCCGCCCGACTCGTCACCATAGTACCAGAGGTAATCGGCCTTCACGACCACATCAGCCTGAGTTATGGTCGAGCCGCTGGTCCATACGTCCGTCGACGCGAGCGCCGTCGAGTTCGTGGGGTAGCCATCCTCCACGGTAACGATCTGAACGGTAGTTTGCGTTCCCCGGGTCGTGGTCAGGTTGTTGGCCGCGTCCCACTGATAATAGAAGCGCGATCCTTGGGCGTTCCAGTTACCAGTTGCTCGGCCAAGCGCCGCGTCGCATCCCGCAGGCATATCGATATGCAGGTACACCGACTTCGTCGTGGTCGGCCAGCGTGCGCCGATAGTCTGTGCCGACGCGCTGCCCGAGCCGATGATTGCGGCCAGTGCCGCGATGAGCGTAATGTTCTTCACCGTACCGTCTCCTGCGCGGGCGCGGCGTCGTCCGCGGTGTTTCGAGCCCGCGCGACCGGCGCGAGCGTTGCCTTAAGTTGCGAGAGCGTCGTGGGGGACACCTCTCCCGTGTCGACCGGCGTCAACGTGTCGCCCTGGACGAGGTACGTTGGCCCGAGCTGGACGTAGTTCCGCGCTGCGCCCTGTGCGGACGCGGCCGGGTTTCCGGCACCCTCGGTGGCGAGCTGCTCGTACAACCCGGCAGAGAGCATCACGAGGTAACTTTGCCCGTCGACCGCTTGGAGGTCGCTTGTCACTCGCAGCGTTTGCCCATTCTCGTCTTCTCCCGAGCGCTGCCGCAGGGCGATCGGCCGATTGGGCGCACGCCCGAGGATCGAATCGGTGATCTCAAGCAGCACGGTCGATCGGAAACCGTCGCCCAGCCGCTCGTTTCGGACTTCTACTACGCGCGCCACCGCCACCACGTCGGAAAGCAGGGCATATTCCGTCACGGTCGCCGTTCCACGCGTGTAGGCCGCTGCCGCCTGAAGCGGGTTGAGCCCGGCATCCGAAAGCCGACGGATTCGCGCCGGCTTGAAATTGAGCGACTGCAGAAGCTGGATCGAGTCCGTTTCGAAACTCTCCGCAAGCGCCGACTGATTGGCGGCCGAGATCTGCGCGCGCGGGTTGGGCCTAGGTATATTCAGCGCACGATAAAGACGCCGAAGCTCTTGCTGGTCCGCCGCGTTCCCACGCCGGCTGAGAGCAGCTTCACGACGAGCCTGTCGCTCCCGCTTACGATTAAGGAAGCCGGCTACGGCCTGATCGTCGGTCCGGTTCTGGCGGGCGTTGACCGCTGCCGGATCGGCTTTGGGAGCTGCTTCGCCTTGTGCGGCAGATGGCGAGCCCGCTTCTTGCGCGACCACGCCGGATGCTAGCAGCGATAAAGCCGCCGCACCACCGACGAGGACAGATGATCCTATCAAGCGATTACGCATACATACTCCTAATTGGGCACGTTCATCATCTCCGCCGGGGCTGGGATGATCCCCTCTCCCGCGGAGCCCGACTCACATGAGCCGGAACAAAGGGTGAACGAGTTGAAACCCTACATTGCAAGCCTTTTTTCGCGCGCTTGGACTCAGGTAGGCGATGGTGGTTCCACAACTGTTCGGAAAACGAGCGGTTTCCTTGTTGTCGGGCGGGGCCGGGCCAAGCCGGCCCGAGAACGCCAGAAAACCCGTTGCGACAACCTGAACCAGCATGTACCCCGGCGGACGTCTTTTCTTGCGGGCGAACCGGCTTCCATGCTCATCGGCTACGTCCGTGTCTCCAAGTCCGATGGGAGCCAGACGCTCGAGCCGCAGCGCGACGCGCTGCTCGCGGCGGGCGTCGAGCCGGACCGCATCTACCAGGACCTCGCGTCCGGCCGGCACGACGCCAGGCCCGGGCTGACCGAGTGTCTCAAGGCGCTTCAGCCCGGCAACACACTGGTGATCTGGAAGCTGGACCGGCTAGGGCGCGACCTGCGACACCTTGTCACGACGGCCGAGCAGCTTCGCTCGCGCGGCGTCGGATTGAAGGTGCTGACCGGCGCGGGCGCACAGATCGACACCACGACGGCGAACGGCCGGCTCGCCTTCGGCATCTTCGCCGCCTTCGCCGAGTTCGAGCGCGAGCTCATCACCGAGCGGACACAAGCGGGCTTAGCCGCGGCACGCGCCCGGGGACGGCTGGGCGGCCGACCGCGCAAGATGGATCGGGCGACGCTGACCATGGCGATGGCCGCCATGTCCGACTGCAACGCGGTCGCTGCCGAGGTCGCCAAGCGGCTCGGGATCACAACCACCACGCTCTATCAGTATGTGAACGGCGACGGCACGCCCAAGGCCCCGGGCCAGGCGGTGCTGGACGGCAAGGTCGGCCGACCCTCCCAACGACGAGCGGCGTGATGGGCGCCGGCGTCGCGGTCCCGGTCGAGGCGATCGCGACGCTCCGGCGCCGACTCCTGTCGCTCCCGGCCCGGCACCCCGAACGGCGTCCGCTGCTCCTGTCGACCGCGGGCCTGTACGGGGTCAGCCTGGCCACGCTCTATCGGCTGCTGCGTGGCGAGCGCCGGCCCAAGGACGCACACCGCGCTGATCGCGGCGTGCCGCGCGTCATGCCGGCCGACGAGGTCGAATGGTGGTGCGAGGTGGTCGCCGCCATGAAGCGGCGCACGACCAACCGCCAGGGCCGTCGCCTGTCCACCTCGCGCGTGCTGGAGATCGTCACCGAGCACGGCGTCGAGACGCCCGACCGCGGGCTGGTAAAACTCGCGCCCGGCAAGCTCACCGCGTCGACGCTGAACCGGCACATGCGCCGGCTCGGGTACGACCGCGACCGCATGGAGCGCGAGCCGCCCGCGGTTCGGTTCCAGGCGGAGCGGTCGAACGCGTTGTGGCACTTCGACATGAGCCCGTCCGACCTCCGGCAGCTCCGCGCGCCCGCCTGGGTCGACCCCGACCGGGCGGGGGCGCCGACCTTGATGCTGTTCTCGGTCGTCGACGACCGCTCGGGCGTCTCCTACCAGGAGTACGCGCTCGTCTACGGCGAGGACGTGGAGGCGGCGCTCCGCTTTCTGTTCCGGGCCATGTCGCCGAAGGAGGACAACCCGTTCGGGGGCATCCCGGAGATGATGCAGATCGACGGCGGGCCGGTCGGCAAGTCGGCCGTGTTCAAGCGCGTGATGGAGTGCTTAGGGATCGACGCGTTCCCGCACATGCCGGCCGGCTCCGACGGTCGCCGAACGACTGCACGCTCGAAGGGAAAGGTCGAGCGGCCGTTCCGCACCGTCAAGGACGCGCACGAGACGCTCTATCACTTCCACGAACCGGGGAGCGAGGAAGAGGCGAACCGCTGGTTGGCCCGCTTCGTCGTGAGCTACAACAACGCCGACCATCGTTCCGGCGCGCGATCGCGGCTGGAAGACTGGCTGGCGCACCTGCCGGAAGACGGCATCCGCGCCATGTGCACGTGGGAGCGTTACTGCGCCTTCGCGCGCGAGCCGGAGCGACGCACGGTCGGGCTCGACTGCCGGCTGACCGTCGCCGGTGTCGCCTACGAGGTCGACCCCGAGCTCGCCGGCGAGACGGTCGTTGTCTGGTGGGGGCTGTTCGACCAAGAGCTCTGGGTCGAGCAGGGTGACGACCGGTTCGGGCCTTACCATCCGTTGGGCGGACCCATCCCGCTGCACCGCTACCGCAAGCACCGGAAGAGCCGTCGCGAGGTCAGGGCGGACCGCGTCGACGCGCTCGCGAGCCGGATCAGCATCCCGCGCTCGGCCGTGTCGGGCGAAGCGGACCTCGTCGTGGTTGGCGCCGTCCACGATGCGACCACAGCCGCGCCACCGGCTCGGCCGTTCGCCGACCCCGACCCGTTTGGTGAGCTGGCGTTCGCCAGCGCTCTCAAGGCGAGGCTCGCCATCTCGGCCGAGCTGCGCGTGCCGCTCGGCTCTCTGCCGGCGGACGACCGGGCGTTCATCGATGCGCTGGTCGGACGCACCCTGTCGAAACCTGAGATCATGGACGAGGTCCGGTGCCGCTTCCCGCCCGGCCGCAAGCGGAGCGAAGGCTGATGCAGACCGAGGTGATGCGACACTACGGCCTTGCCCGGCCGCCGGTCGACTTAGGCTTCTTCGAGACCGACCACCACGGGCAGATCGCGCGCGACCTGAAGGGCGCGATCACGGGCGGGCGGCTCATCGCGCTCACCGCCATCATCGGCTCGGGAAAGACCGTGCTGTCGCGCCGCCTGCGCGAGGAGCTGGAGCACGAGGGCCGCGTCATCGTCTCGCGCGCGCTCAGCCTGGAAAAGGCCAAGATCTCCGTGCCGCTGCTCGTCGCGGCCTTGTTCTACGACCTGTCGCCCGAGAAGGCCGTGTCGATCCCGTCGCAGTCCGAGCGTCGCGAGCGCGACCTCCAGGAGCTGTTCCGCAAGGCCAAGAAGCCGGTCGCGTTGTTCGTCGACGATGCGCACGACCTCCACCCCAAAACGCTGACCGCGCTCAAGCGCCTGGTCGAGCTTGTGCAGGAAGGAGGCGGGCAGCTCTCGGTGGTGCTGGTCGGCCACCCCAAGCTCCGGAATGACCTCAAGCGCCCGCAGATGGAGGAAATCGGCGACCGCACCACCGTATTCGAGTTCGGCGGGCTCCGTGATCGCCAGCGCGACTACATCGACTGGGCGCTGCGCGCTTCCCTGGAGCCGGGCGTCGAGCCCGGCGACGTCGTGACCGAGGAGGCCGCGCTGCTGCTCGCTGCCAAGCTGAAGACCCCGCTCCAGATCGGCCGACACTTGGTGCGCGCGTTTGAGGCGGGATACGAGGGCAGCGTCAAGCCGATCGACGTCGAGACAGTCGAGGGAGTGCTGTCGCGGCGCATCGACGACCTCGAACCGCAGCTCAACCGGCACGGCTACGACGTGAAGAGCCTCGCGGATCAGTTCGACGCGCGACCGGCCGAGATCAAGCACCTGCTCCGCGGCAGCCTCGACCCCGCCCGCTCGCGCGAGCTCATGGACGAAATGCGGGCCGCCGGCCTGCCGCTCTGACCCGGTTGCCGCGAGCGTGCGCCTCCCGATCCGGAGTGCGCGTCCGTGTCGGCGAGCGTACGCTCTGGATCAGCTAATCTGCGCGGGACCGGCTTTAACGGCTCAGCCAATGTGCGCCGCTCGGAGCCGAAGATTGCGCGTCCAGCCCTGGATCATTGCAGGCCGCTACAGCTAGCGGTGCGCAGCCGTCTCAACATCCTGATCTCCGGTGCAACGGGGTCGGGCAAGACGACATTCTCCAAGGGGCTTATCAAGCTGATCCCGGAGAATGAGCGGCTGCTGACGATCGAGGACACGCGCGAGCTGGTCGTGCCGCACAAGAACGTCGTCCATATGATCTACAGCAAGGATGGAACCGGCACCGCGAAGGTGACGGCGAAAGAGCTGCTGGAGAGCGCGCTGCGCATGAGGCCCGATCGCATCCTGCTCCAAGAGCTGCGCGACGGGACGGCCTTCTTCTATCTCCGCAACGTCAACAGCGGCCATCCTGGCTCGATCACGACCATACACGCGGACTCGGCCGAGCTGGCGTTCGAGCAACTGACGCTGCTGGTGAAGGAAAGCGAGGGCGGCGCGGACTTGGCTCGCGACGACATACGATCGCTGCTCAAGATTCTCGTCGACGTCGTGGTCCAGATGAAGAAGGTCGACGGCAAGTTCCGGATGACCGAGATCTACTATGACCCGGCGGGGCGTCATGCCGCCTAAACGGGGCACGGTCCTCGTCCTCGGCATCCCCGTCGGGATCGTCGTGGCGTTCCTCATCGCGTCGGTCGTCGCGTGGATCTACCTCGGCCTCCCCAGCGCCAAGTTCGACATTCTCAAGATGCCGGGGTTCTTCTGGTATTACCGGCATGACCCGGTGGTGCTGAAGGCGCTCGCCGGCGGAGCTTTGGTCGGCACCATCATCGCCGCGCTCATGCTGTGGTGGGTCGCGAAGCGGAAGCCGCCTCTTCACGGCGCCGCCCGCTTCGCGAAGGAAGGCGAAATCCGGTACGCCGGCTTTCGTGCCAGCGACGGGATCGTCCTGGGCAAGAAAGGGCGGGCTCTACTCGGCTTTGGTCGTAGCAAGTTCCTGACCTTTGGTGGCAGCGAACATTGCATTGTCGAGGCCCCTACCCGCTCGGGTAAGGGCGTCGGCATCGTCATTCCGAACCTCCTGTCATGGCAGGAATCGGTCGTCGTCCTCGATGTGAAGCGCGAGAATTGGGAGGCTACGGCGGGCTTCCGGAAGAAATACGGACAGGCGGTCTATCTCTTCAACCCGACCGATCCTGAAGGCCGGACCGCCCGCTACAACCCACTTGGCTACATCGACCGCACCGATCCCGATCAAGTGGTGATCGAGCTGCAAAAGATCGCCACGATGCTATTCGTGCCGCCCGAGCGCGGCGAGCCCTTCTGGACGGACTCCGCGCGGACCGCTTTCGTCGGTGTCGGCGCTTACCTCGCGGTCGCCGATCAGCCGTTCACTATCGGCTCGATCTATCGGCTGATGACGACGGGCGACACGCGCGGGTTCTTCAAGCGCGTCCTCGACGATCGGTCTCTCGATCTGTCGCAAGGATGCCGCAACGCGCTCGCCGACTTCACGTCGGGCGCGGACAACACGTTCGCCGGCATCGTCCAGACCGTCACGTCGAAGTTGAGCCTATGGCTCAACCCGCGCGTCGATGCGGCGACGGAAGAATCCGACTTCGATCTACGCGAGCTGCGCAGCCGGCGCATGTCGATCTATCTCGGGGTGTCGCCCGACGAGCTGGATCGCGTCGCGCCACTCTACAATCTGCTCTTTCAGCAGCTCATCGACCTGAATGTGCGCGATCTGCCCGACACGGAAACGCCGCTGAAGATCCTCGTCATCCTCGACGAGTTCGCGCGGATCGGCAGGGCGCAGGTGATCGCCAGCGCCTTTTCCTACGTCGCCGGCTACGGCATCCGCCTCCTGCCGGTTATCCAGTCCCGATCGCAGCTCCGTGCCGTCTATGGCGAGCATGTCGCCAACGAGATCGTCGCCAATTGCGGCGTTGAAGTCGCGTTCACGCCGAAAGAGCTGCGGGTGGCGAACGAGCTATCGGAGCGGATCGGCTATGTGGGGCAGGAGTCCATCACCAAGTCGCTGACGATCAACGGCATCCTGGCGAACCGCTCCAAGTCCATGTCGGACCAGCGCCGCGCCCTCCTGCTACCGCAAGAGCTGATGCAGTTTCCGGACGGCGAATTGCTGCTCCTCCGGGGCGGCATCCCGCCGATCCACGGCGAGAAGATTCGGTTCTATGCGGATGGGCTTTTCAAAGCGCGCGTTGAGCCGGCGCCGGAAGTCGCCCCGATCCCGCGCACGCTGCGCGACGATGAAGACCTGCCGGACTGCGCGATGCCGACCTTCGACCAGCTCACGGACCCTGACCCGTTCGCGTTCGCGATGGATTGCGTCGTCACCCAGGATCATCCGGACATGCTTATCGACGTGGCGGCCGAGCAACGCGGCAACGAAGTCGTTGGTGTAATCGAACAGGAGCGATGACATGGCTGAGAATGTCGAAGCTGCCGGCGCCGGCAAGGAAAGCGAAGGTCGACGCCGGCGACCGATGGAAGTGCCTGCCGATCTAGACTCCCGGTTCCTCCGGGTTGGCGACAAGCTCTATCGCAGCGCGCACGACAAACAGCCGGTCGCGACCATCACGCCCGACCGGATCAAGGCGAAAGACTCTAACTCCCTTCCTGATCTGATCCGGCTCGCGAAGGAAAATGGGTGGACCGCGATCAAGGTCAGCGGCGATGCCGAGTTCCAGCGGGCCGCCTATCTGGCCGCGTCGGCGCAAGGCATAAAGGTCGACGGCTACAAGCCTGACGAGAAAACGAAGGCCGCGGCCGAGCGTGAGGCGGCGCGACAAGCTGGCGTCTCCGACAACCAGGCGCGTTCGACACGAACCGCTAACCAGGCCCGCGACACGAAGGAACAGGCCGAGCCGCGTGCCGATCTTGCCGAGCGGTTCCGCCGGCAGTCCGACGTCCAGAACGCGAAAGACCCCGAGCTGCGCAAAGCGCAAAGCCACGTCGCGCTTGCGATGGCGGTCGCGGCCGAACGCTTCCCCAACGATCACGAGAAGCGGCGCGAGTTCGTCGCGGAGCGCAAGGAAGAGGTCGCGGCGCGGCTCGGCCGTGGCGAGGCCGTTGCCGGCATCGAGGTCAAGGCGAAACAGGAACAGCGTGTGCGCGAAATGGCGCAGGATCAAATCCTGCAGAAGTCGCGCAGCCGGTAAGGCAGCTCGCCGCTATCAGGCTGCTGGTGAGCGCCCTCCCCCCGTTGATGCGGGTGTGCCACGTGGCACACCTTTCCCGGTTCTCCGGCTCAATCTGTAGGTTTTGAGAATCAGCAATCGGGAACAGGTTTTGGGAAAATGGTCCCGCAGACGGCCGTCAACGCGGGCGGCGCGGTCGGATTTACCGTCACTGGTTCCCAATCGGGAAGGCTGATGCCTCTCATGTCGTAAGCGCATCGCCTCTATGGATTTGACCTACGCAAGGGGGTAATCGTTGAGCCGGCCTTCTTTGACCTTTTCGATCGTCGACCGTTTCATCTGCTCAACTCCAAACCATCCCCAGTAGATACGGTGATGCTCGATGAGACCTTCGGCTAAGTCCATGCACTCTGCCAGATCGACTTGAAAGCCGCCATCGATGATCGCTGGATATTCCCAGATGAGAGTCCGACCGTTCCAGAGATATCCGTCGCGGTGCCAATGAACCTGATCGTTAGGGCGCCGGCGTACTGTCTCATCAAGGAAACGCACGATCTCGTCGCGACCGCAGACTAGATGCGTATCTGGACCGTAGAAGGTCGGCACTAGCGGACTTTGAAGCGTGGCATGTTCAGCATAGATGCAGGCCAAGCCCGCCATGTCGCCTTCCTTCAAGAAGCGATCCCAGAGCATGTAGATGCGCTCTGCCTGCGCGGGGGTCGTGTCGGTCTTGCTCGCTTGCGTCATGATCGTACTCCGGATTTCAGGACGCGTATACCTTTCCAATGGTCGGCAATGCTTCGGCACGGATCGAACCATTCGCCAAGTCGAAAATGTTATCAAGCGAGCCCGATCGAGGGGAGAAGTAAATGACGACGCTGTCCCATCTGTCAGCCGTGGCCTCGTTGATTGCAGATCAGACCCGCGTCGCAATGCTTGTGGCGTTGATGGACGGGCGCGCGCATCCCGCAGGGGATCTGGCTCAAGCTGCTGGTGTCACACCGCAGACGGCCAGTGCGCATCTCGGCAAGCTGCTCGATGGGGGATTGGTGTTGGTCGAGGCCCGCGGTCGGCATCGATATTATCGAATCTCGGGGAATCGGGTCGCTACCGCCATCGAGCATCTTGCCGCGCTCGGACCAATCGAGAACACGCACGGCGTTTCTGTCAGTCGGGATCGCCGGCAACTTCGCTTTTGCCGCAGGTGCTATGACCATATGGCCGGTCAGTTGGGCGTTCTCGTGACTGATGAAATGCAGCGACGCGGCTACCTAGTCCCTGGCTCGGACGATCAGTTCGTCGTGTCCGACGATGGGCACGGATGGTTTGCCTGTTTCGGAATCGATGTCGGCGCGATCAAGCCGACGCGGCGTGGTCTCGCACGCCAATGCCTCGATTGGACGGAACGACGCCATCATCTTGCTGGTCCGCTCGGCGTCCGCTTCCTCGCTGTGTTGTGTGAGAACGGGTGGATGCAACGATCGGGCACGTCGCGCGCCATCGTGGTCACGCCGCTAGGATGGTCGGGGCTGGAGAGCTCGCTTGGGATTACTACGGGTATGCTGTAATAGTATTCCCAAAATTCCATCCTCGTGGGAAAGCGCTGCCTCCTTTAGATGGTCGGCGACAAGGGCTTTAGAGCGCCGCCTTTCGCGTTGAAATTACTATCATCGAGCCACGCCTCGAACAGTGCGCGACGTGCCGGCCATTCGGGTTCCACGATGGAGAACCAGGCCGTATTGCGCCGGCGTCCCTTCACGATGCCGTCGCCGCGCCAAGTCCCTTCATAGGTGAAGCCAAACCGGCGCGCAGCGCGCATGGATGCTTCGTTCAGCGCGTTGCAGCGCCAAACGACCCGATGATAACCGAGCGCGAAGGCGTGCCGCATCATGATGAAAATGGCTTCTGTGGCGGCGCGGGTGCGTTGGAGCCGAGGCGATAGCCAGATGCTCCCGATCTCGATCGCAGCGTCGGTAGGTGAAATGTCGCAGAACGACGCCCACCCTTCGGCCTTGCCGCTGGATGCCGGAATGACAGCGAAAAAGGGCTGCTGTTCAAGGCCAGTGATCCGCGTGACGTGCGCGGCCATGTCGTCCTTGGACGGGAATGGCCCATACTTCAAATATGCCCACGACACCTCCGCCGCACGGGCGGCCTCCCAGAGATCATCGACATGCCGGGTGGAGAGTGGTTCAAGCGTAACGGCTGCGCCCGCGTGACGCTCGAACGCCGGTAGGGGGCGGATGGCTTCGGGAACGATCGGGCCGAGCGGAACAGCAGTCATGCCACTTCATGGCCGGGCAGCATGGTCGTAGCAACACGCTTCCGGAAAGGAGGCGTGGCGTCCGTTTCCCGTTTCACCATCCAAAACGGGACGATCGCGGCAAGCGCGGTTCGACCGGTTCGGTCGTAAACGTATATCTGTGCCCGTTCTATGCGCCGCCCGCTGTTCGCGAAAACTTTCCTTTCTGACGACCTCGCGGCGGGCCATGACCGCAACGCATTTCTGCGGCCCGCCGCTTGTCAGAACTGTTCTTGAAACCCGCTTCGCAAAACCGTCTGCCGGCGACGGGTTTGGAGAACCCGTTGGCAGGGAGCGTGAGCACAACGCCCCGTTTGCAAGCAGCGCCGGATGATGGCGAGCACATTGGCAGATAATTCGAGCAGCGCGGTCCCTGCCAGTGGCAGAAAGCGTGAGCAGGAAATCGGGCTGTTTGCGAGCAAGCCCCGCTATGATTGCAAGCGCCTACAGGTATTGGATGCCATGCTCGCGGACGATATCACGAATCTTGAACATCGGCGCACCCATCTTGATGTGCAGCGCCTTGGCCTCCTCGGAGCGCGCGATGGCGCAGCCGTCCCCGTTACTCAGCACGATGAGCGGTTTATCGC
>JAFWIE010000099.1 GCA_017533825.1 Atopobiaceae bacterium | reverse complement strand
CCCCGAGGGCGACGTGATCAGGCTGGTGCTCGACAACCACTCCGCCCACAAGTCCAAGGAGACGAGGGCCTGGCTCCAGGCGCACCCGGGACGGTTCGAGCTCGTCTTCACGCCCGCCCACGGGTCGTGGCTGAACATGATCGAGGGGTTCTTCGCCAAGATGACCCACCAGATGCTAAAGGGCATCAGGGTCGAGAGCAAGGCGTTGCTCGCGCGCAGGATCTACCTCTGGTTCGGCGAGGCCAACAGGGTCCCGGTCGTCCACCGATGGCGCTACGGGATGGAAGAGATAGACCCCACGGAGAAACCCAAAATCAGCCCAGCCTATTAGGGAACGCTCTACTAGGTACCTTTTTGCCATGGCATTATGGTATTGGTACCCTTTTGCCATCAAGGCACCACGCGAGGAGGGGATGCATGGAAGCGAGCGAACAAGAGACCTTGGAGCGGCTGAGGCAATTGCGAGATGAGCTACGCCTCAGACGAGCGATGCAGGCTGAGCTTGCGGCGCTCGAAGACGAGCTGTGCACGAGCAACCGCTTCTTTCCGCGGACCAACATTCTCTCGTGGGTCGACGCGATTGCGCCCATGGTGACGCGCACACTTCCTTCCGGCTCGACTTTGTACCGCGCGCGTATCGTTGCCAAAGCACAGGAGGACCGCTTCTTTGCGTCGGTGTATCATGCCCTTGAGGATGCCCTTGGAGCATTCGCGCGAGACGGGGAGCGTGGACTCGACAACGAGAGCTTCGCAGAAGCGTATCTTCAGCTCGAGATTGAACGTTTGGAATCGGGTCTGCCGATGCCGGACTTCGACGTGTTCAAGCGCAAGCTCGCGCCCTTTCAAGAGAAGGGATGGTGGGGCTTTGGCCAGGATGAGTCGGATGCGGCTCCTTCGGATGTCACTGGCAACGGTCGCATCAATCCAAAGGGCATCAGTTATCTCTATGCGTCGAGCAGGAAGGGCACCGCAGCTCTCGAGGCGCGTCCGGTCATATCGCAGATGGTCAGCATCGCCGAAGTGGTGCTTTGTGAGGAGGTAACGCTCTTTGACCTCACGCGAAACGTCTTTGCCGATGACGAGTCGGCAAGCGAAGAGACGCGCATGTTCAGGAAGATCCTCGCTCATTACTTCTCGAAGCCCAATTATTCGGGAGACTCAGCCTATCTGGTCACACAATACATTAGTGAGTATGTGAAGGGTCGCATCGAGACCTCCACGGGGTTGCGCTTCGATGGCATCAGCTTCAGTAGCTCGCTCGATCGCAAAGGGACCAACTACGTCGTCTTCGACACGTCCGAACGACGAAAGTACCAGATCGTCGCATCGTCCATCGAGCGGGTGACGGACATGCGGGGGACGCTCAGCACCTCATTGCCCATGGATGATGCGGCGATTCGCGCGCTCATGAACGGCTCTCTGTAACTGCGAATGGCCCATGAGGGGGGGAATCCCCTCATGGGCCATTCACGGGGTGGTCCTAGAGGAACGCGCGCCTATGCGTGGTTCTGAGCCATGATACCGACAAGCGCATGCGGCACATAGGGCTCCTCCAAGTAGGCGACGTCCTCCGGCGCAAGCGTGAGGTCGGCTGCCGCGACGGGTCCCGCGATGTGGTGTGGCTTCGTGGCGCCAACCACGGGGCTCGTTACCTTGGTAAGAAGCCAGGCGAGACTAATCGCCGTCATGGATGTCTCATACCTCTCTGCGAGTTCTGCGACGCGGGAGATGATGATCGCGTCCTGCTCGGCGGTGGCGTCATACTTGCCCTTTGCGAAGGTGTCCAGTTCCAGGCGGCGGCTCGTCTCGCCGGGCTTGCGTGCGAGGCGGCCAGCGGCGAGGGCGCTATAGGGCACAGTTGAAATCTGGTCCTCGGCGCAGAGTTGCAGTAGCTCGCGCTCATCCTCGCGGAAGATGAGGTTCATGTGGCTCTGAATGGCCTCGAAGCGTGCCCACCCGTGAGCGGCGGCAAGGTCGTTGGCACGAGCGAGCTGGTACGGGTGACAGTTAGAGACACCGAGGGCACGCACCTTACCGGACGTGACGGCTTCGTTGAGGGCCTCCATGCTCTCTTCGAGAGGCGTGGAATAGTCCCAGCTGTGCATGTAGTAGAGGTCAATGGTATCGACGCCCAGGCGGCGCAGGCTGTTGTCTATGCACGTACGGATGTAGTCCTTGCCCGATACGCCATCGGCGCTTCCGTTGGGTCGGGGACTGTACTTGGTCGCGATGACCCACTGGTCGCGTGGCGCAAGCGCGCGGAGTGCCTCGCCCACGTACTCCTCCGAGGTGCCGAAGGAGTAGGCCATTGCCGTGTCGAAGAACGTGATGCCAGCGTCGAGCGCTTGGGCGATGATGTCCTTGGTCTCGCTTGGGCCGAGCGTCCACTTGTGCAGCGCTTCGTCGGTCACCTTGCCGAATCCCATGCATCCCAGGCAAAACCTGCTCACCTCGATGTCCGTGCGGCCGAGCTTCGTGTACTGCATGTCCCACTCCCTTCTCGTGATTGTCGTCTTGTTGATATCATGTGCCCGACATGCCAGACACGCAAGGTACGCGTTCGTTTGGGTGTCTATTTGTTGACGAATGAGAAGAATCGTCTGTTTGGTGGTGCTATGCTTGCCATGCGGGACGCAACGAGCAGCCTGTGGCGGCGAGCGGGTGAGTTCCAGTCATTGGCTCTGCGCTGGAGCGTGCGACGATACACAAAGAATCGGAGGAGAGCGAGATGGCCATTGACGTGGAGGCGCTGGTAATCGATGCGTTGCTCGGACTGGTGGAGCAGGATGGCGTGCCTCTCGAGCGTGTGACGGTCAAGCAGCTCCTGGAGCGCTCGGGCGTAAGCAGGCAGACCTTCTACAACCACTTCCTCGACAAGAACGACCTCATCTGTCAGGTGTACGAGCAGCGCATGGTGCATGCCTTCACGGGAGCGCCGACGGGGTTCGCTTATCGCGCGGAGCTCGAGCGTTCCCTCGTACACATGCGCGAGCATGGCACGTTCCTGCAGCAGGCGGTCAAGATGAGTGGCCAAAACAACCTCACCGATCACGTGGTCGCGCGCACGCAGAAGTTCGACCTCGACTGGCATCAGGAGCTATGGGGACCCGATCCGATGCCCGAGGAGCTGCGCTTGGCGACCATATACCATGCCATGGCCTCCACCCAGATGGCACTCTCGTGGATTCTCTCGGGCTTCCCTGCGCCGGAATCGGAACTTGCTGACCTCATATGTCGCATGCGGGGCATCGGTATGGAGCGCCTCTTTGAGGGGGCGCAGACTCCAGGCAATCCGTACGCGCTTTGATGATACAGGCATCCACGTGATGCCTCCGGCTGTGCACGAGGTGGACGATTGGCCCAAGTTTGTCAACTTGTGGACTCACCCCGTCAAGCGTATGTTGTTTACGCATGCATATATCAATATGATAAGCACAAGCCAATCAAAAAAGGAGGTAATGCAATGAGCGTACAGATTCGTCGCAGCGTGCAAGGTCAGGCAATGCCGAGGGAGACGGTCGCGCTGCCTGCCGAGGCGTTCGGGCCATCCGACAAGACCACAGTCTACTGGCTCGGCAACGCGGGATTCCTTCTGAACAGTCGTGGGACGACCATCATGTGTGACCCGCTTCTCGTTGGCTTCGACATGCCTACGCTGGTGGAGCCGCCCATTCTCCCCGAGGACGTGCCTGCCTTTGACGCACTGCTCTATACCCACATCGACAACGACCACTTCGCCCGCGAGACGCTTGCGGGTCTCAAGGACAAGGCCGGCGAAGTCCATGCGACGCGCTACGTTGCCCAGGTTGCGGCGGACGAGGAGCACGTCGCCGGCGCGGTGGGGCACGACATTGGCGAGCGTTTCTGCATCGGCGACGTGGATGTGACCCTCACTCCGACTTGGCACAACTGGCAGGAGCACATGACGAGCGAGAAGTACAAGCACCGCACGTGGGAGCGCAAGGAGTACTGCGGCTACTGGTTCGATACGCCCGACGGCTCCATCTGGTTGCCGAGCGATAGCCGCCCGCTGCCTGAGTTCCTCGAGTGGGAGAAGGCACCCGACATGATGCTCTTCGACTTCGCGGACAACATCTGGCACATCGGCTTCGCCGGTGCAGTCGAACTCGCCAACCATTATCCCGAGTCCGAGCTGCTGCTCATCCACTGGGGCTGCGTCGATGCACCGGAATACACGCCATTCAACGGCGATCCCGAGCGCCTCGAGGCATCCGTGAAGAATCCCAAGCGCGTGCACGCGCTGGCACTCGGTGAGGGTCTCTCGCTGTAACGGACCAAGGGGGTAACCCTTGACCGGTCTTGGAGGTAGCCCTCCAGTTGATTATGCCGCCCGAGAGGGAAAGCCCTCTCGGGCGGTTTTTCTCAGAACGGCAAGAACGCTGCCGCAACGGCAAAGACGAGTGCGGGCAGCATGTTTGCCACGCGTACCGTCTTTCCCCAGACGAGGTTTATCCCCACGCAGAAGACGAGGATGGACCCCACAAGGGAGAGGTTGGCAACGGCAACATCGGTCATGATCGGTGCCACCAGCGAGGCGAGGAGTGTGACGCTTCCTTCCAGCAGGAAGATGGGGATAGCCGAGAACGCACACCCCTTGCCCATGGAGGAGGTCATGGCTGCGACGATGATGAGGTCAAGCACCGATTTGACGGCGAGCGTGGTGTAGTCACCGAGGATTCCGTCCTGAATCGCGCCCACGATCGCCATGGCGCCGATGCACACGGTGAGGGAGCAGGTCACGAAGGCGCCCACAAAGCCGCCGTCTCCTTCGTTGCCTGTCTTCACCTTGAGCCATTCGCCAAAGCGCTCGAAGGCATTCTCGATTCCCATGAGCTCGCCCACTATGGTGCCGAGCAATAGACACAGGACGATGAACATGGTCCTTCCGCTCACGATTGTGCCGCCGCTGACGGAGAGCATGTGTTCCATGGCTCCTGCGATGCCGATGAAGAGGACGCTGACACCGGACGCCTTACAGAGGGCGTCTTGCTGCTCGGGCGACACGAAGCGGCCGAACAGGCTGCCGATGACGCCACCTACCACGACGCATCCTGTGTTGATGAGCGTGCCCGTACCTATCATATCGACTCCAGCTGTCGGTCTTTTCTAACGGGGAGAGTTGGCCTGCGCGCGTTCGGCCTCTCGAAGCTCTGCCAGCATGCCTCGAGCAAGCGGTACCGCTATGAGCGTCGTGAGAATGTCGGTCACGGGTTGGGCAATCTGTACGCCGAGCATCCCGAGCAGTGGGGGAAGCACGAGGGCGACAGGGCCGAGTACCAGTCCCAAGCGGCAGGCCCCCAGGAAGGTGGCACGCCACATCTTGCCGCTCATCTGCAGGAGGAAGTTCGTCGCCATGGCGAGTCCGGTGAAGGGCATGGTGACGCTGCAGCATCTCAGCGTGACGGTGCCGAACGCTACGACGTCGGGATCGTCGCGGAAGATGGCTATGAGCTGCGGCGCAAAGGCGAAGGTGATCACGCCGATGGCGGCGACGGAGACGAATGAGGCCCGAACGGCATAGAAGAATGCCTCTCGGATGCGGTCGTAGCGCTTTGCGCCCAAGTTGTAGCCGGCGATGGGCTGCAGGCCTTGTCCTATGCCGATTTGGAAGAAGTTTCCGACGCTGGTGATGCGCTGCACGACGGCGATGCCGGCGATGGCCGCGTCACCGAAGGGCGCTGCGGCGTTGTTGAGAATGCTGGTGGCAACACCAAGCATGACTTGCCGGGCGAACGAGGGGACACCGCCGGTGTTTACGTTGCGAACCATCTCGAGGTCTGGCCTGCGCACGTAGCGCAGGCCCAAGGGTGTGATGCCAGCGCGGTTCATGACGATGAGCAACAGGACGAAGCTCATCGCTTCGCTCACTACCGTAGCGAGCGCGCTTCCGGCGATTCCCAGTCCAAGCGGGAAGATGAAGATGGGCGTAAGGATGGTGTTGAGCACCGCCCCTGCGACCATGCACAGCATCGAGTAAAAGGCTTCACCTTGGAAGCGGAGCTGCATGTTCATGAGAAAGCCGCAACCGATGAAGGGCGCCCCAAACAGAAGGACGCTGATGTAGGTACGCGCGTAGGGAAGTATCGTCTGGGTGGCGCCGCCTAGGTAGCACAGCTGGTCGAGGAAGAGGTGCCCGACGAGCGCGATGATCGTCTCGACGATGATGGCGGTCGCGATGCCGGTATTGACGTAGATGGCGGCTTTCTCGCGGTCGCCTGAGCCGAGGTAGCGGCTCATGAAGATTCCTGTGCCCTGCGCGAGATAGAATGCGACGGCTTGGATGACGGCCGACGTGACGAAGGCCACGCCCACGGCGGCACTCGCGCTGGTAGAGCCCATCTGCCCCACGAAGAACGTGTCAGCGAGGTTGTACACGGTGCTGACGACGTTGGCAAAGATGGAGGGAGCAGCCAGGGAGACAATGAGCGGTCCGACAGGTCGCTCGAGCATCTCGCGGCGCTTCTCTTCCGGCGATTGTTCAGGAGGTCGTATGAGGTCAAGAATTGATTTCATGGGGCACATCATACCGCATCTTAGGGCCGCTGAGGGCAGCCCCCGATGGACCCGGCGGACTTCCCTTTGAGCTGAAGGGCTGCGTTATAGTGTCACTTGGTCGATTCAAGGGGGATGTATGGCAAAGACGAGCATTGAGCTCTTTGCACGCTGCGCGGGCGGCTTCGAGGACGTGCTGGCAGAAGAACTACGCGGTCTTGGGTTGCGGCGCGTGCGCGCACAGGTGGGTGGAGTCTCGTTCGAGGGCCGGTTGGCTGACGCCTACCGTGCATGCCTCTGGAGTCGCGTGGCCACCCGCGTGCAGCTCGTGCTGGGTCGCGTGCCCTGTGCAGATGCGGATGAGCTCTATGCGGGCGTGCGCGACATCGCGTGGGAGGCGCATGTGAGGCCGGACGCGACGATAAGCATCCGGGCACATGGAACTAACGCGAACCTCAGAAACACGGCCTTCTCCGCACTCAAGGCGAAGGACGCGCTCTGCGATCGGCTCCGAGACGTGCGCGGTGAGCGTCCCGACGTAGATGCGCAGAATCCCGACTTTGAGGTGGACCTCGCCGTGCACGAGCGAAAGGCGACGGTCTATCTCAACCTCAGCGGGCCCTCGCTTCATCGGCGCGGGTATCGGGAGGAAGGGGTGCAGACGGCGGCACCTCTGAAGGAGACGCTTGCTGCCGGTATGCTCATGGCCGCCGGTTGGCCTGAGGTGGCGAAGAGGGGCGGTATCTTGGTCGACCCCATGTGTGGCTCGGGGACGATTGCCGTCGAGGCTGCGCTCATGGCGGCGGACGTCGCGCCGGGCATACTGCGCGAGCGTTGGGGATTCCAGGGATGGCTCGGGCACGACGTAGGTCTGTGGCGCCACCTACATGAGGCCGCTGTTCAAAGACGCGACGAGTCGCCGCGCGAGATGTGCGTCCTGGCGGGCGAGATCGACCCAGATGCCGTCGCCATTGCGCGCGAGAACGTGGAGCGCGCTGGGGTGCGTGGCATCGTGCAGCTCTTCTGCGATGACGCGGAGCGACTGGGCAGACACCTGCGCGGCGTACTGAAGCGTGGGTCTCGCGAAGGGATGCTGGCTACGAATCCGCCCTACGGCGAGCGGCTCGGAACGCAGGATGACCTCGTGAAGAGCAATGGTGCGCTCGCGACGGCAGTGGAGGCGCTGCCCGAGGGATGGGACGTAGCCATAATTGCGCCGGAGATTGGAATCGACAGCGCGCTCGGGCGGATTCCCGAGCGACGGATTGATTGCCACAATGGCCCTCTCGAAGTCAGCGTGCGCATGTATCGCAAACTCGAGGGTGACCGGCTAACGTGCGAGGTGGTTTCGCTTGCTGGGGTGCAGCATATCGTGCCCATCGCAGATGAGCGTAGTCGGCAGTTCGCGGCCCGGTTCCGCAAGGTAGCACGGGACCAGCGGCGCGCGGCCGAACGCGCGGGGCACTCGTGCGTTCGTCTCTACGAGGCTGACCTGCCGGATTACCCGTTTGCCATCGACCTGTGGAGAGGTGTGGGGTGGAGTGCGGGACAGGTCCACGTCACCGTCGAAGAGACTCGCCGACCTCGGAAGGGGCAGATTGAGTCTGCCGCGCGGCGCAGATATGATGTGCGGGCCCTTGTCGCTGCGGTGCTCGACATCCCCGTGGTGAACGTTCACCTCATGGCTTCGTATGCGCGAGGTCCACACGAGCCGTTGACGCTCGAGGTTGCGGAGGGTATCCACGGGTTCGAAGTCGACCTCTTAGGGTATCCGGACACCGGCTTGCCGATGGCGCAGCGTCAGGTGCGTGAAGAGGTGGCCCAACGATGTGCGGGCACTCGGTTCGCGAACGTAGGCGGTGGTGCGTCCGCTGCGTCCGTCTATGCTGCACGCGCGGGTGCGTTGCGTACGGTAACGGTCGAGCCCTTCGAGGACCGCGCGGAGCTCATCATGCGAAACCTTTCGCTGAACATGTATGGGGGTATGCGCCACCGCGTGGTCTGCGAAGACGCACGCCCGTGGCTTGAGCGCACCAAGCGAGAAAGTACCAGATTCAACGTCGTGTTGCTCGCGCCGCCTGCATGGGTGGGCGAGGAGGAGCGCGAGAAGCTCGCAAGACTCGCCCGAGGAATTGTGGCACCCGGCGGTACCTTGTTGGTACTCAACGCAGATGGCACGCTCGAGTCGAGGATGTCGTAAGGCCCGCTTGCCTTTGACATGTACCACCTGCAAAAGCATTTGAGCCGAAAAAAGTTGTTGACAAGGAAAGAGAAACGGCGCATAATGGCTCCTGCAAACGGGTGGTGGCGCAGTTTGGTAGCGCACTTGACTGGGGGTCAAGGGGTCGCTGGTTCGAATCCAGTCCACCCGACCAGTAAAATCGCAGGTCAACCAGCATATTTGGTTGACCTTTTTTATTAGCCGACATTGCAGGTCGACAAAGTAGCCGACAGAATAGTCGGGCTTTGAAAATTCATTTTCGAGATTCTTGATTTGTATGCGGCGCGTGTCGGTTAGCGTGAATTTTGAGGATGGAGTTTCATCCTCGACATGTAGCCGTGCAGCATGTAAGTCGTGACGAATCACGTCCGGGATTCCGCATGCAACCAACTTGCGAACGTCAAGTGTGCCCACAGGTTTTTTTGGGTATGATTGAGGCTCGTACAACGAATCGTCAATTGAGGCAACATGGCATTCCTTGATAGGCTGGACAACTTGGGCGAAGATCAGCATCTCGAGTTTAAGGAGAGTGCCTTCGATGTGCCTGACGATGTGTGGGAGTCATACTCGGCATTCGCGAACACTGAGGGTGGCGAGATCGTCCTCGGCGTGACGGAGAACGACGACCACACCTTCACAGTCACGGGAGTAGTCGAACCCGACAGACTTGTCACGGACTTCTGGACGACCGTGCGTAACCGCCAAAAGGTCGACAGGGACGTTCTTTTCGCAGACAGCGTGCGCGCTGCGAAAGTACAGGGTCTAGACGTGATTATCATCAACGTGCCGAGGGCAGAGCGGGGCGAGAAACCTGTTAAGGTCAAAACCCGCAAAGACAAGCAGTTCACTGCCTGGATCCGGAGGGGATCGTCCGACGTCAGGGCCACCAAGGACGATTTACGACAGATGGACTATGACAACGCCGAGCGAGCCGACCGCGCTGCGCTTGATGGGTTTTCCATCTCGGCGTTCAATCCGACGACAATAGAGCGTTATCGCAACGTCTTCGCTGGCAACAAGCCGTCAAGCCCCTGGAACAAGGACTCGAACGAGGATTTCCTCTTCCACATCGGAGCCCTCGCTCGTGGGCACGACGGTAAACTGCGACCCACCCAGGCGGGCCTGCTCGCGTTTGGCAACGAGTACGAGATTACGAACTTCCTTCCGCACTTCCTACTCGACTACCGACAGCAATCCTTGGGAAGCGCGAGGTGGGATGATCGCATTGTCTCACAGGACGACGAGTGGAGCGGTAATTTGATCGACTTCTACTTCGACGTGACCGCGAGACTGCTGAGAAGCCTGAGGTCACCCTTCACGACCGACGAGACGGGGACGCGCCACGGTGTGAGGAACCCAGTCGCGGAGGCCGTGAATGAGGCCGTGTCCAACGCGCTGGTGCACGCCTACTACGGCGGGAGGTCGTCGATCATCATCGTGCTCGACGAGGATGCCCTGACCATCACCAACCCTGGCAGCTTCCTCGTGGACCGCGACGTCGCCATCGCGGGCGGCATGTCTGAGCAACGCAATCCCACCCTCATGCGCATATTCTGGTTCGTCGGAGCGAGCGACCGTGCCGGTAGCGGCCTGCAAACGATTTTCGAGACATGGCGAGATAGATTCGACGAACTCCCGGTCCTCACGGAAGAGCATGCGCCCTCCCTCGTTCGCATCTCTCTTCCGTTGCCCGAGGCCTCTCCCTTGAGGGGTGGCAGCAGTGTCCCAAAGAGGCGGAGGGCGAAGCTCGACGACGACAAGTTGTATGCCTTCCTCGCCTCGTCGAAGGATGGGGTGAGCTCAGAGGACGTGAGCATGATGTTCGGCGTATCGGCACGGGTCGCACAGAAGCACCTTGCCGCGCTATACGCCGACCCGGCGAGGCATGTATCCAGGGACGAGGCCTCCGCACCGTACGTCTACTTCGTGAAGGGCGCCGAACGGACGAACTAGGAGCGAACTTCGGCGAACTAGGGCGAATGTTCGCGAACTACGACGAACTCAGGCAAGTGTTCGCGAACCTAGACGAATACGTCTATACATTGCTGAATAAGGCGCCCGAAAATATACGTGCTAGATACTCAATAACATAGAACGGCTTGGTGGCAGTCTTTGTCCCCAAAAGGAACGAAAGTGCCGAATGGTAGATATGTTAGATGGCGACAAAAACGGCGCAAACAAGGCAAAATCTACGTAAACATGAGGTAAAATGTTCCGAGTATTACTCTCAAGATGGAGCAGATGTGGAAATAGGCACGTGACGACAATGCAGGTGCCCCACCCCACGTAATAGTCATCTGCGCTGAAGGTTCGCTTCGAAGCGTTACCCCAAGCGCAATGATTTTCGATGCATAAACATCTGAGGGCCCGTATTATGTACGTCCGTAGATAGGAACCACCCCAGTCGGTGCGGAACCGAAGTAGCATCGTGGACGGTTCGAGCAAGGAGACATGACAGGGATGGCAACGAGGTCAAGGAACTATCCTGCGGCGCAAACGCTTATAAACAGAGCCGAGAAGGTTGATTCCAAGCTCGCCGCAGACATCAGAGCGTTTGCGGCAGCACGCGAGTATGGCCTAGTGTTCGAACATAACAGGCCGGAGGCCATGAGACTATACGGCAAACCGATTGCTGTGGGCGACGTAGTCCACGTGCTGCCCGAACGTGGTAGCGAGGAATCGGATGAAAACCGCATAGAGTGGCATGTCAGCGGCATCAAGGAGAGTGTAGCGTCGCTCGTGCAGCTTGATAATGCCGAAGCGTCATGCGAAGCTAATCTCTGTGATTTGGTGGTTGTGGCACAATATGATCAGCCAATCTACTGCGGTCTTCGTGAAACGGGACGTGTTGAACGTGGTAGCGGTACACTGCATGATGCAGGTGACCAACCGTATCATGTTGTGATTAATGGCGAGAACTATCACGCGCTTCAGGCGCTTCAATACTGCTATGCAGGTAAGGTTGATTGTATTTACATCGATCCACCGTACAACACCGGCGACAAGAATTGGAAGTACAATAACGATTATGTTGACGCGAGCGATGTGTATAGACACAGCAAATGGCTCGCCTGGATGGAACGACGCCTACTACTGGCAAAAAAACTGCTGAATAAGGATGATGGAGTACTCATAGTCACAATTGACGAGAAGGAGTATCTACGCCTCGGATTGCTATTGGAACAAGTGTTTCCAATAGCAAAGGGCGACAAGGACAAAGAGTACCGTGGTCGCGTCAGCATACAGATGGTGAGTACGGTGATTAACCCGAAGGGCAGTCGTAGGGACAATGAGTTCTCGCGATGCGACGAGTACATCTTCTTTGTATCTCTCGGCAAGGCAAGTGTGAAGAGCATTGGCAGATCAATGCTGCAGGAGACAAAGACTTCTAAGGCTGCCACCATACGATGGAAGGGAACCTTGAGAAGTGCCAGCAATAATGGTCGTAGGGTGGATCGGCGTAATCTGTTTTACCCAATGCTTTTTGATGAAGTTAGCGGTCGATTTCATGGTGTAGGACCGGTGCTGGATTTAGACGAGGATAGGCATGATTACCTTCCACCAAAAGGTACGGTGGCAGTATGGCCGATTGGTGAGGGAGGTATCGAGCTCACATGGTCTCTAAAACCTGAGACGCTGCTTCAGAACCAGTCGAAGGGCTATGTAAGGTTTGGCCCTTGGGATGGCTCTACCCGCACTCCCTACCATCTCACGACTGGACAAATCAGGGATGTCGAGAGTGGAAGGCTCGTCATAACGGGTAGGGACGATGACGGTGCCGTTATCGTTGAGCCAGCAGAAATCTCTTCTACGCGTCCCATGTCCATTTGGAACCAGACCGCTCACTCATCAAGCGAACATGGAAACGGTATGATAAAGACGATGCTTGGTGAGAAACGATTCGACTTCCCCAAATCTCTGTATGCTGTCGAAGACACACTTCGTTTTTTTATATCAGATAAGCCCGACGCACTTGTTCTGGACTTTTTTGCCGGATCGGGAACCACAGCTCATGCCGTGATGCGGTTGAATAGCGAAGATGGCGGGTGCCGGCGTTGCATTAGTGTCACGAATAACGAAGTGTCAGCCGATGAAGAGGACGATATGATTGCGCGAGGCTTGCGCGAGGGCGATATGGAGTGGGAGTCATTCGGAGTCTGCGAACATGTGACGAAGCCACGCGTAACGGCAGCCATTACGGGACTGAAACCAGATGGTGTGGCCATCGATGGAAGACATAGCTATCTCTCTCATGCAACGGAAACAAAGTATACGAATCGTGAAATTAGACAAATCGATTATGTGAACACTGAGATAATGCGTTCTAACGTCAAGAGGGATGTCGCACGCAAG
Organism: Atopobiaceae bacterium; assembly: GCA_017533825.1. GTDB lineage: Bacteria > Actinomycetota > Coriobacteriia > Coriobacteriales > Atopobiaceae > RUG440. Next base: position 3,775 of record JAFWIE010000099.1, on the reverse strand, counting down.
AAGAAGCTATTGACTCTACTGTCTAAGGGCAGTCTTCCTCAGAGGTTACTTGATGAAAACGCTGACTATGCAATGGCTGACGACTCTGAAGTCACAGTTCTATTTAACGATCAAGCCAAGGATCATTGGCTCGAAGCCCTTGATGGGCAGGATCAGATTAAGACGCTATATGTCATTACTGATGATAACGCCTTGTTTCGGAAAACGAAGTCTGATATCAACGACTTGCTGGGTCAGTATGAGGAGGAAGTAAGTATCCCGACTCCAATGGCTGACGGCCTTAATGCGAATGTCGTCTTCTTCGACCTAACGTATGAGGATCCTGAGTTGATTGAGTACGGTGAGGCTTTCGAGCAAGTGGCTCCACTCCTCTGGATGCGCGCGGGTTGTCGTGGCCGCATCATCGACCGCGAGATATCCGACTTTGACGTGTCCGAGACCTATGCCATACTCTTCGACTATGCACACCTAAGAGAGCTTTCGGACGCAATTAGGGATAGAGATAATGTCAGGACAGTCTTTGTCGTTACTGATGACAATCATAGATATGCGAACGCAAGACGGGCCTTCCCTGACAGAGACGTGGTGAGGCTTTACGAGTCCTACTTGCACTCGTTTAAGATAGCGAGCGAAGGAGCTCTGGTGTAGGGATGCGGATAAGGCTCAAGCAATTCCAAAGGGAGGCGGCAGACAGACTCCTCTCGAACATTGTGGATATGTATAGGCTATACGACAGAGAGAAAAAGCTGTCTTGGACGTGTCTGCAGGCTCCGACGGGCTCGGGCAAGACGGTCATCTCCGCAGACGTTATCGAGACGTTGTTCTTCGGTAGCGACGAACGAGGCATCGACGGCGACCCATATGCCTGTGTGCTGTGGGTCTCGGAGTCACCAGATCTGAACGCTCAGACATGCGACCGCTTCATGGAGATGTCAGAGATGCTCGCCGATAACGTGCTGGATCATAGACATGTCGAGACTATCGAGAAGAACTTCTGTGCGACTCACGACGAGCTGGAGTGTCATCACGTCTACTTCTTGTCAAGGGATCTCCTAGGTAAGGATAGACTGCTCGTCAAGGGTAGTGAGGCTAATGGCGGTCGCACGTTCTGGGACGTACTCAATAAGACTATCGAGGACCCGAGAAGACACCTGTACCTGTTCATCGACGAAGCGCATCGCGGTCTCAATGTGAGAGCGGGATCTGGTCAAGGAGCAAAGACCATCTACGCCAACCTCATCGACGGCGTGGACGAACGTGCCCCCATGCCTGTAGTCATAGGTATATCGGCCACGCCGAAGCGGTTCGAAGACGCTATGATGGCACGTGCCGACGAGAGGTGGATGGTGTCGACGGTCAGCGTGACCCCTGCCGTGGTGCAGGAGTCGGGATTGCTGAAGGAGGCTATCGATCTCTACACGCCGATGGAGGACGAGCGTATCTATCACCAGTACATCGACCAAGCGTGTGACAGGTACGAAGAGTCCAGGGCGCTCTGGAATAAATACTGTGAGAGGGAAGGTATTGAGCCGGTCATCCCGTTACTAGTAATACAGGTGAATGACCGTCCTGCGAACGAAATGTCGAGGGAGGACGAGAGACTTAAGGAGCTCTGTGAGCAGATATCGGCCAAGATACCCGACCTCGATCCGAAAGAGTCGTTTGCGCATGTCTTCAGTGAACACGAGGACAGGCGTCCCGGTGGACGTTACCTCATACATTACGTGCGGCCCGAAGAGGTGAGTCGTCGGAGGCAGATACAGGTGTTGTTCGCCAAGGAAGCCATTTCAACGGGTTGGGACTGCCCTAGGGCTGAGGTCATTGTCTCGTTGCGACGGCGCAGCGACCCGACCTATATCGAGCAGCTCATTGGCAGGCTGGTGCGCACGCCGTTGGCACGTCGCGTCGACGGTGAAGACATGCTTAACTCGGTCGCATGCTACCTGTTGAGGTTCGACCCGTCGACAACGGCACACGTGGTCGCCTATTTAAGGGGAGACCTCAACGATGACCCATCGGGCGACTCGTTCGTTGGCCCTAAACTCATTACGAACCCAATTGACACGAAGCCTGCCAGCCCCAGGTCGAAAGAAGATTATGAGACCGAGAAGGTGGAATACGAGAAGGAGAAAAAGAAATACGATGCCGCCCGGAAGGCATATGATGAGTGGAAATCAAGATACGACGGCCAAGTGTCCGAGACGGATTACAGCACGCCAACAGGCGACCGACGGCTTGAACCGAAGGGTAACGGACAGATCGGAGTATCGGCGGACGGGGGGTATAACCCGGAAATCGACGCACAACAGGAATTGACACAAGATTCCGAGTTGATGGTGCAGTCTAATCCACAGCGACCAAGCCTAAAGCCGCCGAAGGAGCCAATGCCACTCGTAGCACGAGACAGCTCATTCACAAAAGAAGAGTGGAAGGCAATTCGTGCGGCTTGGGATACGATTGTTGCAGAGCGCATCCCAGGGGGATCGAACAGGAACCCCTTCACTGCCCTACAGGATACGGCGACGCTAATGATGGATGCAGGATGGGACAGCAGCGCAGGAGCTGACGTGCGCAAAGAGTTCCGCAAGCAACTCGATGCTCAAGCTGACAGCATACACGACGTGGAGTACGAAGAGGCACGTCGTAATGTCGAGAAGAATGACATGCAGATGACGAGGGTCGACAGAGTCCATGGTACTGTTGAAGAGCAAGGTCTAAGTTACGTCGCCGACGACATCACTGTTGAATTCAGATCAATTGATGCGAAGCGTTTGTTCGGTGGTGATGTAGTGACTGCATATCGCAAGGAGTGCAGGGTGCATCGTGGCATGTCGAGGCGTGACACCGACGCGAGGCTTGCTGCATGCGTGAGCTGTGAGCCAATAATGACAGAGATGCGCCAATGGGCCAAAAGAAAACGCGACGGATATCTTGAGGCGCACAGGTTTGACCTCGATTACGCGAGCGATGAGCATAAACAAAGGTATCTAGAGCTTCAGAACGAGTCCGGTATCACGATAAGCAGAAAGGTTGCATGGCCTTCAGAGAAGGTCGTAGCTGGAAGCAACAAGGAAGGCATGCTTGATCGATACCCAAGACACATCGCGCAAGACGACGACGGCCTGTACCCTTTGGATTTGAACGACCTCGAGCGACATGTAATCTGTCGCGAGATGACAAGGCCAAATGCTATTGCTTTTTACCGCAATCCCGACAGAGGGGGTTCGTCATCAGCGTTCACTTTGAGTTATTCTGATGCCAAGAGTAGGCGCGCAGCTTGTCATCCGGACTTTTTGTTCTTCATGAGAGACGCGACCGGCACGGTTCATCCAGCCATCGTTGACGGTCACGGAGCGTGGATAGGCGACGCTTTGGCAAAGCTCAGAGGCTATGTGAGATACCTGAGGGAACATCCCGACGTCTTCGCACAGGTGCTATCCGTCTCTGACCTTAGAGAATCAGACGAGTATCGCTACATCAATCTTAAGGATAAGGTCACACAGGACACCATATTGGAGTTCTCTGGGGATATTGTCGAGGATCTGTACCGTGGTGAGCTGTCCCACCCTTATGGGAATAGGAGCGAAAACAATGAATTGGCCGAGAAGCTTGGCGTAGTCAAGCCAGATAATATCGGCTCAGTCCTAAAACCTGTAGGTGACCGCTATGCCGCCAACGTTTCCCTGCCAGGTGAGTAGCGCCTGCTCGAGTCGAAGATTTTGAGGAAGAAGTACTCGTCGTCTGGGTATCCGTAGCCGGCGCGACGGAGCTGCTT
>JAFWIE010000014.1 GCA_017533825.1 Atopobiaceae bacterium | reverse complement strand
CGCGGACATGGAACCCAGACGCGTGCTCATGCTCGACCGCAACCTCGACGACACCACGAAGCTCAACGCCGTGCAGGCCTTCAAGCGCGTCGAGGAGAAGACCGGCCGAGAAGTCGAACTGAGGACGGTGTAGAGGATGACTGAGTTCGAGAAGATGGAGCTTGAAAGCGCCGACCTGGTTTCTGATCGCATCGAGTGGCTAAGAGAGCAATTGCCGGAGGTCTTTTCCGAGAGCGGTATAGACTTCGATAAGCTGCGACTGGCTTTGGGCGATGAGGTGGATGGGGGCACCGAACGATACGCCTTTACATGGCCGGGAAAGGCCGCCGCCATCCGGCAGAGCCAGACTCCGAGTACGGCGACCCTGCGTCCCGTTCCGAAGGAGAGTGTCAACTGGGACGAGACCGAGAACCTCTACATCGAGGGCGACAACCTAGAGGTGCTCAAGCTCCTGCAGCGCTCGTACCATGGGTTCTGTGATTTCATCTACATCGATCCTCCCTACAACACGGGGCACGACTTCGTGTATAGGGACACCTTCGGAGACACACTTGCCAACTACCGTGAACAGACGGGAACGACCAGACAGGCAAACGCCGAGTCTAGCGGCAGGTATCACTCAAACTGGTGCTCGATGCTCTACCCAAGGCTCAGGCTCGCCAGGGAGCTCCTGTCCCCCGATGGCGTCATCGCAATCAGCATCGATGACACGGAGCTCGCACAACTGAGACAGATTTGCGACGAGATCTTCGGAACGACCAACTTCATAGCCTGCCTCGTGTACGACAAGAACAGAAAGAACGACGCGAAGTACTTCTCCGTTGGTCACGAGTACATGCTCGTGTACTTCAAGAACGAGGCGTTGGCACGCGAGCAGGGCGTAGTCTGGCGTGCACAGAAGGAGGGCGTAGAGGAGGCGCGGGAGCTATTTGCGTCACTGAGAGAGGAGCTTGGGGACGATTGGAACGCCATTCGGGAGCGTTTCAGGGAGTGGTATTCGACGTTTGAAGAAGATGACCCAAGGAAGCCACTGGCTAGGTTCACTAAGGTTGATGAAAAGGGCCCATACCGCGACGACGGAAACATTAACTGGCCAGGTGGTGGTGGTCCAATGTATGACGTCATCCACCCCGTTACTGGAAAGCCATGCAAGAAGCCAATTAGTGGTTGGAGATATCCAACACTTGAGCGGCTGATGGAGGAGGTCGAAAGTGGTCACGTCGTGTTCGGCAGAGACCACACGACCGTCCCAAGCGTTCGCACGAACCTGTTCGAGCAGGACAAGCAGGTCATGAGGTCCGTGAAGTTCAGCTATGCGCAAACTGCGGCACAGCAGTTCAACAGCCTCTTCGGAGAGAAGAAGGTCTTCGACAACCCGAAGCCGATTAGCGACCTCGAGGAGCTGGTCCTCTACTTCACGGGGGACAAGAAGAGGGCAACAATCCTAGACTTCTTCTCTGGATCCGCGACTATGGCTCATGCAGTCATCAAAGCCAATGTCGAGGATGGTGGTAGTCGAAGGTTCATACTCGTCCAGATTCCGGAGGTCTGCCCTGACAACTCTGTCGCCAAAGCCGAGGGATTCGAGACGATCTGCGAGATTGGCAAGGAGCGCATCCGCAGGGCAGGCGCAAAGATAGCAGCCGAGATCGAGGAATCCAACAAGCAGCTCCGCCTCGGCGAGGAACCTAAACCCGTACCCGACATAGGCTTCCGCGTTCTCAAGCTCGACGAGAGCGGCATCGTGCGGCCGAAACCCGGCGAGCTATTGCTCGACGTGGTGAAGCCTGACCGCAGCGACGAGGACATCATCTTCGAGATGATGCTCAAGTGGGGCCTCGAGCTGACCCTGCCCATCGAGAGGGCGGACGCCGCGGGCTACCCCTGCTACTCGGTCGCCTGCGGCGAGCTCGTGTGCTGCCTTGCTCCTGGCCTCAATATGCAAGCGCTCGACGCCATCGCGGACATGGAACCCAGACGCGTGCTCATGCTCGACCGCAACCTCGACGACACCACGAAGCTCAACGCCGTGCAGGCCTTCAAGCGCGTCGAGGAGAAGACCGGCCGAGAAGTCGAACTGAGGACGGTGTAGAGGATGACAACAATGGAACTTAAATACTCGTCCGACCAGCAGCACCAAATCGAGGCCGTCGAGGCCATCACGGACCTGTTCCGTGGCCAGGAGTTCCTGCGCAGCGAGTTCACCGCAGAAATGGGCGCCTCAGGCACACTGATGGAGGGACAGGTGCTGTCCGTGGGCCATGCCAACGGCCTGCGCCTTTCGGCAAACCAGCTGCTCGAGAACCTGCACGACATTCAGGAGGAGAACTCGCTCCCCGCGACCGCCGTGATGACTGACGGGAGGCTGCGAGACTTCACGGTGGAGATGGAGACGGGCACCGGCAAGACTTATGTGTACACGCGTACCATCTTCGAGCTGAACAAGAGGTACGGCATCACCAAATACCTTATCGTAGTGCCTTCCGTTGCCATCCGCGAGGGCGTGCTGAAGAGCTTCCGCAGCACGCGCAAGCACTTTGCCACGCTCTACGACAACGCGCCGATGGACGTGTTCGTCTACGACAGCAAGGACATGGGGCCGGTGGGCAACTTCGCCACCTCGAGCTCCATTCAGGTGATGATCATCAATATCCAAGCATTCAATCGCGACTACTCCGACGAGGGCAACGTCGAGTCGAGTTCGCTCTTCCACCGCCCGAGCGAGCGGCTGATAGGAGGCCGCTCCCCGCGCGAGGTGGTTGCGGCTTGCAACCCCATCGTCATCATCGACGAACCGCAGAGTGTCGACAACACCGCCAAGGCCAAGGCAGCTATCCGCAGCCTGAACCCGCTCTTCGTGCTTCGCTACTCCGCCACGCACAAGGAGGCATACAACAAGGTCTACCGTCTGACGCCGGTCGACGCGTTCCAGCAGGGGCTCGTCAAGGGCATCTGTGTCGACTCGGTGCTAGCGCAGGCCGACCTCAACGGCTCGTACGTGCGCCTGGAGTCGACAAGGATGGGCAGGACGGCGGGCTCCATAACGGCGCGCCTCACCATCGACGTGCGACAGAGGGACGGCAGCCAAAAGCGCAAGACCGTCACCGTGCGAACGGGGACGAACCTCTTCGACCAGACTGTGAGCGGCGAGAATACCGACTATGAGGCCGGGTGGATCGTCAGCAACATCTCCGCCGCAGAGGGCGACGAGTGGATCGAGTTCCAGAACGGCGAGTACATCGAGCTCGGCCAGGCGGTCGGCGACGTGGCCGAGGAGGCCGTCAAGCGCGCCCAGATCCGCCGCACCATTGAGGACCACCTGCAGCGGCAACTTGAGCTTACGCCGCGTGGGATCAAGGTGCTCTCGCTCTTCTTCATCGACAAGGTCGAGAAATATCGCCAGTATGACCCGGTGCGCAACGGCGAATACGCGGAGATGTTCGAGCAGGAGTACGCGGATGCGCTGGAGTCCTTCGCTCCGCCGGTCGTCTGGCGTCACTGGGGCAAAAGGAGGCTCACGTGGAGGGAGTGCTACGAATTGGCCGGCATCCCGCTGGAGGAGGACGCCGCGGCCATCCACTCGGGATATTTTTCCCAGGACGGCAGGGGGCGCATCAAGAACACGAGCGCCTCGGCTAGCTCCGCCGCGGACATCAGCACCTTCGAGACTATCATGCGCGAGAAGGAGACGCTCATCTCGTTCCCCTCGGACGGCGACGACGAGGAGACTCGCGCGAAGAAGCGCATCCAGTTCATCTGGTCGCACTCGGCGCTGAAGGAAGGCTGGGACAACCCCAACGTGTTCCAGATCTGCACGCTCGTGGAGACAAAGGACACCATGACAAAACGCCAGAAGGTGGGGCGCGGCCTGCGCCTCTGTGTCGACCAAGATGGTGAGCGCTGCTACGACGATGACGCCAACGTGCTGACCGTCATCGCCAACGAGAGCTACGACGCCTTCGCGAACGGCCTGCAGACCGAGTTCGAGAAGGACGGGCTGCGGTTCGGTGTGCTGACGCCTGAGTCGTTCACCAAGGTGAGCATCGAGCTTGTCGACGGCCAGGAGGTCAAGCTCGGCTACGAGCAGAGCGCAGAGGTTTACCAGAGTCTCGTGGCCAAGGGGCTCGTGGACGAGAAAGGCAACATCACCCCCGAACTCAAGGAAGCCGCAGAGAAGGGCTGCGTGGAGATGCCCGAGGGGCTGGAGTCCATAAAATCGCAGGTGGAGGATATCATCCTGCACAAGGCCCAGAGGCTCCCCGTCACAAACAAGCAGCAGGAGGTGCTGGTGGAGCTCGACCAGGAAGTGGCTGCCGACCCCGCCTTCCTGGAGCTGTGGGACCGCATACGCCGACGCACTCGTTTCGAGGTAGACGTGGACTCCGAGAAACTGATTGCTGCCGCGGTGGAGGGAATCAAGGTCATGCCGACGATAAAGGCACCGGAGATTCTCTCGACACGCGCCGACCTCTCGGTTGACGACAGCGGTGTTGGCGCAAGCGCCACGGGCATCTCAACCGTCAAGACCGGCGGAGCGCGGGCCTACGAGCTGCCCGATCCGATTTCGGAGCTGAAGGACGTCGTGGGGCTGACCCGGGCGACGCTGAAGAGGATTCTCGAAGAGTGCGGGCGCTTCGACGAGTTCGAGATCGACCCGGCGACGTTCCTCGCCCAGGTGGCGCAGAAGATCGAGAAGGCCAAGGGCGAGGCAATCGCCGAGGGCATCAAGTACACGAGGCTGCCCGAGGAGGACTGGTACAAGATGGAGGACCTCGATCCCGGCGAGCTGAAGGCCTACCTTGGGCAGAACGCATGGATGCCAAGCGGTGGCAAGAGCCTGTACAGCTACGTGGTTTACGACTCCTCGACCGTCGAGCAGCCCTTCGCTGCGGAGCTGGACCTCGCCGAAGAGGTGCGCGTGTTCGCCAAGCTGCCGGATCGTTTCAAGATCGACACACCGCTGAGCAGCTACAACCCCGACTGGGCGTACGTGGTCGAGGAGGACGGCGTGCAGAGAGTTTATTTCGTTGTGGAGACCAAGGGTGGCGGAAACAACAGCATCCGTGTGAGCGACGCCGAGCGGACCAAGATAGAGTGCGCTCGCCGCCACTTCGAAGCCTTGGGTGTGGACGTCGAGTACGACGTGCGGACGACGTATCGGGCGTAACGGGGGGCGTTGGTGAGACTTCACGAGCTGACGATCAAGAATTTCAGGGGCATCAAAAAGCTCAGGGCCTTCTTCCCGGAAGACTCCGCGCTTGCGTGCCTCATCGGTGCTGGTGACGCCGGCAAGAGCACGGTCCTATCGGCGGTCGAGTGGGTCTTTTGGCCGAGATACAGCCTGAGTGTGGGTGACATCGACTTTTTCGGTTGCGACACGCGCGAGTCCATCGAAATAACCGCCATAGTCAGCGGTTTCCCTGACGAGCTGATTCGCGAGGACAAGTTTGGCCTCTATCAAAGACGAATACCCGGAGGGGAGCACGACCAAGGCGCCTCCGACGACCCGGCCCCCTCGGGAGACACCGCGCTCGCAATCAGGCTCACAATACGCGAAGACCTAGAGCCACAGTGGGACGTAATAAAGGGAGATAGGGAGCGCAAACGCATTTCTGCAGCGGACAGGGCGAGAATGCCGGTGTGCCGGGTTGACGGAAACGGCTCGCGAGACAGCCTGTGGGGAAGACAATCTCTCCTCCAGCGATACGCATCCGCAAAGGACGCCATCAAGGCCACATCAATTCTTGCCGCAAGGGAGCTGAGCAGGATGGCCCTTCCCGAGCTCGACGAGGCGACGGAAGGAATCCCAGGGGTCGTGGAGCCCTTCGGAGTCTCGCTGTCGGAAGGGGAGATCTCGAATCGATTCATAATGAGCGGCAGCTCCACACCGGCCCAAGTCGGGCTCTTCGACGGCCCCGCCCCCGTATCGCTTTTGGGAGAGGGATCTCGCAAACTGTTCTCCATCGCCCTTGGCATGAGGCTCGCATCCACAGGCTCTCTCCTGCTCATCGACGAGATCGAGGGTGGCCTCGAGCCGCATCGTCTCAGGAACCTCATCTCGCAGCTGCGCTCAGGAGGGGAAAATGGTGGGTCGCAAGCGCTTTTCACCACGCACTCTCCAGTAGTCTTGCAAGAGCTTTGTCACGGCGAGCTCTACTCGATGTGCAAGAGGCGAGACGCAAGCACGTCAATTCATCGCCTGTCCAGTGACGACGCACAAGTGCGGAATGACATCCAGGCGCAGCTACGCAGGTCGCCTGACGCGTTTCTGTCCGAGAGGGTCATCGTGTGTGAGGGGCAAACAGAGGTCGGCATCGTGAGAGCCTTGGACCGTTACCAACGTGGAAGAAACAAAAGGGTCGGAATCGCCGCCATGGGAGTGTGCACCTCCAACGCGGCAGGCGGTAACAACATGTTCAAGTACGCGAGGCACCTCGTTTCCGCTGGATATGAGACGTGCATCTTCATGGACTCGGACGTGGACTATTCCGAGGAAAAGACGGAGATGGAGTCCCTCTCAGTCCGTATTTTCGATTGGGAGAACGGGCTCTCAACCGAGCGGCAGGTGTTCAAGTGCATCCCAGACGAGGGCATACGCGAAGCTCTTCGTCTCGCCGTAGAGCTCCATGGCGAAGACAGCATCAGAGACCAGCTCTCCAATCATGGACTGAGCCTCTCCGAGGTTCTTGGGAATGGCGTCGTGAGCGGCGATGCTCGGTGCAAGTTGGGTCACCAGGCACATGCCAAGGGCTGGTACAAGTCGGAGACGAACGGTGAGCTGCTTGGCCAGGTCATCCTGCGCTATATCGATAATTGCAGTGGCACCAAGCTTGGGCTGACTCTTGAAAACCTCTTGGAGTGGTCAGTTGGATGAGATCTCACCTCTCAGCACCGAAGACCTCGGGCTCCCACGACTTGCGGTTATAGCTCCAGCAGGGTTCGGGAAGACGGAGTTCATCGCCAGTATCGTCGTGGATGATGAGGGCTCCCCTCTCGTGCTCACCCACACCAACGCCGGGGTCAGTGCCCTAAGGAAGAGAGTCGCCTCGAAGTCGGGAGGAAAGAGGCATCCCGGTCGGATTTCGACCATAGCGGGCTGGTGTGAGGCATGGGTCACAGCCTACCCGAGCGTCTCCGACTACTCGGATTTCTGTGAAGAGAAAACCGAGCGGCAGGACACCTACTACCGGCACTTGTACGAGGCCATGCTCAAACTGCTGAAGACCCCTTGGACGAGGAGGTCGCTCAGGTCCACGTACTCAAGGCTAATCGTCGACGAGTATCAAGACTGCACCAACTTGCAGCATAAGATCGTCCTCGCGGTTTCCGAGTTCCTCCCGGTCCTCGTTCTCGGTGATCCGATGCAGGGCATCTTCTATTGGGTGAAAGGCGACTCCCCAATCAGGTGGGACGCCATCGCCATGCCCTTGAGAACTCTTGACGGAAAGCCTTGGAGGTGGACTAACTCCGGGCATCAGGGACTTGGGGAGTATATCGGATCCGTTCGCACGGGTTTGCTCCCGACTCTCTCGGGCAGTGATGTGACGATTGACCTATCAACCCCATGCAGGGATGTCATCTTGATGCGCAGCGAGGACCTCCAGAAATTGAGGCCTTCGGGCACATGCAGCGTGGCCTACCTTACAACCGTCAAGGGAATTCAGTACGGATTCTCTCAATCCCATTGGGGCTTCCAGTCAAACGAGCCTGTGGACGGCCAAGAGGCGGAGTCGTTCTGCACTTTGGTTGACACCCTTGAGGGTGCCTCTCTCGCCCTTAGTGCCATAGGATTCCTGAAGGAGTGCTTCACAAAGGTGGGGAGTGAGCTGTCAGCGTACATTAAGCACCTCGAGAAAGGGAACTTCGATTTCAGGCAAGTCAGGAAGAAACGCACCATTGGGGACACCATCGGGTCGCTGGAACACGACTCCTCCTCGGGAGCGGTGCTCCGCTTGCTTCGAGAGGTCTACAAAGACAGCTCAACCTTCAGGCTCCACCGTGGGGTCCTGTTCTGGGAGGTGTGCAGAGCGCTCGAAAGGGCTTCCAGTGACGGTGTAGCCGCAAAAGACGCCCTTCAGTCTATGAGATCTTGGGGTCGGGCGCACGAGGACTACATGCGTTATAAGGCAATATCGTCAAGGACGGTGCTCTCCAAGGGACTCGAGTATGACGTAGCGGTTGTCGACGTGATGAGGATGAAGGATCCGAGAGACTTCTACGTGGCCATATCACGCTGCAAGAAGAGGCTTGTCCTCGTCACCGACGCAAGCGTCATAACGTTTAAGGGTTGATTTCCGATCTCAGCCGAACACATTGAGCTGATGGCTCGCTCCCGCAGTTAACCGAACGCCCCCGCGGCCCCTCTCGGGCCCCGGGGGCGCCATTTTCCCAGTTGAAGGAATGGTGGAGATGTGTTTCGATGGGT
>JAFWIE010000098.1 GCA_017533825.1 Atopobiaceae bacterium | reverse complement strand
CGTATGCGCGACTGGCCGAAACGTCGAGCTCCACCTCGCGCCCGTCCGATGTCATGAACGTGTTGACGCCCCGTATGGCCTCCGAGTAGTCGGGCGCCGACGCGCCTCCATAGCCGCTGCCGCTATTGAACTGTGCATTTGACCGCGCCCTGAAGGCGGCATGCTGCGCGTCGCTGTTGGCCTGCCACGATGCGAACTGGGCGTCGAAGGCCGCCTGCTGCTGCCGGTTCGCAGCGAGCATCGCTTGCGCCTGCATGTTCATGCGGTTTATCTGCTGTCTTTCCGCCTGATGTATGGCGGCTGCCTGGCGCTGCCCATACGCATCGGACATCGCCATGACGTCGGGATGCAGCCTGTAGTCCATGACGAGCGGCAAGAAAGCCTGCCGATATGCCGCATCGAACCGCTCCTTGGTCGTGTAGAACTGCGCGAGGCCCGAAACGGCCCAATAGATGGTGCCGACATTCTTGTACGTTTCGTAGTCCGACGTGCACCATGTGGCGTGGCTGGCGCCAGCGGGCATGCCGGGCTGCGCGACTTGGGCAGACTGCCTTTCTCGCCCGCGATTCTGTGAGAAGAGACCACCCAAGGCAGAGCCAAATCCAGTCATCAACCCGGCCGGATTGAGCGTGTCGACACCCGAGCCATCACGCATCGCGTACATGCGCACATATGAGGCGAGGTTCCACACCACGCCTTTGTAGGTGAACTCATAGATGCGCACAAGCTCACAAGCCCACGGATCCCTGAGCGTGGTACCGCCCGTCGCTTGCGCCGCGCGGGTGAACTCTTGCTGGGCTATGTTGCGAAGGGCGTCCAGACGGTTGCAGCCCTCCTCGCGCACTAGGGCAATGCCGGATTCGGCGAGATTCTCCGCCATCTCGCGCATCTTGCAGTCTGCCAAGACGCGCGGATCGGGCATCGGGGCGTGGTTCGAGCGGTCCACGCCAACGAGGGCGGTACCGTAGACGGCCATTGTCGCCTTCATGCTGGCACTGAGCTGCATTCCCGCGTCACTCACCTCAAGGGAAATGCCGGCAATGCCGTCCTCGCTGACAAAACACGCGCGAGGCGCATACGGGCGCGACCCAGAGCCCGTCACGATGCAGGCGTCTTTGAGCTTCCACGTGGAGGGAAGCGTCACCACGAACAGACCCTTGCCGTTGTCGTCGCGCACCACGGCGCCCCGTCGATACGTTGGCTGCTCTGCGACAGCCCGCGACGCTTCGGCCGCAGCCGCCTCGCGGGACCGTTCTTGCGCGGCTGCCACCTTGTGCGCAGCAGCCGCCTCACACGCTGCCTGCGCCGCAGCCTCCTTGCGCACGCGCGCCCCGGCGGCCTCGCGCGTCCTCTCTACGTCCACCGGCTTTCCGCAGTGCGGACAAAAGCAGCGTGCTGCACCTAGCGGAGGCTCAAAGCTCTCGCCGCACGCCGGACACATGAGGGCTGCCCCCTGCTCGCTCATCGCTCGCCTCTTTCACTCGCAATCGTCTCTTGCCGCTCGATAGCTGTGTCGTATCTCGAGCACCACGCCACAAGTATACCCGTTCACAACGGAATCATCTGCCCCACCCTTGTTTGGGCACTGCAGCCTCCCATGCGCTTGCGGCCCAAGAACAAACGACCACGCTACTCGTCGTGAAGTAGCGAGATGCCCCGTTCCGTGTCTTCCACATGCGTTGCCATCGGCTCCCGCGCGATGATGCGTACATAGGCCATGTCGCCCGTGCATCCTGCCAGGTGAAGGACGGCGGCAAACCACCCGAGCAGTGGCATACCCAGCAGCGCGGGCACCAGCACGAGCACCGTCGTCACCAAAAAAGTCGGAGCAAGCAGCACCACGCAAAAGCGTCGCTTGGGCAACATGACACCCGCGGCCGACGTATAGAGCATCCAATCCGAAAACCCAAAGCATATGCGCGCACTAAACCCCGAAAGAAGCGCAAACGCACCGGCATGCACAAGCTCGTGAACAGGCAGTGCGACGAGGCTCGCCAACGCCAGCAAGACAAACCAGCCGATGCCCACATCCTCGTGCTGGAGCGCAACGCCAGCCAGCACACCGACGAGCAGAATCAACATGCTGGCATGCACCATCTGCTGCTACAGCGCAACATCATCGAGCAGGTCTATGTCCATCAATCGTCTCATAGCAGCCCATGGTAACAGCTCATCGCCCCAAAAGGTACGGTCCCAGCAAACTACATTTGTTCGCGGGCGTCGTCGATGACAGGCAACGCACATCGGTCGTAAGTCGGGCGGCTAACCAGCAGAGGTGGCGTTTTCTTTCTCATTGCGACCGACACATCACACGCAACGCCACTCCACCGCGTCCGCCTCTCCCGGCAGCGGAGGCTCGAACCGCGCACGCCTCCTCGCGAAGCCTCAACGCCTCGTCCGAGCCGCCCATGCCACATGAGCGCCACAGGAACTCGCACGCCATTCGGCTCCCCACCGCCGCATGGTGCGGAGAGGTCCATCGACCGTCCACCTCACGCGTCGTCCGGGTCTTCCCCACGTCGTGGAAAAGCGCGGCGAGCAGCAGCGCGGCCCTCCGGTCATGCTAGGCCGCGCGAAACCCGTCAGACCCCAGAAGCCACTCGCACACCATGCGCGTGTGCGTCATCACGTCCTTCTCGCCGTGGAACACTGGGTTCTACGGAACGCCGCGCATGCGCGAGAAGCCAGAGGGCTCGAGCAGCTCCTCAATCCGGTCCCATGCGATGCCGTCGCTCGGATCGACCGAAAGGAGCCCCTCAAGCTCGGACACTATTCCCATGCACGCCTCCTATGCTCACAGGTCGCTAGGATAGCGTAACCGCACCTCTCTCTTATATCCTTAGGCCCCGTGCTCTACATCCGCTCGATGATGTCGCCAAAGTTGACCTCGAAGCCAGGGAAGATCTCGGCGGGTACCGTTTCGGAGAATGCGTACGTATCCATCACCGCCTCTGTGTCGAAGCGGTACGCAAGCACACGTGCGCGCTGCGGG
>JAFWIE010000013.1 GCA_017533825.1 Atopobiaceae bacterium | reverse complement strand
GTGCTAAACTGGTCATGGCGGTCGTTCCCTTCGTCGAACCCTGCGTTGTGGAAGATGCAAGATTCTAGAGGACGACCGCCTCCCTTTCCATGTGGAACTGGCTGGCTAACGCCCTAACCTACAGGTTTTGGGATTGACCCCAAATAATCCAAGACTTTCTTTTTCCCGACGCTCGGGCTGTTACCGCCTGGCTTGCAAAATAGCAACTCGAAGAAGAGCAGTAGTGAGCTCTTGCCGCCCCCATTGTCTGCCACGATATGAGCACACAACCCGCGTCCATCATCTGACTGCGCCGTACAATCAAAGATTGGGGATACGAAGGTGCGCAAGTCCTGCTCGTCCTTGTCGTACAGACGAAGGTTCATAGGCGCAAAAGCAACCACAGTTGACATCGCTACTCTCCCTCACCATACAGCTGGGATATGATTTCTTGGTAACGCTCGGAGTTTAGCAACTCACGCGCCTGAAGCCGAAGGCGCTCCGTCGGGGCAAATGTCGCCATTCTCCCCTCCTCGCTCGCTCCCTCCACGGCAATGACGCCCTTGCGGGAAAGCCCAAGCAGGACATAGCGCACGTAGCCCTCATGCGAGTTGACGTTCGGACGCCCCGTTGGCGGCTGTGCGCTTCGCTCCCATTCGTCAAGCGCAGACTGCATATAGTCGGATAAGCCCTCCTGCCGCGCCATGCTCTTTAGCGCATCCTCGCATTCGTCCACCATAGCTTGCACCGGTACCACTCCGCCTCGTCCTGCCTGACTCAGGGCATCCTCCGACCTCTCGTCCAGCAACTTGTGCAGCACGAGCAGAGTAATCACGGCGGCAAGGTTAAGGCGCCCTGGTTCGTCCTTCTCTTGGTCACGAAATATGTCACGCATCTTTTTTACGTTCTTGAGGAACGGACTTGACAGATCCGTTGGTACAAGGAAGCACCTATTGCGAGTGATGGCAATTCGCGCCCTCATGGGAGAGAGCAGCTCCTCCATTGCGAGCAATACCTCGGGGTCATTCACGGCATCCCAAGCAGAACTCTGAGAGTCGAATTCGCCACTCGACATAAGCGTCGATAGAACCAACCCAGCACTCTCGAGCACGTTTTCATGCGTCATGGCTCACCTCAAACTGTACGTTATCCAGCATTCCACGTATTGCCGCTCCATCTTTTGCGCCTTCGTATGCAACGGTGTCATCAAGCACGCTCACATGGATGTACGTCTTTTCTCTGCCATGAGGAAGCACCTCGTTAATCCATGACGAGTCAGCAAAGCTTGACACGGGCGCCGTCTCATGCGACGCCTGCATCGATGTCAAAAGCGTTGTCCTGCCCACAGCTCCCCCAATCAGAAAAGAGCCGACGAGACGCGTAAGGTCGTGTGTCTTCATATCTGCAAAAACGTCCTCGGAGCTTTGGTGCGCAATCCAATCCGCAAGGCTTCCGCCTCCAGAGCGGAGCCACGACGCGAATCTTTGCGCAAGCTCCATCACGGATTGATCCTCAGAGGCAATCGCCTCTTCGTCTCTGTCATCCGCGAGGGACTCGTAGTCAACGGAAGGCGCCTCTTCGATGCTCCTTGTTGACCGTGTCATCTCATCGATCAGGACCAATGGCGGCATCTCGAAATCGATGGCAGGATTTGGACTGGTAACCGGCAGCAACAGAGCGTCAAGCCACTCCAAATCACATATGTCTGTGCGAACAACCTCATCGATAAGGTCATCGAGCGAAAAGAGCGTCGTAACGATATTTGAGTGCAGATAATGCCTCGTCACCTCCGCACATCGATCCGACAGGCCCGCATATTCGTCGTACATCCACGACTCAACAGCCGCAAGAACCCTTAGCCCCTCTTCCAAAGAGCGCAGGTCGGAAAGCCTCTCTCCACGGGTTTCTCGCATTCGGTCCATGACATCGTAGTTCGACCAGCCCTCCCGAATCCACGTCACTTCCTGGCGATATCGTTGCACGGCTTCGCGATGCTCACGTATGGCGTCCACGCTTCGTCGTATGCTCTCATAGCGTTCCCACTGCTCGTCTGAATCCAGATGGCCGGTATCCTCCACGAGCGCATTCATCTGCCTTCGCACATGTCCAACGCGCGAAATCATCTCATTGACGGTGCGACTGCTCTTACCATAGCTTCTTGAGTCCAGCTCTCTGCCCATGCGTGTCGCAATAAGGGAGTAGCCGGTGGCAAACTCGTCGATAGTTGAGTCAAAGTGATAGAGGTAGTTCTCCGTCTCGTCAGTTACGTAGTAGCGCCCATGCTCGACGCGAATCAGCAGGGGTGCCTCGACCATGCTCACGCCCTCGCTCGTCGTGCAGGCAACCATAAATGGACGCGCATCGTTGAGCAGGGCTTTTACAAGAATGGCATAGGTAATGCTCGTGCGGCTCGAATCGGAAAGCGCCTCACCCAATCTTGAAAACCATCTGCCAACAGCAAAAGACAGTTCCGCCTCGGTAAGGCCCTGCTCTCTGCGCACGTAGCTTGCCGCAATCATGAACTCCAAGAGCCAGCGAGTGAGCTCGCCAAAGAGACCGCGCGTCGCTCGTGCAGCCTCCACATCGCTCATGTTAGAGTTTCGAAGCGCGATTCTGTGCAGGCGCTCCTCCACCTCGGTGACAAGCGACAGTCCTTCCAACCTGTTCGCGACAAGCGTGAAGTCGCGTCCGCTCGCGTTTGCGCTATCCGCCATCGAGAGCGCGTAGTCAATCCATTCATTCGACCCGCTCACGTCATCGCCTCCAGAATTACTCGTGAGGAAACAACTTCCTGCGGCAACAGGCGCCCCTCGTCCGCGATTTCGAGAAGACGCAACTTGAGTTCGTGTTCGAAGAGACCCTCGATGTCCGGTATTGTCATATCACGACCGTCAGGAGACGTTCGAGGGGCATGCGTTCTCGTGGCTTCAAGCATCAGCTCGTATGCCCGAGCGAATGGCTGTACTCCGTTCGTCGAACAAAGGCTTGAGAGTATGGAGAGGCCCTCACGGTCGATATCACCCCAATACAGTACTGCGGCATCTTTGCTTGCGCACATCGATTCAAGCGCCAAGCTCAACGAAGCTCCTCCGTTTTGTCGTGCCACGTTCCCACGCCCATACACGGCGGCGTCGACGGACATGCCAAAGAGCATGGCTTTGCCGTCAAGGAGGCCACGACGCACAGAGAGGTACGGATCACGATTCTCGCTTACGATAACGTGGCTTGGACGTGAGGTGCCAGGTCGGACTACGAAGGGAAGGTCTTCGGGAGAGTCGTCAAAAACCATCAGCACGTCTCGCAGCTCTCTCCCGCAGGCGTTGTACACGCATTTGCGAAAACCTGTGATATCGGCCGCCTTCTCATTGCCGAACACTTCCCAGCATCGCTCGCGCAAAGTTGCGTCACGAGCACGGCAGCCATCAGACAGCCAGGATGAGAGCATGAGGAGTTCTGCCCACCACTCGTGGCAAGGCGCAGGATGATGCTCGAGGTAACCTGTTGAAAGCAAAAGGGGGTTGAGCTGCGTTAGGTTATGCGTGGGCACGTCAGGCGGCGTAATGCGATACTTCTGAAAGAGTGGCGCGGTTATACTGCCGTTGCTCTTGGCGTTTTTCAGTGGCGCAATCGCACCTTTCTCTAGCAAAGGGCTCACGGCTGCATAGATTCTCCCCTGATCGCGTGTGCTCAAGATTTCCTGTAAGTTATCGAGAGTGACGTAGCCTTTGCCGTGTTTGCGCTTTGTTATGAAGATTGCAATCTTACTTGTATCGGCTTTGCTGCCGGAAACGTTCACCATGGATCCCACCATCAATCGCATCTCTCTCGCATCAATCGTCCGAGAAGTAATCCCTCCGCGCTCAAGAAATACTACACCGACGGGACAGGAAAGGGGGACTGTCGAGCTTGCGGTAGGCACTCCGCAATTCCACCGATGATGTTACAAGATGGACGAGATTAACCTTTGGAAGAAGCCTAAGATCAGTTTGGCCTATTCGAGAACGCTTCTTAATCGAGAACGCTCTGTTGATTGGTAGTTCGATATCCGCCAGTTTATAGATGCGATTCTCCATACGTGTCCTTCTAAATTGGTGGCCCTGTCATTTTGTTCGACGCTAACAGATGCTCTGGACAAGAGAGTGAGGCAGTGAAGATGGAGGGAGCCCAATCAGTGATAAGTCGTAGATTTACGACATCAGCCGTTGAAGGGATGGTGTCATGCTCGACCTTATCGTATGTGGCATCACTTGGGATTTCAGCTGGTTTGCGCCCCGTCTATCGTAGTCTCGCCCCTGTCACACCCGCGCGTAGTAGTCCTCGAGGTCGGCGCGCATCTGGGCGCGGACGCGCTCCCAGTCGGCGTCGGACATGCGCGCGAGGAGGGCGTGGTTGAGCGACAGCTCCCCGAGGTCGCGCGAGTAGTACATGAACCGCTTGCGCTCGAACTTCTCGAAGGGGTTGCGCAGCATGGACTCGCGCACGGCACGCCGGTCGGAGAGGAACTCGATCGTGTAGGGGCAGGTGGCCCTATCGACGGGGAGGCCGCGCTGCAGCCGGTCGCGGTAGAAGGCGGCGTAGTCGTCGAGCACGTCGTCGATGGGGGCGCTGCCGGTGCTGGGGTCCACGTGGTCGAGCAGCGCCAGCAGGAACGGCATCTTGTACGAGAGCGAGTAGTCGCGCTCCTCGAGGAAGGCGAAGAAGTCGTCGCGGATGGTCTCGTCGTCGTGCACGGGAATCTGCAGGCGCTCACGCGTGGCCGCCACGTCCTCGGGGCTGAAGAGGTGCACCGTCCTGCTGCCGAAGGGGAACGAGACGGTCGGCGTGATGCGCCCCTTCCGGATCCAAGAGTTGATTGTGCCCGTGTTCACGAAGAAGTCCCGCGCCACCTGCTCGACGCTGAGGTAGCCGTCGTACTTCTCGGCGAAGGAGTCGACGTGCACGGGGACCACGCGCTCCACGCGCTCGCGGATGCCGTCGACCTCCACCAGCTCCCCGGACTCGTAGTCGCGCTGCAGGATGCTGCCGAACGGCACGTAGTACGGGTTCTGGAAGATGGAGTGCAGCGAGCAGGGCATGATCATCGAGCCGTACTCGTCCACCACGTCGACGACGAAGACGTCCTCCTTGGAGGGTGTGCGCCTGAGCCCACGGCCGAGCTGCTGCAGGTAGAGCACGCGGCTGAGCGTGGGGCGCGCCATCACGAGGATGCCGAGCTCGGGGTAGTCCCAGCCCTCGGAGATCATCTGGCAGCTACAGAGGAAGCGGATCCGGCCGGCGCGGAGGTCGCCCATGACCCGCCGAAGGTCGCGCGACTGGCCGCTGATCGCCCGCGCGGAGATGCCGGCGGCGTTGAGAAGGCGCTCCATCTCCTTGGCATGGCGCACGTTGACGCAGAAGACCACGCCCTGGCGCCTGCCGATGGCACCCTCCGTGAAGTAGCGCCGCAGCACGTCCACGATGAGGTCGTTGCGCGAGGTGACGCGTAGCGTCCGCTCCAGGTCGGCGTTGACGTACTCGCGGCCGTTGACACGCACGCGACTGAGGTCGACGTTCGTCTCGATGCGGAAGGCGCGTGCCGTGGCGACGATGCCCTTCTCCATGGCCTCGGTGAGCGAGAGGGTCACGCGGTACGAGCCGAAGACGGAGTCGAGGCGTTGCATGTCGGGGCGCTGGTCCGTGGCGGTGAGGCCGACGAGGAAGTCGGGGTCGAAGTGCTGGATCGCGCGCTTGAGCATTGGCGCCACGGCATGGTGCGCCTCGTCGATGACGATGTAGTCGAAGTGTCGAGGGTCGAACCTCGCGTAGCGCCGGGCAAGGTAGCTGTGGGTGCAGATAAGGATGCGGTCCTTGAGGCGGGGGAGTGCTTGCGCGATGCGGGCGTTCCAGTCGGTAACGATCGTGGTGGTCGGTGCGGTGATGAGCGCCTTGAGATGCGGGTGCGACTGCGCAAAGGACGCAAGGTCCTCAATTGCTATCTGGGACTTTCCGCTTGCCGTAGGCAGGACGGCAAGGAAGCTCTTGGTTCCCTCGGCTCGGCGACGTGCCATCTCCTCGAGAGCGCCTTCTTGGTGCTCATAGAGTTCGAAAGGTCGGTTGACCACGAAGCCCGCGTCTATGAAGGAGCTTGCGGACGGTCCGAAGTACGAGCGGATGTCGTCTTCGAAGCGGTCGGCGAAGCGGATGTCCTCCGTCGAAAAGCGGAAGAGCTTGATGCCGAGGCGCTGGCAGGAGTTCTGCTTGAGGAGCTGCCTGCGATAGCGTTCCTTGCCAATGATTTGCGGGTGGTGGTAGTTCACCCCATTCTCCTCGATGCCGAGAAGGCCGTGCTTGGTGCGGATGACGTAGTCGATGAAGCACGTGTGGCCCTCGAGGTCGGTGATGCCGTACTCACGCTCGAGGAAGCGTGGGCTGTCGCTGCCGTAGACGTTGGCGAAGTGCTCCTCGAAGGCCATCTCCAGCGGAGAAGCGGAGGCAATGTCGGCACGGTCGGCGGGCCGACGGAGCGTGGTGTTCATGTCGTATTCGGCATCCACACGAGTGAGAAGGGCATCGAGCTGGTCTAGGTCCTCGGCGAGTAGACGATACAGCCGCTCGTAGCGCGCGACGTAGGCGTTCTGCTTGTTGGTTATGAGCGCGTAGTCAAAGGCAGTGCCATCTGGCGATGGGTCGCAGATGCCGTCGTCGATGATGACCGCCACGTCGTCACGAACGTAGAACGCGCTCGTCCCGCCGTTGGGGTAGGTTACCGTCTCGCGGAGAGTGAAGGAGGCAAGTGATGACGGCATGCTTAGCTTTTGCGCAGGATCACGTTGAGCCAGCGCTCCTCGCCTCTCCCGGGACGGACGTCGGAGGTCGTCCACAGCTGCTCGATTGAGAGGCCGGCGCCGGCGGCGGGGAGAAACTCGCGCAGGGTGGGCTCGGTGAAGTCCGTGAAGTAGCGCCCGTTGCGCATCCCCTCGAAGCCGCCGTACTTGAATGAGGTGTAGACGATGCCGCGTGGGCTGAGCGCCCGCCCCACGCGTCGCAGCACGTCGGCGAGCTGGTCCTTGGGCAGGTGGAGGATGGACGAGCACGCCCAGACGCCGTCGTAGGCGCCCGCGTCGTCGAGGTCCTCGAACAGCTGGTGGCGCACCGGGATCCCCGTAGTCCGCTCGGCGATGGCGCACATCTCGGGGGAGCCGTCTGTCGCCGTCACGTCGAAGCCTTCCTCGAGGAACGCCCTCGCGTCGCGGCCCGATCCGCAGCCGAGGTCGAGGATGCGTGCGCCGGGATCGAGCAGGGAGGTGAATCGGCCGCGCATCGCGCTGAACTCCACGTCGCACGTGGAGTCCGCGAAGGCCTGCGCGTTCGCGGCGTAGTAGGCGAGGGTGGTGTCGGTGGCGGTTAGCTCCACGGGCGTCCTTTCGTCGTGCGTGCGGGTCAAGTGTAGCGCAAAGATACCAGCTTCTGGTCAGAGGTGTTAAGCGTGGGGTTGGCTTGTGTGAGGCGGAGGCGGCTTTAGACTGTCTGATAATGCTATGATGATAGTCCGGAACACGAGGAGGATTGTATGAACAGCAAGGTGATACTTGGCATCTTGGCCGTCATCGGCGTGATGGCACTCTGCGCGACGATATTCGAAAAATTCTGGTTCGCGCTGATTGGTGGAGGTCCACTGGTCTTGGGGATTGTCACGATAGCCATCTTCCTGTTGGGCGTGTTCCTTGGCTCGTCACTTAAGGGGTAGCAAAATGGATAACGGAGTCGTAGGCTGCCTTGCCCTTGTCGGCGTGGTCGTCGTTGCTTTCGTGGTGCTTTCGTTCTTCTGGGGCGCAGTCGTGGCGGGTGGTCCGATCGTGGTGGGTTTGCTCATGGTAGGTTGCTTCCTGCTCGGCGCGTTCGTCGGGAGGGGATAGCGCTCTGTTCCGATGAGCCAAGCGCGAGATTCATGCGTCGAGTCGAGAGGCTCGGGAAGGAAGGACCGTGGACAACCAGGACTGGCTTGCGTCGATGGTGGGCGCGTTCTCCAAGCTCGCGAGGGGTGTGGAGTCCTCTGCTGAGGAGATGAGGTCGGCGTACCAGCAGGGAGTCGGGACCATGCAGGAACGCTTCGTTGAGGCCCTCCTTGCGCACGGAGCCCTCCCGGGGCGTCTCTATACCTGGACCAACGTACTCGTCCCCAAGAACTGAGCGGTCGTCGACGAGGCCGAGCTCGACGTGCTCATGCTGCACGAACGCGGCGTATTCGTCTTCGAGTCGAAGAACTACTCCGGTTGGATCTTTGGATCCGAGGGGCAGCGCCAGTGGACGCAGGCGCTCAACAAGGTGACCAAGACGCGCTTCTACAACCCCATCATGCAGAACGCGGCCCACGTGAGGGCACTCTCGCGACGGCTCGTTGTTCCTGAGGAGTGTTTCGTGAGCTACGTCGTGTTCTCGGACAGGTGCAAGCTGGTCAACGTGCCAACGCGGGGCGAAGGGTGGCGCGTGTGTGGGAACGACGACCTGCTTCGGCTTGTGCGGGAAGACCTCGGCAGTTGGGACGTCGCGTTCAACGGTCTCCAGTTCTCGACTCTGGAGGGGCGCATCGAGTAGCTTGCGTTGGAATCGACGAGGGAGGCGAGGGCGGACTACGCCCGCGACGTGCGGGCTGCCGACTCGGGCACCGTGTGCCCGTGGTGCGGGTCCGAGCTTTTGGAGAGGAACGGCAAATACGGCAAGTTCCTCGGTTGCTCGAGCTTCCCGAGGTGCAGGTTCACGAGGAACGTGTAAGGCAACCGTGCCGGGTAGTACAATTCCTGTAAGTCTTTGTCGCCTACAAGAAAGCAGTATTGCCGATGTTTGGACGCCTGACGCTTCCCTCGCACGGGCCGGTCTTCCTCAACGAGGGGGCGACGCGCTCGGAGCTCGAACTCCGTAAGATGGAAGCTCTGCGCTCGGCCGTGCCGAACGACAAAAGGGAGGACCTCGAGCGCGACATACGGCTGACCCAGGCCGGCGTGGCGGGGGAGCGCAAGATCGTGTTCGAGCTGATGAACGGTCACTATCCCTTGGTGTTCATCCATGACTTGTGTCTCGAGCACGAGGGGCTGAGGGCGCAGATCGACTTCCTGGTGGTCACCCCCTACCACACCTTGGTCATTGAGTGTAAGAACCTCGTGGGAGACATCGAGATCGACTCGACGGGTGCGTTCGTTCGCACCTTTGGGCAAGGGAGGGGCAGACGACGCGAGGGAATCTACTCCCCGGTGTCGCAGAACCGCAGGCACGTGGACCTCTTGAAGACCGTGCGAATGTCGGGATCCGGCTCGGTCAGACGCTTGGCGCAGCGGTTTGTGCTCGATGAATACTACCAGTCCGTAGTCGTGCTTGCCAACGAGAGGACGCTGCTCAAGGCGGACGACGCCCCGCCCGAGGTGCGCCAGCAGGTCATCCGCGCCGACCAACTCGTCGACTACATTAAGCGGCTGGACGCGACCCGTTCGAGGAAGGACCTCGTCGAGACGTTCAAGAATATGGAGGTGCGCTGCGGGCGGTGGCTGGAGCTGAACTCGCCACGGCGAAGTGATTTGGCAGACAGGTACGGAATCGTCGCGTCGCTCGCTGCCAATCCGTCTACGGGCGAGGTCGAAGAGCCGTTGCGGGGGAGTGTCGCAGCACCTCTTGCCATAGAACCGCGACAGGGTGCGAACGAGTCGAATGGAGCCGTGCCGTCCTGCCCGCGTTGCGGGGCTCCCATGGTGCTCCGCACGGCCCGCTACGGTGTGCGCAAGGGCAAGAAGTTCTGGGGCTGCAGCACTTACGGGAAGACCCGCTGCGGTGGGATTATAAACATTGACGAGGGGTGATTGGTGGCATTTGGGCGGCAAGGCGGTTCGCGATGGTCAGGGCGCTCGGCCGGTTCGCGCACGCCAGCTTTCTGTCGAGCCGACAGACGGACGCCTTAGCTTTGTGCAGGGGCAGAGAGCAGCGTTCCTCAATCGCGCTTGATGTAGGCCATGCGAGGTGGAGCCGCCTCCTGGAGTCGATTCCGAACACCTCGTCCGCGCTCTCGTCTATGACGATTCGGCTCCTGAACGAGTAGAAGTCCTGGTCGTTTGGGATGATTCCGTCGAGCCGGTCTGCCTACGAGATGAGGCGCTTGTTGCGACACACGTAGAAGCCGTAGTTCTTTGCCTCGATGCCGTAATGGCTTCGAATCTCAATCTGCCTGCTCCGGACTGGAATGTCAGAAGGCTTGGAATGATTATTCCAAGCCATAATGGCACCTGTTCCAGATTATAGGCTGGGTGTTCCAAACGCTGGCATCCCCATGCGAAGCGTGTTTCGACGCTCGTCGTAATGCTCTGCCATCCTGTCTTCGTGTAAATGCGAATCCTACCAGCTGCCTTGGCCGTCGAGCTATATCTCTTCGATTGGCAAGTTACATCGCCCTCTGTCATTTGTATTTGGGAAACAACTACGACATAGGATAAATTGTGTAGTATAACGGCAGAGAATGAATGTCCAATCTGTCGGAAGGCATAGTGTACGTCAAAGACTGGAGAAGATGATGTTTTTGAATCAGCTTAACGCCAACGAGAAGCTGGCCTTCATAGCACTGGCTGAAAAGGCCGCTGAGGCCAACGGACTAATTGAGGACGAAGAAAAGCGGATGATTGAGGCGTTTCGACTGGAGATGAACGTTGGTCCGGATGCTTCTCTTCCGTTCGATGACATAACTGCATTGGATGTCGTAGCCAAAGGAAGTGAAAGGTCCCGTCGGATTGTGTTCCTGGAGCTTCTTGCGCTGCTTAAGAGTGGTGAGGATTTCGACGATGAGGAACGAGAGCACGCAGCACGTCTGCAGACGGCGCTTGGCCTAGATGATGAGACTGCTCAGCGTATAAACTTGCAGCTTGGCGATTACGAATACGTATACGCTAGTCTTTGCGAGACAATACTCGTGTAAGCCGCCAGCCATGACGATGGACTATGCCACCGCTGCCGCAACCAGCTACCTGCCGGACTCAAACGAAGACATTTTCCAGTCGCTGATATCGCAATACCGCCAGATTGTGCTTCAAAGCATAGTGACCTCCTTTGGGCTTGACGCGTTGTTCTTTGATGACCAGTACGGTGGTGATGTCGATACCGTGCACAACGTGCGCCAGATAGGCGTCGATTCCAAAATGCGATACAAAAGCGCTGACAACCAGAGAGCATACGAGGCACAGGGGCAGTACAGCAAGGGCGTGTCGACAGAGCTGCACCAGACAGAAGCTTACATAGCGAGAAACAGAGAAATAAGTGCTGCGAAGAAAGATGGTCGACTAGTCGATGCCTATACCGGCAAGACAGTTGCTCGGAACGCCGACGTTGACCTAGACCACGTGATCTCTGCCAAGGAGATTCACGGTGATCGTGGCAGGGTACTCGCAGGAATGAGTGCTTCTGACCTTGCGAGTAGGGCAGACAATCTGCAGCCGACCGATCGTAGCCTTAATCGGTCAATGAAGGACAAGAGCATAAGTGAATACATTTCCTGGCTGGACGAACGGCAAATCGAGAGACGGGAGCGCATCAGGAAACTGCGCGACCTCCCGACGCGCACTGGCAAACAAGAAAGCGAGCTCCACAAGCTGGAGACACAGGAACAGGTAGACCGGGAAGCCATGCGTGAGGCTGATCGTAAAGCACGGAGCTCCTACGATTCCGCAATCAACAGCACATACTACACAAGCAGACAGTTCTGGGGATCCACCGCTAAGGCAGCAGCAAAGTCGTCAGGCCTTATGGCCTTGCGACAAGCCCTTGGTCTTATGTTCGTAGAGGTATGGCTTTGCGTCGAGGACGAGATAGCGCCATTCGTTCGTGATGATTCTGATCGATTAGGGAACGGACGTCGAGAAGAATTCGACTTATCAGGAATGCTCAAAGCAGTTGGCAATGGCTTGACAAAGGGTATGCGCAAAGCGCTTGCCGATTACGGGAAGATTCTCAAGCAGCTTGGGCAGGGTGCAGTGGCCGGCGCCCTTTCGAGCCTAACCACCACACTTGCGAACGCGTTCTTCACAACTAGCGCGAATGCGGTGACTTTGATTAGACAAGCATATGCATCGCTCGTTCAGGCCGGTGAGGTGCTCTTTATTAATCCCAACTGCTATGCTGCGGGAGAAAGACTCCGTGCGTTTTGCAAGATAATCGCAACCGGTGCGTCCGTAGTGGCGGGAACGCTCGTTAGTCAGGCGTTGTTGTCTTCACCGCTTTCTAAGATACCGGGTGTGGGGGACTCTATGCCGAGTATCTGCGGGTCAATAGTAACTGGGATCATGAGTGTGACGCTCCTCCTGTTCTTCGATCGAAGCCGTATCATGAACAGACTCGTGTGTTCTTTGGATCAGTTACATACTATCGATGCCGAGGTGGCGGCACTGCGGGCATGGGCGGATGGTTTCGAGCGTTATGCAGCGCAACTCGAGGGAATAGACTACGATGAGCTTGCGAGGGAGATGTCGGTCTACGACAGCCTCATGGCAAAACTCGATGGAAGCCTAAGTGGCGAGGAACTTACGGAAGCGCTGATGGCCGCGAGCGATTCGCTTGGCTTCTCTCTGCCATGGGTGGGCAGCTTTGATGAGTTCATGAGCAATAAGGATAATACCTTGGTTTTTGGTTGATTGGTCGCTGAGGGAATGCCAGATGACCGCGGAAGGGGGAAGCGTGCCTATTCCAATTATTGTAGGCGTCGCGGCTGCTGTGGCTGCAACGGGAGGCATCGGTAGCGGGGTTCATGGTGCGATGAAATTCAAAGGCGCCAACGAAACAATGAACCGTGCGAAAGAATTGCACAAGCGCAATGTACAACGGTTCGAGACGCAGAACAAGAAAACGTTAAGGACGATGGATCGTCTTGGAAAAAAAGAGCTCGAGGTTCTTGACAGTTTCGGCAAGTTCTCCGATCTTATCGAGCGAATACAGAATCGGCCAGAATTTAAGCCATACGACAAGGGTGGAGTGAGCCTACCGACCTTTGATCCCGCAGAAATCAAGGAGGCTTCCATTGGAGCGGGCGTGCTGCTTGGAGGAATGGGTGGCGCCGCCCTTGGAACAGCAGGAGGAGTTGCTGCATCCGGGGCGACCATGGCTGCTGTTATGGCGCTTGGTACGGCCTCTACTGGTACAGCTATTGCGTCGCTAAGCGGAGTCGCTGCCACAAACGCGGCATTGGCCGCTCTTGGAGGTGGGGCAATTGCTGCTGGAGGTGGTGGTATCGCTGCTGGCACAGCGGTGCTTGGCGCAAGTACTCTTGGAGTGGGGCTGCTGGTTGGAGGCGTGATTTTCAACGTTGTAGGATCGTCAATGTCATCCAAAGCTCACGAGGGCATCCGCGAGGCGCGTCGCGAGGAGCAAGAGGTGACCAAGGTAGTGGGTTACCTCCGAGAGCTGAGTATGTATGCCAACAAATACTATGACGCCATCTGCAAACTATATACAGAGTACGAGCGTCAGCTAGCACGCCTTGATACGATTGTGAACGTGTACGGTAAGACCAACTGGCACGGGTTTTTCGATTTCGAGAAACGCGTTGTGCAGAATCTCGTGCTCTTAGTAAGCATTCTCTACCAGATGGGGAAGGTAAATCTAGTAAAGCAGAACGACGAAACGGATGGTATGAACGAGATCAACGTGGACCAAATCAATGACGCGATGGGCAAGGCCGATAAGGTGTTAGATGACATGGAATAGGTTGCACAAGCCAAGGATTATGTATCAGATAACTGCATGCTCAAAAGAGAGCACGTGGGGCTATCTTTTCTGGGTGCCCGACTGGCAGGGTTTTCGATACCGGTGAGGCATTTGGACGCCCACAGGTGATGCTCTCGTGAACGCAAAGGCACCAAGCGTCGGAGGGTCTTGACCTTGAATGGTCGGCGGCTTCAACGGCGTCAGGAACTCCTGATTATTGGCGCGAGCACGACCTCAGCTCATCGCTTCTTGTCGCCGTCACGCGAAAGCCCATGTCGAGGAACGCCCTCGAGTCGCGCCCCGAGCCGCACCCGAGGTCGAGCACGCGCCCGCCCGGAGGAATCAGGGCGGCAAACCTTTGGCGTAACGATGAGAGGTCCACGTCCGAGGTGGATGCGGCGAATGCCTCCGCGTTCTTTGCGTAGTAGGCAAGGGTGTTGTCTGTTGCGCTCGTGGTCATGGGACCAGTCTAGCATGGGGTTCTCTGTTAGTCGGTTCGAGAGTGATGCGCAAGCAAAAGCGCTCCCTAGTGCCGTTTGACACTTCTGTGGCTGGCAGCTAATCATCCGTATGGTTGTCTGGGGTAGAATCGTGAAGACTACACATCCTAATGGCAAAGGGGAGAGTGTTGCTTATGCTGACGAGACGTCTAACAGCAGTGCTTGTAATAGCGGTTTTGGCCCTATTCATCCCTCGCATTTCTCTTGCCCTTGGTGATAGCAAGAATACCGCTGTCAATCGCTATGAATTCGCGGAAGTGGTGAATACTGGGCTTGACAACGGGTATACAGGTTCAGATTCCGTTAAGAAAGACGATCCCCATTATGCGTGGAGCCTCGGAAAATTCGTTATCTCAGGCTTCACAAGCAGAACAGAAGGGAACACACCCGTTTTCCGAAAGAGCGTTGGTGACAGAATCAAGCTTTCTTTTGTTCTGGAACAGAATATTGACAAGCTCAACGGGAACGAATCATTGGTGATATCCAAGGATATTAACGGTTATGACCAGTATTTTGGTATAGAGCAGACCGACTTTGGTAGAGGTGCCCTCTTAATTCGTCACACCGACTATCAAAATGCGAAGGGTCAACCGCAAATCTACAAAGACTATCTAAAAGGGGTGAAGGTTGGCGCTGAGACAAAGGTTGACGTATTCGAGGAGGGCGATTACGAGGTGGCGCTTGACTACGAAATCAAGAGCCCGGGCTTGATTCCCCCTGTATGGGTTATTGGAAATATCGATCAAGTCTATGAGTACCGCAATTATCGTATCTTCTTTAGGTTCAAGGTGCGCAACAGCAATGCAATGGTGTTTTTGATGGATACGGAGACAAAGAGTGAACTCCATAACGGTTCAGTGACGCCCAATGGATTTAGTATCGACACTGCAGGCTCGCACTATCTTGAGATTAACGTGCGCAAAGAAGTCATGAACAACACCCGAGATGGCTTAGTCGAAGATACGCGTTTCAATAGGAGCGCCTCAGATGGCGATGAGTTTACTGACGAAGGAATTTACACGGTAACGGTGCAGAATCCCTCAGCAAAAGAGAATCCTACTGAGAAACGCATCTATGTAGGTGACGATGATGTGTTGAAGGCTTCTGTAGTCAATGGTATGGATGTTTCTGAGGTAAACGCCCGGGTCGAGGCCGGCGCGACAATAGAGGAAGACGGGACCTTGGTTACTCTGCCGTACACGAGCGATACGTATGTGGACCAACGGTCAGAGTCGCAACAATCCTCAAAGAGTCCTGAGGAGGACAAGACTTCGAACGAAGACGAAAAACAACTGAAGGAAACCGCCTCGGGCAACTATGCATCGATGGCTGAAGACGAAGACGCCAAAGAGGAGCACTCATCGAGACAAACTTCGATTCAAAGCAGAAACACCAATTCTAAGGCTGGTGACGCATAGTGACGAAGCTGCTAAAGGGCGTTTTGTGCATTCTCCTGTCTTTGTCGATGGTGCTGACGTGTCCCGTCTATTCGAACGCTCAACCCGTAGCGCAATGCTGGATGCCGAGACCAGTCACGGAGAATCGACCTAGCGGCCGGTTGGTTAGCATTACATCATATAAAGCTTCCAACCCGCAAAACAATACGACTGGTAGCGTGCCTGAGTTCACTGCGCTTGATGATCCCGCGCTGCTGCAATACACACAGGATTCCATTATTGCCGAAATCGAGGCTGCATTTGACAATGACGACGTGCAGGTGGAGGATGTCCAATCCACATACGTCTCTAAGGAGTATTTGGAAGAGCTCGATAATAACTCAAAACAAAATGTCTTCTTTGGTTATACCCTAAAAGAAATCGCATCTGAAATTGGCAGTCAAAAGTACGTTTTCACGGTTGGCGAAGATGGCCATACCGTAATACAGGCTTTTGAAGAGTACGACGATACGTATGACAGGGCCATTAGGAACATGGCGATAGGAAGCGGCGTTATCCTCGTATGCGTTGTCGTCACAGTTGCGACAGGAGGAGCAGGGGCGCCCGTCGCCATGCATACCGTGAACACCGTGTTTGCTGCCTCGGCCAAAACTGCGGCTTCGTTCGCAATGTCCTCTGGCGTCATGGGGGCGGCTGCTGCCGGTATTGCTACGGGCTATCAGACGGGTGATATGGACAAGGCACTTAAAGCTGCTGCCCTAGAGGGAAGCAAAGGCTTCATGTGGGGAGCCATTACCGGTGCTATTGCGGGCGGAGCTGGCAAGGCATTCAGGCCGAAGACAACTAGAAAATCCGTTCCGAGCTGGAAGGATTCGGAGGAGTACGTTCTGAAAAAATATCGTGGTGATAACCAAGTATCATTCATGAATGGCAAGGAGGTTTCGTGGGGGACTCCAGGCTCAACTAGACCGGACGTTGTGGCAAAAATCAAGGGTGTCAAAACGTCGATCGAGGTCAAAAACTATGATTTGGTAAATAATCTTCCCCAGCTAAAGAGCAAATTGAAGATGCAGCTGATGGAAAGAAAGATGCAACTGCCAAAGGATTACGCGCAGAAGGTAATTATTGATGTGCGCAAAAAGGGGTACTCAAGAAAGTTCATAAGGCAATGCGTCTCCGAATTGAAGGAGATGGCTTCCAAAATTGACCCGACAATAACGATAGAGGTGTTACGGTGAGCATCGTGATTGCGAGTTCTGATGGACGGAAAGCTGCGGATATCGGATCCACTAGCGTGCTGTACTCGCTCTATTCGACCATCATTATGCGCATCCCAGATGCTGTGCAGATTGCCGGCCTAGCGGTCAAGTTTCTGCATAGTGGCTTCTGTGCTTCCGAAGATTGCCTGGCCACGGCGCGCCAGACAAATCTACTACGAGATCGTCTCTCGCAAATCCCTCCTGAAGAGGCCGTATACGACATGAACGATCTAGATGCTCGTGCCCCATGGGAGGGAAACATAAGTCCGGTTATCACATCCTGTGGTAATTTTTACACCACGTCTGATGGCAAGGACCTTATCTTTGAGATCGTTTCAGTTCTTACCTATGCAGGAATCATGGGATGTGACGCCGTGATTCAATGACGCTGGCGTTAGCGAAAAGACGTTTGCTGGCGAAGTGCACATTTGCACACGGCAATACGATGCTTAAGGATGAGTTACGTTGGTTTAGGACGGTTAACGATGAAGCGAATCATCACAGCAGTATTAGCCACGGTAGTCAGTTTGGCATTCGCTTCTGCGCCTGTACTGGCGGATGTGGTTTGGCCAGACTCTGATGAACCTGATTCAGTGCAGCCATGGCCCGAGAATTCTGATAAAAGCTCGGGCTGCTCAAGTTCTCTCGTGGAAAAAGACGCGGAAAACACTGAGGAAAGTCACCTGCCTCATGCGGTTGGTGTCGCCTCGGTATCCGTTGCCGCTACGGCGGGTGTCGTCTGGCTCGGTCGTAAGTCCTCGTGATGATGAACCATGGCAGTGTGGCGCGCGTGACCGCGGTCTACGCTCTCAGTCACTTCGTGGTCGACCTCGTATGCGTCTCCACGCTGCTGGGTTGGATTGTGCCGGGCCTGCGTGCCTGGGATTGGGAGTTGTCGGCATTTGCGATTATCACCTATGACATGGTAGCCTTCTGCCTGCAGTTGCCGGTGGGTGCGTTGCTCGATGTCCTTGGAAGTCGCTTCTCGCAGCGCGCGGCGCTAGTTTCGTTCGTGCTGGTGGGATGTGGTGCTGCATGCGGCTGGGCGGATGGTGCAATGTTAGCGGTACCCTCGGTCGGACTTGTCGCGCTTGGTAATGCTCTATTTCACTGCGTGGGCGGCATCGAGGTACTGGAAAACTCGGGCGAACGGATGGCGCCCGCTGGTGAGTTCATCTCCACTGGGGCGCTAGGCGTTTTTCTTGGCGGCCTCGCAGGGTTCAACAGTATGCCATGGGTTCCGGCGCTGATGGTCGTGCTGCTGCTGGCCTGTACTGTACTTGTGTTGACGATGGTAGGTGAGTCGTCGGAGAAGGCTGGCATGCTCGCTTTCTCGCTGTCTCGCAGGGGGTGGCTTGCGGTCGTCCTGCTTGCACTGACGGTAGGCTTGCGTAGCTACGCGGGCACATCCATGGGCTTTCCTTGGAAGGCCGTGCCGGGGCTTGCTCTTTCCGCTGTCATTGCCGTCGTGGCGGGAAAGGCCGTGGGCGGTCGACTGGCAGACAGGATCGGTGCTGTTGCGGCATCGGCTGTCTCGCTGGGAGCTGTCGCGCTGCTCTTCCCGGCATCGTGGGGCAACGTGGCGGCAGGCATCGCGGCAGCCTTCCTCTTCAACTTCACTATGGCGATTACCCTTTGCTCACTGACGAGACTCCTTCCTAATGCGAAAGGAATGGGCTTCGGCATCGCCTCGTTCTCGCTGGCGATTGGCGCCTTGCCGGCGTTGCTGGGAGTTCGGATGGAGTCGGGGTCTGGGCTATCTGTGCTGTCCCTCGTGTCTCTGGTGATGCTCGAACTGGCGCTCGCGGCCATCTCAAGCTGTGGCGAATCCCGAGGCCGGCATAGGGGCGTTGTTTGTCGACAGGTTGGGCGTCATGGGTGAAGCGTATCCTACGGTGGCCCTACTGGCATTTGCGCTTGTGTCAACCGTCGCCGTAGAGCTCCCGCTCGCCTTCGCGTTCTTCGGTGTGCGTGGGTGGCGAGCACTTGCGGTAGTGGCGCTGTCCCAAGTGGCGACCAACCCCGCGGTAGAGCTCCTCTGCATCTCCGTGCACTGGCGTGCGAGCTTGTCTTTGTCAGATCCGGCATGGCCGATCCTGCTGGCGGCGGAGCTGGTGGCGACGGGCGTGGAAGCCCTGCTCTACCGCACTGCCTCCGTCACATCGCATCCGTGGCTCATGTCTTGCACGCTCAACTTGGCCTCCTTTGCCGTGGGCCTTCTCCTCGCGTGAGGACGGTGTCGGGAACGTTGTTGTGAGCGTGAGTCCTTTTGCTCAAGAGAGGCGATGCGTCTCTGGTGCTGCTAGCACGATAGAATCTCCGGATGCAAGCGTGTCATCTGATAAGTGCGGCTCTCTGATACGTGTTTACTGCTAGTCGTCCCGGCCAAGAGGCTCTACGAACGCCTTGCAGCATCCCAAGGATTGTGTCGTAAAAGTTGGTGTAAGACGAAGTCCTGCGCAGGCAACGCCGTTTGAAAGGAGCGCGGCCACCGCCTAGAATCTGAGATCGCCAAATCAGTCAGGTTCTACAAGAAAGGCAGTGACCGCAACATGGACAACAGCATAGCAGATGTGGGGACGGCCGACGTCGCCGTCGAGATGGCGACGATGCCGCGCTTCGAGGACGGCTGCATCAACCTGCAGGAGCTCCTGCGCCAGCTGGCCGAGTCCGTCGTGAACGAGACAATGGGCGCAGAGGCCGACCAGCCCTGCGAGGCGACCCACAACAGCAGGAACGGGTATCGCGAGCGGAGGCTGACCACGTGCGTCGGCACGCTGACGCCCGGGATACCCAAGCTGCGCGTCGGGAGCTTCTTTCCCGACGACGTGATCGAGCGCTACCAGAGGGTCGACCGCGCGATCGTGGCCGCCGTGGCGGAGACGTGCGCCACCGGCACGAGCACGAGGAAGGCGCGGAAGATAGCCGGCGCGATGGGAATCGAGAGGCTGTCGAAGGACCAGGCCGGCGCCATAGCCGCGAGCCTCGACTCCGAGGTCGAGGGGCTGCTCGCGAGGCCGCTCGGTGGGCTCAGCATGCCGTGCCTGTGGCTCGACGCGACGTACCTCAAGCGCGGGAGGGAGGGACGCGTGGCCCCCGCCGCCGTCGTGACCGCGATCGGCTGCGACGAGTCCGGCTGGCGCCACGTGCTGGGCCTCGGCGTCGTCGACGCCGAGTCGTACGACTCCTGGCTCGCCTTCCTGCGGAAGGTAAGGGAGCGCGGCGTCGACGGCGTCCAGCTCGTCACCTCCGACGCGCACGAGGGCCTGCGCCGCGCGATACAGGAGACCTTCCAGGGCGCGGCGTGGCAGCGCTGCGCCGTGCACCTGATCCGGGACTGCGTCCGCGAGGCGAGGTCGCGCCAGCTGAGAAGGCGCGTCGCCAGGATCGTCAGCCCGGTGTTCCGGGCAAAGGACGCCGAGGTCGTGCGCGCGACGTGCCACCTCGCCACCGAGATGCTGGAGGAGTGCTGCCCGAGGGCCGCGCGCATACTGGAGGACGCCGAGCCGGACGCGCTGGCCTACCTCGACTTCCCCAGCACGCACTGGAAGAGGCTGCGCACCAACAACGTCCAGGAGCGAACGAACCGCGAGTTAAAGCGCAGGTCGAGGGTGGTGCAGGTCTTCCCGTCGACCAAGGCCTTGGAGCGCCTCGTCGGCGCCGTCATGTGCGACCAGGACGAGGAGTGGCAGGCGTCTCGCTACTTCTCGGAGAAGAAGATGTCCGAGCTGTACGACGGGCGCAGGAGGCCGGAGGCGGAAGGCCGGCCGTCAAAGGAAAGGGCGGCGGAGCTGAGGCTCATAGCAAGGAAGGCGATCGACGCGAGCCTGGAGCTTGCGGACGAGCTCGAGGCGGCGTAGGATGAGGTAGAGATTTAGGGTTCTGGGCAACTGGCCGCGCTCCCTGCGAAATGGCCGTTACACCAACATTCCCGACACTACCGCGCCCGCAAACCTCCGTGAGGAGCACGGACGCACGATGTGATAGTCCTGAAGGCTGTTTCTTTAATCTCGTTTCTGAAGAAATTGCCTACCCACTTGGGAACGCAGGCAAAGCCTCTCTTTAGTGCGACGTGGCCAACTCCGGTAATCTCCTGTTGAAGGGGTGCGGGCGTCTTCTTCTTGCCCGACGTTCTCGCGTGTGCGAGTCCGGGTGCGACATCGTCATGATTTCTGCCTTTTCGCAAGGTAAACGGACGCATTCGTTTTGACCATGAGCCTCCCTAGTGCGGTGAGGCTTGCGTGTGGTGCGGTATTCAATTCCTATTGGCGTATGGTGAATTAGCCCGAAGCCAACATCAGATCTTGTTTCCTCTTTTCTTGGCAATCTGCTTCAAAAACGTGAGCTCCTTCTTTATAATGCCTTCGCGTCCATCCCTCCCTTCGAATGACTCGAGTATCTTTTCCTGCGACTCCGGTTCCCAGTAGATTCTCAGGCGCCTTTTCGCGCGGGTCACACCGGTATAGAAGATGTCGTGTGTCACGAGGTCATCCACCTCGCAGGGGATTACCAGCTTCACCGAGTCATACTCAAGTCCTTGCGCCTTGTGAATGGACATGGCGTACGCAATCTGGAAGG